>NZ_JAJPWM010000003.1:0-567565 GCF_046549095.1 Streptomyces sp. x-80
GACCACGGCCTGCCACGGAGCGGTCAGCTCGACGACCAGATCCGCCAGATGCCGCCGCGAGATACCGGTCAGCATCCGATGGCTGAGGACCGCACGGTTCACCTTGATCGCCACACCGTCAGATCATGCCGTCCACAACACTGCTGGTCACATCGACACTGCAATCACGCACCAGGTCGTTAGGGCGAGCATCCTCGTCCTTGGCGGCATCCTCTGTGCGGTCCGTAGCCATGCTCTGCCTCCTTGGGCTGACTGGAGCCGGCTCGGTAGTCACTTCTGCTGACGGTGTATCAGGGAGTGTGCGGCCGAAGGGCTGTTCATCGGCTTCTGAGGTTCCCGAGCCGGTGACCGGTGGCAGCACATGAAACCGCCCTGGCGCGTGCGCTGGTGGCTCGTACCGGGGCCGGCGGGGCTGCGCTTTGCGGACGAGCCGCTGCAACTGGCGTCGTTCGGGCTGTGGAGTGAGCGACCGGTTCTCCCGCGGAACGAGGACACACTCGCCCAGAGCGCGGCGCAGGCTCTCGGTGTTGCCGCAACTCTCTTCTTGCTTGAGTGGTTCCGGGTCGCTCATCTGCCGGCGGCAGCCACCGCGCTCTTGATCACCTCGGGGATCTCGCGCTCTGGTCCGCCGTTGTACGGCATGGTGACCGGTCCGGCGCTGACCGTCGTCCTCTCAGCGCTGTTCGCCCAGTTGCCGGTGCCGGTGCCGGGTGTCCGGCGCCCGTCGGTGACGGGGTAGGGCAGACCCCCGCTCCGCTCCCTGCGCCCGTCAGCTTCCCCGCAGGTGGGCGGTACCGGCTCAGAGCACGTTCACGCGTCTCTCGTACGTCGCAGGAGAGCGGTTCTTGCGGCCTTGATGAAAATTCCGAAGCCGCAGGTCAGCGGCTTGCCTCAGAGGGCCGGGGGACGCCTCTCCCACTTTTGTGGGAGCGCGTGGAGCATTTTCGCAGGCCAACAGGGTTGCTATGTGTGGCTCATCGATGGCCGCCGCCGGTGGGGCGGGTTCTGCGTCCTTGGGCGTCGGCAGGGTACCGGCATACGGAAGCGCAGTCCGGCGGATGAGATTCGCCGCGAGCGAGCTGGTCACCTGCCGGTGAGGGCCTGGAGCGGTACGGCGACGCGTTGGTCGTGCTTGTCGACGAGCCAGCGGTCGATGTCCAGAAGCCACCACTGTGTCACCTCTAGCGTGTAGAAGCGTCGTGGTCCCTCGTCGCGGAACTCGGGTGGGGGAAGCAGCCACTGGCGGCGGTCGTTCTCGTCGGGGAAGTTGAGTGTGTAGTAGAGCTGGTGGTGTTCGGTCAGTGTGTTGGTCTCTATGGGGCGGCAGAGGCCGGTGAACTGTGCGCCGTCCAGTCCGAATCCGGGAAGGCCCGTCAGGAACATCGAGCCCGCTACCCGGGGGTGGTGCTCGATGTTCAGTGAGTGGCGGGCGGTGCGCAGGGAGTAGTAGAGGAGCCGCAGGGGGGCGTGGAGGGCGACGAAGTTGACTGTGGAGGCCCAGGGTGAAGTGCCGTCACAGGTGGCCAGGGTCATGAAGCGCGCGGTGGACAGCAGATGATGGCTGCGTTCGGCCAGCCGTTCCAGGTCGTCCATGGCTCATTCCCGTGGCCCGGCCGCGCGGTCGAAACCGAGGGGGACCGGGGGGTCGCTGAGCAGTGTGGCGTCGAGCAGTTGCCACCAGTGTCCCTGCTCGGTGCGGCGGTGTTCCCATGCCGGGTCGCGGCTGCGTTCGGAGAGCTGCCGGCGGTAGCGGCCCCAGGCGGCTTCGTCGGCGAAGGTGACGGTGTGCTCCAGGGTATGGACGTCCGCGCCGACCGTGCGTACGGCCCAGCGCGTGGCGAGCACGGTGTCAAGGCCCTCGTAGAACCATTGTTCACGTTCCTCCGCCCAGGCCCAGAACCCCGCGGGATCGCTTTCCGCGGCAGCGGTCAGGCGGATGCGGTAGACGAGGTGCAGCATGGCGGGTTCTCCTTTCAGGAGACGGCGTCCCAGATGTCCCACTCGGAGCCGGTGGCCCATGGCCGTGTGGGGTACCGGCCGCGCCATCGCCGGGCCGTTCGGGCGTTCACGGCAGCGGCGTGCTCGGGGGTGCACACCGCGGTGTCGAGCGGGAGCAGGACCGCGGCGAGAGGAGCGAGCGCGGCTCCCCGGCGCACCTTGATGTCCGGGGCCGAGACGGCCATGCGGTAGCGGCGGAAGCCGCAGGTCGCGGCGTAGTCGAGGGGAGCGCAGTAGGTGAGGACGAAGTATTCGCAGGCCGGCCTGGCCCGCTGGTAGTCGAATCCGTAGTACCGGGCGTAGAGCCGGTCGTAGTGGGTGTAGCAGATGGTGACGGCCACGGGTCGGCCGTTGCGGACGCCGAAACAGGCAACGGCCCGCCGCAGTGCTCCCGAGGCGAGCTGTGCGGCGAAGGACCGTTCCATCCGGCCGACGTCCGTGGTGCCGCCGTAGCGGGCCCGGTTCTGGGTGACCAGATGGGCCGCATGCCGGGTGTTCTGCCTGTCGAGCGGGAGCCATGCGATCTCGGTGCCACTGCGTGCGCAGGCCCGCAGTTCGGCACGGCGGCGCGTACGAGCGCGCTGACTCGAACGGGCCTGGTACTCCGCGAATCCGCCTACGGGGACGTCCATGTTGGCGTCCGCGTCGTGGAGCAGCACGCGCGCCCTGGGGTGCAGGAGCGCGAGCTCGCGGGCGTCGTCCGCCGACAGGTAGGGCATGACCACCCCGGCCGCGGCATGGGAGTCGGCGAGCCTGAGCGCACCCCTCAGCAGCGCGTCGAGCGTCGCCCTGCGGAGCTCCCCTCGTACGCAGAGGAGTTCGTTGAAAACTGAGCGCCTGGCTCCCAGCCACAGGTAATCCGCCGACCGGTCGACGGCCACGTCCGGAAACATCTGCGGCAGGCAGAACAGGCCGGGGGCGTCGCCCTCGCCCGGCCAGGTGGGCAGCGCGCCGAGCAATGTCCCGTCCCGGAAAGCCGTCACGATGTCTGCGGAGCCGAACGCGAGCTCCAGGCCGCGCAGCCATCTGTGGCTGTTGTAGAAGTTGTCCGGTCCGACGAGCGTGTCCCACTGTCCTGGTCCGATACGGCCGAGGGAGGGGATGACACGGAGCTCCGTGTCCCTCGCATCTGTCTCTGCTCTTGCGCACACAGTGGACCTTCACGTCCTGCGGCAGGTGACGATCGCGGCGTGCGGGCAGGTCAGGTACGGCTGCCAGAAGTCCTCCCCGTACCGCGTCATCCCTTCCTCGGACACACCGAACGGGGGCCAGGCGATCGCCTCGAACCCGGTCTCACGCAGCGCCTTTTCCACAGTGGGCCGGCTCCAGTAGCGGGCGGTGATCTGCTGGTCGTACCGGCCGAAGTGCAGGTGCAGCGTCACGCGTGAGCCGTCGCCTCTCGGCTCGGCGTCGAAGAGCCGCAGTCCGTAACGTTCGTAGTAGTCGTGCCGGCCGTCGAAATCCGGATTGACCGGCAGCGTGACGAACCGCCCTCCGGGCCGCAGCGCGCGAGCGGCTACGGAGCACAGCCCGACGAGGGCGGGGTAGTCCTCCGCGTACGGCAGGACGTACACGCCCAGGGCGACGCCGAAGGTGCCGGCCTCGGAGACGGGCGGGCTCGTCACATACTCGATGCCCAGCGGCTGTTCGGCTTCCGCCTCCCGGGCAACGGCCAGCATGCCCTCGGAAATGTCGTAACCGACCACGCGTGCGGCGCCCCGCCGCTTCATCTCCCGGCTGTACACGCCGGTGCCGCAGCCGATGTCAAGGACCTGCTCGCCCGAGAGATCGCCCAGAGCGCGCCACACACTGAACGTCTCCACGTGCGCTCGCCACGGCAGGCGGAACATCTCCTCGTACATGTCGCCGAAGTCGTTGAACCGACTGACCATCTCTCGCCCCTCCCGCTGCGAGTGCCCCGGCCGTCCCCGCTCCTTCGCTGTGCCTGGCCGCCACGCGCCTGCGGCTTCGCCGACCCTCAGGAGAGCGCCTCGTGGCGCAACGACGAGAGCGCTCCTCCTCACAGGAACGCAGGCACACCTTCAACGTAACCGTGGATGCGGAGCCGGGCCAACGGAAGCCCGGGGCCGCGGCAACTCGCCTTCGGCACTGAGGCACCCTCCGGGAGCAGTGCTGTGATCACGCTGAATGCTTCAGGCTCCCATGGCGAGTCGCCCTGGGACGGACCGGCCGGAGGGCAGCGGCGGACCGGAGGGAGCCCAGGATCTCGCTACGTGTGGATGGCGTCTCGCGCAGGGTATCCATCCACGTTTTCCGCAAGGCCCGTGCTCGTCAGCCGGGGGCGCGCTCTGTCCAGCCCAGCGGATAGGCATCCGGGCCGGTGGTGGGGGCGGCGGGTTCGCCGGCGGCGGCGGCGAAGGCGGTGAGGGCCTCGACCAGGGCCTTGCCCTGGGCCGGGTCCATGCGGCTGACGATGGTGGCGATCTCCTCCCCGCGGCGGGTGGTGACCTCGTCGACGATCCGGCGCCCGTCCTCGGTCAGTTCGACCAGGGATTCCCGCCGGTTGGCGGGGTTGGCGCGTCGTTCGGTCAGGCCGGCGGTGGTGAGCCGGTCGATCATGCGCATGGCGGTGGAGGGGTTGACGCCGAGGAGTTCGGCGACCGTGGAGAGGTTGGCGTCGCCGTGCATGGACAGCGCGACCAGCAGGCGGAACTGCGGCAGCGTGACCGTGTCCTCGGTGGCGGCCAGCGACCGTGCGGAGACGCCGACCAGGACCCGTGAGGCGGTCAGCACCGCCCGGGTGACCGCGTCCACTTCCGCCATGTCCCTTGCCTTTCCCGCGCGTTCGATCATGTTCCTTTCTACCCCGCCCGCGCGCACCCTTGACAGCGTTTGCGTAATGCAAAAAGAGCGAGGAGAGGAAAAGTGTGACTGGTTTACCTGCGATACCGGCTGCCGACGCCTCCTTGGGGACACCGGCCGTCGAGCCCCGGCCCGCTTCCCCGGCGGCGCGGCTGCGCGGGGCGCCGTGGGGCGTGCCGGCGCTCGCGGTCGTGGTGGGAGCCGGCGCCGGTCTGGGTTCGATCGCGTTCCGTTGGCTGATCGCGACGTTCACCCATCTCTTTTCCGGCCACCCCGACTACGCGGCTGCCGGCCACGCCGCCCACCCGGAATTCCCTTGGCTGGGGCCGTACTTCGTCCTGATCGCCCCGGTGGCGGGCGGGCTGCTGTACGGGCCGCTGGTCGACCGGTTCGCCAAGGAGGCCCGTGGCCACGGGGTCCCGGAGGTGATGCTCGCGGTCGCGCAGCGCGGTGGGCGGATCAATCCGCAGGTCTCCGTCGTGAAGGCGCTCGCCTCGGCCTTGTGCATCGGATCCGGCGGCTCTGTCGGGCGGGAGGGGCCCATCGTCCAGATCGGCTCGGCCCTCGGTTCGACGCTGGGGCGGGTGGCGAAGGTACCTGCGGACCGGCTGCGGTTGTTGGTCGCCTGCGGCGCGGCCGGTGGTATTTCCGCCACCTTCAACGCCCCGCTGGCCGGCGTCTTCTTCGCGATGGAACTGATCCTGGGAGCCTTCAGCGCCGAGGCGTTCGGCGCCGCCGTGCTGGCCAGCGTCACCGCCGGCGTCATCGGACGTGCGGCCTTCGGCAACACCGCCTTCCTCACCTTGCCGCCGTTCCACGTCGAACACCTGGGCCAGTACGGGCTGTTCGCGGTGCTCGGTGTGGTGGCGGGCGTCGTGGGCGTGGGCTTCACCCGCATCCTGTACTGGGTCGAGGACGCCTGCGACTGGGCCTGGCGCGGCCCGGAGTGGCTGCGGCCGGCGGCCGGCGGTCTGCCGCTGGGCCTGATGCTGCTGGCGCTGCCCGAGATGTACGGTGTCGGCTACTCCGTGCTGGAGAAGGCCACCCAAGGCGGCTACGCCGTCGCCTTCCTGCTGCTCCTGCTGGCCGGCAAGGTCGTGGCCACCAGCCTCACCATCGGCATCGGCGGATCCGGCGGTGTCTTCGCCCCCAGCCTGTTCATCGGGGCCATGCTGGGCGCCGCGTACGGGGCCGTCGCCGGTCACCTCATGCCCGGCACCGCGGGGGACGCCGGCGCCTACGCCCTGGTCGGTATGGGTGCGGTCTTCGCCGGCGCTTCGCGGGCACCGATCACCGCCGTCGTCATCCTCTTCGAACTCACCGGCCAGTACACGATCATCCTGCCCCTGATGCTCGCCATCGTCCTGGCCACCGCCACCAGCCGCCTGCTGTCCCACGACACCATCTACACCCTCAAACTCCGGCGCCGCGGCATCGACCTCCACGCCCCCGCGCCCCAGGCCCCCCTCGGCACGCAAACCGTGGACACGGTGATGGAAGCCGCCCCGCCACTCCTCTCCGTCAACACCGAACTCGGCACGGCAGCAGACCTGTTGACCCGCTCGGACCACGGCGCGCTCCCCGTCGTCGACGACCACGGCCACTGTGTGGGCACGCTCACCGCCCGCGCCGTCGCCGAGGCCCTCGCCGCCAGTCCCGACGCCCGGCCGACTCGGGTGAGCGACCTCGCCCAGCCCGCCCCGGCCATCACCGCGGACATGCCGCTGGCCACCGCTCTGCACGCACTGGTGACCGCCACGGGCACCGGCCTGCCTGTCCTCGACCCGGGCACCGGACACCTCGTCGGCTGGCTCACCCACCAAAGCGCCCTCCGAGCCCTGCATAGCGCCCCCACGCCAACGGCCACCATGACCTGATCCCCCGGCCCTGCGGCCCCGTCCCCGCTGAACCTCTGCAACCGGAAGGGGAATCGCCCGTACATGCAGGCCGTCATCCATGGCGCAGGCATCGCCCTCGTCCAGCGCCTGGACGCCCTGGGCCGGTCCGTCGTCGTCCTGAAGAACGTGTCCGGCCCGCGCACACGGGGCTGCGTGACCGACTTCTACGGCCCCGGATACGACCGGACGGGCTTCTACGGCCTGCGCGACGGACGGGTCGCCGCCTTCGCGGTGCACCACACCCCGGGCCCCGCGCTCCCCACCGATCCACGCGCCACACTCCCGCACCACTACTCCGGCCTCGGCTGGATCACCACCCGGGCACGCGGCCGATGCCCACCCTCCGGCTACGTCGACTACGACCAGGTGGCCCGAGCCGACCTGCCCGCCTGGAGCCGCGGCCGCGTCACCCTCGTCGGCGACGCCTGCCAGGCGGTGTACCTCCCCGCCGACCAGATGCCTCCCAGGCCCTGGCCGGCCCGGCCGGACTTACAAAGCAGGTGTCGGCGGTCCAAATCCGTCGGTGCCCACCAGCGCTACCAGTGCGAATGACACCGAAGGCCCAGGTCAGGACGTATCTCTGGCCTGGGCCTTCGTCATGCGCTCGCGCCCTGCGTACCGTCTCGGACGGCCCCCAGCACGTACTCGGCTCACCGCATGGCCCGTCCCTGCAAGGGGAGGGGCGCTGTCCCCGCCGAGCGCCGGCGAAGATGCCCCCTGCGCTGGAGCTCGGCCGACTTGATCCGCCCCGGGCGATCTTCTGTCTCGCCGTGCAGCCCCACGTGGAGATCGTGGCGCTGGGCGCGCTCCACGGCAACGTACGGACGGCCCAGACCGGGGAGAACGTGCTGCGGATCCCCGTCGTAGTCGGCCGGAAGAATGTTCCGGTGGCAGTCGGGCACCCCACACCCCTTGACCGGCCCGCTGTCCTCGCGGAGGCCGGTGGCGTGGGCAACTGGTACGGCCGGCCCGTGAACGGCCGGGCGAACTCACCGTGCCGGCGCTCGCGCCGTCGACGGACATCGCACCGGCGCTGCTACGGCGTGGAGCCCACGCTCCCCGCGCTGCTGCGCGGCATCGTCTGCATGGGCGGCGCATCCAGGGTCCCGGCCAACATGAGTGCCTGGGCGGACGCCAACACCTGGCACGCCCCCGAGGCCGGCGAGGAAGTTCTCCGCACAGGCTTCGCCATGACGATGGTGCCGCTGGACGTCACTGAACTCCGGCGTGGGTGGACGGAGACCGGTTGGACGATATCGCCACCACGCGCCCCGGCTGCCCGGTACGCGTCGCAGGTCCTGGATACCTAAGGGCTGTCCCGTAATACCTGGTGGATCAGCGCGCGGCGTCAGATGCGGTGCATCGCAAGGCGGAGGAGCGTCCGCATACTGGGTGTATGTGGACGTGCCGACAACGCGGCGAGGTGCCGTAGCTGTCGTCGCGCGCCCGCCAGGTATGACGGGACAGCCCTTACGTCTGGAAGACCTGACCGGCAGGCGTGCCGGAAAGACCGACTGCCGATAGGGCGGCGTGGGAGTGCCCGTCCCCTGGTGAGCGGGTACTCCCACATGCCTTTGCGGCGGTGAGTCGGTTGCGGTGAGTGCTTCGGCGGTCGTTCATTGGCGCGTATGCGTCGATCGCGTTCGTCACCCTCCTACTGGCGGTTCATCAGATAGCGCGAACTTGCGTTTGTCGGCTGGTTGGGCCGGAGGGGCGTGGATACGGTCGCTTGCGCCGTCCGGAGGGGGCGGCGCTCGTCGCGTGCTGCACGCGCCCAGGCGTCCCGGCCGTCATGCGCTGGTACGGGATCACGCTCGGGCGGTTCCATGGGAGTGGACATGAGCTTTGTAGGGCGTAAGACCGTCGCGGTGATGGCCGCGGCTTTGGCGTCGCTGGGTGCGGGGAGCGGTGTCACCGCGTCGGCGGCCACCCCATCGGCGTCGTGCAGCGGGGCGGAATGCCCCAGCCTGAAGCCGGCCAGGCTCACGACCAGCCAGGCCACCCTGAACGTCACCCAGATGCAACTGGAGAACATCCAGGCGATGGCGTCCGACGCGGTGACCGGGGAGCCCATCCGCGGTGCGAAGATCGTGTTCGCCACCATCGGCGGCCGGACGCTGGGGGCGGCCTACACCGACTACGACGGCGTGGCCGCGATCACCGCTCCGGAGAACCTGGGTCCCGGAACCCTCCAGGAGCTGCTGGGCGGCTACGAAGCCGCGATGGTCGGAGACGGCATCCATGCCCCGGTCGGGGCCCACGGAGCGATCACGGTAGGCACCGACCAGGGCCCCGGTGTCCCGAACTCCCCGTGCGCCATTTGCAGTGACCGCGGGCTCAAGCAAGACGTGGTCCCGGTCGACTGGAGCCGGTGAGGATGCGGATCTTCCACCGGCGGTCCCGGGCGGCCGACCGCGGTGCCCCGGCCCGTCGTCCGGCCGGTGCGCGGGAGAGCGGCGCGGTGGCCCCGGTCGGTGCGGTCAACGGCTACGCGGTCCTGGAGACCGTGGCCGCGCTGCCCGTCAGTACCTGGCGCTATCTCTGGGAGCCCGAAGGCGTCCGTCACCTCGGGCCCATGGCCCAGGACTGGCATGCAGCCTTCGGCTTCAACGAGGACGACACCACCATCCCCGTCGTCGACGGCCTCGGCGTCGCCCTGGTGTGCGTCCAGGCACTGCACCGCCGCGTGGCAGAGCTCACGGCCGAAGTGGATCGTCTGCGGGAAGCCGCGAGCGTGAACTCGCCCGAGGCCGCGTGATGACGCAAGACGGCCCGCTGTGACGCTCCAGCGGTCGGAGGGCCGGAGGGCCGGTGGCCACGGGCGCGTCCCAGGCCGAGCGTGGCCACCGGCCGCGGCCCACTCGGGGGAGCCGGCCCGGCGGAACACTCACCGCAATCCAGAAGGCAGGACACCATGACAGAGCGGGACACCTCGGCGCGACACGACACCGCGGTGGGACCGTCCGAGGCGGTGGATCAGCGGTCGCCGGTGTGTACGGACGCGATCTGGCGGCTTCCGGTGACGGTCTGCCGCATCACCCAGTTCCTGGGTGAGGAGACGGCCGGTGCCTTGCTGGAGCGCGCCATCGCCTCCGCCGGCGACACGTCGAAGCCCTCCATGATCCGAGACCGGGAGGTGATCCCCGACGTTCGCCGGTCCCGGTCGTGCCAGGACTTTGCCGCGCCGGAGTTGATGGCGGCCATCGATGAGGTGCTGGGGGCGGTCGAGCACACTCTGGGAGTCTCCTGCCGGTACACCGAACCCCACTACAGCCTCAACCTGCACAATGACGGCGACTTCTACCGGCCGCACCAGGACACCAGCGCCGAGTTCGCCCCCCGGCGTCTGCTCACGTTCGTGTACTACCTGCATCGCACACCCCGGCCTTTCGACGGGGGCGGGCTGCGCGTGTTCGACGTCGCCATGCCGCTGCACACCGAGACAACCGGAAAGTGGGAGGAGCGCACCTGGCGGGAGTGGGAGCCCGAGCACGACAGCATCGTGTTCTTCCGACCCACCGCCTGGCATGAGGTACGGCCGGTCAGCTGCCCGAGCAAGCAGCACGCGGACAGCCGCTTCGCCGTCAACGGCTGGCTGTGCAGCCCTGACCCCGCGAACCGCGGGAATGACGCGAGCCTGTGAGACTCGTCGTCCCCGACGCCGGCTGACGGGCGGATGCATCCCCCCGTCAGCCGGGCTCGTTCGAAGCGGGGCACGTGAGCTCCGGGGAGTGTGTGAACGTCCCGCCGGGCGTGTTCGGTTGGGTGTCTCTCCGTCGCGCGTGGGCAATCCGCGATGCCGGATCCGTTCCGCGCGGTGGGCCGTTGCCGGGCGGTGGGCCCGCTTCGGGCCGTCGGGGCCGGGCGCCGATAGAGTCGCGGGGTGAAGATTCCCCGCCTTCTGGACGGCCGGCTGAAGTTCCGCCATCTGGTGCTCGTCGATGCGCTCTGCCGGCAGGGGAGTGTCGTCGGTGCCGCCGCGGAGCTGCATGTGACGCAGCCGGCGGCGACGCGCAGTCTGCACGAGCTGGAGGACATCCTCGGGGTTCCGCTGTTCGAACGCGGGCCCCGGGGGATCACCGCCACGGTTTTCGGGGAGGCGTTCACCGAGCACGCCCGTGCCGTGCTCGCCCAGCTGGCGCAGGCCGGCCGTCATGTGGTCGAGCTGGCCGACGCCGACCGCGGAACGGTGATCGTCGGCACGCACCTGGCCGGATCCAATGTGCTTCTCCCACGGGCCATCGCCGCGCTCAAGAAGGAGCGCCCGTATCTGACGGTGGTCGTCCGGGAGGCGTCGCCCGAGGCGCTGCTGCTGGAGCTGGAAGCGGGCCGGGTCGATTTCATCGTCGGCCGGCTGACCGTCCCCTCCGACGAGCGGATCGTGCGCCGCAAGCTCTACGACGAGTCGGTCGAACTGGTGGTACGGGCGTCGCACGCCCTCGCCGGGCGGCCGAATGTGGATCTCGCGGATCTGGCGGACTATCCGTGGATCCTGCCGGGGGCGGAGACCGCCCTGCGGCGGGAGATCGAGGAGTTCTTCGCCCGGCACGGGATCGCGCTGCCGATGAACCGCGTGGAGACCACGTCGTTCCTGACGGTGCGCCAACTGCTGCTGGAGACCGATGTCGTCGCGGCGCTGCCCAGCCTGATCACCCGGGACGACACCCGGATCGCTCGCCTGTCGGTCCCGTTGGAGCCGATCGGGCACAGCGTCGGGCTGACCCTGCCGGCCGCCCGTACGCTGAGCCCGTCCGCCGAGGCCCTGATCCGGAGCCTTGAGGAGGTCGCGGCCGGGATGGCACCCCAGGACACGACCGCGGACGTACCCGGAGAGGCCCCCGGAGGAGCGTCCGGGAACGCGGGCGGAGGTGCCTCCGGCGGCGATTCCGAAGGCACCTCCCGTTAGCCCGTTGGCCTGTTGGACCGGCCAAGGCACCTGCCGTCAGCCCGGCGTTCCGTCAGCTCCCGGCAAGGCCCAGGAAGCGTTCCGCGTTGCCGCGGGTGATCAGTCGGCGGCCGGTGTCGTCGAGGAACCGGCTCTTGCGGACGACGTCGCCGACCGGGCGTTCGCCCAGCGGATACGGGTAGTCGCTGCCCACCATCACGCGGTCCGCGCCGACCGTGTCGACCAGCAGCCGCAGGGCGCGGTCGTCGAAGACGACCGAGTCGACGTAGAAGCGGCCCAGGTAGTGCGAGGGCGGGAACTCCGAGGTGCCGATGACGTCGTGGCGGCCGTGCCACGCGTTCTCCATCCGGCCGAGCCAGAAGGCGAAGGATCCGCCGCCGTGGGCGAAGCAGATCTTCAGGCTGTCGTCGATCCGGTCGAAGACGCCGCCCAGGATCAGGGCGAGGATCGACAGATGGGTCTCCGCGGGCATCGCGGTGAGCCACTGCGCCATCCAGCGGTCGAGCCGCGGCGAGCTGGCCATGTCCCACGGGTGCACGAACACCGGCACGTCCAGCGACGCGCAGTGCTGGAGGAACGTCACCACGCCCTCGCTGTCGAGGTCGAGATCGCCGACGTGGTTGCCGATCTCGACGCCGCGGTGCCCGTTGGCGACGCACCGCTCCAGCTCACGGCAGGCCGCGTCGGGGTCCTGCAACGGCACCTGGCAGAACGGGATGAGCCGGTCCGGCGCGGGCGCGACGATCTCCAGGGCGAGGTCGTTGAAGATCCGCGAGACCTTCGCCGCCTGCTCGCCGCTGCGCCCGTAGGTGAAGAACGCCGGTGTCGGGGAGACGACCTGGGTCTGTACGCCGTCGGCGTCCATGTCCCGCAGCCGCGTCCCGGCGTCCCAGCAGTCGGCCCGGATCCGGCGGAACTCCTTCGAGCCCATCATGATCATCGCTTCGGACTCGGACTCGATCCGCAGCCACGGTGCGTCGGGCCCGGCCTCGGCCCGCAGATCGGGCCAGCCGCGCGGCACATAGTGGGTGTGGATGTCGATCATGCGGTCCACGGTCAGCCTTTCCCCGGATGCAGGGCGCCGCACTGGGGGCAGACACGCGCCTTCTCGTTCTCGTAGAACTCGGTGAAGACCGGCGGCAGGTCCTCGACGATGTCCCGGACCTGCAACTCGATCTCGTGGATCAGCGTGGCGCAGTCGAGGCAGTACCACTGGAACTTCTCCAGGGTGCCCTCCTCCCGGACCCGCTCGATGACCAGTCCGATCGACCCGGCGTCGGGCCGTTGCGGGGAATGCGGGAGGTCACCGGGCAGCAGCCACACCTGGCCCTCCTCGATGTGCACGGTCTGCGGCCCGTCCGCGGTCATGACGTTGACGTGCATATCGCCCTTGACCTGGTAGAACCACTCCTCGTACGGATCGAGGTGGTAGTCGGTGCGCTGGTTGGGCCCGCCGACCACCTGGACGATGAAGTCCTTGCCCAGGAACATGGTCCTGTTGTTCACCGGGGGCTTGAGCAGGTGCTCGTTCTCGGTGATCCATCCCTGGAAATCGATGACCTGGGGAATGCCGGTCATGAGAGCACCTCCGTGCCGTTCGACGTGCCTGGCTGGTTGTTCCGCGGCAGATGGGCGACGGCCTGGATCTCGATCAGCAGGTGCGGGTGCGGCAGTTGGTGCACCGCGACGGTCGTCCGCGTCGGCCCCCGCTCGTCGAAGTACTCACCGTAGACCTCGTTGTAGCCGCCGAAGTCGTTCATGGACACCAGATAGGTGGTGATCTGGGCGACGTCGGAGAGGTCCGCGCCCACCTCGGCGAGGATGCCCCGGATGTTCTCGATCACCGCGCGGGTCTGCGCCCGGATGTCCAGGCGGGTGGTGCCCAGCTCGTCGGCCTCGACGCCCACGAAGGTGTTGTCGGGCCGGCGCGAGCTGGTGCCGGAGACGAAGACCAGGTCGCCGACGACCTTCACATGCGGGAAGCGTCCGCGTGGCGTGGCCCGCCCCGCCAGTACCCGTGAACCGCTCGGTGTCCCCGCGCTGTCCGGTGTCCCTGAAGCGCTCATCGGAGTCCCTTCATCGTGACGGATCCGATGCCCGCCACCTCGCACGTGGTGACCCCCGCCGTCAGTGGCACCGCCGCCGTCGCCGCGCCCGCGAGCACCACCTGTCCGGCGCGCAGCGGGATGCGCCGGCGCCGGCACATGTCCAGCAGCGCGTGCAGCGCGTGGACGGGGTCGCCGAGGATGGCGGCGGTCGAGCCGACCGCCTCCGTCTCACCGGTACGCAGCCGCACCGCCCGGTTGGCCACGCTCTCGACGGGGCGCCAGGGGCCGATGACGAAGCCGGCGGCCGAGGTGTTGTCCGCGACGACGTCGGTGTAGGTGAACCGGAAGTCCCGGTACCGCGAGTCGATGATCTCGATCGCCGGTGCCAGCGCGTCCACGCAGGACTCGATGTCCGTCAGGGGGTCGTCCAGGTCCACGTCACGGCAGAGCCGGTAGGCGACCTCGGGCTCCGCCTTCGGGTGGATGAAACGGGACAGGTCGACGTCGTCGCCGTCCGCGATGCGCATCCCGTCGGTGAGCCGGCCGACGATCACGTCGGAGACGCCCATCTGTGCCATCTTGGCCTTGCTGGTGAAGCCCAGCTTGACCCCCACGATCCGCTCGCCGCGGGCCTCCCGGCGCGCCAGCAGCGCCGCCTGGATCGCGTACGCGTCGTCGATGCCGAACTCATGGGTGTCGGCGAGGCTCGGGGTGTCGGTCCGGGACGTCTGCGCCGTGTCCAGCCGCGCCGCCAGGACGTCGATGGTTTCTGCCGGGGTCACTTGCCGCTCCCGTCGGTCGGGGCCGCGCCGCGCGCGGCCAGGTCCAGTGCGATGTCCACGATCAGGTCCTCCTGGCCGCCGACCATCTGGCGCCGGCCGGCCTCCAGCAGGATCTGCCGGGTGTCGAGCCCGTAGCGTTCGGCGGCGCGTTCGGCGTGCAGCAGGAAGCTGGAGTAGACACCGGCGTAGCCGAGGGTGAGGGTCTCGCGGTCCACCTGCACCGGGCGGTTGCGCAGCGGGCGGACGATGTCGTCGGCGGCGTCCTGCAACGCGAACAGGTCGCAGCCGTGCTCCCAGCCCAGGAGGTCGGCGACCGCGATGAACGGCTCCGCCGGACAGTTCCCGGCCCCGGCGCCCTGGCCCGCCAGCGCCACATCGACGCGGTACGCGCCGTGCTCCACGGCGGTCACGCTGTTGGCAACGGACAGGGAGAGGTTCTCGTGGGCGTGGATGCCGATCTCGGTGTCGTCGTCCAGCACCTGGCGGTAGGCGTCGACCCGCTCGGCGACGTCCCGCATCGTCAGGCGCCCGCCCGAGTCCGTGACGTACACGCAGTGGGCGCCGTAGGACTCCATCAGCGCCGCCTGCCGGGCGAGGTCACCGGGGGAGTTCAGATGGCTCATCATCAGGAAACCCGACACATCCATCCCGTTCTCACGGGCCCAGGCGATGTGCTGCGCGCTGACGTCGGCCTCCGTGCAGTGGGTGGCGACGCGTACGCTCCGTACGCCGAGGGCGTGCGCCCGGCGCAGATGCTCGATGGTGCCGATACCGGGCAGCAGGAGGGTGGTCAGCTTCGCGTTCCGTACGCAGTCGGCGGCGGCCTCGATCCACTCCTCGTCGCTGTGCGCGCCGAAACCGTAGTTCGCGCTCGATCCGCCGAGGCCGTCACCGTGCGCGACCTCGATGGCCGCGACTCCGGCCCGGTCCAGCGCGGACACGATCCGGCGCACCTGGTCGACGGTGTACATGTGCCCCATCGCATGCATGCCGTCGCGCAGGGTCACATCCTGCACATAGATCTTCATGCGTTCACCCATCCTCGGAGTGTGGCGATCTTCTCGGCGGTCCGGACCGCGGCGGAGGTCATGATGTCGAGGTTGCCGGCGTAGTCGGGCAGGTAGTGGCCCGCGCCGAGCACCTCCAGGAACACCGAGACCTTGACCCCGGTGAAGCGCCGTCCCAGGGCGGGGACGACGGTGTCCTCGACGGGGTCGAACTGCACGTCCTGCTTGAGCGAGTAACCGGGGACGTATTCCTGGACGGCCGCGGCCATCTGCCGTACGGAGGCCGCGATCCGCTCCCGGTCTTCGGGCGTCAGGGCGCCCTCCACGAGGCACAGCACCGTGTCGCGCATGGCGATCGGGGGCTCGGCGGGGTTGAGCACGATGATGGCCTTGCCCACCGAGGCGCCGCCGACCACGCGGATCGCCTCGCTGGTGGTCTCGGTGAACTCGTCGATGTTGGCCCGGGTGCCCGGCCCGGCCGACTTCGAGGAGATGGAGGCGACGATCTCGCCGTACGCCACCGGGGCGATCCGGGAGATCGCGGCGACGACGGGGATGGTGGCCTGGCCGCCGCACGTCACCATGTTGACGTCAGGGGCGGCCAGGTGCTCGTCCAGGTTGACCGACGGCACCACGAACGGCCCCAGGGCCGCGGGGGTCAGATCGACCATCAGCTTCCCGTGCTCCCGCGCGATCTCGGCGTTGCGCACATGGGCCTTGGCGGAGGTCGCGTCGAAGATCACCTTGATATCGGCGAACCCGGGCAGGCCGACGAGTCCGTCGATGCCGCGGTGGGTGGTGGCGATCTTCAGCCGGGCGGCGCGGGCGAGCCCGTCGGAGTCCGGGTCGATCCCGGCCATCGCGCCCATGCGCAGCGTCTTCGACAGCCGCATCACCTTGATCATCAGGTCGGTTCCGATGTTGCCGGAGCCGATGACGGCGACCGGGATGGTGCCGGATGCTGTGGAGCTCACTTGGTTTCCTCCTCGATGACTGCCTCGACCTCGCCCAGTCCGTCCAGTGCCAGCCGGAACCGCCCCGGTCCGGTGACCGGCACCATCGGCCCGAGCGCCCCGGACATGACCACGTCGCCGGCCCGCAACGGCCGCTCCCGCCGGACCAGTTCGCGTGCCAGCCAGGCCACGGCGACGACCGGCGACCCGAGACAGGCGTGGCCGGCGCCGAACGAGACCGGCTCGCCGTCCCGTTGGAGCGTCATACCGACCCGGGAGAGGTCGCGCCCGGTCAGCGGGTACGGAGTGGTGCCGAGGACGACCGCGCCGCTGGAGGCGTTGTCCGCGACGGTGTCGGTGATGGCCAGGTCCCAGTCCGCGATCCGGGAGTCGACGATCTCGATGGCGGGCAGCACGAACTCGGTGGCCCGCAGCACGTCCGCGACGTTCGCGCCGGGCCGGTCGAGGTCGCGGCCGAGCACGAAGGCGATCTCGCCCTCGGCGCGCGGCTGAAGGAACCGGCGCAGCGGCACCGGCTCGGTGTGGGCGAACGTCAGGTCGTCGAAGAGCACCCCGAAGTCCGGCTGGAAGACGCCGAACTGCTGCTGCACGGCGGGGGCGGTGAGCCCGATCTTGGCGCCCACCACCCGCGCTCCGGTGGCGGTCCTGGCCTCGGCGATCAGCCGCTGCACCTCATAGGCGGCGTCGATATCGGTGCCGCCCAGGAACTCCCGGACCGGTGCACACGGTGCCCCGGTGGCGGCGGCGGTGGTCAGCCGCGCCACGGCGGCGTCGATCCGCGCGGCGTGGGTGCCGGGGCGGCCGGTCGCGTCTGTCACATCAGGTGCATCGGTCACAGCTGTACGCACACATTCGTCGGCTCTGTGTAGAAGTGCAGCGAGGACGCGCCGCCCTCGCGGCCGATGCCGGAGAGCCCGACCCCGCCGAAGGGGGAGCGCAGATCACGCAGGAACCAGGTGTTGACCCAGGCCATGCCCACGTTCATCGCCTGCGCCACGCGGTGTCCGCGGCGCAGGTCGTTGGTCCATACCGAGGCCGCGAGGCCGTAGTCGGTGTCGTTGGCGAGGGCGATCGCCTCCGCCTCGGTGTCGAAGGGGATGAGCGCGGCCACCGGGCCGAAGATCTCCTCGCGGACGGCACGGTCGGCGTTGGTCAGCCCGGTCCACAGCGTCGGCTCGATCCACGAACCGCCGGCCAGTTCGGGCCCCAGCTGGGGTACGCCGCCGCCGGTGAGCACCTTCGCGCCGGCCTGTTCGGCCAGCTCGAAGTAGCCGAGCACCTTGTCCCGGTGCTGCTGCGAGATCAGCGGGCCGGTCGTCGTCCGCTCGTCCGTCGGGCGGTCCAGCCGGAGGCGCCGGGCGCGCTCCGCGAGGCCGTCGGCGATGTCGGCGAACACCGACCGCTGGACGTAGACCCGCTCGGTGCACAGGCACACCTGACCGGTGTTGGTGAAGACCGACTTGGTCAGCCCGGTGAGCGCCTCGTCGAGATCGACGTCGTCGAAGACGATGGCGGCGTTCTTCCCGCCGAGCTCGAACGACACCGGACGGACCCGGGGCGCGACGGTCTTCATGACGTGCGAGCCGGTCGCCGACGACCCGGTGAAGGTCACGCCGTCGATCCCCGGATGGGAGGTGAGGTACTCGCCCGCTGAGTCGCCCCCGAATCCGTGCACGACGTTGTACGCACCGGCGGGCAGCCCGACCTCGGCCAGCACCTCGGCCAGCAGGGTGGCAGTGGCGGGCGTCTCCTCGCTGGGCTTGACGACGATCGCGTTGCCGCAGGCCAGCGCCGGGGCGACCTTCCAGGTCAGCAGCAGGAGCGGCAGGTTCCACGGCACGATGACCGCGACCACGCCCAGCGGTTTGCGCACCGCGTAGTTGAGGGCCTGCCGGCCGCCCGCGAGGTCGGTGAGGAACGATTCCTGCCCCGCGGCGGCGACCACGTCGGCGAAGCTGCGGAAGTTCGCGACGGCGCGGGCGACGTCGAGTTCCCGCGCCTGGGTGACCGGCTTGCCGGTATCGGCGATCTCCGCGGCGACGAACTCCTCGAAGCGTTCCTCGATGCGGTCCGCGGCGCGGCGCAGCAGCGCGGCGCGCTCGCGCACCGGCGTCCTGGCCCACCCCTCGTCCAGGGCCCGCCGGGCCCCGGCCACGGCGCGGTCCACGAGGGAACTGTCCGCCTCGTGCACCCGGGCGAACACCAGCCCGGTGGCCGGATCGACCTTGTCGAAGCCACGGTCCTCATCGGGTTCTACGAACACTCCGTCAACGAAGTTGCGGATCCACCGCCCAGTTTCTGCCGTCATGGCTCCCACTGTGATCCGCGCCGCCATGCCGGACAAATGCACTTCCTGTGTGCAGCCATATCCGTATGGGCATACCTGCTCTCGGGAACGGTCACCGGGTCCGCCTGCAATTCCGCTATACCCGGATCGCTATATCGGGGCCCGGATTCGGCATTGGTGTGTGATGTCTCACGGGGTCAGGATCCACCGTTAACGACATATGAACGCCCGGTTCCGTCCGAGGACGTATGAATACCGGCCGTCGTCGCGGCGCTGTGGAGCGAATGCCCGCAGGCACCCAAGTGATAGGTCACCCCGTGAAAAATTCACCTCACGAAGAAACTCCGGGCGGTGCCGGATCCACGCCCGGCAGAACCGCCGTCGCGACGCTCGCCGGTACCACGCTTGAGTGGTACGACTTCTTTCTCTACGGCACGGCCGCCGCGCTGATCTTCAACAAGCAGTTCTTTCCCTCGCTGAGCCCCGCGGCCGGCACCCTGGCGGCATTCAGCACATTCGCCGTCGGCTTCATCGCCCGCCCGCTCGGCGGCCTGGTCTTCGGCCACTTCGGTGACCGCATCGGGCGAAAGGCGACCCTGGTGGTCTCCCTCGTGCTGATGGGCATCGGGTCCACCCTCATCGGCGCCATTCCGAACTACGACTCGATCGGATTCTGGGCGCCGGTACTGCTGGTCACCCTGCGGATCATCCAGGGCATCGGTCTCGGCGGCGAGGGTGCCGGGGCGACGCTGCTGTCGATGGAGCACGCGCCGGCGGGCAAACGGAATCTGTACGCGGGATTCCCGCAGATGGGCACGCCCGCCGGGCTGGTCCTGGCCAACGTCATCTTCCTGGTCACCAACGCGCTCCTGGGCGACGGCGCGTTCACCTCGTGGGGCTGGCGCATTCCGTTCCTGCTGAGTTTCGTCCTCGTCGCGGTGGGTCTGCTGATCCGGCTCCGCGTCACCGAATCCCCGTCCTTCAGCCGCGTACTCGCCCAGGAGAACGTGGTCAGATTCCCGCTGCTGGAATCCCTCAAGGTCGGCTTCCCCCGGCTGGCGCTCACCCTGCTCGCCGTGGTCGCGAACTCCGCCGTCGCCTATGTGTTCATGGTGTTCGCCCTGTCCTACGGCACCCAACAGCTCGGCTACGACAAGCAGTTCCTCATCCTGAGTGTGACCGCGGCCGCCGTGCTGTGGTTCGCGACCATACCGCTGTGGACGAAATTCGCCGACCGGCACGGCAGGCGCACGATGTTCATCGCCGGGTCCGCCGCGATTCTGGTGTGGTGCGTGGCCTTCTTCCCGCTGCTCAACACCGGCAATTCCGCCCTCGCGGTGCTGGCCCTGCTCGGTATGGGCCTCATCATTCCGGTGACGCACTGCGTACAGGGCGGCATCATCGCCGACACGTTCCCCGCCCATGTCCGGTATTCGGGATCCTCGGTGATTCTCCAGAGCGGCGCCATTCTCGGTGGCGGGCTGGCTCCCATGATCTCCACCGCGCTGCTGAATTCCGGCGGTTCGTCGACCGGCGTGACCTGGTACCTCGTGGTGATCTGCGCCATCAGCCTCGTCGGCGCCGTCGCGCTGTTCCGCCTGGTACCCGAAGGTGCGGACGAAACGGCCGCGGTCCGGGCGGAATCCCTCTCCGGGGTCTGAGCCGCGGGGGTGCCGGGGCGGCCGGCCCGTACGCCCGGTCCGCGCGTCCGAGTGGCGTGCCGGATCCGTATGCCGGATCCGCGCACCGGAGCCGCCCGCCTGACCCTCTGATGCATACGTCTGATCTGCGCGTTTGAACATACGTCGGCCCGCGTCGTCGCCCCGGGGACCGGGCCGTAGATTCACTGGGGTGCCGGCGTGTACCCGCGGCACCCGCGTGCCGCATCCGGCGTGCCGTGCCTCGCCGGTCCCGCCGACCGCGGGTCCCCGCACGCGGGAGTGGGGCCTGCCGACCTTGGAGGTAACGCATGACCGTCACCGACGCAGCGGTGGTCCGGACCGGGCCGATCCGCTATGCCACCGCGGAGCGCTTCGCCCGGCCCCGCCCGGTGGCCGCCGACGACTCGCGCCCGTCGAGCGGCGAGATCTGTCCGCAACCGCCCTCCAGGCTCGAAGCGGTGATGGGCCCCGCCCGCGACAAGCACCCCCAGGGCGAGGACTGTCTGAATCTGTCGATCACCACACCGGCCCGCGACGGCGGGGCCCGGCCGGTGCTCGTCTGGTTCCACGGCGGTGGGTTCAGCAGCGGCGCCGGCCTCCTGGACTGGTACGACGGAAGCGCGCTCAGCGCACAGGGCGATGTGGTGGTCGTCAGCGTCAACTACCGTCTGGGCGCGCTCGGATACCTGTATCTCGAAGGGGTCAGTGAGGGAAACCTCGGCCTGTACGACCAGCTCGAAGCGCTCCGCTGGGTGCGGGCGCACATAGCCGCGTACGGGGGCGATCCCGGCAACGTCACGGTCTTCGGGCAGTCCGCGGGAGGCGTGTCCATCCGGCTGCTGATGGAACTGCCCGAGGCCCGGGGGCTGTTCCACCGCGCCATCCTCCAGAGCGCTCCGCTCGCGCTCGCACTGCGGCCCCGCGCCGACGCCGCCGCCCTCGGCCAGATCTTCGCCGACCGGCTCGCCGCCGGTGCGGGCACCGGGGAGGGGCGCGCGGCCGAACCGCGTACCGCCGGTCTCGCCACGATCCTGGCGGCCCAGGCGGAGACCGCGGTGGCCAACCGGGAACGGTCCTCCGACGCGGTGGAACCGCCGTTCGCCCCTGTCGAGGGCGTCGGCCCCGCCGGCTCGCCGGGGGCGGCCTTCGACGAGAACGTGCGCGGCCTGGACGTGCTGTACGGCTGGAACGCCGACGACATGACCGCGTTCGTCGGCACCGACACGGACACGGCCGAGCTGACCCGGCACGTGTACGCCGTACCGCTCGCCGAATTCGGGGAACGGCTCGTGCGGGCCGGTGCCCGGGTGCACACGTACCGCCTCGACTGGCGGCCGGCCGGTTCGCCCTTCGGCGCCACCCACTGTGTCGAGCTGCCGCTCCTCCTGGGTTCCCGGGCGGCCTGGCGGGAATCCCCGATGCTCGGGGACACGCCCTGGGACGAGGCCGAGGCGCTGGGCAGCGCGCTGCGCGCCACCTGGATCACCTTCGCCCGTACCGGCGCCCCCGGCGCCCCCGGTGCCCCCGGGACCACGGCCTTGCCCTTGACCTGCGGCGAGGTGTCCGTTTGATCTGTGGCCGGGGGTCGGACCGACGGCGTGACGGAGCGCGCCACGGCAAGGGACCGCCGGCCGGTGCCGTCCGGGGCGGATCGCCGACCGGATCGCCGACCGGCCGGCGCCGATTTGGCCTGATGCGGCCGTTCCCGCCCTGACGTGGGCTGATGCGGGGCGAACCGGAGGGAACTCCTCGGGTTCGCCCCGCGCGTGGTTGTTCAGGGTTGAAGCACTGTGTATCGTCGTAAGCCGTGGCTTGAACTTTCAAGTAATTCACCCGGCCTGCCGGCCCAGACCCGAGACGGGAAAGAGCGCTTCTTATGACGTCCCCCCTCAGCACTCTCCAGCCCACCCGCACCGGTGCGCCGACGCACCACACCGCATCGCCGCACGGCTACGACACCGGGCTGTTCCTGTTGCGGCTCGTGCTCGGCCTGACCATGGCGGTGCACGGCGCCCAGAAACTGTTCGGCTGGTTCGGCGGCGGTGGCCTGGACGGAACCGCGCAGTTCTTCACGATGAGCGGCTATCCGTCGGGCAAGACGATGGCCGTCATCGCCGGTCTGAGCGAGACCCTCGGCGGGCTCGGCCTCGCGATCGGGCTGCTCACGCCGCTCGCCGGTGCTGCGGTCGTCGGCACGATGATCAACGCCCTCGTCGTGAAGTGGGGCGGTGGCTTCTTCGCCCCCGAGGGCGTGGAGTACGAGCTGCTGCTGACCGCCGGTGCGGCCGCGCTGGCGCTGACCGGCCCCGGCCGCTACGCCGTCGACCGCTTCGTGCCCGCCCTGCGCGCGCACCGGCTCGTCTACGGCGTGGCCGCGCTGGTGCTGGCCGTGGTGATCGCCGGGGGCGTGCTGCTGATCCGCAACTAGTGCACCTCGGCACCAGCGGGCGTGCCACCGGTCCGCGCGCGGCGGCCGGGCCGGTACCGGAGGAACGGAAGCGAGGTGGCGCCCTCCGGGGCGCCACCGCAGGAGATCGGAGAGCCCCATGTCCGTACGACGTCTCAACCACGCGGTGCTCTACATCCGCGAGGTGGCACGGTCCGTCGCCTTCTACACCGAGACCCTCGGGCTCTCGGTGGACGTCGAGATCCCCGGACGGGCCGCCTTCCTCAGCGCTCCCGGCTCGCTCAACGATCACGATCTGGGTCTGTTCGCGGTGGGCGCGCAGGCGCCCGGCCCCGCACCGGGCCGGGTGGGGCTCTACCACCTGGCCTGGGAGGTCGGCACCCTCGCCGAACTCACCGCGACCGAGGTGCGGCTCACCGCGCACGGCGCCCTGGTCGGCGCCTCCGACCACGGCGTCTCCAAGTCCCTCTACGCCAAGGACCCGGACGGCAACGAGTTCGAGGTGATGTGGCGGGTGCCCCGGGAGGACTGGCCGGCCGCGGACGCGGACCAGCCGGCCCGGCCGCGCCCGCTCGACCTGGCGGCGGCGCTGGACCGCTGGGGTCCGCACCGGGCGACGGGCGCGGCGGCGGGATCGGCCACCTGAACGGCCGCCCAACCGAGGGCGTGGCTACCCGGGCGGATGGTGACCCGGGCGCTCGTGAGGCGGCGGGGCGGCGGCCCCGTCAGTAGGGCAACGAGCTCAGGAATGCGTGCAGTTCCTGGTCGAAGAACGCGGTGTTCTCCAGATTCACCATATGGGCCGTGCCCGGTATGCGGACCCGTCGCGCGCCGGGGACGGCGAGGGTGATGGCGTGGGCGTTGGCGGAGATGTCCGTGCTGTCGAGGTCGCCGTCGAACACGACCGTCGGCACCCGGATCTCGCCGAGGCGGTCGAACGCCCCCATCTCAAGAGGAATTCCGGCGCCCAGGCCGTCGGCGTGCACCTCGACATTGGCCTCGGCCGAGGCGCGCAGGCGCTCGCGCATACCGGGGTGCACGGCGGACGGTTCGCGGTGCGGTCCGTCGACCCACATCCGCAGGAAGTGCTCGATGTACCGCTCCGCGCCGTCCGGTTCGCCGATCGCCGCCACCTGTTCCTTGATGTGTTCCAGGACGAAGGGGTCGGTGAAGGCGCGCCCACTGATCCCGGGGGAGGCCAGTGCGAGCGCCATCACCCGGTCCGGGTGGGCCAGGGCGGTGTCGAGGGCGACCCGGGCGCCGTGCGAGAGCCCGACGAGGACGGCGCTCGGGACGTCGAGTGCGTCGAGCAGGGCGCACAGGTCGTCGTGGTTGGCGTAGTCCCCGGACACGGTGGAGGAGAGGCCGTGGCCGCGGGCGTCGTAGCGGATCGCGCGGAGGCCGGAGTTCACGAGCCAGGAGAACTGCTCGTCCCACATGTGCTGGTCGAGCATGCCGCCGTGCAGCAGCACCACCGCGGGCCCCGCGCCGGCCACCTCGTAGAACAGCTCCCCGTCGTCGATCGGCACGAGGCCGTTGTCGATTTCGGTCCAGTCGCTGATTCCGTTGGTCATTCTCCGTGCCGTCCTTCGTGTGGCGGGTGCGGTGGGGGCAGGGTGGGGCGGGGGTCCGGCTACTGCCGGGGGGTACGGCGGCCGACGGGCCGCCCGGGGACTTCGGTCTCCCCGGGTCTTTCGGTTCTCTCCATGTCACCGGGGCCGGCGGGGCCTCGGCGACTGCTGCCGGGGCGGTCGTGACCCTCTGGTCCTTCCGGCCCGGTCGGCTGCTCTGACCCGGCCGGCCCGCCGGGTTCATCCGGTGGAACGCGCGAGTCGTCCGCGAGGTGCCGGAATTCCTCGCCGAGTCGGTCGAGTACGCGCAGTGCGGTGGTGACGTCGTCGGCGGACAGATCGGCCAGCCCGCGCCGCAGCTCCGCCGCCTCGAACTCCTGGATGCCGCGCATCACCTCGGCGCCCTCGATGGTGAGCTCGATCAGGGACGAACGGCGGTGCGCCGGATTCGGGGCCGTCACCACCAGCCCGAGCTGCGCCGCATGGTTCACCCAGCGCTGCACCGGCTGCCGGTCGAGACCCAGGGCGCGGGCCAACTGCGGCACCGTGCGCGGGCCCTCCTTACGCAACGCGTCCAGCAGGGCGTGTTCGCCGGCGGTCATGCCCGTGCCGACGAGCTCGCGTTCCACCGCGCGCACGATCGTGCGGTGCAGCGGCCACAGGCGTCGGATGACGCCGTACAGGAGGTCTTCGGTGGGGGCCGGGCCGCTGCCGCGATCCGCGCCACCATCCCCCTCAACGACACTCATGATGTCATGATGACATCGACAGTGTCGTTTGGGAAGGGGGCTGGTGTGGAAAGGAGTTGAGTGGCTCCACCGCGATCCCACGTGGCGGGCGGCGAGCCGAGGCGGCATGCGGCGGTGCGGTGTACCGCGAGGCGTGGCAGAGGGGGAAGGCGGGAGGAAGGACGGAATGGCGGATGAACGTCGGTCTCTTGCGTGCGGTCGGGGCGGCGACAGCGGTCTACGGAGTGGCGGTGGCCGCCCTGCCCGGCCTGCTGGCCCGTCCTTCCGGCCTGGTGAACGACGAGCGGCGGACCGAGCGGGCGACCCGGACCGCGCTGCGTCCGCTCGCCTGGCGCGACGCGGCGAGCGGACTCGCGATGGTCCTGGCCCCCGAAGGACCGGCCCTGCGCACCGCCGCGTATCTGCGTATCGCGGCGGACTTCGGCGACGCGGTGCTGCTCGGTGTGACGCTGCCGCACCGCGACCGGCGGGTGAAGGCCGTGGCGGTGTCCGTCGGATGGGGCGCGCTCTCCGTCGCGGGCCTGTTGGCCGGCGGCCCGTCGGCGGAGCGGTCCGGCGGAGAGCCGTTCAGCCGGCCGGGCCCAGCCGCCAGAGAGACGTGACCTCGGCCGCGCGGGCCGCGTGGAGCGGGTCGGAGATGTCGTGGGCGCGTGGATGGCGGGGAGCGATATCGAGCCGGTCGAGGACGGTGAGGCCGGCCGAGGCGAAGGTGCCGAGGAGTTCGGCGCGGGGCCGGAGCCCGAGGTGTTCGGCCAGGTCGGAGAGGATCAGCCAGCCTTCGCCGCCCGGTGACAGATGGTCTGCCAGTCCGTTCAGGAAGCCGCGCAGCATCCGGCTGCCCGGGTCGTACACCGCGTGCTCCACCGGGGAGGTGGGCTTGGCCGGTACCCAGGGCGGATTGCAGACGACCAGGGGCGCGCGGCCGGCCGGGAACAAGTCGGCCTCGACCACCTCCACCTGCCCGGCGACGCCCAGCCGTTCGGTGTTCTCGCGGGCGCACGCCAGGGCGCGCGGGTCCTGGTCGGTGGCGACGATCCGCCGCACGCCGCGCCGCGCCAGTACGGAGGCCAGTACACCGGTACCGGTGCCGATGTCGAACGCCAGGTCCTGCGACGGCAGCGGGGCCCGCGCCACCAGGTCCACGTATTCGCCGCGGGCCGGTGAGAAGACGCCGTAGTGCGGATGGATGCGGTCGCCGCCGAGCGCCGGGACCTCGACACCCTTCTTGCGCCATTCGTACGCGCCGATGAGGCCCAGCAGTTCGCGCAGCGAGACCACGGAAGCGGTGGCCGCGACGGGTGAACCCGCGCCCGGCTCCGGCGGGCCGTACGCCTGGGCGCAGGCCGCCCGGACGTCGGGGGCGCGGTGCAGCGGGACGGCGTGGGCCGTGTCGAGCGGGATGAGCAGCATGCCCAGGATGCGTGCGCGCTGGTTCTGCGCGGCGCGGTGCTGGTGGAACGCCAGGGCCGGGTCGGCGGGCGGCGCCTTGCGCGGGCGGCGGTCGATGCGGCGGGCCAGCGCCGTCATCAGCTGCCGCGCGTTGTGGAAATCGCCGCGCCACAGCAGTGCGGTGCCCTCACAGGCGAGCTTGTACGCGGCATCGGCCTTCATCCGGTCGTCCGCGATGACGATCCGGCGGGGCGGCGGCGCGCCGCTCTCGGAACGCCAACGGGCGGAGCGGACCTCGTCGGCCTCGGTCCATTCGACGACCGGCGGAGAATTCACCGAAATGTGCCTCGCGTTAGTGGTTCGAACCCTTCCCCCGGTCGCCGCCACGACGGGACGCCGGGCCCGGCCGCGGGCGGGCCCGGCGGCGCGGTGGGACGGTGGGGCGGGGAGATGACGGTTGACTCTACTCCGTACCGGGGTGGGACTTTCGTCCTTTGTCTCCGCACCCGGATGGGAGCAAGATGGAGATTGCTGATCAATAACGCACACTGCTGGTCGCATGGAGGCATACATGGACAACCTTCCGGTCATCGTTGCAGTGGACGGGTCCGCGGACAGCGAGCGGGCGTTGCACTGGGCGGCGGAGGCCGCCCGGCTGCGGTCCGCGCCGATGCAGGTGGTGCATGTCTGGCCGTACGTCACGTCGGCGCGGGCCGCGGCGGGGACCGGCGATCCGGTGCTGGACGAACTGCGGGCGAAGCTGGCGGCCGAGGCGGTGGATCTGCCGGAGACCGAGTTCCGCAGCCTCAGCGGACTGAGCGACACCCAGCTGCCCGCGCTCGGCGCCGAAGGGCAGCTGCTCGTACTGGGCTCACGCGGCCGCGGCGGCTTCACCAGTCTGCTGCTCGGCTCCAACGGTATGGCCTGCGCCGCCCAGTCCAGCTGCCCGGTCGTGGTCGTCCCGCGCCCGGACCGCGGCGGTACCGAGCGCGGTGCGGACGGCGAGGCGGTACGCCCGGCCGTCCGGCAGGTCACGCTCGGCGTCGACGCGACCTCGGACGAACCCGGCGCGATCAGCTTCGCGTTCGCCGAGGCGAGCCGCCGGGGCGCTCGGCTCAAGGTCGTCTCCGGCTACTCCTGGCCGATGCTGACGCCGCCCGCCTTCGAATACGTCGCGGTCTACGAGGCGTCGCAGCAGGAGTACGAGGACGCGCTCGGCAAGCAGCTGGCGGACGAGCTCGCACCGCACCGCACGCGGCATCCGGAGGTCGAGGTCGAGGTCGAACTGCGCAACGCCGACGCCGCCGGACAGCTGGTGGAGGCGTCCAGGACCAGCGATCTGGTCGTGGTCGCGCGGCACCGCCGCCGGCTGCCGGTCGGCCCGCGCCTCGGCTCGGTGGCACACGCCGTCCTGCTGCACGCGGTCTGCCCGATCGCCGTGGTGCCCGAGGGCACGGGGACGGGCGGCGACAAGCGGGGCGCCGGGAGCGCCGCAGGCTGAGGAGCGGCGACCCCGTACGCCCTTTCGACGCCCCCGCGTCACTCGATGCCGAACGCTCCCGCGTAGCGCACCGTGCCGCGCGGGGGCGTCGAGCCGTCCAGGGACAGGGCCAGGAACGCCTCGTCCGGCCAGGGCTGCGGCGGCAGGATGCCGAACCGGGGGGCGGCCGGTTCGAAGCCGAACCGCGGGTAGTACGCCGGATGGCCGAGCACGACGGCGGTCCGTTCGCCGGCTGCCCGCGCCGCCGCCAGCAGCGCCCGGATCACCGCACCGCCCGCACCCCGCTTCTGGTACTCGGGCAGTACCGCACACGGGGCGAGCGCGACGGCGGGTATGCCGTCGATACGGCAGCGCGTCAGCAGGGCGTGCGCGGCCACGGTGCCGTCCGGCGCGGTGGCGACGTACGACAGTCCGGGCAGCCAGGCCGCCGGGTCCTGGCGCAGCGCGTCGACGAGATCCGCCTCGTCGGCCGACCCGAAGGCGGCGAGATTGACCCGGCGGACGGCCGGGATGTCCTCGGCCGCCTCGGGACGGGGCTGCCAGGCGCCGATCCCGGCCACCGGACCGCCGAGGTCGCCCGGCGTGCCCGGGGCGCTCCGCTTGCGCTGTTCGCTCGGATCGGTCGGGTCGGGGGTGTCGCTCATCTCGTTCATCTCATGCATCGTCGCATCGGGGTCTGACAACCCGCCATGCGATTCTCCGGCTGACGGCTGACGACGTACGGACGACCGACGGCGTACGCGACGACTGCCGGCAGCAGGGGTGCCGCAGACGGCGGAAAAACCTGCCGCGGCCCTGCGCCACGACGACCTGCCGCGGCTCCGCGCGGTCAGTGGGCGGCGTGGCGGTCCGGGCGGCGCATCAGGAAGACCGCCGCGGAGCCGGCGGCGAAGAGGGCGAAGACCGAGAGAGCGGTGCTCACCCAGGAGGAGCCGAGCCACTGGCCACCGAAGTAGCCGAGGCTCACGCTGTAGGCGGCCCAGGTGACGCCGGCCAGCGCGGACCACGGCAGGAACTCGCGCACCGTACGGTGCGCGACACCGGCGCCCAGGCTGACCACCGAGCGCCCCGCGGGTGCGAAGCGGGCCAGTACGACGATGCCGCCGCCCCCTCGGGTGAGTGCCGTGCCAAGGCGCTGCTGGGCCGCGGTGAGGCGGCGGGAGCGGCCGATGGCCCGGTCGAAGCGGTCGCCGCCGCGCCAGGCCAGCCGGTAGGCGACCATGTCGCCGAGCACCGAGGCGGTGGCGGCGCACAGCACCAGGGAGAACATCTCCGCGAGATCGGCGCCGCCGTGTACGGACGTGCCGGCGCCGACGCCCCCCACGGCACCGACCGCACCGGCGGCCGTACCCGTGCCGGCCGCCGCGGTGGCCGCGGTGATCACGAGGACGCCGCTCGGCAGGATCGGGACGAATACGTCGAGAACGATCGAGACGCTGACGACTACATAGACCCAAGGAGTGCTACTAAGAGCCCCCAGGTTTTCCCACAACGTCCCACTCCAGGTCCGAACCCCGCCGCGACGTCGCTTGGGGCGGCAGGGGCGGCTGTACAGCCATACAGCGTACGCCGGGGTTTGTGGGCGGTATGTCCTGGGGTGGCAGGTGTAGTGCGCATCACGGCCCCCGAGCGATCACCGAACCACCTGGCGGCCAGGTATCCTCCCCGCCCTCTGCCTGCCCTTCTCCGGTCTCCCCGTCCCCCTCTTCCCTTCACCCTCGCCTCTCCCACTCACCCCTTCCGCACCAGGTCCGTCACCTTTCGTCCGTCGCTTGTCACCCGTCTGCGCGGTGCGGTGTGCCGGGCGAGCGGGAACGGTATGGGCGGCATGGTCGGAGGCGCCGCGCGAGGCGGCCCGGGACGGAGGACGGTCGATGGTGGCAGGACGGACAGCGATGCGGACAGTGGGGCCGGCAGCGGGAACGTTCGCCACCGCGCTGGCGATGGCGGCGGTGACAGCGATGACGGCCGTACCCGCGGTGGCGGCCGTGCCCACGGCGGGGACCGTGCCAGGGGACGCCGCCCCCGCGGCCGTGCGGAGCGACGACGGCCGGTCGCTCTGGTTCTTCGCACGCGGCCGCTTCGCGCCGCCCGGCGCGTTCGTCCGGCCCGACGCCGTCACGTACAACCGGGATCTGGTGCCCGCGGGGGCGCGGATCACGGTCTCCGAGTTCGCCGCGGGGCGGTCCACGCTGGTGGGGGTGAAGGTGGGCGGGCTGCGACCGGGGCACACCTACGGCGCGCATGTGCACACGAAACCGTGCGGTGTGCAGCCCGCGGACTCGGGGCCGCATTACCAGGACCGCAAGGATCCGCATCAGCCGTCCACCGACCCGGCCTATGCCAACGCGGAGAACGAGGTGTGGCTGGACTTCACCACGGACGGCGAGGGAAACGGCGCCGCGCTGTCCCGGCATCACTGGCGGTTCCGGGAGGGCGAGGCGCGGTCCGTCGTCATCCACGAGCACCGGACCGCTACGGGGCCCGGCGAGGCGGGCACCGCGGGCGACCGGCTCGCCTGCTTCACGGTGCCGTTCGAACAGCGCCGTGACGTGGGCGAGCGCTGACGGCAGGCCGCCGCGGAGACGCCCGCACGGCCCGTACGGCGAGTGCGCCGTACGGGCCGTGCGGGTGAGGGGAGGAGGAGGGTGGGGGAGAGGACCGGGAATGTACGAGGCGGTGGAGAGGCCCTGACGTCGCCGGATGCCGGGCGGCTGTCCGCGTCCGGGTGTCAGGCGGCCGTCGGCTGGCGGCTGTCGGCGGCGGTCTGCTCCGGCTCGCGCTGCCGGTCGCCGAAGAAGAGGCCGTCCAGCGACCAGGTGCCGGGGCCGATGAAGACGATCAGCAGGAAGGCCCAGCAGAACATCACGGACAACTCGCCGCCGTTCTGGATCGGCCACAGCGCTGTGCCCTGGTGGCTGGAAAAGTACGCGTACGCCATCGACCCGGAGCTGAGGAACGCCGCCGCCCGGGTGCCGAGGCCGAACATGACGAGGATGCCGCCGGCGAGCTGGATGACGGCGGCGTACCAGCCCGGCCAGCTGCCCGTCGGGACGGTGGAGCCGTTGCCCATGGCGCCGCCGAGGACGCCGAAGAGCGAGGACGCGCCGTGGCAGGCGAAGAGCAGGCCGATGACGATGCGGAAGAGTGCGAGCGCGTGCGGGGCGGCTTTCCCGGTGAGCTGGGCGCCGGGTGTGAAAGGAGCGGGCATGCGGGGACTCCTACGGTTTCTGGGGCGGACGGGAACCGCTGGAGCCCAAGGTTAGGTGAGCCTAATCTGTACTTGCAAGTTCAACTGTTGGCCATTTTGTGTCGCCCACCCGAAGAGAGCGCTGTCCGCGGTGGTACCCGCTGCCCGTCGCCCGCCGTCCGGGTGGTCCCGGCCGGCGGGCGCGCCGGATCGAATCGCCGGGGAGCGGGGCGGGCCCGCCCGGGGCCGGTTCGTCCGAGGTGCGGCCTCAAGGGAGGGCCGGCCGCTCAGCAGGCGTCGAGGATCTTCTTCAGTGCCGCCTTCTCCGCGGAGTCCGCGGTCAGGTCGTAGACATGCTTCACCCACACCCACATCCGGGCGTACTCGCAGTGGTACGAGGTCTTCGGCGGCAGCCACTTCGCCGGGTCCTTGTCGCCCTTGGCCCGGTTGACGCTGTTGGTGACGGCGATCAGCTGGGCGTGCGTCAGGTCGTTGGCGAACTCCCGGCGGTGCGCGGTGGTCCACTTCGAGGCGCCGGACTTCCACGCCTCCGAGAGCGGTACGACGTGGTCGATGTCCAGCTTCGAAGCCTCCGTCCAGGTCGCGCCGTCGTAGGCCGAGACCCAGGTGCCGCTCACCGCCGCGCAGTCGTCGTCCGTCTGCACATCGGTGCCGTCGCGCTGGAGCACCACCTCGCGGGTGTTGCAGTTGTCCCCCTGGTCGATCCAGTGCGGGAACTTGGCGCGGCTGTAGCCGTCGCCCGAGCCCTCGGGCTGCTCCGTGATCTCGGCGAGGTAGGTCCGGGCGGTGGCCGCGGACGGCGGGCTGGGCGGCGCCGCCTGGGCGGTCTGGCCGTTCAGCACCAGGGTGCCGATCAGGGCCACGGACGATCCCGCGGCGACCAGGACTCGACGCGCGTAGAGCCTTGCCATCGAAACTCCCTTGAAGTGGGGGGAAGTTGACGTGCGGTGGGAACCCATGCTGGCGATATGGGGTTGCCGGTGGATGGGCACCAGGTAACAGAGTGGCGACATGCTCACGTCAGTTCAAGGGGCTGACGTGGTGCCATGTGCGTGTCGGAGCACTTCGGTTGGGGCACTCCCGCGCGCACGCCCCCTTTAGAGTGAGTGAGTGCTGCTGCCGGTCAACGCCACCCTCGGAGTCGTCCTCGCCGTCCTGCTGGTCGTCGCCGTGGCCGTCGCGGCCGTGGCGCGGCTGGGCCATGCCCGTGCCATCGCGCTCGCCGGACTGCGCGCGGCCGCCCAGCTGGCCGCCGTCTCCTACCTCATCGGCTGGGTCGTCGGCGCGCTCCCCTGGCTGCTGTGTTTCCTCGCGCTGATGTTCACGGTGGCGGTACGTACCGCGGGCCGCCGGATCACCCGGAACCACACCTGGTGGTGGACCGCCGTGCCGATCGCCGTCGGTGTCGTCCCGGTCGTCGGTGCCCTGCTGCTGACCGGTCTCGTCCCGCCGCGCGGCATCAGCCTCATCCCCGTCGTCGGCATCCTCATCGGCGGCGCGCTGACCGCCACCGTGCTGGGCGGGCGGCGCTCACTGGACGAACTGGAGGCCCGGCGCGGGGAGGTGGAGGCGGGTCTCGCGCTCGGACTGCTGGACCGTGAGGCGCGGATGGAGGTCGCCCGCCCGGCCGCCTCGGACGCGCTGCTGCCGGGGCTCGACCAGACCCGGACGGTGGGGCTGGTCACCCTCCCCGGCGCGTTCGTCGGGATGCTGCTGGGCGGCGCCTCGCCCGTACAGGCCGGTGCGGTGCAGCTGTTCGTGCTCGTCGCCCTGCTGGTGGTGCAGGCGGCGGCGTGCGCCGTGGTATTGGAGCTGGTCGCGCGCGGACGGATCCACCGCGTACCCTTGGTGGCAGCAGAAGGGGAGTAGCTCTTCGCCGGACCGCCGACATCATGCCGACCGTCGCCCGACCACCGTTTCGGTGGAGCGCGTGCCACGCGCTGAGGCGTACGTGGTCGGCCGGCGCCCGGAGGCTCGGGACCGCGTTTCACGCGTGCGGGCCGGCGAGACCTTCGGCCGCAGTGTTCGACGCTGCCGTGCCGAAGTGAAACCTTCAGTCCCTCGGTGCGGCCCGATCGATCGAGGTATCCAGCCCCCGTGTTCAGCATTGCCGTCGCAGCCGTCGTCTTCGGCGTCGTCTTCCTGGCCGAGCTGCCCGACAAGACCGCCCTCGCCGGTCTGCTGCTCGGTACCCGCTACCGCGCGTCCTACGTTTTCGCCGGTGTCGCCGCGGCCTTCCTGATCCATGTCGTGCTCGCCGTCGCCGCGGGCAGTGTGCTGACCCTGCTCCCGCACCGGCTCGTCCAGGCGGTGGTCGGGGTGCTCTTCCTGGCCGGTGCGGCCGTCCTGCTCTTCAGGAAGGGCGACGGCGAAGAAGAGGTGAGGAAGCCCGCCGGCCAGAGCTTCTGGAAGGTCTCCGGGGCGGGCTTCACGATGATCCTGGTAGCCGAGTTCGGCGATCTGACCCAGATCATGACCGCGAACCTCGCCGCCCGTTACGACGACCCGCTCTCCGTCGGCGTCGGTGCCGTCCTGGCCCTGTGGGCCGTGGCGGGCCTGGGCATCCTGGGCGGCCGCGCGCTGATGCGGCGCGTACCGCTCAAGCTGATCACCAGGATCGCGGCCTGCGTCATGATCGTGCTGGCGGGCTTCAGCCTGTACGAGGCGATCGCCGGCTGACGGGCGGTCGCCGGTCCGGCAGGCGTACCTCGCCCCTCAGGCGGTGATGTGCAGCGCGATGGTGCCGTCGGGCAGTGCCTCGACGCGGATCTGGGTGAGGTCGCGTACGTGCGCGGTGGGCGCGAACTCCGCGGCGCGGTCGCCGACGCCGACGACGCGCATACCCGCGGCCCGGCCGGCCGCGATGCCCGCCTCGGAGTCCTCGAAGACGATGCAGTCCTCGGGGGTGTGGCCCAGCTCGGCGGCGCCCTTGAGGAAGCCCTCCGGGTCGGGCTTGCTGGCGCTCACGCTCTCCGCGGTGATCCGTACGGACGGCATGGCCAGCCCGGCCGCGGCCATCCGCGCGTCGGACAGGGCGATGTCGGCGGAGGTCACCAGGGCGTGCGGGAGTGCGGCGATGGCGTCCATGAAGGCGGGCGCGCCGGGGACCGGTACCACGCCGTCCGTGTCGGAGGTCTCCTGCTCCAGCATCAGGCGGTTGTCCGCCATGTTGAGCTCCATCGGGCGGTCGGGGAGCAGCGCGGCCATGGTGGCCCAGCCCTGCCGTCCGTGGACGACCCGCAGGACCTCGTCCGCCGGCAGCCCCTGCTCGTCCGCCCAGCGGCGCCAGCAGCGCTCGACGACGGCCTCGGAGTTCACGATCGTGCTGTCCATGTCCAGCAGTAGTGCGCGGGCGGTGAGCGTGGTGGTGGCCGTCATCGGCGGGCTCCTGGGCGCTACGAGCAGAAAGTGGCGTGGGACGAGCAAAAAGAAACAAGTGGCCCCGCCCGCCGGTCAGGGAGTACGGGCGGAACCACTTTGTTCCTACACGATACAAAAAGGTGAGGGGTCCCGACAACTGGGTACGTTTCGGCGGCCGACGACCGGGCTCGGCGGCCGACGACCGGGCTCGGCGGGCGGCGGACGGGTGACGCGGCACGGCGGCCGGGAGCGGCGCCCGACCGGGGCCGCCCGGCGCGGCCCGCCCGGCCGCCAGGAGCCTGGCCGGCGCCCCGCGACACCCGCACGGGCACTTCCGGGACGTCCGGCACCGTCCCCGCCTCGCGGATGTCCGGCGGGCGGTGCGGGCGCGCGGCACCTCTCGGCGGGCCGTTTCCGGCGGAAACATTCAGGATGGAAGGAAAACCTCGAAGGGCGGGCCGGCACCCGCCGGTGCTCCGGCACGGCGTCCGGCCGCCCGGAAGAGAGGGAGACGCACATGGCGCAGGACATCGGCGCTCCGGCCGTCCCCGGTGAGGGCCGGTCCCGGCGGACCGTCCTCGTCGCGATCGGCGCGCTGCTGCTCGGCTTGCTCATCGCGGCGCTCGACCAGACCATCGTCGCCACCGCGCTGCCCACGATCGTCAGCGATCTCGGCGGCCTCGACCACCTCTCCTGGGTCGTCACCGCCTACCTCCTGGCCTCGACGGCCGCGACTCCGCTGTGGGGCAAGCTCGGTGACCAGTACGGCCGCAAGAAGCTCTTCCAGACCGCCATCGTGATCTTCCTGATCGGCTCGGTACTGTGCGGTATCGCGCGGAGCATGCCGGAACTGATCGGGTTCCGGGCGCTCCAGGGCCTGGGCGGCGGTGGCCTGATCGTGCTGTCGATGGCGATCGTCGGCGACATCGTGCCGCCCCGGGAACGCGGTAAGTACCAGGGCCTCTTCGGCGCGGTCTTCGGCGCTACGAGCGTCCTCGGGCCGCTCCTGGGCGGCCTGTTCGTGGACCAGCTCAGCTGGCGCTGGGTCTTCTACATCAACGTCCCCATCGGCGCCGTCGCCCTCGTCGTCATCGCCGCCGTGCTGCACATACCGGTGCACCGCACCCCGCACCGGATCGACTACCTCGGCACGGTCCTGATCGCCGCCGTCGCCGCGGCCCTGGTCCTGATGACCTCGCTCGGCGGGGTCACCTACCCCTGGGGCTCCTGGCAGATCGTGGGGCTCGGCATCCTGGGCCTCGTCCTGCTCGGCGCGTTCATCCTGGTCGAGCGCCGGGCCGCGGAACCCGTACTGCCACTGCGCCTCTTCAGGCTCCGCACCTTCTCGCTCACCGCCGTCATCGGCTTCGTCATCGGCTTCGCGATGTTCGGCTCGATGACGTATCTGCCGACGTTCCTCCAGGTCGTCCAGCGGATCTCGCCGACGCTCTCCGGTGTGCACATGCTGCCGATGGTGCTCGGCCTGCTGATCGCCTCCACCGGCTCCGGCCAGATCGTCAGCCGTACCGGCCGCTACAAGATCTTCCCGATCGCGGGCACCGCCGTCACGGTCATCGGTCTGCTCCTGCTGCACCAGCTCGAACCGGCCAGCGGCGTGGGCGTGATGAGCATCTATTTCTTCGTCTTCGGCTTCGGGCTCGGCCTGGTCATGCAGGTCCTGGTGCTCATCGTGCAGAACGCCGTCAGCTACCAGGACCTGGGCGTGGCCACCTCCGGTGCGACGTTCTTCCGCTCCATCGGCGCCTCGTTCGGCGTCTCCATCTTCGGCACGATCTTCGCCGGCAAGCTCGGTCCCCGGATCGCGGACGCCCTGGTGGGGCAGCCGCTGCCGCCCGGCATCACCCCGTCGAGGATCGCCGAGGATCCGCGGCTCGTCGGGCAGCTCCCGCCCGGACCGGCGGCCGGCGTGCTCAACGCCTACTCCACCTCGATCACCGATGTCTTCCTCTACGCGGTCCCGGTCGTCCTCGTGGCCTTCGCGCTGGCCTGGTTCCTCAGGGAGGAACCACTGCGCGGCAGCGTCACCACGCCCGACACCACCGAAGTGCTCTCCTCCAACCCCGTCGAACGCTCCTCCCGCGACGAATGCGCCCGCGCGCTGTCGCGACTCGGCAGCCTGGAGGGCCGCAAACACATCTACGAGAAGATCACCGAACGGGCCGGTCTGGACCTCAGACCGGCCGCGAGCTGGCTGCTGCTGCGCATCCACCGCTACGGCTCGGTGGAACCGGGGCTGCTCGCCGAGCGCACCATCGTGCCGCTCGGCGTGATATCCGAGGGCGTCCGCCAGATAGAGGAACGCGGCCTCGCCGTACGGGAAGGGCTGCCGCTGGTGCTCACCGACAGCGGCCGGGAGACGGCGGCGCGACTCTCGCTCGCCCGCCAGGAGTCGCTGGCGGCCATGCTGGGCGACTGGTGGACCGAGGAGCGGCCCACGGACCTGACCGAACTCGTCCAGGAACTGTCGGCGGAGCTGTGCGGCTCGGACGAGGAGGAACCGCACGACGGGGACGCCCGCCGCCCCGCGCCCCGCGCGCCGAACCCGCCCGGATCCCGCGAAGTGAGGTGAGGCGGCTACCCCCGCCGCCGCTCCCCGCCGAACGTCTCCTGCCCGGTCCCCGATCCGGTCTGCACCGAGGTCTCCGTCCCGCGCTCGCTCCCGTTCTCCCGCGCGATCCGCTTCTCGAAGAAGATCTCCGCGTACGGGTCGTCGTCGTGGTACGGAGCGATCTCCTGGTAGCCGTGCCGCCGGTACAGCGCGACGGCCTCCACCAGATCCAGCCGGGTGTCCAGCCGGATCCGGTCGGCGCCCATCCCGGCCGCGGCCGTCTCGGCGGCGCTCAACAGCCCGCCCGCGCCGCCGAGTCCACGCCTGGCGGCCCGCAGGAACACCTGCTTGAGCTCCGCGGTCCGCGCGTCCAGCAGCCGCACCCCCGCGCACCCGGCCGCCACCCCGCCGTACCGGGCCACCAGCAGCACGCCATGGGGCGGTGCCAGGTGGCCGCTCGGATACTCCGCCACGCCCTGTTCGATCTCCGCCGCGGTCGAGCGCCGCCCCTCGTACAGCTCGTAGTAACGGTCGGCGACCTCGGTGTAGTACTCGCGCAGCAGGTCCCACGCCTCCGGCGAGTCGAACGGCTCGGCGGCGACGGTCCAGGGGGGAGGGAGGGCGGCGGCGACATTCATGGCGACATTGTGGGCGGGGGCGAGGCGCCGCGGGCAAGCGGATTTCGGCGACCGGCCGCGGCACCCGCTGCGAGATCACTTCCTCGCGGGCGACGTGGCTGCACGCCCCTCGTGTGCCTGGCCGTCCGGACCTTGGGCGGGTAGCGGAAGAACGCGTAGCGCCGTACCGGATCGCCGGGCACACAGCGGGCCGGGGCGGCAGGAAACCCTGCCGCCCCGGCCCGTCGTGAGGTGCTCAGCCCTGCTTGGGGCCCGCCTGCTGCACGACCTCGAACGACCACAGCGTGGAGCCGGACGCGGCGGGTTTGGGACGCTCACCGCCCTCGGCACCACCCTGGTGGGCGGCCTTCATCGGGCCCTCCATCCACGCCTGGAAGGACTCCTCGTCGCGCCAGCGGGTGTAGACCAGGTACTGGTCGGTGCCCTCGACGGGCCGCAGCAGTTCGAACCACTCGAAGCCGTCGGAGCTGTCCACCGATCCGGCGCGCGCCCCGAAGCGCTTCTCCAGGACCTCCCGCTGCTCGGCGGGGACGGTCAGTGCGTTGATCTTCACGATGCTCATGACGACCATCGTGCCGTATGGGCGAAACGGATGCCGGACCGGCGTCCTGATCTCGATCGCGCGTCTCGCGCGACAAGGGCCGGACCCGAATTCCGCGCACATCACTGCCACGAATGACGCGCTTCGCGGCGCGGGTGCTCAGGTAGCCGGCCTCGCCCCTCCGGCGCAATCCGGCCGGAGCATAAGGTGAAAGCGTGCAAATGATCGAATACCGTGCCACATCCCGCGCGTGGCAATGGGGCGCCGTGGCCTTCGTTGTCATCGGGGGGATACTCCCGACGTGTTTCCTGTTCTTCGGCCTCGGCTGGGATGAATACCTCCACGGCATGGGGGAGCCACGCAGTAGCGCGGCCAGGCAGTGGACCTTTCTCTGCACCGGGGGGCTGGTCATGCTGCCCGTCTCGCTCGTGGCCTACCACTGCACCTCCGGGCGGACATACGTCAGCGCCGAAGGCATCCGGACCAGGACGCTGCTACGGCGGCGCTTCATCCCCTGGCGCGAGATCAAAAGCATCTATGTCGATGACGACACCAACGTCAACTACGGCAGAGGCCACCGTGGTTCCACGTACCGGATCAGGCTGGATCTGGCGAATGACACGTACGTCTACTTGCCCGCACCGCTACGCCAGGATTTTGACTCCGCGCTGGAGGCGGTGAAGGGCGAACTCATTCACCGCTGGAAAGCGGCGAATGCTTCTGTTCCGCTGCCGACCTCGCGGAGTTGACCGTCCACGGTGCCCGCGCGCTCATCGCGGCGGAAATCGGCTCTCTCGGGTGAGCGCGCACCAGTTCGCGCGAGTTCGTCGAGGCCAACTGGCCAGCACAGGGGATACGGCCCACCACCCGGCGGCCCACCGCCCTCAGGCCACCGGTCCGGCCCCGGTGGCGCCGCGTGACGCGCGGATGAGCTCGCGGGCCTCCGCCTCCGTCTCGACGGCCGGCGGCGATCCCGGCAGCGGTTTGCGGGCGCTCTCGGACATCAGCAGGACGGCGATACCGCCGATGACGGCCGCGGCCATCATGTAGTACGCGGGCATCATCCGGTTGCCGGTCGCCCCGATCAGCGCCGTGACCACCAGCGGCGTCGTACCGCCGAAGAGCGAGACCGAGATGTTGAAGCCGATCGACAGCGAGCCGTAGCGCACCTTCGTCGGGAAGAGCGCGGGCAGCGCGGACGGCATCGAGGCGGTGAAGCAGACCAGCAGCAGGCCCAGCGCGGCCATGCCCAGTCCGATGGCGAAGAGCGACCCCTGCCGGATCAGCAGCAGCGCGGGTACGGACAGCAGCAGGAAGCCGGCGCAGCCCGCCGCGATCACCGGGCGGCGCCCGACGCGGTCGGTCAGCCGCCCCATGAACGGCTGGACGCACATCATCAGGACCATCACCGCGAGCACGACCAGCAGCCCGTGTGTCGCGTCGTACTTCAGCTCCGAGGTCAGATAGCTCGGCATGTACGACAGCAGCATGTAGTCGGTGACGTTGAAGACCAGCACCAGCCCGACGCACAGCAGCATCGCCCGCCACTGGCCGAAGATCATCTCGCGGATACCGATCCGCCGCTCGGCCTCCCGGCGCTCCTTCTCCTTCGTCCGCGCCTCCTGCTCCAACCGCGCGAACGCCGGGGTCTCTTCGAGCCGCAGCCGCAGATAGAGGCCGATGATGCCCATCGGCCCGGCGATCAGGAACGGGATGCGCCAGCCCCAGGAGTTCAGGGCGTCGGTGGAGAGCAGCGCGGTCATCAGGGTGACCAGGCCGGCGCCGCCGACATAACCGGCCAGCGTGCCGAACTCCAGCCAGCTGCCGAGGAATCCGCGCTTCTTGTCGGGCGCGTACTCGGCGATGAAGGTGGAGGCGCCGCCGTACTCACCGCCCGTGGAGAAGCCCTGCACCAGCCGGGCGGCCAGCAGCAGGATGGGCGCCCCGACACCGATCGAGGCGTAGGACGGGATCAGGCCGATGGCGAAGGTGCCCGCCGCCATCATGATCATGGTGATCGCAAGGACCTTCTGCCGGCCGATCCGGTCGCCGAGCGGCCCGAAGAACATGCCGCCGAGGGGACGTACGAGGAAGGCCGCCGCGAACGCTCCGAACGTCGACAGCAACTGCGCGGTCGGGTTTCCGGACGGGAAGAAGACATGTCCGAGGGTGACCGCGATGTAGCTGTAGACGCCGAAGTCGAACCACTCCATCGCATTGCCGAGGGCGGCCGCCGACACCGCGCGCTTGACCATCGCGGGATCGACGACGGTGACCTCGCCGGACGTCCGCTCCTCCAGGCCGGGTGCGGTGTTCTCGGTACGGCTGCCACCGTGGGTACGGGGCCCGGGTGCGACAGGGGACTTCGTCGGCACGTGTTCGCTCGCCTGCGCTCTCTTGGACGACTGCATGACGTTGCCCGCCATGGCGCGGCGGGGCAAAGGACGACCATAGGGGCAGACCGGTTCATCACGGACAGTATCCGGCTGACCGCGCAATCATCCGTATGCCCGCTCCTTACAGGGCAAACGTCCCTTCGCAAGGGTTTCCGCGGAACTCGCGCCTGTGACCCTTATCGCGGTGGCGGCCCGCAACCGTGCCCCGCTGTGACCGGCCGCACACGCCTTCGTGCGGTTGCCCGGCGGCGCCGCTGCCGACGGCTGAGCACGGCCGTCGGCAGGGAAATCAGCACGGAGGACGGTACGGAAAGCGGTACGGAGGACGACACGGAAAGCGGCACGGAAGCCAGCACGGAAACGGCACGAAGAACGGCACGGAAGCCAGCACGGAAACGGCACGGAAAACGGCGCGGCGGTCCACTGCACCGCCGCGCCGATGGATCGTCGCGTTCCTCAAGGATCGGGCACCCCGGCCCGCCCCGCCACTCGGACACCGCCCGTGCCCCGGCCCCACGCCCCCGCTCATGGGCGTCGCTCCCCACCGTCCGCGGCAGGGACCGAACCGTACGAGCTCCCGCCCGCCGCGCCGGCGAGTACAGAAGCTGTCGCTGCGTGTCGCTACCTGTCGTGCAATCGCCAATCCGCTCAAATCCGGGGCGCGTTCGCTCCGTTACGCTCACCTCCACGTCAGCGTTCTGTCTCTTTCACAGCTCTGTCGCTGTCGCTGTCGCTGTACGGAGCATGTGGGGAAGGAAGGTCATGGGGAGCACAGCTGAACCGGTCGGTGTCCGCCGGCGCAGGCCCGGTGTCCGCGGCAGCGAGGGCGGTGGCCGGTGAGGACGCGGCGGCTCGGACGCGCCGGTTCGGCGGAGGTGTCCGCGATCGGCCTCGGCTGTATGGGGATGTCGGTCGCGTACGGGCCCGCCGACGCGGACGAGGCGCGGCGCACCCTCGACCGCGCCGCCGCGCTGGGCGTCACCTTTCTCGACACGGCGGACGCCTACGGGCGCGGCGCCAACGAGGAACTCCTCGGCGGCTGGCTGCGTGACCGGGGGCGCCGGGCCGATGTCTTCCTGGCGACGAAGTTCGGCCTGCGGCACGACGCCGCCTCGGGGCGCGTGGGCGAGGTCGACACGTCACCGGAGTATGTACCGGTCGCCTGCGACGCCTCCCTGCGGCGGCTCGGTGTCGAGCGCATCGATCTCTACTACGCCCACCGCCGCGACCCCGGCACCCCCGTCGAGGACACCGTCGGTGCGATGGCGGACCTGGTGGCGGCGGGCAAGGTCGGGCATCTCGGCCTCTCCGAGGTGAGCCCCGCGACGCTGCGGGCGGCGCACGCCGTGCACCCCATCAGTGCGGTGCAGCTGGAGTACTCGCTGTTCACCAGGGAGGTGGTGGAGGGCGAGATGCTCGCCACCTGCCGGGAGCTGGGGATCTCCGTCGTGGCGTACTCCCCGCTCGGCCGCGGCATGCTCGCCGGGGCGCCGGCCTCCTGGGACGAGCTCACCGAGGCGGACAACCGTCGGCGCTGGCCGCGTTTCTCGTCCGACAACATCGAGCGCAACCTCACGCTGGTACGCGAGGTGCACCGCATCGCCGCGGACATCGGCTGCACGCCCGCGCAGGCGGCGCTCGGCTGGCTGCTGGCCCAGGGGGACGACATCGTGCCGATCCCGGGGACGAAACGGGTGCGGTACGCCGAGGAGAACGCCGCGGCGGTCGAACTGGCACTGACGGCCGCGCAGACCGGCCGGCTGCGGGCGGCGGTGCCGGGCGCGGCGGTGGCCGGGGAGCGCTATCCGGCGCAGGCGCTGCGCCGACTGGGCCACTGACCTGCGGCCGGTCCCGGCGGCGAAGGCACCGCCGGGACCGGCCGTACGGTCTCTCGCGCCACCTCGCGTACGGCCTCACTCACGGCATCCACGCCTCGTACGACAGCACCTCGCCCGACGTGATCCGGAAGTCGGGGAGGTCCTTGGTGAAGGTGACCTCGCTGCCCAGGAGCCGGCCGGTGGCCGCGTCGAGGATCACCATCTGGCGGGTGGCGTCCATGGGGCCGTCGGGGCCGTTGTAGACGTACGCCTGGCCCGGCCGGCCGAGCCGGTCGGTGACGGTGCCGACCGGGCGCAGGCCGTCCGCGTCGGCGAGCATCCGGACGATGGCGGCGGTTTCACGTGGCCCCGGGGTCCACTCCTGGAGGAGTGAGGAGAGCGCCAGGAGGAGCTGCGGTGTCTGCCGGTCGGCGCCTCCGTAGAGCGTCGCGAGGTGTGCGCGCAGCGCGACGGGGTCGGCCGGCGGCTTCGTACGGGAGGACAGGCCGCCGTGCCGGGCCTCCGAACCCGCCGGGTAGGTCTTGCGGTGCAGGATCCTGCCGTCGTTGACGGTGCTCCAGTGGCCGCCGGAATCGTGGATCACCGGGCGGCCGGGGTGCCGCGGGTCGGTGGCCACGACCAGTTCCCAGCCGCTGCCGTCGGGGTTCCAGCGAGTGAGGCGCTCCTCGGGCACGGTGACCGGCGGCGCGGCACCGGGGCCCGTCGCCATGGTCATGTACCAGGTCTGGAGGTGGCTGCCCCGCCGCGGCCCGGCCTGGGGACCGGCCGTGCGGGCGCGCGCCTCGGCCCGTCGCGCGAGGGTGTCCAGCGATACCGCGGGAGCGTCGCTGCGCGGGGTGAGCGGTGCGGGCGCGGCGACCGCGGGGCCGGTCGCGGCGCCGGAGAGGGTGAAGGCGAGCACGGCGACGAGCGCCAGTACCGCGGCTTCGGCGCGCACGACGAGGCGGCGCCGGGCCCGCTGTGTGCGCCTGCTGTGCAGCAGGCGGGTGAGGGCGTGTTCGGCGCGGGCGTCCAGCGGGCGGTCCCGCCACGGACCGTCGTCGGCCGGTACGGGGTTGGCCGCGCGCAGCAGGTCCAGTTCATCGGTCACTACGGCGGCCTCCTGCTCGTGCGGGTACGGTCACGGTCGTCTGCATCCGGTCGATCTGGGTACGGAGGCGGCCACGGGCCCGGTGCAGCCGCATGGCCGCCGCGCTCTGGCTGCACCCCAGCGTCACGGCCAGTTCGTCCAGCGTCAGCTCCTCCCAGGCCGTCAGCCGCAGGACTTCCCGGTCGGTGGGGGAGAGACGGGCCAGTGCCTCGTGCACCCAGTCGCCCGGCCGGTCGGCGTCCGGGCTCGGTACCGTCTGCCGGCTGCGGGTGGTCTCATGATGGCCCAGCCGGTTCAGCAGCCGCCGGTAGCGGCCGAGCCCGCGCACCGTGTTGGCCAGGCAGTTCCGGGCCACCCCGTACAGCCAGGGCAGGGGGGAGTCGGGCAGTTCGGCGCGGCGCCGCCAGGCTATGGAGAAGACCTCCGCGACCACTTCCTCGACGTCGTGTGCCTGCCCGTCCAGCCGTCGTGCGACGAAGCGGCTGACCGCCCAGTAGTGCGCGCGATAGGCATCGGCGAAGGCGTCGTCCGTGCTCATGAATCATTGGTGTCCGGCATGGTCCGAATCTTCACACCCGGGACCTGTGAAGATTTCCGGGGCCCCGGACACCTACCGGGCATGAAGTTGTCCAAGGACCCCAAGTCGCCGAAGCCGTCCGAGCCGTCGGCCGAACCGTCCACCGCCTCCCCGCACCCCGCTGCTGCCGGGTCCCCCGGGGGCTCCCGGCGGGGCTCGTCGGCGGTGAAGTGGCTCACGACCACCGACCACAAGACCATCGGCACGATGTATCTGGTCACCGCGTTCGCGTTCTTCTGCGTCGGCGGGCTGATGGCGCTCCTGATGCGCGCCGAACTGGCCCGGCCCGGCCACCAGATCATGTCGAACGAGCAGTTCAACCAGGCGTTCACGATGCACGGCACGATCATGCTGCTGATGTTCGCGACGCCGCTGTTCGCCGGATTCGCGAACTGGATCATGCCGCTCCAGATCGGCGCGCCGGACGTGGCGTTCCCGCGGCTGAACATGTTCGCCTACTGGCTCTACCTCTTCGGCTCGCTGATCGCGGTGGCCGGCTTCCTCACCCCCCAGGGCGCCGCCGATTTCGGCTGGTTCGCCTATGCGCCGCTCTCCGACGCCGTGCATTCGCCTGGAATAGGCGGCGATATGTGGATCATGGGTCTGGCCTTCTCGGGCTTCGGCACGATTCTCGGTTCGGTCAACTTCATCACCACGATCATCTGCATGCGTGCCCCCGGCATGACGATGTTCCGGATGCCGATCTTCACGTGGAATGTGCTGCTGACCGGTGTGCTGGTCCTGCTGGCCTTCCCGGTGCTGGCCGCCGCGCTGTTCGCCCTGGAGGCGGACCGTAAATTCGGTGCGCATGTCTTCGACGCGGCCAATGGCGGGGCGCTGCTCTGGCAGCACCTCTTCTGGTTCTTCGGGCATCCGGAGGTGTACATCATCGCGCTGCCGTTCTTCGGCATCATTTCCGAGGTCATTCCGGTGTTCTCCCGGAAGCCGATGTTCGGTTACATCGGTCTGATCGCGGCGACGATTTCGATCGCGGGTCTTTCCGTCACGGTCTGGGCGCACCACATGTATGTGACGGGCGGCGTGCTGTTGCCGTTCTTCTCCTTCATGACGTTCCTGATCGCGGTGCCGACGGGGGTGAAGTTCTTCAACTGGATCGGCACGATGTGGAAGGGCTCACTGTCCTTCGAGACGCCGATGCTGTGGGCGGTCGGCTTCCTGATCACCTTCACGTTCGGTGGTCTGACCGGTGTGATCCTGGCGTCGCCGCCGATGGACTTCCACGTCTCGGACTCGTACTTCGTGGTGGCGCACTTCCACTACGTCATCTTCGGCACGGTCGTCTTCGCGATGTTCTCCGGATTCCACTTCTGGTGGCCGAAGTTCACCGGCAAGATGCTGGACGAGCGGCTCGGCAAGATCACGTTCTGGACGCTGTTCGTGGGCTTCCACGGCACCTTCCTCGTCCAGCACTGGCTCGGCGCCGAAGGCATGGTGCGCCGTATCCCCGACTATCTGGCGGCCGACGGATTCACCGCGCTGAACACCGTGTCGACGATCTTCTCGTTCCTGCTGGGCCTGTCGATCCTGCCGTTCTTCTACAACATCTGGAAGACCGCGAAGTACGGCAAGAAGGTCGAGGTCGACGACCCGTGGGGCTACGGCCGTTCGCTGGAGTGGGCGACGTCCTGCCCGCCCCCGCGGCACAACTTCCGCACGCTGCCGCGTATTCGTTCCGAATCCCCGGCGTTCGACCTGCACCACCCCGAGATCGGATCGCAGGAACTGGAGCCCGGAGACGAGAAAGGCGCCCTCGTATGAGCAGCGATATGAGTACCGGAGCGGCCATCAACGAGATTGAGGGATTTCTGCTCTGGGAGGCGGAGAAGGACCGGGCACGCACCCGCGCGGACGCCTTCTGCGCGGGCCTGCCCTGGCTCACCGACTCCCAGCGCAGGGAAGTGGAACTCTGCTACCGCCAGGACCACAGGGATGTGTCGCGGGCCTATCTTGAGCGCATCGCGACGCGCAGCACCGCCCTGCGGGCCGAGTACGAAGGCGTCTACCGGGTGCTGCGCCGGCGCCTGGTCACGGGGTTCCTGATGGGGACGGTCGCCGTGGTGATGCTGGTGACCGTGGCGGCCGTTGGCCTCACCGCGCGCTGAGTGTGGCGTGGTGAGCGGGCGTGGAGGCCAACGGCTGCCACGCCCGCTCAGCCGGTGACGGTGATCTGTGACGACGGGTCGGTGGCGTCGGTGACCTGGTAGGTGGCGTTGAAGAGGGAGGTGGTCGCGCTGGTCGGACAGCCGAAACCGCCCTCCACCGTGACCGGCACCGACGCATTGGCGAAGGCGAGGGTGGACGGTGCGCCGTTGGTCCAGGTGCCGCTCACCGTCGCCGCCCCGGTGGGGGCGGCGGTCACCGTGCAACTCGCCAGCCCGCTGGTCTGGAGGACGAACCCGCCGGTGGGGATGGTCAGTCCGGCGGTCACCGGCGACCCGTTCTGCATCGAGACACCCCAGTCGCCCGAGGTGCTGACGGTCGCGGTGACGCCGGGCAGGCTCGTGGTGCAGGAGCTGTAGGTCGCCGCGGAACTGGTGCTGTTGACCGGGCCGGACGCGTTCTGGTTGCCGGGCGCGGCCGGGACCTGCCCGGTGGCGCTGGACACGGCGCAGGTGACGGTCACCGAACCGGCCTTGAAGGTGGCCTTGCCGCTGAGGGCGGCGGCGAAGCTGTGGCCGGCCGGGGTCACGGTCGTGGACGCCGCGGCGACGGACGCCGTCCCGGCTTGCGCTCCGGCGGGCTGCGCCGCCGCCGAACCGGTCACCGCCATCGACAGCCCGGCGGCCGCGATGATTCCCGTGCCGGCGGCGAACAGCGCACGAGCGCGCGGATGGCGTGCGGAGTACGTCCGCTGTGCCTTACCGGTCACCGTGGTTGGCTGGGTCATTTCGGGTCTCCTTCTGGGGCGATACGGGTGCGTGTGGTGTGAGTGCGGTGGTGCGTGTGCGGGTGGTGCGGCTGTGGGTGGTGCCGGTGGTGCGGCTGCGGTCCTCGGCACGCGCTGCGGGGCGTGCGCCGTGGTGGGCGGGGCCGGCAGAGGGGCAGGCCGAAAGACAGGCAGGCGGCCAGCCGGCCGGACGCGCGCGGGCCGGTCCGTGTACGTACGTTTCAGGGGCGCGGCGGTACGCGTACGGCGCGGGGTGCGCGGACGAACGGCCGTCGGCCGAGCGGGTGGTACGCGTACGCGCGGGGCGCGGGCGCCGGCCCGAGCCGTGGACGAGCCGTGGCGGGCCGCTCGTTACTGCTCGGTGACGGCGGGCGAGGGTGCGGGCGCGGGCGTGGCGGTGTCCGGCTCACCGGGTGGGGCGTCGGCGGAACCGGCGGCCGCCGCGGGCTCGGGTGCCGGGACCGGCTGCCAGGCGAAGATCATCGCGCCGCCGAGGATGCCGATGACTGTGCCGATCAGAAAGCCGCCGAGATTGGACATCACCAGCGAGGCCACCGCGCACAGGACGGTGAGGATGCCCGCGAGGCCCCGGTAGTGCGGCGCGAACCACGCCGAGAGCCCCATCAGGATCATCACCAGCCCCATCAGCACGGACGGGATACCGGCGATGCCCTGCTGAAGCATGATCTTCAGCGGCGCCAGCGGGATGGCACAGATCTCCGCCCCGGCGATGACGGCAGCCAGGCCGCCCCAGAACGGACGGCCCTTCCGCCAGCGTCGCCATCGGCGCCACGCCCCGGGACGGGTGTCACTGTCCGTCAGGCTCCTGGAGTCCCGGTGGGTGGCGGCCGCCATATCAGTAGCATTCCTTCTTGCCCTTGGAGACCTTCATGCTCAGGCCGGTGAGATTGAAGGTGCCCGCGTTGGTCGCCCAGGCGGTCTGCCGGAGCTGGGTGATGGTGACGTTGTCGGCCTGCTGGGAGAAGAGATCCTGCATGCCCTGGGCGGTGGACGGGCCCTTGTCCAGCGTGGAGGCGTCCCGGCCGATCTCGATGTTGCGGAAGGACGCGTTACCGGAGAGCTGGGTGGCGTCCACGAAGAGGTCGGCCGCCTTGACCGGTGTGCTTCCGGTGCCGGCGCTGAGGTTGAGCGAGATGTCGCCGATGACGGGCAGGTGGGTGACGACCGACTGGCAGAGGTTCCGCAGCTCGGCCGTCTTGATGGCGGTGACCGCGACCGGCAGGAGTTCGCCCCTGGCGTTCGCGTCCACGCTGCCGTACTGGGCGAATCCGTCGCCCTTGAGGCTGTCGGCGGACACCTTGAACTGCTGCCCCGAGACGGCGAACGACGCCGCGAGCGCCCCGTTGGCCAGGGCGATGCCCAGCGCCGCGGTGCCGGCCAGGGCCGGGACGGACAGCACGGCGAATTTCCGCCAGCTGATGCGCCCCGTGACGTGTCTGCCGTTTGCGTCCTTCATGACGTGTGTCCCCTTCGAAGAGCGGTGGATCGCGCTGTCGAAACGTGTGGGGGGAGTGCGTGGCGCTGCGGACGGACCGTACGGATGCACCGGCCGACCGGGCAGGCGAGCCGAGCGCATCAGCACATGAGGAGAGCGTGCGGCTCTGTCCCACGCAGGGACCGACCATCCATACGCTGTGATCGACTGTGCGACTCTCTGTGCCGAACTCGTACTGAACTCGTGCTGAACTCATGCGGCATGCGTACCGACTGCGTACGGATCGCCTGCCGACCAGTGCCGAACTCGTGCTGTGCGTCTGGTGAACGTGCCTGGAACGTGTAGTTAACCGCCGGGTGTTACTGGCGAGTTGGAATGTGAGTTGAATGTAAGACGGCCGATGACCGCGGGCAAGGTTGAGGGGACGACCGTTTTCGGACTACTGCGCGCCGCGGCCCTTGTCGTGGCCGGGCGGTCCGCCTTGTCCGGCCCCGCGCCGGTGCTCCGCGGCAGGCGCGCATGCGGCGCTGACCACGTCATGTGCCATCGGACGAGGCGATTCCACCGTCCGGGTGGTGGGCGCCGAACTGGCTGGGAGTGTTGTTCCAGGCCCGCCGGGCCGATCACATGTGTGCGGATATCGGACGTAAATGGTCGGCGAGCGTACTCGCCCGGGACCGGGCCTACGCGTCGGCCGACCGCACCGCCGGTGCCACCGCCCGTCGCGCACCCTCCTTGACCAGGCTGGGCCTGCCGGCCGGCGGGTGCCGGCCGGGGCGCGTGGCGGTGTGCCCGTCGTTGTCGGGGCGGCCGGACTCGACGGCGCGGCGGATGGCGGTGTCCGTAGCCGCATGGCCGAACATCGCCGTCGAGCCATCGGGGGCGATCTCCACGGCCTCTTCACAGGACCCTTTCCGGGCCATCGCCTGCGTCGGGCCGAGGGAGTTGAGGGGGCCGAGCGGGCCGAGCGGGCCGAGGGATCCGCCCACCGGGCCGGTCCGGCCCGCGGTCCGGCCCCCGGTCAGCCGTACCGGACCTGAAGTTCCTTGACGCCGTTGAGCCAGGAGGAGCGCAGCCGGCGCGGGTCGCCCGCCAGGGAGATATCGGGCATGGCGTCCGCGATGGCGTGGAAGATCAGGTTGATCTCCAGGACGGCGAGGGACTTGCCGAGGCAGAAGTGCGGTCCGCCGCCGCCGAAGCCCAGATGGGGGTTGGGGTCGCGGGTGATGTCGAAGACCTCGGGGCGGTCGAAGACCTCGGGGTCGTGGTTGGCGGAGGAGTAGAAGATCCCGACACGCTGGCCCTGCTTGATCTCCGCGCCGCCCAGCTCGGTGTCCTGCGTCGCGGTGCGCTGGAAGGACACCACCGGCGTCGCCCACCGCACGATCTCCTCGGCCGCCGTCGCGGGCCGCTCGCGTTTGTAGAGCTCCCACTGGTCGGGGTGGGTGAGGAAGGCGTGCATTCCGTGCGTGATGGCGTTACGCGTCGTCTCGTTGCCGGCGACCGCCAGCAGCAGGACGAAGAACCCGAATTCGTCGGAGCCGAGATTTCCCTCGTCCTCCGCCGCCACCAGCCGGCTGACGATGTCCTTCGCCGGGCACTCCTTGCGCGCCGCGGCGAGGTTCATCGCGTACGAGATCAGTTCCATGGCCGCGTTGGTGCCGACCTCTTCGGTGATGGCCAGTTCGGGATCGTCGTACGCGATCATCTTGTTCGACCAGTCGAAGATGCGGGCCCGGTCGTCCTGGGGGATGCCGATGAGCTCGGCGATCGCCTGGAGGGGGAGTTCGGAGGCGATGTCCGTGACGAAGTTCCCGGTGGGCCGCTGCCGTGCCTCGGCGACGATCCGCGCCGCCCGGTGGCGCAGGGTGTCCTCCAGGGCGCGGACGGCGCGCGGGGTGAAGCCGCGCTGCACGATCTGGCGGACCCGGGTGTGCTCGGGCGGGTCCATGTTCAGCATGATCAGCTTCTGTACGTCGATCTGGTCGCGGGTCATGGACGCGTGGAAGCGGATGATCGAGGTGTTGAGATTCGCGGAGAAGATCTCCGGTTTGGTGGATACCTCCTTGACGTCCTCGTGGCGGGTGACGGCCCAGTAGCCGTCGTCCCCGAACCCGGCGATGCCGTGCGGCTGGGCGTTCCACCAGACGGGCGCGGTCCGCCGCAGCCGCGCGAACTCCGGCAGCGGTACGCGGGACTGGTAGACATCGGGGTCGGTGAAGTCGAATCCTTCGGGCAACGCTGGGCATGGCATCGGCGACTCCTGGTCCGCTCCGGGTCCGGTGGATGTCCTGCGGCCTGACAGTCCTGGGGCGGTCCGACAGTCCTGTGGCCTGAGGGTTTGATGGGATGGGGGTTCGGCGGTCCGGCCACCGGCGATCGGTGGTCCGGCCGTACGGCAACCTGATGGATCATCAGATCTCAGATGTCGCGGTGAAGGTAGTGACGAGCCCGGCAAGTGGCAAGGGGCAAGCCGGTCCCGAGCGGACAAGGACGGTGCGCGCCCCTTGCGCCCCGGGGTGCCGCTCATGAGACTGTTCGCAGAACTAGAACGCGTACTAGTTCTTCTGCTGCGGGTGCCGCGACACCCGCGGGCGCGAGGAGAGGACACGTCAGCCATGGCCGCGGAACCCGTCATCGTCGAAGCCTTACGCACGCCCATCGGCAAGCGCGGCGGCGCGCTCGCCAACCTCCACCCGGCCTACCTCCTGGGCGAGACCTACCGCGAACTCCTCGCCCGTACGGGCATTCAGCCCGACTGTGTCGAGCAGATCGTCGGCGGTACGGTCACGCACGCCGGCGAACAGTCCATGAACCCGGCGCGCAACGCCTGGCTCGCGATGGGCCTTCCGTACGAGACCGCGGCGACGACGGTGGACAGCCAGTGCGGCTCCTCCCAGCAGGCCAACCACATGGTCGCCAACATGATCGCGGCCGGCGTCGTCGACGTCGGCATCGGCTGCGGCGTCGAGGCGATGTCCCGGGTGCCGCTCGGCAGCGGCTCCAAGCACGGCCCCGGCAAGCCCTGGCCCGACGAGTGGAACGTCGACCTGCCCAACCAGTTCGAGGCGGCCGAACGCATCGCCCGCAACCGGGGGCTGACCCGCGAGAACGTCGACTCGCTCGGACTGATCTCCCAGGAGCGGGCGGCCACCGCCTGGGCCGAGGAACGCTTCAAGCGGGAGACCTTCGCCGTCCAGGTCCCCACCACCGAGGAGGAGCAGGCCGCGGGGCAGGGCATGTGGCGGCTGGTCGACCGCGACGAGGGACTGCGCGACACCAGCATGGAGGCGCTGGGCGGCCTCAAGCCCGTGATGCCGGACGCCGTCCACACGGCGGGCAACTCCTCGCAGATCTCCGACGGCGCGAGCGCGGTGCTGTGGGCCTCCAAGCGGATGGCGCGCGCCCTCAAGCTCAAGCCGCGTGCCCGCATCGTGGCCCAGGCGCTGGTCGGCTCCGATCCGCACTTCCACCTGGACGGCCCGATCGACGCGACCCGCGCCGTACTCGGCAAGGCCGGTATGTCCCTCAAGGACATCGACCTCGTCGAGATCAACGAAGCCTTCGCGTCCGTGGTCCTCTCCTGGGCGCAGGTCTTCGGACAGGACCTGGAGAAGGTGAACGTGAACGGCGGCGCGATCGCCCTCGGCCACCCTGTCGGGGCCACCGGCGCCCGCCTCATCACCACCGCGCTGCACGAACTGGAGCGCCGGGACAAGGAGTTCGCCCTGATCACCATGTGCGCGGGCGGCGCACTGGCCACCGGAACGATCATTCAGCGGCTGTAGGACACTCGACGGTGCGGCCGCGAGCCCCTCCCAACCCGTGGAAAACCACAGTCGAGTTGGGTGGGAAACCGCATTCTGCCCGGCCCGGAACCCCCGTACGGTCGCAGACATGACGAGAGATCAGCGGAATTCAACGGTGCCGGAGCCAATGTCGGGGCCGATGCCGAGGCCGGACGCGGATTCGATGCCGGGAGCGGGCGCGAGGGCGGGACGTGGAGCGGGCGGGAGCGAGGGGGCCCGGCACGAACGGCGGGTGCGGGGCGGGCGTCGGGCGCATCGGGTGCGCGGCGGGCTGGCCGCCGGCACCGCCCTCCTCCTGGCGGCGCTCACCGCAGCTCCGGCGCTCGCCGCCGCGCCGCCCGCCGCGGGGCGGCCGGCCGGTACGCCGGCCGCGCGGGCCGTCACCGTCCCGGACGCCTCGCACACCGGACGGGGACGCGGTGCGCTGCTGTCCCTCACCCCCCTCGGCATACAGGACCGTGCCGAGATCGTGGCCCAGGCCGAGAAGGAGGGGCTGGACGCAGCCACCGCACGGTACGGCGTCGCCGCGTACCGGCTGACCTACCGCACGATCACCCCGGACGGCAGACCGACCACCGCATCCGGACTGCTCGCCCTGCCGACCGGCGGCAGCCGCAAACTACCGCCCGTGGTCCACACCCACGGCACCCTGTCCTACCGCGGATACGCACCCTCGGCAGGGGAGGGGGCGGACCGGGCGGTATCGGTGCTGTACGCCTCGGCGGGCCGGGCCGCCATAGCCCCTGACTACCTCGGCCTCGGTACGGGCCCCGGCCGCCACCCCTATATGGACACCCAGTCCTCGGTCTCGGCTTCGCTCGACATGCTCCGGGCCGCTCGCTCCGCCGCCCCGGGACTGGGCGCGGCCTTCGACCGCGACGTCGCCGTCACGGGCTTCTCGCAGGGCGGGCAGGTGGCCATGGCGCTCGGCCGGGAGCTGGCCCGGGGTGCCGATCCGCGCTTCCGGCTGGGCATGCTCGCACCGATCGCCGGACCGTACGACCTGGAGCACGCCGAACTGCCCGGTATGTTCGACGGTCGCATCGGTGCGCAGTCCGCCGTCTTCTATGTCGCCTTCTTCCTCACCGCGCAGAACCGTCTGCACCCGCTCTACCGCGACCCGAGCGAGGTGTTCCGCGCCCCGTACGCGGACCGTGTCGAGGATCTCTTCGACGGCGACCACCCGGCGGAGGAAATGGCCGGCAAACTGCCCGCCCGCCTCGAAGACCTGCTGACGGACAGCTGGTACCAGAAGCTCCAGCACCCCTCCGGAGTCCTGCTGCACCTGCTGCGCGCCAACGACCACACCTGCGACTGGACACCGGACCGGAATGTCCGGATCACTCTCTACACCGCGACCGGAGACCGCGACGTCCCCATGGCCAACACCCTCGGCTGCGCACGGCAGTTGGCGCACCACGACGCCACGCCCACGGTCGTCGACCAGGGCCCCGACGCGAACCACTACACCTCATTCCGCCGCTCGGAGCCGTCCATAGCCCGCACCCTCCCGGTGGCCCGCTGAGCCGGGCCCGGGGGAGCGCCGGCGAGTCCGGGTGAGCGACGGCGGGTCTTACGGGGAGAGCGATGGCGGGCTCTACGGAGCGGGCGGGCCGGGCGCGAAGGAGACGGGGACATCGAAGGCGGCGCGGCGGGTGGCACGGCGCAGGGCCTTGAGGACCGTGCCGCCCAGGACGAACGTGAGGACGACGGTGATCAGGGCTCGGGGGAGGTCCCAGCCGAGGGAGGTGGCCAGACAGTAGGCGACGAAACGGGCGAGGTTCTCGTGGAGCGGATCGCCGGGCACGAAGGACACCCCGGAGGCCATGCCGCCGATGTAGGGCCAGCCCTGGAGGTTCATGATCAGGCCGTACAGGCAGGCCGCGAGGGCCCCGTAGCCGGCCAGCATGGCCAGTTCGCAGCGGCCGCGCAGCCGGTCGGGGCCCGGCAGCAGGCCCGCGCCCATCGACACCCAGCCCATCGTCAGCATCTGGAACGGCATCCAGGGGCCCACACCGCCGGTCAGCAGTGCCGACGCGAACATCGCCACGGAGCCCAGCACGAAGCCGAACCCGGGGCCCAGGACCCGGCCGGCCAGCACCATCAGGAAGAACATCGGCTCGATGCCGGCGGTGCCGGCGCCGAGTGGCCGCAGTGCGGCTCCCGCTGCGGCCAGTACCCCGAGCATCGCGATGGCCTTGGCGTCCAGCCCGGTGTCGGCGATGGTCGCCACGACGACGGCGAGCAGCATCGGCAGCAGTGCGGCGAAGAACCAGGGAGCGTCCTTGGAGTGGGCGAGCCCGGCGGCGGAGTCGGCGAGCAGCGGCCAACCGAACGCCATGACGCCGATGGCCGAGATGAGAACCAGGGCGCCGATCGACCGGGGCCCGAGCCGGACGGCGCGGGCCTGCCGGCCACCGGAGGTACCGGCCTGCGGGCCAGGCTGCGACGGGGGGCGGCCCTGCGGTCCGGGACGGTGCCGTGGTCCGGAGCGGTGCTGTGGTTCGGGACGGTCGGGGGTCATGCGCCGGCCTCCAGGGCGCGGGCGACCTGGGAGACGGTCAGCCAGGGCAGCGGAGCGAGGACCTTGGAGACCTGTGGGGCGAAGGAGGGAGAGGAGACGACGACCTCGTCGGTGGGACCGTCGGCGACGATCTCGCCGTCCGCGAGGATGACGACACGGTGGGCGAGTTCGGCGGCCAGTTCCACATCGTGCGTGGCCAGGACGATGGCGTGTCCTTCGGCGGCCAGTGCGTGGAGCAACTCGATCAGGCGGGCCTTGGCCGCGTAGTCCAGACCGCGGGTGGGCTCGTCGAGGAGAAGCAGTGGCGGGCGGGCGGTGAGGACGACGGCCAGGGCGAGCGCGAGGCGCTGGCCTTCGGACAGATCGCGGGGGTGGACGGAGTCCGGGACATCGGGCAGCAGCCGGGTGACCAGGGCACGGCAACTGCCGGCCGGTGCGCTCGCGTCGTGGTCGGCGGCGGTGCATTCGGCGGCGACGGTGTCCGCGTAGAGGAGGTCACGGGGCTCCTGGGGGACCAGGCCGACATGCCGCAGCAGGGTGCGGGGAGTGGTGCGGTGCGGGGTGGCGTCACCGACGCGGACCGTCCCTGACGACGGCTCGTGCATGCCGACGAGGGTGGTGAGGAGGGTGGACTTGCCCGCACCGTTGCGGCCCATCAGGGCGATGGTCTCGCCGGGACGGACGGTGAGGTTCACACGGTGCAGGGCGTCGATACGGCCCCGGTGGACGGTGAGCCCCGAGACGACAGCGGCAGGAGAAGTGGGGGAGACGGGGGAAGCGGCAGGAACGGCGAGGGAGGAAGCGGGGGAGGTGGGCGGGGTGGGGACGAGCGGAGAGGGAGCCGTGGCGGTGCTTGTGGCGTTGCTCGTGGTGGTGATCGTGGCGGTGGCCGCGACAGCCGGGATCGTCTGCGCCCCTGGCGCCGGTGGGGTGAGCGCGCTCAGGCGGTCGCGGAGGCGGCCGGCCTTGCGGCGGGCGTCGCGTACCGAGAGAGGGAGAGGGGACCAGCCGGCGAGGCGGCCGAGAGCGACGACCGGGGGGTGGACGGGGGAGACGGCCATGATTTCGGCGGGGTCGCCCAGGAGCGGGGCAGCGCCGGGTGCGGGCAGCAGGATCACCTGGTCCGCGTACTGGACGACGCGCTCCAGACGGTGTTCGGCCAGCAGGACCGTCGTCCCCAGGTCGTGCACGAGGCGCTGGAGCACGGCCAGCACCTCCTCGGCGGCGGCCGGGTCCAGCGCCGAGGTGGGCTCGTCCAGGACCAGGACCTTGGGGTGGGTGGTCAGGACCGAGCCGATGGCCACCCGCTGCTGCTGGCCGCCGGAGAGCGTGGTGATGGCGCGGTCCCGCAGGTCGGCCAGGCCCAGGAGGTCCAGGGTTTCCTCGACGCGGCGGCGCATCACGTCCGGGGCGAGGCCGAGCGACTCCATGCCGTAGGCGAGCTCGTCCTCGACGGTGTCGGTGACGAAATGCGACAGCGGGTCCTGCCCCACGGTGCCTACGACATCGGCCAGTTCGCGCGGTTTGTGGGTACGGGTGTCGCGGCCGTCGACGGTGACCCGGCCGTGCAGGGTGCCCCCGGTGAAGTGCGGTACGAGCCCGCAGACGGCGTTCAGCACGGTGGACTTGCCGACGCCGGACGGGCCGACGAGGAGACACAGCTCCCCCTCGGGAACGGTCAGGTCGATGCCCTGGACGGCGGGTGCCGAGGCGTCCCCGTAGGTGACCGAGACCTGCTCGAACCGGATCACTGAGTGCGCTCCTTCGTGAGCGGGTCGGGGGGAGGGGGAACGGAGGCAGGAGCGGGCGCCGCGGCGGGAGCGGGCACTGCGGCGGCAGGAGGCGGCGGGGCGGGCGGGAGGGGAGGGGGAGGGAAGGGAGACGGGGACGACGGAGATACCGAGCCATCAGCGGCGCCGGAACCACCACCACCGACAACCGATGAGACCCCCCGCCCACCGGCATTCCCGGTGCCCGCGCCTTGCCCACCGGCGTTCCCGGTGTCCGCGCCTTGCCCACCGACATCCGACGAGGTCCCTTGCTCACCGGCGTTCCCCGTGTCCGCGCCTTGCCCACCGGCGTTCCCAGTGCCCGCGTCCGGCCCACCGGCCTGATCGGCCCCCGCGCAGGCCCTGGCGCTCCGACCACCTGTCCTACCGACACCTCCCCCCGGTCGTTCACCAGCCCTGTCGGCGCCCGCGCCTCGTTCACCGGCCTTGTCGGCTCCAGCCCCCCGCCCCGGCGTCGGCGGGACGGGTGCGACGAAGGCCGGGAGCAGGCCGAGGAGCAGGGATGCGGCCGGCCAGAGGGGGAGGTCCGGCGTGGTGAGGGGGATCGCGTGCGGGTGGAGGGCGGCGGGGGCGTAGCTGTTCGCCCAGATCATCAGGGCGGCGACGGCGATGCCGGAACCCGCGACGAGCCATGCGCGGGCGCCCCACCGTTCGGGCCGGTAACGGGTGCGTACGGAGCGACGGCCACCGAGCCACAGCCCGGCGAGCGCGGCGGCGAGTCCGGCGAGCAGCAGCGGCAGCCCGTAGCCGGCGCCGGCCTCGGCCAGCAGTCCGTAGGTGCCGGCGCAGACGCCCAGCAGGCCGCCGAGGGTGAGTACCGAGGTGGTGTGCCGTACGGCGTGCGGGACACGGGCGGTGCGGCCGTAGCCACGTGCGTCCATCGCCGCGGCCAGGGCGACCGAGCGTTCCAGCGCGCCCTCCAGGACCGGCACACCGACCTGGAGGAGGGCCTTGAACCCGCGGTCGGGGCGGCCGCGCAGCCGGCGGGCGGCGCGCAGCCGCTGCACATCGGCGACCAGGTTCGGCGCGAAGGTCATCGCCACGACGACCGCGACGCCCGCCTCGTAGAGCGCGCCGGGCAGGGACTTGAGGAGCCGGGCGGGGTTGGCGAGTGCGTTGGCGGCGCCCACGCAGATCAGCAGGGTGGCCAGTTTCAGGCCGTCGTAGAGCGCGAAGACCATGCCCTCCGCGGTGACCCGGCCGCCGATCCGCACCCCCTTCGCCCAGTCGGGGAGCGGTACTTCGGGGAGCGTGACGAGGGTGTGCGTACCGGGGACCGGCGAGCCGAGGACGAAGGCGAAGACGAGCCGGATGCCGATCACCAGCAGGCCGAGCTTGACGAAGGCGCCGTAGGAGCGGGCCCACGGCGCGTCGGTACGGCGGGCCGCGACGACGTAGCCCGCGACACCGATCAGCAGTCCGAGCAGCAGCGGATTGGTGGTGCGCGAGGCCGCGGTCGCCAGGCCGAGAGCCCACAGCCACCACGCGCCCGCGTGCAGCGCGGTGGTACGGGTGGCCGGCGGGGCGCTCATCCGCGCCGGCGGCGGGCCTGCCACACGGCGGCCGCACCCAGTACGACGACGGCCGCGATACCGCCGAGCAGCCCGGCGGACGGACCGCCGTCGGCCCCGCCACCACCGTCGGCCGCCGTCCCGGAACCGGACGACGCCGCCGGGGCGGAGGACGCCGAGGACGACGAGGCCGAGGCCCCCGACCCGCCGGACCCGGACCCGCTCACCTGGTCCGCGCACCCCGACTTCGGATAGCCGGCGATGGCGCACAGCAGCGCGTTGGAGTCGTAGCGCAGCGGCCGGGCGACCGCGGCCAGCGCATCGCCCGCCGAGGCGTCCTTCGGTATCCGGGCGCACTCCGTTCTGGCCTGGGGCGGTGTCTCGCCGCCGGACGCGTCCGCCGCGGTGCCGAAGTCGATGACGACGCCGATCCGCTTGTCGCCGTCCTTGGCGGGGGTCCGGGCGCAGATCGCGTCGAAGTCGGCGGCCGCGCGCGGTGTACCGGCCGCGGCGGAGTCGGCGCTGACGGTGAACCGGAAGCCCGCGACGGCGCCGTCGGCCGGCCGCAGGGTGGCCGGCCCTTCCGTCGCGTACGCCCACGAGCCGCCCTTGCCGTCCCAGAACGACCAGTAGCGGTACTCCTGCGCCTGCGCGGGCGCGGCGCCCAGGCCGGTGACCGCACCGGCCAGCAGCAGGGTGCCGAGGATCCGGGCGCGCCGCGAGAGGGTCCGGGTGCGCCGCATCAGAGCTGGTTCTTCTTCCGGCGGCCGCTCAGCAGGAAGCCGATACCGGCACCGATGGCGAGCCCGACGAGGACGAACCACCACATGCCGGAGCCTTCGTCGTTGTCGGTCGCGTCCTTCTCGGGGGCGGTGGACGGCGCCGCGCTGCCGGCCGGCTTGGGGCCGGTGTCGTTGAGCGCGGTCACCAGGTCCTTGCCGCCGAAGGCGCGGGGGTCGGCGCCGGTGGCGTGGGCGGCCAGCACCAACTGGGCGTACGCGGCCGGGCCCTGCTGCGCGGCCCAGTCCGCCGAGTTCTTCTCCAGCCACTTCAGCGGCTGCTGCGCGGCCGCGCCGTGCGATCCGGCGGCCAGGGCGACGACCGCGGTGGCGGTGTTGGCGACGTCCGGTTGGCTCTCGGCGCCCGGCATCGCGGACAGCAGGTGCTGGCCGTTCTTGTCCAGCTGCGCGACCAGATAGGCGTCCGCGCCCGAAGCGGCCTGCTCCGGATCGGCCGTGGCCTGCTTGGTGCCCCCGCCCTCGCAGGTCAGCGGCTTGACCGGCTCGGTCACGTCCTTGCCCGCGGGGTCGACGACGAAGCCCTTGCCCAGGGCGCCCAGCGCGGCGGCCGAGGTGGCGTAGGCGTTCGGGGCCAGCGCGCCGTCCTTGGGCTGGAAGGCGAACGCGCCGCGCTCCCCCTCCTTCGCGTCGCAGCCCAGCTGGAGGGCCAGCAGCGCGTCGTAGGGGGTCTTGTTCCCCTTCTTCGACGTCACCGACGCCGGCTTCTCACCCGCCGCGGCGAGCGCGCCGATGACCACCGACGTGGAGTTGGCGTCGCTGGGCGCACCGGCCATCGAGCTCCAGCCGCCGTCGTCGTTCTGCACGGACTTCAGCCAGGTCATGGCCTTCTGCACCACGTCGCTGCGGCCGCCGAGCGCGGCCAGCGCCTGCACCGCGGCACCCGTCTGGTTGGTGTCCCGCATCGTCTTGGCGTCGCACGCCTTGGCCGGGTCGGCACGGAAGGCGGTGAACGAGCCGTCGGCGCACTGCTGCCCGGCGAGCCAGTCGACGGCCGATGTCGCGGGCCGCACGCCCACCGTGTGCTGGGCGAGCAGCGCCAGCGACTGCCGCCAGACGCCGTCGTACTGCGGGTCCTTGGTGCCGTACAGCCCGGCGGGCAGCTCGGGGGACTCGGCGGCGGGCGCGGCGGAGTCGGCGAACGCGGCGGGGGCAGCGGTGGCGCCCAGTACGGCGGCGGTGGCCAGTGCCGTGGCGGCACGGCGTGCCTGGACGGCGAAGGGAAGGGCCATGGGGGCCATCGGGTCGGTGCCTCTCGGGTCGGTTCGCAGCGGTGGGTACGCAGCCGCGCTCGGCCCCCACCCGCGCGCCGATCTCCCGATCGGGCGCGGTGGCACCGGGCTCAGCTCCGTATACCTCGACGGTGCCGCGCACCGGCCGTCCGCATGAGCGGGCGGTTCCGGCGGCGGGAGCCTTGACCGTGCCCCACCGGGTGCTCCGGCTCGTACGGCCCCGGTGCCGCGGTGTGCGGCCGGGCCGTCCTCACGGTTGCGGGTCAGCGCCGGATTTCCACCGGCTTCCCCCGATCGGGCACGGATGAAGTTGTCCGGCCCACTTTAACCGCCGCCCGGCCCGGGACCGCTCGCCCGTACGACCGCGGACCCGAGGGCTCGGCCCGCCACGCGCGGCGCCCTCCCCGGTCACCGCCGCACGGCAGGCGCCCGCCGCGCGGTACGAGGCGCCGGCCGCAACAGGACACGAGGCGCCTGCCGTACGGACGGCGCACGCCACACCGGAGGGGGCCCGGACCTCACCGAGGGTCGGCCGGCTCCCCGTCCGCCTCCCGGTCCGCCTCCCCGTCTCCGCGTACGGCCACGACGAATGCCCCGCTGCTGGCGGTGTGGCTGTGCGGGGGGACCCAGTCGGCGCGGCCGTAGGAGGCGGCGACGGTGGCGCGGGGGTGGGTGCGCGCATGCCAGCCGTGGCGGGCGAGCCAGGCGGGGGCGGCCTCGGACAGGCCGCCCTTCCAGAGAGCACTGATCTCGCGCATCGAGGGGATCGCGCGGCCGGCGGCCATCATCGGGCTGCCGCGGAAGTCACCGGCACCGGGGAAGGCGAGCCGGCTGCCGGGAGCGGACTGCTCGCCGACGGCGGTCAGCAGCCGCGCGGCCTCATCCGCCGAGAGATAGACCAGCAGGCCCTCGATGAGCCACGCGGTCGGCTCGTCCGGTACGAAGCCCGCGGCCCGGAGCGGGGCCGGCCAGTCCTTGCGCAGATCGGCGGCGAGGGCGGTGCGCGCACAGCGCGGCCGGGCCCGCTGCTCGGCGAGGACGCGGTGCTTGAAGGCGAGCACGTCCGGCAGGTCGATCTCGAAGAGGCGTACGCCACCGGGCCAGGCCAGCCGGAACGCACGGGTGTCCAGCCCCGTGGCGAGGATCACCACCTGGCGGATGCCGTGTTCCTCGGTCGCGGCCATGAGGTAGTCGTCGAAGAAACGGGTGCGCAGCACGACGTGCCGCGAGAGCCCGCGGTAGAACGCGTCGTACCGGGCCGCGGGCACCTCGGAGCCGTCGGAACGGGGCGGGGCGGCGGGTGGCTCCGGGGCCGCGGCCGCGGACACGAACGCGGCGGCGTAGGGATCGTCGAACAGCCGGTCATCGCGGGCGCTTTCGGCCGCCCGGATACGGGCCACGCCGAGGGCCGTCGCGGCCACACCCCGCAATGCGCCCATGAGGACCTCCGAGGGGAGAACGATCACTGATTGCCCAGGGCGCCCATTTTAGCCCCGGTGGGCCGGGGACGGCGGGCCCTCCGGCCGCACGATCCGGCCGATACGGCGTGCGGCGCGCCGACCGGGTACGGCCTGCTGGGCGCGGTCTTCCGGTGGCTCGGCACGGGCCGTCCGATACGGCGCTACACGGCCTGGTACGTCGTGGGGTCGGAGCCCGGCACCGGTTCCGCGTGGCCGAGTTTCACCAGGTGGCGCAGATGGGCCTCGGCCTCGGAGACGGCGATGTTCCGGGAGCCGTAGGGGATCTGCGCCCAGGGACGGTTCCACTCCATGGCCACGGCGAGCTGCCACGGGGTGAGCGGGTCGCGGAGCAGCGTCCGCAGCCCGGCCAGCCGCTCTTCGTGGTGGGCGAGGAGATCGCGTACGCGTCCGCCCGCGTCGGTGAAGGCGTGCTGATGGGCGGGCAGCACCTCGGCGGGGGCGAGCCGGCCGATCCGTTCCAGGGAGCCGAGGTAGTCGCCCAGCGGGTCGGTGACCGTCGCGTCGTCCGGGTCCTCGTACAGCCCGACGTGCGGGGTGATGCCGGGCAGCAGGTGGTCACCGGAGAAGAGCCGGCCGAAGCGGGCGCCCGGACCGCTCGCCGCCGCTGGACCACCACCCGCCGCCGTGCCCCGCCCCGGATGCTCCTCCTCCAGATGCAGGCAGACGTGCCCCGGCGTATGTCCGGGCGTCCAGATGGCGCGCAGCCGGCGGCCCGGCAGGTCGAGCAGGGCGCCGGGGCTGATCTCACGGTCCGGCAGCGCGGGCGGGCGGCCGGACCGCGCTGCCCCGTGCCTCTTGGCGCGCGCCTCCCGCAGGGGTGCCAGATGGTCCTCCGGTGCGCCGACCGTCGTGAGCTTGGCGGTCAGGAAGTCGAGCCAGCTGCCCGGTTCGGCCTCGCGGGTGCGGCGGACCATGGCGGTGTCCGCGGCGTGCATGGCGATCCAGGCGCCGGATGCCTCCCGCACCGCGGCCGACAGGCCGTGATGGTCGGGGTGGTGGTGGGTGATCAGTACGCCGTGCAGGTCGGTGACGGCGAATCCGCAGGCCGCGACGCCGGCGACGAGGGTGTCCCAGGAGTCCGGGTCGTCCCAGCCGGTGTCGATGAGCACCGGTCCGCGGTCGGTCTCCAGGAGGTGGACGAGGGTGTGGCCGAGCGGATTGTCGGGGATGGGGACGGCGATGCTCCACACCCCGCCCCGGTGGTCGATCACCTGTGTCATCCCGGCCCCCTCTCGGCGTGACCTGCTCGCCGGCCACTATAGCTAGAACGGGTTCCAGCGAGGTGTCCGGTGCTGTCTGAAGTGGCCCTTCGGAAGCGTGAGTTGGGGGTGAGGAGGGGAGGCGGAAGGGTGGACGCCTCGAACGGGAACTGGTATCAGTTCCTGAGGAGGAGATTCCTGATGGGCAGTCAGAAATCTTCGGGAACCGCCACGGAGGACACGCCGCGGGGAGCACCCCGTAGGGGGACCACCGCTGAGGCCCCCCTCAGCCACCCCGAGCGCCCTCAGCCCCAGGAGTCCCCCTCCGGAGTTCACCCCGGACCATCGAGAGACGGAAACCCCTTACCGGACACCGGCGGCCAACCCGCAGGAGGCGGCAGCGATGAGCGACCTCGTCGAGCACGGAAAGCTCTATATAGGCGGTGAGTTGGTCGATCCGGCCGGCAGCGACACGATCGAGGTCGTCTCGCCGCACACCGAACAGGTCATCGGCCGCGTCCCGCACGCCTCGCGGGCCGATGTGGACCGGGCGGTGGCCGCGGCCCGTACGTCCTTCGCGTCCGGGGTCTGGGCCAACGCCCCGCTGGCGGACCGGATCGCGGTGGTGACCCGGATCAAGGACGCGTTCGCGGCGCGCAGCGAGGAGTTCGCCAAGGTCATCAGCGCCGAGAACGGCACCCCGGTCACCTCCGGTGTCATGGTGCAGTCGCTGGCCGCGATGCTGGTGTGGGACGCGGCACTCACCGTCGCCCGGGACTTCCCCTTCGAGGAACGGCGGGCCGGGATCCTGGGGCCGCTGCTGGTGCGGCGCGAGCCGGTCGGGGTGGTGGCGGCCGTGGTGCCGTGGAACGTCCCGCAGTTCACCGCCGCCGCCAAGCTCGCGCCGGCGCTGCTGGCCGGCTGCTCGGTGGTCCTGAAGGTGTCGCCGGAGACCCCGCTGGACGCGTACCTCCTCGCCGAGATCGCGACCGAGGCCGGACTGCCGGCCGGGGTGCTGTCGATTCTGCCCGCGGACCGGGCGGTGAGTGAGTACCTGGTCGGGCATCCGGACGTCGACAAGGTGTCGTTCACCGGCTCGGTGGCGGCGGGCAAGCGGGTCATGGAGGTCGCCGCCCGCAACCTCAGCCGCGTCACGCTGGAACTCGGCGGCAAGTCCGCGGCGGTGATCCTGCCGGACGCGGATCTCGACGCGGCGGTGGCCGGCATCGTCCCGTTCGCCTGGATGATCAACGGCCAGGCGTGCGTGGCCCAGACGCGCATCCTCGTCCCGCGCGCCCGCTACGGCGAGATCGCCGAACGGTTCGCCGCGGCGGCCGCCGCACTGACCGTGGGCGACCCGCTGGACCCGGCCACCGAGGTGGGCCCGCTGGTCGCACGGCGCCAGCAGCAGCGGTCGCTCGACTACATCGCGCTCGGCCGCCAGGAAGGCGCCGAGGTCCTGACCGGCGGCGGACAGCCGAAGGGGCAGCCGACGGGCTGGTACGTCGAGCCCACTCTCTTCGGCGAGGTCGACAACGCCATGCGGATCGCCCGCGAGGAGATCTTCGGCCCGGTCATCTGCCTGCTGCCGTACGAGGACGAGGCGGCGGCGGTACGGATCGCCAACGACTCGGAGTACGGGCTGTCGGGCTCGGTGTGGACGGCGGATACCGAGCACGGCATCGACATCGCGCGGCGGGTACGCACCGGCACGTACTCGGTGAACACCTTCAGCATCGACATGCTCGGCCCGTTCGGCGGCTACAAGAACTCCGGGATCGGGCGGGAGTTCGGGCCCGAGGGGTTCGGCGAGTACCTGGAGCACAAGATGATCCATCTGCCGGCCGGTGCGTGATGGGCGAGCGCTGGCGGGTGGCGGTGGACCGGAGCGTGTGCATCGGGTCCGGGATGTGCGTCGGCGCGGCACCGGACGGCTTCCGCCTCGGCCCGGCCCGGCGGTCGCACCCCGTGGCACCGGAGACGGACGCCGCCGAGAGCGTGCTGGCGGCGGCCGAGGGGTGCCCGGTCGAGGCGATCACCCTCACGGTCGCGGGCAGCGGTGCGGCGGTCTTCCCGCCGGAGGAGTGAGCGCGGTCCGGCCGCGCGGCCCGCCCGCCCGGTTCCGGGTACGTGCCCCTACGGGTGTCGTACGCCCGCGCGGGCCCGTCCCCGGAGCGTCCCCGTCGCCGTACGCATCCCGTACGTCCCCGTCCCGCCGCGCGGCAGCCGTCTCAGCGGTCGCGCGGCGTCGCCCCCGTACGCGCTCCCGGCTCCGCTGCCGACTCCGGTCCCGGCTCCGGTGTCGTGATGTCGATCAGTCGGCAGACCGTCTCGATGTCTATCTTCACCTGGGCGATCGAGGCACGTCCCGACAGCCAGGTGATCAGCGCCGAATGCCAGGTGTGCTCGATGACCCGGACCGCGGAGAGCTGCTCGGGGGTGGCGGACCGGGCGGGGTGCGGCAGCTCCTGCGCGGGGTGCTGGCGGCTGGGGGGCGGGGCCATCGCGTCCAGGATGATCGCGGTGGTCAGCCGGGAGACGGTGTCCACCTCCGGGCTGACCGAGCGGTCCGCGAAGGTCAGCGCGCGCACCATCGCGTCCGCGAGGTGCGGTTCGCGCTGGAGCGCGCGGAACGCCCGCATCAGGGTCTGCGCGACCCGCGCGCCCGGGTCCTGCTCCGACGGCGGCCGCTTGCGCAGCGTCTCGTGCATGTGCTGGAGCTGGTCCTGCATGGTCGCGACCAGCAGATGCACCTTGGAGGGGAAGTAGCGGTAGAGGGTGCCGAGTGCGACGCCCGAGGACTCGGCGACCTCGCGCATCTGCACGGCGTCGAAGCCGCCACGGCTGGCCAGCCGGGCGCTGGTGTGCAGGATGCGGCGGCGCCTGGCCTCCTGACGCTCGGTCAGGGGAGGACTCGGGGGAAGCGACGGTTTGGCCGCCTTGGATTCCGTAGTCATATTTCCCATTCCGTGGCATTCCGTCCGCGAGAGGGCGAGTGCCGGTGGTGTGATCGCCACAGCATGGCAGGGGGGCGGGTGGTGGCGCGAATCACCTGGTGTGGCTCTTTTCGCCTCCCTCTCGGCCGGTAGATTCGAAGCTCCGTTAACTGATCAGTAGCCAATCAGTTCTGAAACTTGTTCTAGATTACCGCCAGCGGTTACGCTCCGGCGGAAGTCCAGTGATGAAGGGGGCCGCGCGTGACCGCAGAGGCCGTCCAGGCAGCCACGCCCCGCCCCGCAACAGGCCCCGCGGGCGTCGCCCCGGCGCACGGCGACCGCCCTCTGCGTATCGCGATGCTCACGTATAAGGGGAACCCGTTCTGTGGCGGGCAGGGCGTCTACGTACGCCATCTCTCCCGCGAACTGGCCCGCCTCGGCCACACCGTCGAGGTGATCGGCGCGCAGCCCTACCCCGTCCTCGACGAGGGCGTGCCGCTGACCGAGCTGCCGAGCCTGGACCTCTACCGCCAGCCCGACCCGTTCCGCACGCCCCGGCGCGGTGAGTACCGCGACTGGATCGACGCCCTCGAAGTCGCCACGATGTGGACCGGCGGCTTCCCCGAACCGCTGACCTTCTCGCTGCGGGCCCGGCGCCATCTCGCCGCCCGGCGCGGTGAGTTCGACGTCGTGCACGACAACCAGACGCTCGGCTACGGCCTGCTCGGCGGCCCCCGCGCCCTGGGCGCCCCGCTGGTCACCACCGTCCACCACCCCATCACCGTCGACCGGCGGCTCGACCTGGCCGCCGCCGGCGACTGGCGCCGCCGCGCCTCCGTCCGCCGCTGGTACGGCTTCACCCGGATGCAGAAGCGGGTCGCCCGCCGGCTGCCCTCGGTGCTCACCGTCTCCGGCTCGTCCCGCCAGGAGATCGTGGACGACCTGGGTGTACGGGACGGCCGGATCCATGTCGTGCCCATCGGCGCCGACACCGACCTCTTCTCGCCTGATCCGTCCGTGGCCGAGGTGCCGGGCCGGATCGTGACGACCTCCAGCGCGGACGTACCGCTCAAGGGGCTGATCCACCTCGTGGAGGCGCTCGCCAAGGTCCGCACCGAACGCCCCGACGCGCATCTGGTGGTCGTCGGCAAGCGCGCCGACGACGGCCCGGTCGCCGCCGCCATCGAGCGGTACGGCCTGTCCGGCGCCATCGAGTTCGTTAAGGGCATCAGCGACGCCGAACTCGTCGACCTGGTGCGCGGCGCCCAGCTCGCCTGCGTCCCCTCCCTCTACGAGGGCTTCTCGCTGCCCGCCGCCGAGGCGATGGCCACCGGCACCCCGCTGCTGGCCACCACGGGCGGCGCCATCCCGGAGGTCGCCGGGCCCGACGGCGAGACCTGTCTGGCGGTGCCCCCGGGCGACGCCGGCGCGCTGGCCGCCGGGCTGCTGCGGCTGCTGGGCGATGACGCGCTGCGCCGCCGCCTCGGCGCGGCCGGCCGGGAGCGGGTGCTGGCCCGCTTCACCTGGCGGCAGGCGGCCATCGGCACCGCCGAGCGCTACCGCGAAGCCATCGCCCGCCAGGCCGGCCCGCCCGCCGCCCGCACCGTCCCCCGGACGCCGTCCGGGAGAACCTCCGATGCCGCGCCCGCACCGAGCGCCGCCGGACGCGGCTGATGTCCCTGGCGCCCCGCCCGGCACCCGCCCCGCCGGCGGCCGCGCACCCGGCCACCGTGCGCCCCCGCGCCTCCTCCGCCAGCCCTCCCCGCAGCAGCCACCACCGCCATGAACCGCCGGACGAAAGCAGAACGCCGTGCTGACCGTCGACTTTTCCCGCTTCCCGCTCGCCCCGGGCGACCGCGTACTCGACCTGGGCTGCGGCGCGGGCCGGCACGCCTTCGAGTGTTACCGGCGCGGCGCGCAGGTCGTCGCGCTCGACCGCAATGGCGAGGAGATCCGCGAGGTCGCCAAGTGGTTCGCCGCGATGAAGGAGGCGGGCGAGGCCCCGGCGGGCGCCACCGCCACCGCGATGGAGGGGGACGCGCTGGCCCTGCCGTTCCCCGACGACAGCTTCGATGTCGTGATCATCTCCGAGGTGATGGAGCACATCCCGGACGACAAGGGGGTGCTCGCCGAGATGGTGCGGGTGCTGCGCCCCGGCGGCCGGATCGCCGTCACCGTCCCCCGCTACGGCCCCGAGAAGGTCTGCTGGGCGCTCAGCGACGCCTACCACGAGGTCGAGGGCGGCCATATCCGTATCTACCGGGGCGACGAACTGCTCGGCAAGATGCGCGAGGCCGGACTGAAGCCGTACGGCACCCACCACGCGCACGGACTGCACAGCCCGTACTGGTGGCTCAAATGCGCGTTCGGCGTGGACAACGACACGGCGCTGCCGGTGCGGGCGTACCACAAGCTGCTGGTCTGGGACATCATGAAGAAGCCCCTGGCCACCCGGCTCGCCGAGCAGGCGCTCAACCCCGTCATCGGCAAGAGCTTCGTCGCCTACGCCACCAAGCCGCAGACCCCCGCACGGCACGACGCGGACCCGTGGGCGGAGGCCCCGGCCGCCGCCGGGACCGCCGCCGGGACGGGCGAGCCGGCCACGTCCGCCCCCCAGGCCGCCAAGTCCTCCGCCGGGGCCGCCAAGTGACCAGTCCCGGGCGTACCGAGCGGCTGGTCCTGCCGGGGGTGCTCACCGCCGAGCAGGCGGCCCGTACGGTCGCGGGCATCGTGGCGGCCCAGCGCACGGACGGCGCGATCCCGTGGTTCCGCGGCCACCACCTCGACCCGTGGGACCACACCGAGGCCGCCATGGCGCTGGACGCCGCCGGCGCACACGAGCGCGCCGAGGCCGCGTACGACTGGCTGCGCCGGCATCAGAACCCGGACGGCTCCTGGTACGCGGCGTACGCCGACGGGGACGCCGCGGCGCCGACCGACCGGGGCCGGGAGACCAACTTCTGCGCGTATGTCGCCGTCGGCGTCTGGCACCACTTCCTGTCCACCGGCGACGAGACCTTCCTCGACCGCATGTGGCCCGCCGTCTTCGCGGCGATCGAATTCGTCCTGGAACTCCAGCAGCCCGGCGGCGAGATCGGCTGGAAGCGCGAGGACGACGGCAGCCCCGTCACCGACGCGCTGCTCACCGGCTCCTCTTCCGTCTATCAGGCGCTGCGCTGCGCGCTCGCGCTCGCCGACCAGCGCGAGGAACCGCAGCCCGACTGGGAACTGGCCCTGGGCCGCCTCGGCCACGCGATACGCCGGCACCCCGAACGGTTTCTGGACAAGGCCCGCTACTCCATGGACTGGTACTACCCGGTCCTGGGCGGCGCGGTGCGCGGTGCGGCCGCCACCGCCCGGATCGACGCGGACTGGGAGCGCTTCGTGGTGCCCGGCCTCGGTGTGCGCTGCGTCCTGCCCAACCCCTGGGTGACCGGCGGCGAGAGCGCGGAGCTGGCCCTCACGCTGTGGGCGATGGGGGAGTCCGACCGCGCGGTACAGATTCTCGCCTGGATGCAGCATCTGCGCGCCGAGGACGGCATGTACTGGACCGGTTACGTCTTCGACGACGACGCCATCTGGCCGCGCGAACGCACCTCCTGGACGGCCGGATCGCTGCTGCTCGCGGTGGCCGCGCTGGGCGGTGACGAGGCCACCACCTCGGTCTTCGGCGGTGAACGGCTGCCGACCGGGCTCGACCCGGACTGCTGCCGGTAGGCGGTGGCCCCGGCCGCCGGGCGCGGGCGGCGGCCGGTGGCCGGTGGCCGGAACTCGCGTAGGGATGCGCCGAACGGGCGTTTGCGGGTGACGGGGTGAGGGCGGCCGGGTAAGGCTGCGGGGGTGTGGTCCGCGTAAGACAACGCCCGCCGGAGGCGCGCCGTGTCCCTGCCCTCGTCCCTCACCGACGCCCGCCCCGTCCGCCCGTCCGCCCGGTCGGCTCCCGACGCACCGCCGCGCCCCGGGGGGTCGGTCCGGCGGGGCGCCGTCGCGCTGCTGCTGGCCGGCAGTCTGCTGACCGGCGCCGTCGCCTGCGGCAAGAACAAGAACACGGGCGGCGACAACAGCGCGGCGGCGCCCAGCCCGAGCAGCTCTGTGGAGAAGCAGAAGTTCGCCAAGACCCGTTTCGTGGCCAACGCGGGCCTGGCGGCGGGCGCCACCTACCAGTGGATCGTGAAGCCGTTCAAGGCGGGCACGTTCAAAAAGGGCGCGGACGGCCGGACCTTCGCCCTGGTCAAGGCCGGTCTGGCCGGTGCCTTCACCTACAACAGGCTCAAGGCCGCGGTGGTCAACGCCAAGGGCGATCCGCTGCTCTCCAAGGCCCTCACCCCGCTCTCCAGCGGTATCGAGTCGCTCAAGAACCTGGGCGGCAAGCTCCGCAAGGGTGATGCGGGGGACGCCGATGTCGGCTCGTTCGAGAAGGTCATCAACAACGTCAAGGGCGCGGGCCGGAGCGCGGGTGCCGAGGTGACCGACAAGGTGCCGACCGCCGCACAATTGGGAGGCTGAGCCGGGCGGCCGCACCTTAGGGTGCGGCTCATGACTCTCCAAGGTTCGCTCACCCATGAGCGCTACTGCGCCGAACTCCTCGCCGAGACCGAGCGGTTCCGGTCCGCGCTGCGCGGCGCCGATCTCGCCGCGACCGTACCGACCTGCCCGGACTGGTCGCTCGCCGCGCTCGCCCGGCATGTGGGCGCCGCACACCGCTGGGTCGGGACGCTGGTCGCCACCCGCGCCACCGAGGACGTCGACGAGGCGGACATACCCGGTGTCGCGGGGCCCGCGGGGGACGATCCGGCGGCCCTGGACGCCTGGCTGGCGGAGGGCGCCGAGGGGACCGTGCGGGCCCTGCGCGAGGCCGGTCCGGACGCGGCCGTGTGGAGCTGGTCGCCGGTGCGGACCGCGGCGTTCTGGGCGCGGCGGATGACCCATGAGACGGTGATCCACCGGGCCGACGCGGCGCTCACCGCGGGCACCGCCTTCGACGTGCCGTCCGAGGTGGCCGCCGACTGCCTGGAGGAGTGGCTCCAGCTGTGCGCCCTGCCCGCGGCCGGGGAACGCGGCGCGCGGCTGCTCGGCCCCGGCCGCAGCATCCATCTGCACGCCACCGACACCCCGCCCGAGCTGACCGCCGAATGGTTCATCGACCTGACGGGCGGGACGCTCACCCACCGCCGCGCCCACGAGAAGGCCGCGGTCGCGCTGCGCGGCCCGCTCACCGACCTGCTGGCCGTCTTCTACCGCAGGCTGCCGGCCGACAGCGACCGGGTCGAGGTGCTGGGGGACCGTGCGCTGCTGGACGAGTGGCTGGCGCAGATGTCCTTCGAATGAGCCGCCGCGGGGGCGCGGCCGTACGGTCCGTGACGGGGCCGGGCACGGTGGCCCGGCCGCCGTCAGGTGGTCAGTTCGGCCAGCACCCGCAGCGTGTCCGGGTCGGGGGCGGTGACCAGCAGGTCGGTGACCGGGCCCGCGCGCCACAACTCCAGCCGCTCCGCGATCCGTTCGCGCGGCCCGACCAGTGAGATCTCATCGGCGAAGGCGTCCGGCACGGCGAGCACCGCCTCCTCCTTGCGGCCCTGGAGAAACAGCTCCTGCACCCGCCGGGCCGCCGTCTCGAAGCCCATACGGGCCATCAGATCGGCATGGAAATTGTGGGCCGCGTGCCCCATCCCGCCGATGTAGAAGCCGAGCATCGCCTTGACCGGCAGCAGCCCCTCGGCGATGTCGTCGCAGACCACCGCGCGGACCAGCGGGGCGATCAGGAAACCGGCCGGGGCGTCGGACAGGGACGCCCGGTGGATGCCGGTACGCATCGGCGACCAGTACAGCGGCAGCCAGCCGTCCGCGATCCGGGTCGTCTGGGCGATGTTCTTGGGGCCCTCGGCGCCCAGCAGGATGGGCAGTGCGGCGCGCAGCGGGTGGGTGATGGACCGGAGCGGTTTGCCCAGCCCGGTCCCGTCCGCTCCGCGGTAGGGGTGCGAGTGGAAGCGGCCGTCCGCCACCACCGGCCCCTCCCTGCGCAGGACCTGGCGGATCACGTCCACGTACTCGCGGGTCGCGGTCAGCGGGCTCCGGGGGAACGGCCGGCCGTACCACCCCTCGACGACCTGCGGACCGGACAGCCCCAGGCCCAGCAGCAGCCGGCCGCCGGAGAGATGGTCGAGGGTGAGCGCGTGCATCGCGGTGGCGGTGGGGGTGCGGGCGGCCATCTGCGCGATACCGGTCCCCAGTCTGATCCGGGAGGTGTGGGCGGCGATCCAGGTGAGTGCGGTGAACGCGTCCGAGCCCCACGCCTCCGCGGTCCACACCGAGTCGTAGCCCAGCCGCTCGGCCTCGCGGGCGAGTGCGAGATGCCGGGGATCGGGGCCGCGGCCCCAGTAGCCCAGTGCCAGCCCGAGTCGCATGCCCGCCCCTCTCCGCCGGTGCGCCGCCGCCGGCGACACAGCTGACGGTGCGTCAGGCGGGCGCGGTGCGGGAACTGTACGGCCCGGCCGCGGACAGCGCAACGGCCCCTCGCCCGCGGGGGCGAGGGGCCGGGAAAGGACCGCCGGGTGTCCGGTGTCAGCCGCGCTGGATGCCGGTGGTGTCCTGGAGCACGCCGCGCCGGCCGTCCTGGGTCTGCGCGATCAGGGCCGGGCCGCGCTGCTCCACGGCGAGGTACCAGGTGCCGGGCGCCAGCTCGGCGATCGGCGTCGGCGAACCGTCCTCGGGGTACAGCGGGCGCGCGACGGGCACCGCGAACCAGAACGGCGCGAACTCCACGGGTGCGGCCTGCTGACCGCCGGCCGTGGCACCGGCGGGCGCCTGCTGGCCGCCGTAGGCCGGCTGGCCGGGCTGGACCTGCTGGCCGCCCGGGTAGCCGTACCCGCCCTGCTGCGCGCCGGGGTAGCCGTAGCCCGTGGCCGGACCCGCGCCGTACGGGGACGGGGCCTGCGGCTTGGGCGCGCCGAGCAGGGGGACGCCGAGCGCGGGCACCAGCGGGGTGGCCACCGCCGCGCCCGCCAGGACGAGGGCGCCGATCAGACCGAGGATCAGGCCCCCGGACGCACCGCTGCTGTTGACGATCCACCAGAACGCGTTCCAGGCGACGAAGACGGCCAGTGTGGCGCCGACCTGGCCCAGCTCGAAACCGGCGACCTTGCGGGGCTGCGGCAGCGCGCGGGCGACGACGATCAGCGCGGCCGCGATCACGCCCGCCAGGTACACGCTCATCAGCAGGGGCAGGGCGTCCCAGGCGTTCGGGGCGGTGATCGACGGGCAGAGCTTGCCGGCGCACTCGGTGGAGCCGGTCGAGTAGAGGCCGAGGAACGAGGCGATGAACAGCACCACCGCTGCTCCGATCACCACGCCGTCGCCTCTAGTGAGGGAGCGGATGTTCACGTAAGGGTCCTTTGCCGGTTCGGGATTCGGGTCGTTGCTGTGGCTGTTGTTGACGCTGTGACTGATGTGCGTGGTAGGGGCACGGCGGCCCCCCATCGTAAAGGGGAACCCTTCGCCGAATCCGGCGGGCCGTCTTCCGGGTATCGACGCGCTATCGGCAGCGGTAACACCGGCCGAGGTCAGCGCGTCAAGAAGTCCGTAATGCCCTCGGTGATCCCGCGCGCCGCCTTTTGCCGCCACTGCGCGTCGGTCAATTGCGCGGCATCCTTCGGATCGCGCATATTGCCGCACTCGATGAACACCTTCGGCACCTTCGAAAGGTTGAGGCCGCCGAGATCGGAGCGTGGGTCGAGTCCCGTACCGCCGCCGAGGTAATTGGACGGTGCGCTTCCGGTCACCGCCGCGAACCGGCTCACCAGCCGCTCACCCAGGGCGCGGGAGGGCGCCACGATGGCGGCGGTGTCGGCCGCGCCCGCCCTGACGCGCTCGGGGAGGATGACATGGAAGCCGCGGTTGCCGACGGCCGAGCCGTCGGCGTGCACGGAGACCGCGGCGTCGGCGTGCGCGGTGTTCCCGATGGCGGCGCGTTCGTCCACGCACGGGCCGTACGGGCGGTCGTCGTCCTGGGTGAACACCACCGTGGCGCCCCGCTCCTGGAGGAGGGCGCGGGCCCGGCGGGCGACGTCCAGGGTGAAGGACGCCTCGGCGTAACCGTCATTCGTGGCGGTGCCGGTGGTGTCGCACTCCTTGCGGTCGTTGCCGATCTCCACCTGCCGGGCGATCTCGTGGCCGTGCTCGCGGTTGCGCGGATTGTGGCCGGGATCGAGGACGACGACCTTGCCCCGGAGGCTGCCCGGCGGCTCCGTGCCGCTGCCGCCGTTGCCGCCCTTCTTCTCCGGGGGCGGGGTGCCGCCGGCCGGGTCCGCGCCGCCGGTCGGTGCGCCACCGGCCGTGGGCGCGCCCGCCCGCGGTGGCTCACCGCCCTGCGCCCGCCAGATCAGCCAGCCCGCGAGAGCGACGGCCACCAGGGCGGCCAGGGCGGCGAGCAGGGTGCCGCGCGGGCGGCGGTGCGGGGGGAATGTACTGCCGTTCGACACGTCGGCGATCGTAGCCCGGCTCAGCCGCCGGCACCGCTGCGCCGCAGTACGTGCAGCGAGCCATGGGCCGAGACCTCGGTGAAGGCGCCGGACGCCAGCGCCCTGCGGTAGATGCGGTACGGGGCCTGGCCGCCGTCGGCCGGATCGGCGAACACGTCGTGGATGACCAGCAGGCCGCCCGGCGCGAGATGCGGCGTCCAGCCCTCGTAGTCGGCGGTGGCGTGCTCGTCGGTGTGCCCGCCGTCGATGAACACCAGGCCCACCGGTGTCCCCCAGAGCGCCGCGGCCCGCGGTGACCGGCCCACCAGGGCGATCACCTGCTCCTCCAGGCCGGCCGCGTGCAGGGTGCGGCGGAAGGTGGGCAGCGTGTCCATCTTGCCGACCTCGGGGTCGACGACCGCCGCGTCGTGGTACTCCCAGCCGGGCTGCTGCTCCTCGCTGCCCCGGTGGTGGTCGACGGTCACAGCGGTCACTCCCGCACCGCGCGCGGCGTCCGCGAGCAGGATCGTGGAGCGGCCGCAGTAGGTGCCGACCTCCACCAGGGGCAGGCCGAGCGCCGCCGCCTCGGTGGCGGCCGCGTACAGGGCGAGGCCCTCGTCCACGGGCATGAAGCCCTTCGCCGCCTCGAACGCGGCGAGGATCTCCGGCCGCGGAACTGCGGGCGCCGTACGAGCGGTCATGGGCTTCCTCCTGTGTCGTGCGGTCCGGCCGGGCGCGGGGCCGGGCGCCGCTGCGGTGCGGCCGGCCGCGGTCCGGTGGCTCATGGTGCCGTACGCGGCCGGGCGGGCGGTGTGCGGGTGGTGTGCGGGTGGGTGCTGCCCCGGTGGACTCCCGCGCCGGTCCGGCCGGTCCGGGCGTATTCGGGTATCGGAACGGCGGTCCGCATTTCGTGCCGCGGCGCCGCCCGCGGCCGTGGATCCCTTACCGCTTCCGCGCTCCCCGAAAGCGGTGAATTCGCTTGCGGGGAGCGGTGGGAGAAGGAATCGGGGACGGTGGCGGAATTCGCCGGACCGTTTCCGGAACGCATCCGGATCTTTTCCCGGAGAACAGGAACAAAGGGGCCGATCGTCCCCGTCCGGCAGTCGGCCTTCCGCCGGATTGAAACGTGTTCTAGTCTGCCCGCCATGGGCATCGGAATCACGCAAGAGCAACGTGACCTGGCCGAGGCGACCCGCGGCTGGGCCGCGCGGACCGTGCCGCCCGAAGCGGTGCGCAAGCTGCTCGACACCGCGCCCGGCCGGCCCGGCCGGCCCGCGTACGGGGACCTCTTGGCAGCTCAGGGCCTGCTCGGGCTGCACCTGCCCGAGGCCGTGGGCGGGGGCGGCGGTGAACTGCTGGACCTGGCCGTCGTCCTGGAGGAGCTGGGCCGGGCCGCGTTCCCCGGCCCCTGCCTGCCCAGTGCCCTCGCGGCCGAACTGCTCCACCGCGGCGGCGCCCCGGCCCTGGCCCGCGCCCTGGCCACCGGGGAGCGCATCGGCGCCGTCGCGCTCGGCCCGGGATCGCTCACCGCCGTCGAGAGCGCCGACGGCTATGTGCTGGACGGCGCCGCGCCGCCCGTCCTGGCCGGCGGCGACGCGGACCTGCTCGTACTCGCCGCCAAGACGGCCGCCGGCACCGTCTGGCTCGCGGCCGACGCCGCCACCCTGGCCGTACGGGTCCAGGAGAGCGCCGACCCGACCCGGCCCACCGCCGAGGTGCGCGCCGACGGCGTCCCGGTACCCGCCGGGCGGCTGCTGACCGTGGACGGCGCCCTCGTCCGCGACCTGGCCGGGGTGCTGTTCGCTGCCGAGGGCTGCGGCACCGCCGCCTGGGCGCTGCACACCGCCGCCGAACACGCCGCGGTGCGCCGGCAGTTCGGCCGCCCGATCGGCCAGTTCCAGGCGGTCAAACACCTCTGCGCCGAGATGCTCGTCCGCTGCGAACAGGCCCGCGCCCTGGTCTGGGACGCGGCCCGCGCCGTCGACGAGCCCCCCGAGGTCCGCGGTCTGGTCGCGGCGCTGGCCACCGCGACCGCCCTGGACGCCGCCCTCGACTGTGCCAAGGACTGCATCCAGATCCTCGGCGGCATCGGGTTCACCTGGGAGCACGACGCCCATCTCCATCTGCGGCGGGCGACCGTGGCCCGTCAGCTGCTCGGCGGCGGTGACACCCACCGGCTGCGCGCCGCCCGGTACGCCGCCGGGGGCGCCCGCCGCGAGCTGCGGCTCGACCTGCCCGCCGCGGCGGCCGGGTACCGCGCACGGGCCCGCACGGTCATCGACGGCGTCCGCGGCCTGGACCCGGCGGCCGCCCGCCGCGCGCTGGCCCCCACCGGCTACGCCGCCCCGCACCTCCCCGAGCCCTACGGACTGGGCGCCGGCCCCGTACAGCAGCTCGCCGTCCAGCAGGAACTGGCGGCCGCCGGGGTCGAGGTCGCCGGACTGGGCATCGCCACCTGGGTCGTCCCCTCACTCCTCGCGCACGGCACGAAGGCGCAGCAGGAGCAGTATCTGCCGCCGACGCTCCGCGGCGATCTGCTGTGGTGCCAGCTGTTCTCCGAACCGGAGGCCGGCTCGGACCTGGCGTCGCTGCGCACCCGCGCCGAACGGACCGACGACGGCTGGCGGATCAACGGCCAGAAGGTGTGGACCTCGGCGGCCCAGTGGGCCGGCCACGGCATTCTGCTCGCCCGTACGGACCCGGACGTGCCCAGGCACCAGGGCCTGACCTTCTTCCTCGTCGACATGGCGAGCCCCGGGATCGACATCCGCCCGCTGAAGGAGATCACCGGCGACGCCCTCTTCAACGAGGTCTACTTCGACGATGTGCTGCTGCCCGCCGACGCGGTCGTCGGCGCGGTCGGCGACGGCTGGCGGGTCGCCCGCACCACGCTGGGCAACGAACGCGTCCACATGGCCGACCAGCTGACCTTCGACACCGGCCTGCGGACGCTCATCGAACGCTCCGCCGAGCTGGACGGCGCGGTGCGCGCGAGGGTGGGCGCACTGGCCGCCGAGGCGCACGCGCTGGGCTGTATCGGGCTGCGCGGCACCCTCCAGCAGGTCGCGGGCCGGGAACCGGGCGCCGGTGCCAGCATCCGCAAGCTCGTCCAGACCACGTATCAGCAGAAGGTCGCCGAGCTGGCCCTCGAACTGCTCGGCCCGAGCGGCGCGGTGCGCGAGGGCGCCGGCGAGCGGGCACTGCACGGCTTCTTGATGTCGCGCTGTCTGACCATCGCCGGCGGGACCACCCAGGTGCAGCTGAACGTCGTCGCGGAACGGCTGCTCGGCCTGCCGCGCGACCCGGAGCCCCGCCCCCTCGGCTGAGCTCCCCGGGCCGACCCACTCGACCGAGTCCACGGAAGGACACGTATGACTGGCAAGGCGTACCTCGTCGGCGTCGGGATGACGAAGTTCGAGAAGCCCGAGACCCGCGAGTGGCAGTACTGGGACATGGCGAAGGAGGCGGGTACCAAGGCGCTCGCCGACGCCGGGATCGGCTACGAGGCCGTCGAACAGGTGCCGGTCGGCTACTGCCACCAGGCATCGACGGCCGGCCAGCGCGCGGTGTACGAACTGGGGCTGACCGGCGTCCCCGTCTACAACGTCAACAACAACTGCGCGACCGGCGCGACCGCGCTGATGATGGCCCGCCAGTTCGTCGCGGCGGGCATCAACGACTGCGTGCTGGCGCTCGGCTTCGAGAAGATGAGACGGGGCGCGCTGGGCGCCGGCGCGGACTCCGGCGACTTCCACGCCTCCCCGGTCGCCCGGCACTACGGCGTGATGGCGGCCGGACACGGTTTCGGGCCGACCCCGCCCACCGCCCAGATCTTCGGCAACGCCGCCCGCGAGCACATGGCGCGGTACGGCACCACCGAGGAACAGCTCGCCGCGGTCGGCGCCAAGAACCACCGGCACTCCGCGAACAACCCCTACGCCCAGTTCCGGGACGTCTACTCGGTCGCGGAGATCCTTGAGTCCAGGACCGTCCACCGGCCGCTGACCAAGCTCCAGTCCTCCCCGACCTCGGACGGCGCGGCCGCGGCCGTCGTCGCCTCCGAACGGTTCGTGCGCGCCCACGGGCTGGCGGACCGGGCGGTGGAGATCGCCGCCCAGGCCATGGTGACCGACACCGAGGAGAGCTTCGCCGCCGGTTCCTGCATCGATGTGGTCGGCAAGCCGATGTCGCGGGCCGCGGCCCGGCAGGTCTACGCGGCGAGCGGGCTCGGCATCGAGGACGTGGACGTCATCGAGCTGCACGACTGCTTCTCGGTCAACGAACTGCTGACGTACGAGGCGCTGGGCATGTGCGCGGACGGGGAGTCCGGGAAGCTGGTCGCCGACGGCGCCACCACCTACGGCGGACGCTGGGTGGTCAACCCGTCCGGCGGGCTGATCTCCAAGGGGCATCCGCTGGGCGCGACCGGGCTCGCGCAGGCCGCCGAGCTGGTGTGGCAGCTGCGCGGTACGGCGGGGGAGCGGCAGGTGGCCGGGGCCCGGGTCGGACTGGCGCACAACATCGGCCTGGGCGGTGCCGCGGTGGTGACCCTGCTGCGCATCTGACGCCGGTGCCGGCCGACGTCAAGTGCGGTGTGCGGGCGGGGAGTCGGCGCACGCCGGCGGCGCCCCGCCCCCGGGCGCCGCAGACGGGGGCCGACCGGACCTCCGGCGCAGGTCCTGGGTCTCGCGCCGGAGGTCCGGTGCGCCGAGTACCCCGATATGCCGATGCGCCGTTCATCGGATAAATGCGAGCATGGGCAGCATGCCGCCGACTGTCCGCGCCACCACGCTGTCCGCACCCCCGAGCCGCTCGGCCGCCCCGGCGTGGCTGGTGATGCTGCTGGTCTGCGCCGGGCAGTTCCTGGTCGTCCTGGACGTCTCGGTCGTGAACGTGGCGCTGCCCGCCATGCGGTCCGGGCTCGGCCTGACCGAACTGGGCCTCCAGTGGATCGTCAACGCCTATGTCATCACCTTCGCCGGGTTCATGCTGCTCGGCGGCCGGGCCGCGGACCTCTTCGGCCGCAAGCGGATCTTCGTCGTCGGCCTGACGCTCTTCACCCTCGCGAGCCTCGGCGGCGGGCTGGCGCAGGAGCCCTGGCAGCTGATCGCGGCCCGCACCGTCCAGGGCGTCGGCGCGGCCGTGCTCTCCCCGGCCACCCTCACGATCCTGACCACGTCCTTCCCGGCGGGCGCGGCCAGGACCCGGGCGATAGCCACCTGGACGGCGGTCGGCGCGGGCGGCGGCGCGGTGGGCGGCCTGGTCGGCGGGGTGCTCACCGAGTTCCTGTCCTGGCGCTGGGTGCTGCTGATCAACGTGCCGGTCGGCGCGCTCGTCCTGGCCGGTGCGGTGCGGTGGTTCACCGAGAGCCGGCAGCGTACGGGGCGGCGGCTGGATGTACCCGGCGCACTGCTGGTGACCGCCGGGCTCGCGCTGGTGGCGTACGGCATCGTGCAGACCGAGACCCACGGCTGGGTGTCGGCGGCCGCGCTGGTGCCGCTGGCCGCCGGGCTAGTGGTCGTGGCGGTCTTCATCGCCGTCGAGGCGCGGACCAAGGCGCCGCTGATGCCGCTGGGGCTCTTCCGGCTGCGCTCGGTCTCCGCGGCGAACACGGCGATGGTGCTGGCCGGCGCCGCGATGTTCTCCATGTGGTACTTCCTCTCCCTGTACATGCAGAACGTGCTGTTCTATTCGCCGCTGGAGGCCGGGCTGTCCTTCGTCCCGCACTCGCTCTGCATCGTCCTGGGCTCGAAGGCCGCGCCACGGCTGATGCACCGCCTCGGCGCCAAGACCCTGGCCGTCACGGGCGCGGTGATCTCCGGGTGCGGCATGCTCTGGCAGGGCACCATGGGCGCCGACGGCAGCTACCTCGGCACACTCCTGGGCCCCGGCATCCTGATGGCGCTCGGTGCGGGCCTGACCGCGACACCGGTCGCCTCCATCGCCACCTCCGGCGCCGACCCCGCCGACCAGGGCCTGGTCTCGGGACTGATCAACACCTCGCGCCAGATGGGCGGCGCGCTGGGCCTGTCGGTCCTGTCCACGGTCGCCGCCTCCCGGATCGCCGGGGGCCACGACCCGGCGGCCCTGGCCGGCGGCTACGGCCTGGCGTTCCACGTCGGCGCGGCGGTGCTGCTGGGCAGCATCCTGCTGATGCTCATCGCGCTGCCCCGGCGGCAGCCGGATGCCGCCCACGGCTGAGCGGTGCGCGCGGCCGGGGCGGGGCCGGGGCGGGGGATCGGGGCCGACGGTGCGGCCTGTACGGGGCCGGGACCGGCGGCGCGGGGGCCGAGGCCGTGGGGCGCGACGGCGCGGGGGCCGAGGCCGTGGGCCCGCGGGCCACGGGGCCAGGGGCGCCGCACCGTCCGCTCACCTCCCCGGTCCGGCCGCCCCGCCCGCTACAGCCAGCCGTTGCGGCGGGCGGCCCGTACCGCCTCCATGCGGTTACGGGTGCCGGTCTTGCCGATGGCCGCCGAGAGGTAGTTACGGACGGTGGCCTGGGACAGATGCAGCTTGCCGGCGATATCGGAGACCGTCGCACCGTCCACCGCCGCGGTGAGCACATCGCGCTCGCGCTGGGTGAGCGGATTGGGCCCGGCGCTCAGCGCCGCCGCGGCCAGCCCCGGGTCGATGACCCGCTCACCGGCCAGCACCCGCCGGACCGCCGCCGCCAGATCCTCCACCGGGCCGTCCTTGACCAGGAACCCGGACGCCCCCGCCTCCATCGCGCGCCGCAGATAGCCGGGCCGGCCGAACGTCGTCACGATCAGCACCTTGCAGGACGGCAGCCGGTCGCGCAGATCGGCCGCGGCGTCCAGACCGCTGCGGCCGGGCAGCTCGATGTCCAGCAGTGCGACATCGGGCCGGGCCGCCAGGGCGGCGTCGACGATCTGATCGCCCGCCGGGACCTGGGCCACCACCTCCATGTCCTCCTCCAGGTCGAGCAGCAGCGCCAGCGCGCCCCGCATCATTCCCTGGTCCTCGGCCAACAGGAGCTTGATCACCTGGCCACCTCCGCCACATCCGTCATCTCGACCGTGCCCACCGGCAGCTCGGCCACGACCCGGAAGCCGCGCCGGCCGTCGGGGCCGCTGGTCAGCGTGCCACCCACCACGGCCAGCCGTTCGGCCAGCCCCTTCAGGCCCGTACCGCCCACCGGGCCCGCACCGTGCTCCCGCCGCGCACCGGACCCGTCGGCCGCCGCCCCCGCGCCGTCCCCGGTGTCCCCGCCGCCCTCGGCATCCCGGTGCGGACCGGGGCCGTGCCGCCGGTCCTGGCCGGGGAGCGGGGCCGGACCGGTGCCGACGGGGCCGCGGCCGTCGTCCGTGATCGTCAGCCGGGCCCGTTCGGCGTCGGCGCGCACCTCGATCTCGCAGCGGGTCGCCCCGCTGTGCCGGACGGCGTTGGTGACGCCCTCGCGGACCACCCAGCCCAGCAGCGCCCCGGCCTGCGGCGGCAGCGGCGGCCCCGACTGCCGCACGACCGGCTCGATCCCGGCCGCCTCCAGCGCCGAACGGGCCCGGTCCAGCTCGGTGGCGAGGCTGCCCTCGCGATAGCCGGTGACCGCCTCCCGGATCTCGGTCAGCGCCTGCCGGCCGACCGCCTCGATATCGGCGGCCTGCGCGAGCGCCTTGTCCAGATCGCGCGGTGCCAGCCGGCGGACCGCCTCGGCCTTGACCACCACCACGGACAGGGTGTGCCCCAGCAGATCGTGCAGATCGCGGGAGAAGCGCAGCCGCTCCTTCTCCACGGCGCTGCGGGCCAGCTCCTGACGGGTGGCCTTCAGCTCGTTGATGGTGTCGAACAGGCTCAGGACCGTCGCCGTCACCATGCCGGACAGGAAGGTGCCGTACCCGACGCCGAACGAGCCCCAGGGCTCGTCATCGCGCAGGCCCGCCAGGACTCCGGCCGAGCCGCTGAGCGCGATCAGCCACAGGCCGAGCTTCTTGCCGCGCAGCGCCCGCACCGTCCCGGAGGCCAGCGACAGCAGCGGGAAGAACAGGAACCAGGTGCCGCCGAAACCGAGCGCGACGGCGTAGGTGAGCACGGTCAGCGCGCCCAGGGCGTAGAGCGGATACCGGGTGTCGCGCCGCCGGGGGTTGAAGGAGGCGAAGACGACGCTGATGTAGAGGGAGTTGAAGGCGAGGAGGGCGGCGCCGGCCAGCCAGGGGTTGCCCGACCTGCCCTGGATGATGTGGGAGAACGCGCCCAGGCCCAGCAGCAGCCAGGGCAGGAAGGTGTACCGGCCCGGCCCCTTGCCGGGCGCCGGCTCCGGCCACTCCGCCTCGCCCGGCCCGTCGTCCGCGCCGCGCCGGGAGTCCTTGCCCCAGGGGCCCCTGCCGCAGCCCCGTTCTCGTGTGTTCCGCACTGTCGTTTCCCGGTCCTTGCCCTCATGCATCACACGGTGCGTGCGGCCCGACGGTACGCGTACACCGCATATCCGCCGAACAGCGCCAGCCACGCGGCCAGCACCGCCACGGTCGTGATGCCCGGCGCACCGCCGTGCGTGACGCTCTGCCCGAGGTCGGCGAAGCGGTTGGCGGGCGTCCAGACGGCGAGCGAACGCAGCCAGTCGGGGAACGCCGCCACCGGGAACCACAGACCGCCGACTATCGAGAGCAGCAGCAGACAGCCGGTGTTGACCAGGCCGGTGGCCTGCGAGGAGAGGCGGTAGCCGTTGCCGAGGCCGAGCAGGGTGAAGGGCGTGGTGCCGATCCACAGCAGCACGATCAGCGCGGCCCACTGCCACACCGGCATCCGGACGCCGTTGACCAGCCCGCCCGCCAGCAGCACCGACACGATGGCCGGCAGCACCGTGACCGAACCGGTCAGTCCGCGGCCGACCACCACCCGCGCCGGGCTCAGCGGTGTGCTCCGCAGCTGCCGCAGCCAGCCCAGGCTCTTGTCCTCGGCGACACCGGTGCCGGTGCCGATCGCGGCGCCCAGCGCGCCGTACGCGGCCATCCCCACCATCGCGGAGACCTTCCAGTCCGCATCGGCGCCACCGGGGCTGGCCCCGATGCGGGTGAACAGCAGATACATGAGCACCGGCATCCCGATACCGAAGAGGACGAAGGTCTTGTCGCGCAGCGTGCGGCGCACTTCGAGGCGGATGTAGTCGAGCATCAGACGGTCTCCTTCGGGGACGGGCCGCCGACGTCGGCCGGGGCGGCGGTGAGCAGCAGAAACGCGTCCTCCAGGCTGGCGGGCGCGACCTCCAGACCGCGGACGAGGCCGAGCCCGGCCAGCGCCAGGACCGTCGCGTCGGAGTCCGCGGAGCGCAGCAGCGCGCGGTCGCCGCGCACCTCGACCGCGGTCACCCCGGGCAGCTCCGGCAGCCGCCCGGCCGGCGCGCCCGCGAGCTCGAAGGAGACCAGCGTTCCGCCGGCCCGCCGCTTTATCTCCTCGCCGCTGCCGTCCGCGGTCACCCGGCCGCGGTCGATCACCACGATCCGGTCGGCGTTGTTGTCCGCCTCCTCCAGATAGTGGGTGGAGAACAGGATGGTGTTGCCGCGCCGCGCGTATGCCCGCATGGCGCGCCAGAACGTCCGCCGGGCCTCGACGTCCAGCGCCGCGGTCGGCTCGTCCAGCACCAGCAGTTCGGGGTTGCCGGCCAGCGCCACCGCGAAGCGGACCCGCTGGGCCTGCCCGCCGGACAGCCGGTCCACCCGGCGGTCGGCGAAGGCGCCCAGGCCCGCCAGCTCCAGGGCCTCCGTGACCTGCATGGGGCGGGGGTAGGTGGCGGCGACGAAGGAGACCAGTTCGCGGACGGTGACCCGCGGGATGGGCTTGCCGTCCTGGAGCATGGCCCCCACCCGCCCCGCCCGCACCGCCGCCCCGGGCTCCTCGCCGAACAGCCGCACCGTCCCCGAACCGGGCGGCAGCAGCCCCAGCAGCATGCTGATGGTGGTGGACTTCCCCGCGCCGTTGCGGCCGAGCAGCGCCACCGTCTCGCCGCTGCCGATCGTCAGATCCAGCCCGTCCACCGCGCGGACCGCGCCATAACTCCGGGTGACCCCGGAGAAGGCCACCGCCGCCACCGCCGCCGCGCCACCCGTGCTCCGTGGGCGGCTCACCGGTCCGGCCGTCTCTCGTACGCCTGTTGTCGTCATGTCTTCGACGCTACGCAGAGTTACGTTGCCGCGGCAGATGCGAATGTAAGCGATCACCCCTGACAAATGTCATGGTGCCTCCCGGGAGCCCGTATCTGACATGGCGTCAGGGGCTTCCGGGTGCCGGTCGGATCGGCTATACATGAGTGCCATCGGCTAGAACGCGTTCTAGAAGTTCCTGACGGGCGCGGCCGGGCCGACCAGAAACGACCCCGGCGCGGCCGACGGTGCGGACGGCCGGGCCGGGGTCTCACACCGTGGTGAAGGAGCGACCGCCCCATGCCCATCGACGCCGCCAAGGCCACCTCCGCCGAGCCGCGGACCACCGAACTCGCCTGGGACCACAAGGACGTCCAGCTCTACCACCTGGGCATCGGCGCCGGCGCGGCCACTCCGGAGAAACCGCACCCCGTCACCGACCCCGGCGAACTGCGCTACACCCTGGAGCGCGCGCTGCACGTACTGCCCAGCTTCGCCACCGTCGCGGGCGGCGGCATGGCGCTGGCGGGCGGGCTGTCCGCCCCCGGCATCGACGTCGATCTGGCCGCCGTCCTGCACGGCGGCCAGCGTGTCACCGTGCACCGCCCCCTCCCGGTGAGCGGCCGCGCCACCCAGACCTCCACCGTCCCCGCCGTCTACGACAAGGGGCACACCCGGAGCAACGCCGCCGTCATCGTGCTCCGTTCCGAAGTCGCCGACCAGGACGGTCCGTTGTGGACCTGCGACACCCAGATCTTCGTGCGCGGCGAGGGCGGTTTCGGCGGCGCGCGCGGCCCCGCCACGCGCCTCGAACTCCCCTCGCGCGCCCCGGACCTGACCGCCGAGCGGTACCTCCGCGAGGACCAGGCGCTGCTCTACCGCCTCTCCGGCGACTGGAACCCGTTGCACGCCGACCCGGACTTCGCCCGGCTCGCCGGCTTCGACCGGCCGATCCTGCACGGTCTGTGCTCGTACGGCGTCACCCTCAAGGCCGTCGTCGACCTGGCGCTGGGCGGCGACGTCTCCCGCGTCCGCGCGTACACCACCCGCTTCGCGGGCGTCGTCTTCCCCGGCGAGACGCTGCGCCTGCGGATCTGGCGCGAGGCACCGGAACCCGGCCGCATCCAGGTGTCGGTCACCGCGGCCGACCGCGACGACGCCCCGGTCCTCGCCGACACCGTCATCGACCACACCTGACGCACCCGGCACACCCCACCGCGTCCGCCCCGTCCCACTGTGTCCGCTCACCCCTCCCACCCCGCACACATCCGTACGTACAAGAGGAGCCGCACCGTGCGCGCAGCCGTACTGCACGAGACAGGACAGGACACCCTCGAAGTCCTCGACGACGTCGAGGCGGTGGGCTTCGGGCCCGGCAAGGTCAGGATGCGGATACGGGCGACCGGACTGTGCCACTCCGACCTCTCCGCGATGAGCGGGGTGCTGCCGCAGCCCGCCCCCTTCGTCCCCGGGCACGAGGGTGCCGGCGAGATCCTCGACGTCGGCGACGGCGTGACCGGCCTCCACCAGGGCGACCGGGCGCTGATGTGCTGGCTGCCCGCCTGCGGCAGCTGCGCGTCCTGCAAGCGCGGCCAGACCCACCTGTGCCTGGCGGGCTTCCTGAACGCCGGTACGCCCAACTTCCGGCGCCCCGGCGGGGAGGTCTTCGGCTTCGCCGGTACCGGCACCTTCGCCGAGGAGGTCGTCGTCGCCGCCAACTGCGCGGTCCCGATCCCGGACGATGTCCCGTACGAGATCGCCGCACTGATCGGCTGCGGCGTCACCACCGGGCTCGGCGCGGCCCTCAACACCGCCCGGGTGGAAGCCGGGTCCTCGGTCGCGGTGATCGGCTGCGGCGGCGTCGGTATCGCCACCATCCAGGGCGCGCGGGCCGGCGGTGCGGCCCAGATCATCGCCGTCGACCCGGTGGCCGCCCGCCGCGAGGCCGCGCTGCGCTTCGGTGCCACCGAGGCCGTCGCCCCCGAGGAGTTCGCCGACGCCAAGGCCCGGATCACCGCGGGGGAGGGCTTCGACTACGTCTTCGAGGTGGTCGGCAAGTCCGCCACCACCCGCACCGCCTACGAGATGACCCGGCGCGGCGGCACCCTGTGCATCGTCGGCGCGGGCGCCCTGGACGACACCTTCCAGGTCAATATGTTCGAGCTGTTCTTCGACGAGAAGCGGATTCTGCCGTCGCTGTACGGCGGCGCGGACGTGCTGCGCTCCTACGAACGGGCCATCGCCCTGTGGCGGGCCGGCCGGATCGACCTCGAAGGCATGATCACCCACCGGGTGCGGCTCGACGAGGTCAACGACGCCGTCGACCAGATGCGCACCGGCACCGCGCTGCGCACCTGCATCGAGATCTGAGCGACCTGACCGATCTGAGGGACCTGAGGGACCTGAGCGACCTGGGAGGACGGCAATGGGAGAACCGGCAGCACAGTCACCACCACTCGCGGGCCTGACCGCGATCGTCACCGGCGCCGGGCGCGGGCTGGGCCGGGCCGAGGCGCGGGAACTGGCCCGCCTGGGCGCCAATGTGGTCGTCAACGACTTCGGGCAGCCGGGACGGGACGGCTCGGGCGAGGCGTCCGCCGCGCCCGCCGAGGAGACCGCCGCCGAGATCCGTGCGGCGGGCGGCCGGGCCACCGCCCACCTCGGCGACGTCGCCGACTTCGAGCAGGCCCGCGCCCTGGTCCAACTGGCCGTCGGCACTTACGGACAGCTCGACATCCTGGTCAACAACGCGGGCATCCTGCGCGACCGGATGGTCTTCTCCATGAGCGAGGACGAGTGGGACACGGTGATCCGCGTCCACCTCAAGGGTCACTTCAACACCACGCACTTCGCCGCGATCCACTGGCGCGAACGCGCCAAGGCGGCCGGCGGCCCGGTCCACGGCCGGATCGTCAACACCTCCTCCGAAGCGTTCCTCGCCGGTTCTGCGGGGCAGCCCAACTACGCGGCGGCCAAGGGCGGCATCGTCGGCCTCACCACCTCCACGGCGCTGGCGCTGGCCAAATACGGGGTGACCGCCAACGCCATCTGCCCGCGCGCCCGCACCCGGATGACCGAGGACGTCTTCGCGGGCTTCCAGGAACCCGCGGACGGCACCCTCGACGTGCTCGCCCCCGAACATGTCTCACCGCTCGTCGGCTATCTGGCCTCACCGGCCGCGGCCGGGGTCAGCGGTCAGCTGCTGGTCGTGCACGGCGGCATGGTCGCCATCGCCGAACGGCCGCGGATCGCCGCCAAGTTCGACACCGCGCACGAGGCGTTCAGCTTCGACGAGCTGGACGCGGTGCTGACGCCGTATTACGCGGCACGCCCGCCGAACGAGACCTTCGCGGCGGCCGAGGTGCTGGGCCTCAAACACGGCTGACGCCCGCCGGACCGCCGTGCCCGACGACGGCCGTGGTCACCGCGCACGGGAACGGCCGTGGCCGCCGCCCGCGGGAGTGCGGTGCGGCGGCCACGGCCGTCGTCCTGAGTGCGGGCGGGCGGCATCGGCGGAGACCTGCCCCGGTCCGCCCGCCGGCCGGCTACACGCGCTGGGACTGCTCGTTCCTGCGGTGCCGCCCGTTGGCGTCGGCCATGGCCTCTTCCGCGGCGGCCGGGCCACGGTGTCTGCCGGCGTGTGCCGCCGCTGCGGCCTGGGCGGATGCCTCCGTTGGGAGCGCCTCGGTCGATTCGGTTCGGGCTTCGGACATGGGAAAGTCACTCCGTCAGATCGCTTACAGCTGTACGCGTCGGGACCTCCGCGGCAACACCGTCGGCGGCCGGGTCAACCGGCTGCGTAGCCCCCGCCCCGATTTTAGAACGGGGCGGCAATTCGCGCGCTACCGGGCCTCCCTGGTCGCCAGCGGTGCCTGTTGCAGTGGTACCGGCCTGCACATCTGGGGATGCGTGGGGGCGTGCCGAGGTTGCCTCGCCGGTCCTTCCGCCGGTTCGGACGGCGCATATGCCGCGCCGGCGTACGCCGTGGTCGGAGCGGTTTCGCCGTACGGGCCGCGAGAGAGGAGTGGCATGTCGTCGATGCGTCTGATGTCACCGAGGCGGCGGGCGTCGTCGGCGACGGGGATGTCGCCCCCGCCGGGCGAGCGGACGAGGATCCGCCGACCGGTCCGCGGCGCCCCGTCCGGAACGCCGCCGAGGACGCAGTCGGGAATGCCGCCCGCGATGCCGCCCGGAACGCACCCCGGGGCGCCGCCCGGAACGCCGTCCGCGTCCGGTGACGGAACGGCCGGTACCGCGACCCCGCACGGCACCGCATGCGTCGAGTACGGCAGCAGCAGCGCGCCGTCCGCCGTCCACAGCCCGGCACCGGCCAGCCAGCCGTCCGGCGCCGGAAGCTGCCGCAACTGCCGTTCCACGGGCCGCCATACGCCCAGCCAGGTACCGCCCGGTGCGTCGATCCGGAACGCCACCGCGCAGCTCTCCGGCGTCAGCGCCTGCCCCGGCTGGACGGCGAACGGCGTGAGCACGGCCCCGCCCGGCCGCAGGCACTCGGGGAAGCGCACCGGCCGGCAACTGCCGAGCACGCCCCACCCCAGCCGGTCGTACCCCGGGGCGTTGGACCGCACGATCAGCAGGCCGCTGTCCGGATCGGCGAGCAGCAGCCGGTCGTCGCTCTCCTCGGTGATCTGGAGCAGCTCGCTGGCCTCGCCGCCCCGCTCCAGGTCGACGACCACGGTCTTCGTCCGGCCGGCCAACTCCCGGTCCAGCGCCAGCAGCCGGCCGTGCCGGTCCAGCCAGGCGCCGCCGGTACACCGCCCCGGTACCTCGGCGACCGGCTCGGGCCCCCGCGCCCCGCCGGCCACCAGCCACACCGTGGTGGAGTACGGGCCGGGCGCCAGCGCGTGGCCGAGCAGCCCGCCCGGGGCGGGCGGCAGCAGGGTCAGTTCGGGCGCCGCCACGGCACCGAGCGGGAGTTCGCCGGTCCCCGGGCCCGCCGGGTAGAGCAGCGAAAAGGCGAAGCGGCCCGCGATCCGGCGCCGGATCAGCACCCGGCCGTCCGCGAGCGGCAGCAGTTCGCTGTCCGGCTCCTCCGGCTGGTGGCCGGGCAGCGGTACGGCGTACGGCTCCGGGCCGCTCAGCGTCCAGCGCTCCGGGAACCGGCTCCCGGCGGCGTCGGCGTGCCGGGCGAGCCGGGCGGCGTACGAGCCGTCGGCGGCGATCGTCAGCGCCGCGCGGTGCGGGCTGCCGAGGGCCGGAATGTCCTCACTGGCGCAGATCGTCATCGAATGGGCACCTCCAGTCGGGAACCGAAGCTAGTTTTTGCGGTTCCGGACGATCGGCGATGGTTGCCCTGCTTCACGCATAAGGATGGTGGTTGTCCGATTCACCTGCGCCGGGCGGAGCGGCTGTGCTTCTCGCTCGTGCCGGACGGGGCGGCTGTGCTCCGGATTTCAACAGTGCGTAAGGTTAGGCGGGCCTAAGTTCGTTCTGTGCTGTCCGGGCCGTCCCCTGCGGTCCTCTCGGCAGCCGATCTCCCCTGGAGTGCGTGATGTCCCTTCGCCGCCGCGGTGCCGCCGCCATCGCCCTCGCCGCCGCCGGCGCCCTGTCGCTCGCGGCCTGTGGCTCGTCCGACTCGGGCGGCGGCAAGAGCGACAACGGCGCCGGCTCGAAGTCCGTCGCCCAGGGCGGCAAGGACTTCGGCTCGGCGGCCGAGCAGACCGCGAAGATGGGCACCGACGCCAAGCCCGGCGAGTTCCCGCGCACCATCAAGCAGGCGATGGGCACCACCACGCTCAAGACCGCGCCCAAGCGCGTCATCGTCCTGGACGTCGGCGAACTCGACAACGTCGTCTCGCTCGGCATCAAGCCGGTCGGCTACGCCCCCACGGAGGGCGACGCGGCCCTCCCGTCCTACCTCAAGAAGGACGCCGGCGACCCCCAGAGCGTCGGCACCATCAACGGCCTCAACCTGGAGGCCATCAACAAGCTCAAGCCCGACCTGATCCTGGGCAGCAAGCTGCGCGCCGAGAAGCAGTACGCACAGCTCAGCAAGATCGCCCCGACCGTCTTCTCCATCCGCCCCGGCTTCACCTGGAAGCAGAACTACCTGCTCAACGCCGCCGCCCTGGACAAGACCGCCGAGGCGAAGGCGAACCTGGCCGCCTACGAGGCCAAGGCCAGGAAGCTCGGCGAGGACATCGGCACCGAGAAGCCGACCATCACGATGCTGCGCTACATGCCGCAGTTCACCCGGCTCTACGCCCAGCAGTCGTTCATCGGCACCATCCTCAAGGACACCGGCCTGCCGCGGCCCAAGAACCAGCAGGTCGACGACCTCGCCACCGAGGTCAGCCCGGAGAACATCAACCAGGCCGACGCGGACTGGATCTTCACCGGCGTCTACGGCGACCCCAAGTCCACCAAGCGTGACACCGCCGAGAACAACCCGCTGTGGAAGAACCTCAAGGCGGTCAAGGAAGGCCACGCCAAGAACGTCAAGGACGAGACCTGGTACCTGGGCCTGGGCGTCACCGCCGCCAACAGCGTCCTGGACGACCTGCGCGGCTTCCTCGTCAAGTAGCGCCTGCCGGGCCGCGGCCCCCGGTCCGGCCCCGCGGTACGGCCACCGCGGCCGTCGCCCCGCGGACCGCGGCTCGTCGTACGGGCACGGGCGGGAGGTAACCTTCCACCCGTGCCCGCACTGTCTGAAGTCCTCGCCGCGCTCGACGCCCTCTGGCCCCCCGAGCGGGCCGAACAGTGGGACGCCGTCGGCCCGGTCTGCGGAGACCCCGACGCCGAGGTCGGCCGCGTGCTGTTCGCCGTCGACCCGGTCCAGGAGATCGCCGACGAGGCCGTCACACTCGGCGCCGACCTCCTCGTCACCCACCACCCGCTCTATCTGCGCGGGACGACGACGGTCGCGGCCAGCACCTTCAAGGGCCGGGTCGTGCACACCCTCATCAAGCACGACATCGCGCTGCACGTCGCGCACACCAACGCCGACACCGCCGACCCCGGTGTCTCGGACGCCCTGGCCGGCGCCCTGGACCTGCGCATCGTCGGCCCGCTGGTGCCCGACCCGAGCGACCCGGCGGGCCGCCGGGGCCTCGGCCGGATCTGCGAGCTCGCCCACCCGATGACCCTGGCCGACTTCACGGCGTACGCCGCCGCGCGGCTGCCCGCCACCGCCCAGGGCGTCCGGGCGGCCGGCGACCCGGACCGTGAGATCCGTACCGTCGCCGTCTCCGGCGGCTCGGGCGACAGCCTCTTCGCCGACGTACGGGCGGCCGGTGTGGACGCCTTCCTCACCGCCGACCTGCGCCACCACCCGGCCTCCGAGGCCACCCAGCACACCCAGGACCCCCGGCACGGCCCGCCGGCGCTGCTCGACGCGGCGCACTGGGCCACCGAATGGCCGTGGTGCGAACAAGCCGCGGCCCAGCTCGACGCGGTCTCCGACCGGCACGGCTGGGGACTGCGCACGCATGTCTCCCGTACGGTCACCGACCCCTGGACCGCCCACGCGGCGTCCGCCCCCCGCACCACCCCGACGAATACAACAGGAGCCCCAAGCTGAACGCCGCGCCCGCCGACCAGATCCGTCTCCTTGAGGTCCAGGCCCTGGACGTCCGCCTCACGCAGCTCGCGCACAAGCGCAAGAACCTCCCCGAGCACGCCGAGATCAGCGCCCTGGAGGCCGACCTCACCCAGCAGCGCGACCTCCTGGTCGCCGCGCAGACCGAGGAGAGCGACACCGCCCGCGAGCAGACCAAGGCGGAGCAGGACGTGGACCAGGTGCGCCAGCGCGCCGCCCGCGACCAGAAGCGCCTGGACTCCGGCGCCGTCACCTCGCCCAAGGACCTGGAGAGCCTCCAGCGCGAACTGGCCTCGCTGGCCAAGCGCCAGGGCGACCTGGAGGACGTCGTCCTGGAGGTCATGGAGCGCCGCGAGTCCGCCCAGGAGCGGGTCGCCGAGCTGACCGGCCGGGCCGACTCCCTCCAGGCCAAGGTCGACGACGCGGTCGCGCGCCGGGACGCCGCCTGCGCCGGGCTCGACGCGGAGGCCGCCACGGCCGCCAAGGAGCGCGAGCTGACCGCCGCCGACATCCCGGCCGACCTCCTGGCGCTCTACGACAAGATCCGGAACAAGGAGGGCGGCGTCGGCGCGGCCCGCCTCTACCAGCGCCGCTGCGAGGGCTGCCGGCTGGAGCTGGACATCACCGGGATCAACGAAGTGCGGACGGCCGCCGCCGACACCGTCGTACGGTGCGAGAACTGCCACCGCATCCTGGTCCGTACGCCGGACTCGGGTCTGTAGGCAATGGCACGGACGTTCATCGTCGAAGCGGACGGCGGCTCCCGGGGCAACCCGGGGCCGGCCGGCTACGGCGCGGTCGTCCTCGACCCGGCGACCGGTGAGGCGCTGGCCGAGGCCGCCGAGTTCATCGGCACCGCGACCAACAACGTCGCCGAGTACAAGGGACTGCTGGCCGGACTGCGGGCCGCGCACGCCCTGGACCCGCAGGCGCGCATCCACGTGCGGATGGACTCCAAGCTCGTCGTCGAGCAGATGTCGGGCCGCTGGAAGATCAAGCACCCGGACATGCGGCCGCTGGCCGCCGAGGCCAAGACGGTCTTCCCGGCCGCTCAGGTCACCTACGAGTGGATCCCCCGGGAGCAGAACAAGCACGCCGACCGGCTCGCCAACGAGGCGATGGACGCCGGACGGATCGGCAAGCAGTGGGAGCCGCGCGACTCCCGGGCCGCGCTCGCCACCGGTTCCGCGCGCAGCACCGCGGCGCGCGCCGCCGACGAGGCGGCCGAGGCGGCCCCGTCGGCGGCCGCGGCACCGCGCACCCCGGTGGCCGGCTGGGGCGCCCCCGCGGACCTGGGCACGCCTGCGACCTTCGTCCTGCTGCGGCACGGCGAGACCGCGCTGACCCCGGAGAAGCGCTTCTCCGGCAGCGGCGGCGGCGACCCCGAACTCTCCGCCGCGGGCCGCCGGCAGGCCACGGCGGCCGCCGCCGCACTGGCCGCCCGCGGCACCGTCCAGGCCGTCGTCAGCTCACCGTTGCGGCGCTGCCGGGAGACCGCCGACACGGTGGCGGCCCGGCTCGGCCTGGAGGTCCGTATCGAGGACGGGCTGCGCGAGACGGACTTCGGGGCCTGGGAGGGACTGACCTTCGCGGAGGTCCGCGAGCGCCACCCCGACGACCTGACCGCCTGGCTCGGCTCCACCAAGGCGGCGCCCACCGGGGGCGGCGAGTCCTTCGCGACGGTCGCCCGCCGGGTCGCGGTCGCCCGCGACAAGCTCATCGCGCGCTATACGGGCAAGACCGTGCTGCTGGTCACCCATGTGACGCCGATCAAGACGCTGGTCCGGCTGGCGCTCGGTGCGCCGCCCGAGTCGCTGTTCCGGATGGAGCTCTCGGCGGCGTCCCTGTCGGCGGTCGCCTATTACGCCGACGGCAACGCGTCACTGCGGCTGCTGAACGACACCTCGCACCTGCGCTGACGCGGTGCCCGGCGCGGACGGTTCGCGCGGGCGGCCGGACGGCTGACGCGAACGCCGACGGGCCCGGCACCTCGACCGAGGTACCGGGCCCGTCGGCATACGCGGGCGGTGCGGCGCGGGCCGCCACCGGGGCGACGGCCGCGCGAGGGCACTCCGGGGTGTGCCGTCTCAGCGCCCCAACGCGGCGGCCTCACGGGCGAGTTCGCGCACCCGGCCCCAGTCCTTCGCGGCCAGCGCGTCGGCCGGCAGCATCCAGGTGCCGCCGACGCAGCCGACGTTGGGCAGCGCGAGGTACGCGGGCGCGGAGGCCAGGCCGATACCGCCGGTCGGGCAGAACCGGACCTGCGGCAGCGGCGCGGCCAGCGACTTCAGATACGCCGTCCCGCCGGCCGCCTCGGCCGGGAAGAACTTCATCTCGGTGATGCCCTCGTCGAGCAGCGTCACCACCTCCGACGCCGTCGAGACGCCGGGCAGGAACGGCACACCGGAGTCCCGCATCGCGCCGAGCAGCCGCGGCGACCACCCCGGGCTCACCAGGAACCGGGAACCGGCCGTGCGGGCCGCGTCGACCTGTTCGGGGGTGAGCAGGGTGCCCGCGCCGATCACCGCGTCCGGGACCTCGTCGGCGATGGCCCGGATCGCGTCCAGCGCGGCGGGCGTACGCAGGGTCACCTCGATGGCGGGCAGCCCGCCCGCGACGAGCGCGCGGGCGAGCGGGACGGCGTCGGCGGCGTCGTGCAGGACGACGACCGGGATGACGGGGGCGAGCCCGAGGACCGAAGGGGCGGCGGCGGGCGCTGAGGCGGCGGTGGGCACGGGGGAGGATGCGGCGCTAGTCACGCCGCCCATAGTGCTCCCACCGCCCCATTCTCCGCAACGAGCGTTGCGCATGTTGCAATCTCGACGGAGGTGTCACCCGCGATGTCACGTGGCGGCCGCGTCACTTGCGCCGTCACGTGGCGGCCGCGTCACCTGCGCCGTCACATGGCGGCCGCGCCGTACCTGCCCTACAGCTCCGTCACGATCACATCGAGCGCCCACGCCTTGCCGCCCTTCGCCGGGGCCTGCGCCTCCACCGCGTACCCCAGCCCGCGCAGCGCGTCCACCAGCTCCGCGGGACCGGCCGGTGCGAGCCCCGCCGTCAGCAGGTCCCGGACCAGCCGGCCCTTGGTCGCCTTGTTGAAGTGACTGACCACCGACCGCTTCTCGACCCCGGCCACGGTCTTCGACTGGAGCACCCGCACCGTCGCGGTCCGATCGGCGACCTCGCCCTTGGGCTTCCACGCCGTCGCGTACGCCGCCGAGCGCAGGTCGAGCACCAGCGAGTCGCCCGCCGCCGCGGGCAGCACCTCGGCCATCGGCGCCCGCCAGTACGCGCCCAGCGCTCCGAGCCCCGGCAGCTTCACGCCCATCGAACAGCGATAGGACGGAATCCGGTCGCCGATCCGTACGGCGCCCCACAGCCCCGAGAACACCAGCAGCGACCGCTCCGCCAGCTTGCGCGCCGGCGCGTCCAGCGTCGCGAGCCCGAGGGCGTCGTAGAGCACCCCCGTGTAGATCTCGCCGGCCGGACGCGCCCCGGCGGTGCGCAGCCCCGCGTTCTTGGCGATCTCCCCCTTCAGGCCCTCGCTGAGCCCCAGCACGTCCTGGGCCTTGGTCTCGTCCGCCGCGCACAGGCCGACCAGCTCCGCCAGCACCTCCGCCCGCGCCGGAGCCAGCCCCGGCAGCGACAGCGCCTCCACCGACAGCGGCGCACCGGCCCCTCCCGCGGCCTTCCCTTCGGACGGCGGCAACAGCACGAGCACGGTGATCTCCTTCGCGGCGGTACGGGCGGCGGGACGCGGCCCCGGAAAAGCCTAGGGCCTGCGGGGGGCGGCCCGAGCACCCACCGGGCGGCCACGGCACCGTGACGGGCACGGCACCGTGACGGGCACGGCACCGTGACGGGGGCACGGGCGGACACGGGCGGTACGGGCACGAACGGTACGGAGACGGGCACGGCGCACCGCCCCGGACCGTACGCCGCGCCGGGAGCGCCCGGCCGCCATACGCTCGGTTTCATGCCCCGTCGCCATATGCATGTGACCGATGCAGCCGAGGCCCCGCTGCGTGCCGCGCTGCGTGAGCTGCGCGGACAGCTGGAGATCCCGGAGCACTTCCCGCTGACGGCGCAGGCCGAGGCGGAGAGCGCCGCACGCGCCCCGCGCATCCCCGCCCCCGGCGGCAACGTGGTGACCGAGCACAGCCTGGAGGACGCCACCGACCTCCCCCTCTTCACCATCGACCCGCCCGGCTCCCTCGACCTCGACCAGGCGATGTTCCTGTCCCGGCGCCGTGGCGGCGGCTTCCGCGTCCACTACGCCATCGCCGATATCGCCTCCTTCGTGACACCGGGCGGCGCCCTGGACGCCGAGGCGCACCACCGTGTGACCACCCTCTACTTCCCCGACGAGCGGGTTCCGCTGCATCCGCACGCCCTGGGCGAGGGCGCCGCCAGCCTGCTGCCCGACCAGGACCGCCCGGCCGTCCTGTGGGAACTCGACCTGGACGCGCACGGCGCGCTGACCGCCGCCTCCGTCCGCCGCGCACTGGTCCGCTCCCGCGCCCGGCTCCACTACGCCGGCGTCCAGCACGTCATCGACGACCGGACGGCCGAGGAACCGCTCGCCCTGCTCCGCGACATCGGGCTGCTCCGCGAGGAACGCGAGATCGCCCGGGGCGCGATCTCCCTCCACGTCCCCGAGCAGGAAATCGTCGAGCACGACGGCCGCTACACCCTCGAATACCGCGCCCCGCTCCCCGCCGACGGCTGGAACGCCCAGATCTCCCTGCTCACCGGCATGGCCGCCGCCGACCTGATGCTCACCTCCGGCACCGGCATCCTGCGTACGCTGCCCACCGCCCCGGACGGCTCGGTCGCCCGGCTGCGGCTGACCGCCCGCGCCCTCGGCGTCGACTGGCCCCACCACACCTCGTACGCCGCCCTCATCCGCACCCTCGACCCGCGCCGCGCCACCCACGCCGCCTTCCTCCAGGAATGCACCACCCTGCTGCGCGGCGCCGGCTACACCGTCTTCGACGGCACCGCCCCGGCCGCCGCCCACGCCCTGCACGCCGCCGTCGCCGCCCCGTACGCGCACACCACCGCGCCGCTGCGGCGGCTCGTCGACCGCTACACGTCCGAACTGTGCCTGGCCGCCTCCGCCGGTACGGACCCGCCCGACTGGGTCCGAGGTGCGCTGCCCACCCTCCCCCAGGAGATGCAGACCGGCACCCACCGCGCCAACCAGGTCGAGCGGGCCTGCGTCGATCTCGTCGAGGCGGCCCTGCTGCGCGACCGGGTCGGCGAGATCTTCGAGGCACTGGTCGTGGAGATCCAGGAACAGAACCCCACCCAGGGCACCGTCCACCTGTACGAACCGGCTGTCATCGGCCATATCGAGACCACCCCCGACGGCCCCGGGCTCCCCCTCGGCCACCGCATCCGGGTCCGCCTCACCACCGCCGAACCGGGCCACGAACCGGTCCGGTTCACACCTGTGTAGGGGGTGTGGGGGCTACGGGGCCGGTGTGGAGCAGGTACGGGGCTGACGGGCCGGGACCGGACCTGGCCGGTTAAACCGGGACGGGACCTGGCCGGTTAAAGGGGAGGGGGAGGAGAACGACGTGGGAGCTGGGACGGGCCGGGCTCCGCTCGCGGGTCCGCTCATGCACCGTCCGCATACGTCCCGTCCACTCGCGTCCCGACCGCATGCGCCCTGTCCGCTCATGCCGCGTCCTATGCCCCGTCCGCTGGCGCCCGGCCGGGCTTCCGCAACCGGCCGGCTCACGTCCGGCCGGCTCACGTCCGGTCGGCCCGCGTCCTGCCCTCGTCCAGCGCCGCCACCGCCGTGCGCACGGCCGCGACCATGCCCCGCGCGTCATCGGCATGGAACCGCACCGTATGCACCGCCGGCCGCTGCCCCGACAGCCGTACGGCCGCGACCGGTTCGCGCAGCTCAACGGTCACCGACGTCTGCCCGCCCACCGCGAACGCCAGCACCTCCGACGACCCGCGCCTTTCCCGTACCTCCCCCGTCACCTCGCTCCCGCTCCTCCCCCCGCTCTTGCTCTCGCTCCCCGCCGGTGCGGACCGCAGGTCGTAGCGGACGGAGACGATCCGCTCCAGCGGTATCCGTATCTCCATCCGGGCGGCATCGCGCAGCCACAGCACCTCGCTCCCCAGGACATGCGGCCGGGTGACGGCCGCGGCCTGCATCCCCAGCATCATCAGCAGCACATAGACATCGAGGACCAGCATCACCCCGTGTGCCACCGGATGGCCCCTGAGCAGCACGGCGAGCCCGACCGTCTCGACCGCGCACACGAACGTCAGCCCGTACACCAGCGCCGCCTGGGCCGCCGCGTACCCGAAGGCCCGGTCACCCGCCGCCACCCCGATCCGCCGCCGTGCCACCCACCATCCCAGGCTCACCAGCCACCGCGCCTCATGCCCGCCCAGCCGCCGTACCCGCTCCACGACACCCGGTGGTGTCCCCACGCCCACTCCCACCCCGCCACTCACAGCTCCCTCGCCCCCTTCTCCGTGCTCCCCTGACTCCCCCCGCTCTCCTCCCTCTCCTCCCCTTCCTCCTTCTCCCGCTCCCTCTCCACGATCAGTCGGATCGCCCGCCGTACCGCCGCCGTCTGTGCCGGTGCGAGATCCGCGAAGACCGCCTCCGCGACCCCCGCCGCGCCGCCCCCGTCGTCGCACGCCGTCCCGCCCGGCCACTCCCGCTCCATGGCGCTCTCCATTTCCCCCGCGCCCTCGGCCACCAGGCGCTGCGGCAGGCAGTCCGCCAGTGCCCGCGCCACCTCGGCCACCCGTGGATCCCCCGGCGCCACGTCCGCCAGCCCGTCGAACAGCGCGTACACCTCGTACGCGCGCTCCATGGCGCCCGGCCCCGCAATCGCCTCCCGCACCGTCGCCAGCAGCCGCTCCCACTCCCCGGGGCCCGTGGTGGTCTCCAGCAGCGCCAGTGCCTCGCGCTCCTTCGCGGCCATCGCGGGTTCCGGCCCCGGCAGCGTGGCCGAGGCGCGCGCCATCTCCGCGAACAGCTCGGCCAGCTGCTCCGACACGGGCCCCTCGTCCGGCAGCCCGCCGTGCTCGTCCGCCTGCCGCAACAGCGCCCCCAGCCGCACCCGGCGGGCCCGGATCGCCTCCTCCTGCCGCGCCAGGTCCGCGTCCAGCTCGACGAGCACGTCCCGCAGCTCCCGCCCGGCGTCGTGGGCCAGGACGTCCCGGACCTCCTCCAGGCAGAGCCCCAGCTCCGTCAGCCGCCGCACCCGCGCGAGCGCCGCCGCGTCCCGTATGCCGTACTCCCGGTAGCCATTGGCCCGCCGCGCCGGCTCCGGCAGCAGCCCCAGGTGGTGGTAGTGGCGCACGGTACGGGTGCTGACCCCGACCAGCGCCGCGAGTTCTCCGATCCTCATGGGGCCAGTAGAAACGTTGACGCAACGACAAGGTCAAGGCTCGGGGCGCGGCCCGGGACCCGGGCCGGGGCCGCGTTCCGGGCCGCGCCCCCGGCCTGCGCGGATGCCTGTCCGCCCGTCGGTCCCCGCCCCCGTCCGTACAGGTAGCATGGTCGGCACGGCGGACGAGCCGGCCGGGCGGCCGCGTGGGGATCTTGCGATCCTCCCGAGGAACGTCCGGGCTCCACAGGGCAGGGTGGTGGGTAACGCCCACCCGGGGTGACCCGCGGGACAGTGCCACAGAAAACAGACCGCCGGGACCGCAAGGTCTCGGTAAGGGTGAAACGGTGGTGTAAGAGACCACCAGCCTCCGAGGTGACTCGGAGGGCTAGGTAAACCCCACCCGGAGCAAGGTCAAGAGGGGCCGCCATCCCGAAAGGGACGACGGCCCTGCGCGGACGATCGAGGGCTGCCCGCCCGAGTCCGCGGGTAGACCGCACGAGGCTGCCGGCAACGACAGCCCTAGATGGATGGCCGCCTCCCCTCGGCCCGCGAGGACCGGGGGAGACAGAACCCGGCGTACAGGCCGGTCTCGTCCGCCACCACCGCTCTGGCTCTGTTCAGAGCGGTGATCCAGCCCGCCGTGCACCCACGAGGACGGATCCGGGTCGCATCGGTGCGCGGCTGTGCCACGGGTTGGCTCGCCGTCGCGTCGCGATGGTTTTCCGCGAAGACGGTCGTGCTGTCCGGGGCGAGCGGGGGCAGTCGGGGCAAGCCGGCGCGAGGCGCTGAATTGAGCAGCCGGTGCGGCAACCGCTGCGTACGCTCGGCCCTCCCGTACCGATAGCGGCCGACCTGTGAGCCGGCCCCCTGGAACCGCCGTGCGGGGTCGAGGAGGGGCTGGATGACGAGCGGAGCACTGCCCGGGAGCGGCCCGGCGGGGACGCCGGACGCCGAGGACCGTATCGAGCATGCGTCCCGGGACGAGATCGAGGCACTGCAACTGGACCGACTGCGCGGCACACTGAACCACGCTTACACCCGTGTTCCGCACTACCGCTCCGTATTCGATGCGGCGGGTGTTCACCCTTCGATGGTGCGTGAGCTCGCGGACCTGGCCAGGATCCCGTTCACGAGCAAGGAGGACCTCCGGTCGAACTACCCCTTCGGCATGCTGGCCGTGCCACGGCGGGAGGTCGTGCGATTACATGCCTCCTCCGGTACGTCGGGGCGTCCCACCGTCGTCGGCTACAACCGTGCGGACATCTCCAACTGGTCCGCCGTCATGGCACGTTCACTGCGGGCGGGTGGTGTGCGACCTGGCCACACAGTGCATATCGCCTGTGCGTACGGGTTGTTCACCGGCGGGCTGGGGGCGCACTACGGTGCGGAACAGCTCGGATGCACGGTGGTTCCGGCCTCGGGGGGAATGACCGAGCGACAGGTGCAGCTGATCGAGGACTTTCGCCCGGACGCTGTCGTGGTGACGCCCTCCTATCTGCTGGTGCTTGCCGACGCGATGAAGGCCAGGGGGACGGACCCCGCGGCTTCCTCTCTCCGGTACGGGCTCCTGGGTGCGGAACCGTGGACCGAGAGCATGCGTACCGAGATCGAGAGCACCTTCGGCATGGACGCCACCGACCTCTACGGCCTCTCGGAGGTGATGGGGCCCGGCGTCGCCTGTGAATGTGTGGAGGCCAAGGACGGTCTGGTGCTCTGGGAGGACCACTTCCTGCCGGAGATAGTCGACCCGGTCGACGGGACTCCGCTGCCGGACGGACAGTTCGGTGAGTTGGTCCTGACGACACTGACCAGACAGGCGATGCCGGTGGTCCGGTACCGCACCCGGGATCTCACCCGGCTGCTGCCCGGCACCTCGCGGTCCATGCGACGCATCGAGAAGATCGCCGGGCGCAGCGACGACATGATCACAGTGCGGGGCGTCAACACCTTCCCGTCCCAGTTCGAGGAGCAGATTCTGCGGGTCCGCGGACTCGCTCCGCACTATCAGTGTGAGGTGAACAGGACCGACAGACTGGACGAGGTGGTCCTGAGGGTCGAGGCCGTGGACGGGGCGGCCGGAGCGGGGGAGCCGGCGGGGGAGCTGCGGCGACGGGTCAAGGAGTCGATCGGCATCTCGGTGGAGGTCGAGATCCTTCCGCCGGGCAGCCTGGGGCGTTCCTCGGGGAAGGCCGCCCGCGTAGTGGATCGTCGACCTGCCGTTGCCGCGTCCGGCGGCGCCTCGGCGCTGGTGGCAGGTCGCCCGACGGCTGAGCGCTGACGTGCGGCCGGCCCCCGGAACGGGAATCCGGACCACGGGGAACCGACCCGCCGCCTATACCGTCGAGACGCTTCTCGCCGTCTCGGTCGAGGTGTTCAATGAGCGCGGTTACGACGGGACGACGATGGATGATGTCGCCCGCGCGGCGGGTATCTCCAAGTCGTCCCTCTACCACCATGTGCGCGGCAAGGAAGAACTGCTGGAACGCGCGGTCGGGCGGGCCCTCGAAGAGCTTTTCCGGGTCTTCGACGACCCGCGGGCCCAGCACGGCAGGGCGGTGCACAGGCTGGAGTATGTGGCGCACCGCGTGGTCCGGATGCTGATCAGCGAACTCCCCTATGTGACCCTGCTGTTGAGGGTGCGAGGAAACACCCGTACCGAACGGAGGGCACTCGCCCGCCGACGGGAGTTCGATCGTCGAGTCTCGGATCTCCTGGAAGAAGCCGTGGCGGACGGTGACCTGAGCGAGGCCGTCGATTCGCGACTCGCCACCCGGCTCCTCTTCGGGATGATCAACTCAGTGGTGGACTGGTATCGCCCGCACACCGCCTCGGCCGGTCCGGCAGCCGTCTCCGGCGCAGACCTCGCTGACGCGGTCGTTCAGCTCGCTTTCCAAGGTCTGCGCAACACCTGACACGTCACCTGACACGTCTCTCGCCGGCGCACCATCGCGCGGCCTCAAAAGGCCGCGGGACGGTGCGCTCCGTTGTGTGCGCGAAATTCCGGGACTAGCCAAAAATGAGCATGTGGTGCGTGGCATGAGCCGCATGGCGTGTTCTCTTCTGTGCTCAGATTTGAGCGCTTCAGGGATGCCGTCGCATGGCACAGTGCATACCGACCGACTATTTGGTCGGCGCTCGATCGAGTTTCATCTCAGACACCAGGAGAGAGATGTCGGTATTCGAGTCGGAGCAGGCAGCGGCCGCAGCGCTGGGAAGGCTGGCCGCCGACCTCTGGGAACTGGAGAGTGTCCGGGCCGGCCTGCGGGACAGTGGCCTTGTCGTGTTGTTCCGGTACGCAAAGCCCGACTGCCTCGTATCCCTGGCGGCCGACGGAGTGGTGATCGGAAAAGAGCCCGAACGCCCCGCCACCCACACGTTGAGGCTGACCAGCAGCACAGCGCATGCGCTATGGCTGGGGAGGATCCCGGTGGCGAGTGCGCTCACCGGAGGCAAGGTGACCATCTTCGGAAAGATGGCCGCGGTGCCCGATCTGATGAACATTCTCGGCCCGTCATTCGAGCTGTACCCGAAGATTGCGGCTGAACTGAAAATCGACGAGTGACAGCCGCTGAAGAATCACGGACGAGCGGTCCCGGCCGCTTCGGAAATGCCCGCACTCCTGTCCATCACAACCCGGAACGAGGAAAACTGTGACGACGTTCGCACCTTCGGTGGAACCGGCCTTCGGCACACTCCCGTCGGAAGTCGAAGAATATCGGAAGAAGGTCCGTGACTTCGCTCAGCACGTCATTCTTCCCCGCGCTGTGAAGAATGACCAGGCGGCGCACGACGAGATGGACTGGGACCTGGTGCAGCAGGGCCATGACCTGGGCCTGATGCGTATGGGCATACCGGTCCAGTTCGGTGGCCTCGGGCTGGGAACGCTCGGGGCGGCTGTGGTCATGGAGGAGCTGGCAGCCGCGGACCCGGGCGCCGCGCTCATCTTCGGCGGCAGCGGCCTCGCGCAGGCCCCGATCCTGTACTCCGGTGACCCGCACCTTCAGGCGCGATACCTCCCGTTGTTCACCGGTGACAAGCCGGTCCTCGCCTGCAACGCGGTCACCGAGGAACTGGTCGGCACGGACCTGATCGTTCCGGACAACGCCATTCACGCACAGGCGATGACCACGGCCCGCCGGGAAGGCGACCATTACCTCCTGAACGGCCGGAAGCGGTTCATCACCAACGCTCCGGTGGCCACCTTCGCCTCGGTGCCGGCCAACATGGCGGGCCACCCTGGCGCCACCGGCCTCACCTACTTCATCGTCGACCTGGACCAGCCCGGGGTCACCAGGGGACCGGTCGCGGACAAGATGGGATACCGGACAGCCCTGGGCGGCGAGTTGGTCTTCGAGGACGCCGTCGTGCCCGCGGAGAACGTCATCGGCGGCGAGCTCGGCGGCTGGAACCTCAATCTCGCCCAGAGCAACATGTGCCGGGTCACCTGCGCCGCCATCGCCACCGGCATCGCCCGCCACGCGTTGCAGAAGGCGATCACATGGAGCGGTGAGCGCGTCCAAGGCGGAAAGCTGCTCTACAAGCACCAGTTCACTGCGGGCAAGCTCGCGAAGATGACCGCGAGCGTCGACGCCGCGCGGCTGCTGTACCTCCACGCCGCGAACAAGGCCGACAACCAAATGCCCGCTCCTGAGTACGAGCCCGCCGTGGCGAAGCTGGTTGCGGACCGCACCGCGATCGACGTCGCGGACGCCGCGGCCTCGCTGATCGGGGCCCGCGGATTCGTCCGGGACTACGGCATGGAGAAGGTGCTGCGGGACGCGTACGGGCCCCGCATCTACGAAGGCACGCCGGAAGCCCTGTCGATCCTGATCACCGAGGGTCTGTACCGGGTCGAGGACGTGGACTGATGCCCACCGCCGCGGAGGCCGGGCCACGGGCGGACCCCACGGAACTCCGGTTCGCCGAGGAGATCGTCAGGCTGAACGGCCGGCAGAGTTTCGCGGGGCTGCCGGGCGCTGTCGACGGACGGCCTCTCTACGTGAGCGAGTCACGGGACCGCGACCTGCTCACCCTCGCGGTGCGGGAGTCCCAACTGCCACGGCGGTACGTCCTGGGCATCCATGGCTTCCGCCTCGCACAGTTCCTGAGCCGCGGCTGGGTGTGCCCGACCCTCCTGTACCGGGCGGCAGCCTTCCATGAGCCACTGCGCCCGCCGCACCCTGTCGACGACGTGCACATCCTCGGGCTGAGCACGACGACGGGGAAAATTCTGGGCTACACCTTTCTGGCCGGGTCGCTGGACGCGGAGCCGCTGCCCCTGGACAGCCCGGCGCGCTCCCGGCTGACGGTGGAGCAGGACCACGGCCTGGACCTCTTGGGCCGCTGGGCGGCCCCGTCGTGGACCACGCACCACGTCTACGAGGCGAAGCGCCAGTTGCGCGCTGCGGACATGCCACGTGGGGTGCTCGCTACCCGGGTCCCCTGGCACATCATGGCGGGCATGGGCCGCTCGCTGCTCGCTCTTGGCGGCGCCGACGGCAAGGTGCTGGTGGCAGGTGATGCGAAGGAAGGAGGTTCCTTTCAGCACCTGATGCTGATGGGCCTCGCTGTCGACATCGTGCACGGTCCGCCGCCGCGGGTGCCCAGGACGGACCTGCTGTGGCCGCTGTTCGACACCGACGTACACGCCAAGCCGTTCCTGGCACGGCTGCCCACGACGTTCGCCGACGACATGACAGCCATCGAGGGATTCCTCGCCGATGCGGACGACAACCAGTCCATCCGCGCGCTCATGCAGGAGCGCGCGGCCAGCAGGGAGGCGCAACGCTAGATGACGGAGCTGAGAACAGGGCCGGAGCCCATCGCACCGCCGACTCCGACGGACTTCTATACCGAGCTGACCTGTCGCAACGCCGGCGTGGTCAGTGAGGCCCAGCAGGAAGTGCTGCGCACGGCGGTCGTGCTGATCGCCGGGTGCGGCTCGATCGGCGGCGCCGCGGTGGTGCCGCTGGTGCGGATGGGCGTACAGCATTTCCTGCTCGCGGACTCGGGCGAGTACGAGCTGAACAACCTGAACCGGCAGCACGCCACCGTCCGGGACATCGGGCGCAACAAGGCGGACGTCGCCGCGGAACGCATCCTGGAGATCAATCCGCAGGCCGAGGTACGCGTCTTCACCGAGGGCGTGACAGCCGCCAATGCGGCTGAGCTCGCCAGGAGCTGCCAGATCATCGTCGACGGCGTGGATGTCACGACGATGTCCGGTGTGCAGGCGAAGTTCCAGTTGCACAAGAGAGCGGCCGCGCTGCAACTGCCGCTGGTGACCGGTTGGGACATGGCCGGCGCACTGTACGCCCAGCATTTCGACTACCGGAAGATCGACAAGCCGTTCAAGGGTGTCATCACCGAAGGAGACCTGGACCGGCTGAGTACCTGGGAACTCATCTTCCGCATGGTCCCCATGCGGAGGATACCGACCGAGATGCTCGCCGAACTCAGCCCGAATCTGGAGAGCCGCACCTACAGCGTGCCTCAAGTCGCCTACGCGGCACTCCTGTTCGGGGCCATCTCCTCGCACATGGTGGCGAAGCTGCTGGCCGGAGAAGAAGTGCGGAGCGAAGTGGTACTTGACGTACACAGGGCGGTGCGCCCCGCGGCGACTCACTCGTCCCTGCTGCTGCACCGCCCCAGGGAGGTGCGCCGCATGGTGCAGGCACTCGCACTGCACCGGCTGAGGCGATTGCTGGGAAAGAAACCGACCTGAACCGAGGAAGGGAGAGACTGTTATGGGGTCTCTTCAGGCAAAAGTGAATGAAAGGGACGCAGGAAAGGGGGCGTCACGACTGGAGTACCGCTCGATCCCTCCGGAGGTCACCGTCGAGCTGGCGCCGCACGAGCGGGAAGCCTTCGTGCGGGAGGCCGGCCGGATCGGTGCCGCACACCGGCGGAGCTCCTTGGACGATCCCCGGCTCCTGGCCTCGGTCGAGATAGCGGCGCGAAGCCTGCCCGCCCCGTTGCTGACGCGCCTCGTCACGTTCCGTACGCACAGCGGATCAGGGGCGATCCTGATCAGGGGCCTGCCGGTGGACACGCCCCTGCCGGACACACCCGTGGGCTCGCCCTCGGCCCCCTCCTGGCCCGCACTGGCGATCAGCACCCTCACGCAGCTGAGCGTGATGAGCTTCCTGGGTGACGCCATCTCCTATGCGGATGAGAAGGGCGGGGGGCTGGTCCAGGACGTCTGCCCTGCCCCGGGCGCGGAGGCTCGTCAGGAGAACACCGGCAGCCAACTGCTCGAACTGCACACGGAGGACGGCTTTCATCCGTTCAAGCCGGACTTCCTCAGCCTGTACTGCCTGCGCGGCGACCACGAGCAGGTGGCCGGCACGGTCGCCGCCTCGATCCGCAGTGTTCTCGGCCATCTGCCGGACCGGTGCCGCCGGCTGCTGAGCCAGCCGCTGTTCCGCATCCGGTACAGCAGCTCTTTCGTCGGTGACGGCCCGGCACGCTATACACCCGCCATCGCCGCGCTGACCGGGCCACCGGACGATCCCGATCTGTGTGTCGACTTCCATGCGATGGAAGGCATCACAGCGGAGAGCGGGCAGGCGCTGGAGCTTCTCCACACGGCCATGAAGGCCGAGCTCACAGGAGTGGTACTGGCGCCGGGGGACATGATCATCGTCGACAACCGGATCGCGGTGCACGGGCGAACCGGTTTCCGGCCCAGGTACGACGGCCGGGACCGCTGGCTGCGGAGATGCTTCGCAGTGACCGACCTGCGTCCGTCCCGGGTCCTGCGCAGTCACGGAACCCGGGTCTGCGCCTCGATCCTGTGACTCCGCCGCGGTGTCCGTCCGGCTCGCGGCCGTCCCCCTGAGGGGCGTTCAGTCGGCGGAGACCGCAGTGGTACCGGCTGTCGGTTCGAGTGTGCGCAGGACCGTTCCGATGACGCGCAGCGCATCGCGCTGTTCGGCGGCCAGCCGGTCGAGCAGGGCTCGGCGCAGAATCTCTTCGCTCGTCCGGCGGGCCCGCTCGTACGCCTCACGGCCGACCGGAGTGATCTGGACCTGCGTACCCCGGGCATCGGTGGGCGCCGAGGCGCGCGTGGCCAGACCACGGTTCTCCAGGGAATGCACGATCCGGGAGACCCGTGGCTGGCTGAGGGTGACCTTCGCCGTCAGCTCCGAGACGCGGATGCCATGTGGCTGGGCGGCGAGTTGCGTGAGCACTTCGAACCAGCTGATGCACAGCTCATGGCGCTGCCTGAGCGTGCTGTCGAGCTGCTCTGACACATGGTGGTAGGCCAGCGACAGTCCGGCCCAGGCGTCCAGATCGGAGGAGTTCGGCATCGGGCCATCCTAACTCAGCTTGACCATGCGTGCGCATGAATCTACCGTGCTGTTCACCATAGTGACCTGCGCACCAACTGGCTTGGAAGGGACGGCACTTGATGGCTGAACCAACGGACGGATTACCGGAGACGGCAGCCGCTGAGAGCTATCCGCGGCGCTGGCTGATCCTCGCCGTGGTGGGAGCGGCACAGTTCATCGTGCTCTTGGATTCGACCATCGTGAACGTCGCGTTACCCTCCATCCAGCGTGACCTCGATGCCTCCACGAGCAGTCTCCAGTGGGTGATGAACGCCTACATCCTGCTGTTCGGCAGCCTGCTTCTGCTGGGTGGCCGAGCCGCGGACATCCTGGGCCGACGGCGGGCCTTCATGGTGGGGCTGATCGTCTTCACACTTGCCTCGGCCGCCTGCGGTCTGGCCAACTCGGCCGGTGTCCTCGTGGGCGAGCGGGCACTGCAAGGCATCGGCGCCGCGCCGCTGTCGGCCGCCGCCCTGTCGATCGTGGTGTCGGTGTTCCGGGAGCCGAAAGAGCGGGGGGTCGCCCTGACGGTCTGGAGTGGCCTCGGGGTGATCGGCGGCACCATCGGCGTCGTCGCCGGCGGCGCCATGGTGGGCTGGGCGGACTGGCGATGGGCGTTCTGGCTGAACGTTCCCATCGGGATCCTCACCCTTGTCGCCGCGCTGAAGTTCGTGCCGCCGCTGCGGCCCGGAACCGGTGGCACCCGCCCCCGCTTCGACCTGCCGGGGGCCGTACTCGCCGTCGCTGCACTGCTGTTGCTGACCTACGGGCTGATCGGGGCGGCCGACCGTGGCTGGACCTCGATGGTCACCCTGGGCTCGATCACCGGGGCGATCGTGATCTTCGCGATTTTCGCGGTGGTGCAGCTGCGCACCACCGATGCGCTGATGCCGCTGCGCCTGCTGGCAATCGGCAGGTTCACCGTCAGCGGCGTCGGGCTGCTGCTTGCCTCGGGACTCATGATCACTGTTTTCTACATGATCAGCGTCTACGAGCAGGAGGTACTCGGCTACAGCCCGATGGCAGCCGGTCTCGGGATGCTCGGCATGGGCGTGACGTCGACGCTGATGGCCTTCGCCATTCCGGCGGTCCTCAAGGTACTCGGGCTGGAGCGCACCTATCTGCTGGGCACCGTGCTGCTCTTGGCCGGATCGCTGCTTCTCGTGGACCTGCCCACCAGCGGTTCGTACTTCACCGTCCTGCTGCCGGGGACGGCAGTCATCGGATTCGGTCTGCCCGCCTGCTTCGTCTCACTCACCACCATGGGTGTGACGCAGGTCCAGGAGTCCGAGTCGGGACTGGCTTCGGGCTTCCTCAACACCCTCCTCCAGGTGGGAGCCGCACTGGGCATGGCCACGGTCGTGACCTTGGCCGCCGCGCATACCAAGTCGCAGGTGGCCGACGGCCAAGGTCTACGCGAGGCGATGGCCGCCGGATACGGCCGGGGCTTCATGGCGCTGGCCGGGGTGGCGGCCGTGAGTCTCCTGATCGCCCTGGGCTTTGTCGTCAGGGCGAGGAAGGGGGCCGGCGCCAAGTCGGCCGCGGGCGAGGGGGTGCCGGTGGACGCCTGAGCGCCACGGCGATCAGGCGGGAAACGCCGTGCAAGGGGCCTTGGTGGGTTTCGCCACCAAGGCCCCTTGTGTGTGGTCACGACGCGGACCGGTTCGCCGACGGGTCAGTAGATTTCGCGAAAGTAGCCAGAATTGACAACTTCTGTGGTGGTGCAGGACTCGTTTGAGCCATGCGGAAATGCTCAACTTTGAGCGTGTTGCCCACGCGGCGGCTGGCAGTCTGCTGATACGTCAGTGCCGGCCCGGGGGAACGCTTCTTCAAGATCGGATCAGACGGCTCCCCTTCCCCTGGCGCGAAGTTGTTCCGGAAACAGCGCACGGCTGCGGCAGGTGATGCCTCGGCCGACTGCGCCGAGCCCTTCGGAGAGCCCGTAATGATGCAACTCCAGACCGCCTCTCACCCACGAGAGACCGATGGCGTGACGACAGACGTGCGAGACGCGCTACTGCCCCCGGTCGAACCGCTGCGCATTCTGGGCACCGAGCAGGCCGCCGAGGCAGATCCTGCCCTCCTGGTGTCCCTGCACCGCCAGTTGGTGGTCGGCCGGCGTTTCAACGAGCAGGTGACCACGCTGACACGGCAGGGCCGAATGGCCGGATACCCGTCCAGTACGGGGCAGGAAGCCTGCCAGGTCGCCGCGGCCCGGGTGCTGCAACCGCGGGACTGGCTCTTCCCCACCTACCGCGACGCGCTCGCCGTCATGGCGCGAGGCATCGACCCGATACAGGTTCTCGGGCTCATGCGCGGCGATTGGCACAACGGCTACGACCCACGCGAGGTGCGAGTGGCTCCCCTGTGCACACCGCTGGCGACGCATCTGCCACACGCGGTGGGACTCGCCCACGCCGCCCGCCTCAGCGGAGACGAGGTGGTCGCCCTGGCGCTCACCGGCGACGGGGGGACCAGCGAGGGAGACTTCCATGAAGGGATGAACTTCGCCGCGGTCTGGCAGGCACCTGTGGTCTTCCTCGTGCAGAACAACGGTTACGCCATCTCCGTACCACTCCCCAAGCAGTCCGCCGCACCTTCGTTGGCCCACAAGGGAGTCGGCTACGGGGTGCCGTCCACACTGGTCGACGGAAATGACGTCCTCGCCGTGCACACCGCGCTCACCGCGGCGGTGGAGCGAGCCCGGCGCGGGGGAGGGCCCACGCTCGTCGAAGCGCTGACCTACCGCATCGATGCGCATACCAATGCGGACGACGCCACGCGCTACCGCCCGGATTCCGAGGTCGAGCAGTGGCGTCGACACGACCCGATCCTCCTGATGGAGCGTGAACTCCAACGGCTGGGACTGCTCGACGAGGCCGTGCGCGAAGCCGCTCGCGCCGAGGCGGACGGACTGGCAGCCCTGCTGCGGGACCAACTGGGCACCGAGCCCGACCTCGACCCGATGGACCTCTTCCGGCACGTCTTCGCCGAGCCGACCCCGCAACTCCTGGAACAGCGCGAGGTATTGGCCGCGGAGTTGTCGAGCGAGGCAAGCGCCGGCGAAGGAACACACCGATGACGAAGAGCAGTATGGGGCAGGCCCTCAACGCGGCTCTCAGAGACGCTCTCAGGGAGGACCCGAAGGTCCGCATACTGGGCGAGGACGTGGGCGCCCTCGGCGGTGTCTTCCGGGTGACCGACGGCCTGGCCGCGGAATTCGGGGGCGCGCGTTGCGCCGACACGCCGCTCGCGGAGTCGGGAATCCTGGGATCCGCTGTCGGCATGGCCATGTACGGGATGCGGCCTGTGGTGGAGATGCAGTTCGACGCATTCGCCTACCCGGCGTTCGAGCAAGTGGTCAGCCATGTGGCCCGTATGCGCAACCGCACGCGCGGGCGGCTGCCACTGCCGATCACCATTCGCATTCCCTACGGCGGAGGCATCGGCGGAGTCGAGCACCACAGCGATTCCTCCGAGGCGTACTACATGCACACGCCGGGGCTTCAGGTCGTCACTCCCGCCACGGTCGCGGACTCCTACGGTCTGCTGCGCGCGGCGATCGCCGCCGACGACCCGGTCGTCTTCCTGGAGCCCAAGCGGCTCTACTGGTCCAAGGCGGAGTGGTCGGCGGACCGGCCCGAGCAGGTGCCGCCGCACGGCAAGGCCATGGTGCGCCGCAAGGGCCGCTCCGCCACGCTGATCACCTACGGGCCTGCCCTCCCGGTGTGCCTGGAAGCCGCCGACGCGGCCCTTGCCGAGGGATGGGAACTGGAAGTCGTCGATATGCGCTCCCTGGTGCCGTTCGACGACGCCACTGCTTGCGCGTCGGCGAGGAAGACCGGACGGGTGGTCGTCGTCCATGAAGCGGCTGGATTCGCCGGAGCGGGAGCGGAGATCGCCGCTCGTGTCACCGAGCGGTGCTTCCACCAGTTGGAGGCTCCCGTACTGCGGGTGACGGGGCTGGACATCCCCTATCCGCCACCGATGCTGGAGAGCTACCACCTCCCGAGCGTGGACCGGATTCTCGATGCCGTCGAGAGATTGCAGTGGGGCGACGGCCCAGCCGCCGGCACGCGCGGAATGGGGCGTCATGCCGTCGATGCGTGAGTTCCGGCTGCCCGACCTCGGCGAGGGCCTGGTCGCGGCGGACGTGGTGAAGTGGCTGGTGAGGACCGGCGACCTGGTCGCCGTGGACCAGCCGGTCATCGAGGTGGAAACGGCCAAGGCCACGGTGGAGGTGCCGTGCCCGTACGGGGGCGTGGTGTCCGAACTGTGCGTTCCCGAAGGCGGGTCCGTCGCGGTCGGGGCGGCCCTGATCCGCGTGGCCGTCGAGGAACCCGCCGCTCCCGGACCGGCCTCCGAGACCGACGCCGAGGAAGCTTCCGGCCAGGTCCTGGTCGGCTACGGGACCTCGGGCAGGGTACGCCGCCGCCGTACCTCCAGAGCCCTTGGACCGTCGGCATCCGTGGCTGCCGCGCCGGGGGCTGCCGGGCCCGGGACGTCGCCCCCGGTGCTGTCACCCGTCGTGCGGCGGCTGGCCCGAACGCAGGACATCGACCTGACGACGCTGCGCGGCAGCGGGCCCGAGGGCCTGATCCTGCGCTCCGACGTCGAGTCGGCGATCCAGGCACGGGAGGACGAGAGCGCGCGGGCACCGGCCGGGCCGGCAGCGGAGCGGCGCACGCCCCTGCGGGGAGTGCGCGCGGCCGCGGCGGAGAAATTCAGCCGCAGCCGCCGCGAGATCCCGCACGTCACGTGCTGGGTGGATGCCGATGCCACGGCCCTGCTCGCGGCACGGGAACAACTCGCTCAGGTCCCTGGACCGCGGCTCGGTCTGCTGGCCCTGCTGGCGCGGATATCCGTTGCGGCGCTGGGCCGGTTCCCGCAGTTCAACTCCCGGGTGGATACCCGGGCGGGTGAGATCGTACGGCTGCCGGAGGTCAACCTGGGCTTCGCCGCCCAGTCGGCCCGTGGACTCGTGGTGCCCGTCGTACGCGGAGCGGACCGGATGTCCACCGGCGGACTGGCCGCCGAACTGAGCCGACTCACCGCGGCCGCCCGCGACGGGGCGCTGCGCCCCACTGACCTGACCGGCGGCACGTTCACCCTCAACAACTACGGGGTGTTCGGCGCCGATGGCGCCACCCCGATCCTTGATCACCCACAGGCCGCGATGCTGGGTGCCGGCCGTGTCACGGCCAGACCCTGGGTCCATGAGGGCGGGCTGGCGGTCCGCCAGGTCGTGCAACTGTCCTTCACCTTCGACCACCGGGTGTGCGACGGGGCGGAGGCGGGCGGCTTCCTGAGATTCGTTGCCGACTGTGTGGAATGCCCGACGCTGCTGTTGCGCCACTGCTGACGCGATCACCTCGCGCCCTCCTTGCTGCGCCGTGTTCGAGAAGCGCTCACACACCTTCCGAGAAGGAGTCCGTCATGACCGCATCACCTTCTGTCTCACCCCTGTCCGCCGCCGCCCGGTCCGACGGGGCACGCCACGTCGGCGGCATGTCCTTCAGGGAAGACGACAGCATCCGACCGCTCGTCGACTACTCCAAGCTGTCCGCGGACGGAACCGGCGCATCGAAGATCCGCGCGGCGCACCAGGTGTACGAGCACTTGGTGTCGCTCTGGGCGCCGGCCATCATAGAGGCCGCCCACGACCTGGGCTTCTTCGCCGAACTCGCCACAGGGCCACGCTCGGTGGACGACGTCGCCACCGCACGTACCACCGACCGGCGGGCCACCCGCGTCATGCTTGACGCGCTGTATGCCTACGGCCTGGTCACCAAGTCGCAGGACGGACGCGAGCACCGGTACGCCCTGCCCGAGGCGTATCGCGAAGCCCTTCTGCCGGGAGGGCTCTTCAGCCTGGTCGGGAAGATCGCCCACGACCGGAACGTCGCCTGGAGCGCCTGGAGCAACCTGGCCCGAACGGTCCGTCGGGGTACGCGCGACGAGTCGGGCGACGACCGGGCGAACGGCATTTCCGAGACCGATTACGAGGATCTGGTCACCGGCATCAACTTCTGGGCGCCACCGATCGTGGACGTGCTCGCCAGCACCCTGACCGAGAACGGCTGGAAGGCCGGCGAACCGGTGTCCTTGCTCGATGTCGGCTGCGGAACCGGGCTGTACGGGCAGTTGCTTCTCGAACGCTTCCCGCACTGGCGGGCAAGGGGGATCGACGCCCCGCGGATCGTGCCGCTGGCCGATGCCCAGGCGGCGCGCCTCGGAGTCCAGGACCGGTTCAGTGGCGTGGTCCGGGACATCTGGCAAGGAGGCTGGGGGGAGGACGCCGACCTGATTTTGCTCAACAACATGATCCACTTGCAGACCGAGGAGTCCGGGCAGAAATTGTTGCAGGCGGCAGCCAACGCGCTTTCCGGGGATGGGCTCGTCTGCATCGCGGACCAAGTGGTGATTCCTGATGAGGAAGCACCGCAGAGTCGCTTCGCGATGCTGTTCGCCGCGTCCATGCTCGCGACCGGCGGCGGCGACGCGCATTCACTGGCGACGTGTGACCGATGGTTGGCGGCGGCCGGTCTGGAGCGGGCGGCGGTCCTGGACGCACCGATGCACAAGATTGTCCTCGCACGGCGCATCGGTCAGTCCGGGTTCCCGGCCGCCTGAAAGTCATCTGTCCCTTTCGTGTGGTGGCGTCTGAATCGAACCGGGCGCCACCGCGCGGCTGACGAATAGCGGATCTGGGGATTGCATCCTTCCGGTTCGGCCGGTGACCGCACAATGACCGATCGGTGCCAATGGATCTTGATGTCGAGTTAGTGGAGTGCTAGCATCGTGCAGCTTTTCACGCAGGAGGGTGTAATCGGAGGAATGGATTGCGTATCGTGGTGATGCGAATTCGCTGAATACTGACGCACTCGGTGCGAGTATTCCGGCGGACTGACACGGGGGATGGGATGGGTCAGACGCTTAGTCTATTCGAGCGCGTGAAATTATATTTCGACAGCGAGGGGCTCGTGGCACCTCTGCTTCGACTGGAGAAGAATCAGTTCCTCTACACCTACGGTGCCAAAGACCGAAGCATATACGTGGTGGCCGCAGGCGGGGTGAAAACACTGGGGATCGCCAGCAACGGGAAGACCTGCTTCTTGGACATACACCTTCCTGGCGACCTGCTCGGGGAGTCCTGCCTGGTACACGAGGAGCGGACGGAGTCCGTGGTCGCGATGACGTCGCCCACGCTCCTGCACCGGTTCCCGCGCGAACACTTCTTACAGGCACTGACGAACCAATCACTGCATGAGCAATTCATGCAGCACCTCGCTCTGAATCTGTGCGAACAACAGAAACGGATCTCTCAACTGGTCACCATGGACAGCAAGCAGTGCCTGGCCGAGACGCTGCTCAAGCTTTCCCGGCGGGCCGGCGTAAGGAAGGGGGAGGTGGTCTACATAAAATGCAGAGTGACGCAGGGAGAACTGGCCGAGATGGTGGGGACCACGCGATCCCGCGTAGGATACTTCCTCAAGCAGTTCCGCAGCGAAAGAATCATCTGCTTGACGGAGGATCACCTGCTCGCCATTAATTTGCGAGAAATCGATACCTATCTCCGGGCCGGGCTTCCTTCGCGATGCTGAACTTCCGGAGCCCAGGATTCCCGGCACGCGCCCGCGGCGCCCTGGGAGCCGGTGACGGTGCGAGCGGAGAGCCTCTGCCGCGGTGGCCGGACTCCCACAGTGGGACGGTCGGGACGCGGGCCATTCCGTCCGTCTCCTGTGGAGCGCGGAGACCGACTGCAATTCGCTCCTGCGCCGTTCGTCTCTCGTCCCAGCCTTTGGGCGGTGATGCGGAGGAGTCGGGCCCTCGTCGATCTTCCGATATCCATGCATACGTGTTCACCCCCGTTTCCCGTGTCCCGCGCATGCCGGCCCCGGCGAGCGCCGCAGTGCCTTGGGCACCTTCTCCGATGCCGTCGGAACGAGGCGCTGATCTGCATTCCTCTGCATGCGCCGGCCCGATGGTCCGCACTCCGCAGGGGGCGTGACACACGATGGCCCGGCCGCGGAACCGGCGGTCAGGGCCGAGGGCAACCGTCCGGACCGGCCCGGCGGCGCAGCCGGGCCGGTCCCGCCGGCGGCCGGGCCCTCACCCCGTGATCGCCGTGGCCGTGCCGCCGACGTGGGAGCGGGGGTCGCCGGCGCGGAGTTCGACGGTCAGGCGGCCGGGGCGGCCGAGGTCGTGGCCCTGGTGGAGGGTGAGGGTGGTGGGGGCGGTGACCAGGCCCAGGGTGCGGGCGTACGCGCCGAAGGCGGCCGCTGCCGCGCCGGTCGCCGGGTCCTCGATGACGCCGCCGACGGGAAAGGGGGCGCGGACGTGGAAGACCGATTCGCTCTCCCGCCAGACCAGTTGGAGGGTGGTCAGGTCCAGGCGGCGCATCAGGGTGGCCAGCCGGTCGAAGTCGTAGTCGAGCCGCGCCAGCCGCTCACGGGTGGCGGCGGCCAGGACGAGGTGACGGGCGCCGGCGTACGCGATCCGGGGCGGCAGGGCGGGGTCGAGGTCGGCGGCCGGCCAGTCGAGCGCGGCCAGCGCCTCGGTGACGTCGGCGGGGGAGACGCCGGTGAGGTGCGGCTCGACGCTGGTGAGGGTGGCGCGCAGGGCGGGGCCGTCCTCGGTGACGGTGACCGGGACCGGGCCCGCCAGGGTGGCGAAGACCAGGTCGCCGGGGCCCGTGCGCTCGGCGAGCGCGACCGCCGTGGCCACCGTCGCGTGCCCGCAGAACGGCACCTCGGCGAGCGGGCTGAAGTAGCGGATGGTGAAGGCGCGGCCCGGCTCGCCCAGCCCCTCGGGCGGCGCGGTCAGGAACGCGGTCTCGGAATAGCCGAGCCCGGCCGCGATGGCGAGCTGCGCGGCGTCGTCCAGGCCGGCCGCGTCCAGTACGACGCCGGCCGGGTTGCCGCCCTCGGGGTCGTCGGAGAAGGCGGTGTAGCGCAGGACCTCGGGGGTGCTCCGGGCGGTGTCAATGAGCGTCATGGCCTGCGCAACCGGGAGATCCGGCGGGCTATTCCCGGAGGGGGAGAAGGGCGCCCCGCGCCCCTCGGAAGCGATGCCCCCTTGGTCGCACCACTTGATGCCTCCTTTGGGGGCGCCCTCTTGGAGAGGCCGTGGCGGCTCAACCTCAACCCCGGCCGATGTACGGCATGTTCGTCGCCGTCACCGTCGCGAACCGCACACTGGCCTCCAGGGGCGGCGCGGCCATGTGGACGGCCATGTGGACGGCCGTGCGGGCGACATCGGCCGCGGCCGTGCCCATACCCGTCGCGGCCACTGCCGCGGTCGCGGCCACGACCGCAGCGATGCGGCGAAGGGTTCTGCGCCGGATCGCCTCCCGGCCCGGTGCGGCGGGGCCTCCCCGGCCGTACCGCGTCGCAGGGCGCGAACCGCTCCGCGGTGCGAGTGGTCGGACAACCGCCCCGTACGCCGGGCGCGGCGGGCTCAGCCCCGCCCGATGTACGGCATGTTCGTCGCCATCACCGTCGCGAACTGCACATTGGCCTCCAGCGGCAGCGCGGCCATGTGGACGACCGTGCGGGCGACATCGGCCGCGGCCATCACCGGTTCGGCCGCGGTCCGGCCGTCCGCCTGGCGGATGCCGGTCCGCATCCGGCCGGTCATCGCGGTCGCCGCGTTGCCGATGTCGAGCTGGCCGCAGGCGATCCGGTAGGGACGGCCGTCCAGGGACAGTGACTTGGTCAGGCCGGTCATCGCGTGCTTGGTGGCGGTGTACGCGACGGAGTCCGGCCGCGGGACATGCGCGGAGAGCGAGCCGTTGTTGATGATCCGGCCGCCCTGCGGGTCCTGCGCCTTCATCGTGCGGAACGCGGCCTGGGCGCAGAGGAAGGCGCCGGTGAGGTTGACGTCGACGACCGACTGCCAGTCGTCGTAGGTCAGTTCGTCGAGCGGTGCGGACCGGCCGAACGTGCCCGCGTTGTTGAAGAGCAGGTCCAGTCGGCCGAAGCGGTCGCGGACGGTGGTGAAGAGCGCGTCGACCTCGGCGGGGCGGGTGACGTCGGTCGGCACGCGGATGACGGCGGGGCCGTCCGGGTCGCGGAGCCCCAGCAGCCGGGCGGTCTCGGCCAGGGCTTCGGCGCGCCGGCCGGCCAGGACCACGTCCCAGCCGGCGGCGGCCAGCGCCTGGGCGACCGCCCGCCCGATGCCGGAACCGGCGCCGGTCACCACGGCCACCTTCCCGGCGACGGGCGGCACCCCGTCGTCCGGTGCGTCCTGCCCTGCGTTCTGCCCTGCGCTCTGCCTTGTGTCCGGCTGTGTGTGCCGCGCTTCCTGCGTCGCCTGTGCCGTCCGCGCCGCCGCCCGTCCGTCCGCCGCCTGTCCGTCCTGTCCGTCCGCTGCCTCTCCCATGGCGGCAGCGTAGGGCCTACCGGGAGGCAGACGTGCGGGGAGGACGGACGCGTACGGGAGGTGACGGACGCGTACGGAGAGCGCACCTGCACGCGGGACGCAGAGCCGCCCCCCGGCCGCCCCGCCTCAGTCGCCCGTGCGGAACTGGTCGAGGACGGCTGCCTTCGTGGTGGTGAACTCCTCGTCGGTCAGGATGCCGTCGCGGTGCAGATCGCCCAGTTCGCGCAGTCGGCGCAGCAGGGCGTCGTGGTCCGGGGCGGGGGCCGGTCCGGACGTCCGGGGAGCGGCCGGGGCGGCGGGCGCGAGGCCGGCGGCGGGCGTGCGCGCCGGGGTCTCGGTGAGTGCCGGTCCCGTGCCGCCCGACGGATGCGGCAGCCGGGCCGCCACCGCCGCCGCCAGCAGCGCTGTCGCGCCGCTCTGCTTCTTGAAGCCCCACAACTCGATGGCGTTGGGGTCGTGTTCCGGCTTGAGGATCGGTGTCGCCGGCCCGTGCGGACGGAAGCGCAGGAAGCCGGATTCGAGGCCGACGGCGGGCCGCCACTCCACGCCCGCCAGGTCGGCCAGCGCGAAGTCCCGGGCACCCGCGTGCTTCTTGCTCTCGCTGGTGCTCCAGAGCCAGTCGATGTGCACCCGCTCACCGTCGAAGGTGGCGGTGCCGTCCACCCCGGTGGCCGAGAGCGGTACGGCGGGGCCCGGCAGCAGATAGCGGTCGGTGGGGCCGTCCGGGATCTGCTCGATGGTCAGGGCCTGCCGCACCTCGTCCGCGAAGTACTCGGCGACGCCGGCCCGGCCGGGCTCCACGGCCACCTGGAACGGGTTCGCGTCGTCGGGCAGGCCGCCGCCGGTGACGTGCAGCAGCGGGTCCGCGCCGGCGCGCAGCCGCAGCCGCAGCCGGCCGCCCTTGCGGCCCGGCTCGTACGCGATACCGGCCAGCGCGGCCAGCGGCACCGCGATCTCACCCAGCTCCTGGCGCAGCTTGTGCACCCCGCGGTCGCGCCCCGGCACGATCCGTACCACGTCCGCCTCGAAGGTCCAGTTGCCGTCGCGCCCCATCAGTTCCGCCATGCCCGAATTCTACGGAGCGCCCGGTGCGGACCCCGGCGCCACCGCCCGGTGACCGCACGCCGGCCGGCGGCCCGGGTCCGCCCGTACCACCGGGGCGGCGGGTGCCGGGACCGGGGAGCGGGGCCGGGGCGGAACCACGGGGGAGGGCCCCGGGTCGTAGGTCGAATGACCTGGTCCGGACCGGGCCGCGGGCCATTCCGTGCATGGCACCATGGTGCGGCCATCAATGAACCGTGGAGACACTCATGACGGACTCCGGCGCCGCCGAGACCAAGGACCTGCCCGCGATATCCGAGCGGGGCGCGGCAGCAGCACCGGCCGCGTCCCGCCGCACCAGCCTTCTCGTCACCCTCGTCCTCGGCGGTCTCACGGCCGTCCCGCCGCTCTCCATGGACATGTACCTCCCGGCCCTGCCGGAGGTCACCACCGCGCTGCACAGCCCGGCCGCCACCGTCCAGCTGACGCTGACCACCTGCCTGGCGGGCATGGCCCTGGGCCAGATGATCGTCGGCCCGATGAGCGACAGGTGGGGGCGCCGCCGCCCGCTCCTCGTCGGCATGGTGATCTACGTGCTGGCCACCGCGCTCTGTGCCGTCGCCACCAACGCCGAACTCCTCATCGCCTTCCGCCTGTTGCAGGGGCTGGCGGGCGCGGCCGGGATCGTCATCGCCCGTGCGGTGGTCCGCGATCTGTACGACGGGGTGGCGATGGCCCGGTTCTTCGCCACCCTGATGCTGATCTCCGGGGTGGCGCCGGTCGTCGCTCCGCTGATCGGCGGCCAGATCCTCCAGGTCACCGACTGGCGCGGCGTCTTCGTCGTGCTGACCGTCGTCGGGGTGCTGCTCACCCTCCTGGTCTGGCGCAAGCTGCACGAGACCCTGCCGCCCGAGCGCCGGCACTCCGGCGGCCTCGGCCAGACCCTGCGCACCATGCGCGATCTCCTCGCCGACCGGGCGTTCTCCGGCTACCTCCTCGTCGGCGCCTTCGCCTTCGCCGCCCTCTTCGCGTACATCTCCGCGTCGCCGTTCGTCGTCCAGGAGATCTACGGGGCCTCCCCGCAGGTCTTCAGCCTGCTGTTCGGCATCAACTCCGTCGGGCTGGTCGCGGTCGGCCAGCTCAACGGCAAGGTGCTGGTCGGCCGGGTCAGCCTGGACAAGGTGCTGGGCATCGGCCTGGTGCTGATCGCGGTCGCCGCGGCCGGTCTGCTGCTGATGTCGTCGGGGGTCTTCGGCACGGTCGGCCTGGTGCCGATGGCCGCCGGGCTCTTCGTCCTGATGTCGGCCATGGGCCTGGTGATGCCCAGCACCAACACCCAGGCGCTGCTGCGCACCCCGCACGCGGCCGGTTCCGCCTCCGCGCTGCTGGGCACCTCCACCTTCCTGCTCGGCTCGGTGGCCTCCCCGCTGGTGGGCATCGCGGGCGAGCGGACCGCCGTGCCGATGGCCGTCGTACAGCTCTCCTGCGCTGTTTTGGCGCTGCTGTGCTTCCTGGGAATGTGCCGCCCGTGGCAGCGTAGGGGGGAGACCACCACGGGCACCACGGGCGAGAGGACCAGGCTCTGAACGCACCGAGACTCAGACAGGGCACACCGGCCCAGGCGGGACTCGATCCCGCCTGGCTGGAACGGCTGGTCCGCGGGGTGCGGACGCTGCCCGAGGGCCGTCCGGCGTGGTGCTCGGGCGCCGTCGTACTGGCCGGCCGCGGCCCGGTCGTCGCCGCCGAGGCCGCCGCGGGCTGGGCGCTGCGCTACCGCGGCTACGACCCCGGCCGGGACCGCGGCGTCGAACTGCCGCGGGACCGCTGGGAGCCGATGCGGGTCGGCACCGTCTTCGACCTCGCCTCGCTCAGCAAGCTCTTCACCGCCATCGCCGCGATGCAGCAGACCGAGCGCGGGCGGCTGGATCTCGACGGTGAGGTCCGCGAGCTGCTGCCCGCCTTCGCCGCGGGCATCACCGTCCGCCGGCTGCTCACCCACACCTCCGGGCTCCGCCCCGAGCTGCCGTTCCACAGCCGGCGGGGGCGGGCCGCGCAGCTGGCGCTGCTGTGGGCGGAGGCGGCGGACCCGGCGGGCCGCCCCGGCGGCGCGTACCGCTACTCCGATCTCAACCTCATCACCCTCCAGCTGGTCCTGGAGAAGATCACCGGGCGGCGGCTGGACGCCCTGGTCCGGGAGGGCATCACCGCGCCGCTGGGGATGTCCAGTACGTCCTACGGCCCGCTGGCGCCGCACGGGGTGGCGGCGACCGAGGACCAGCGGCTGCCGTGGGCCAAGGCGGACCGCGGCATGGTGCGCGGCGCGGTGCACGACGAGAACGCCTGGGCGCTGGGCGGCGTCGCCGGCCATGCCGGTCTCTTCTCCACCGCCCAGGATCTGGCCGTCCTGTGCCGCGCGCTGCTCAACGGCGGTGCGTACGGCACCGCCCGGATCCTCGGCCCCGACGCGGTCGCCGCGCTGCTGGACCCGCCGGGCCTGGGCTTCGGCGTCGACCAGCCGTACTTCATGGGCGAGCTGGCGGGGCGGGGCGCGGCCGGCCACACCGGCTTCACCGGCACCAGTCTGGTCCTGGACCGCGCGACGGACACGTTCCTCGTCCTGCTCGCCAACACCGTCCACCCCCGCCGCACCGACGGCGGCAGCGCCCCGCGCGCGGCGGCCGCGACCTGTCTGGCGCACGCGGCGGCCCGCGGCGGCTGAGGGGGAGCGGGCCCGGCGCGCGGGGGCCTGCCCGGCCACGCCGGGTTCCCCCGCGGCGGTACGGCCGGGCCGCACCCCGCCGCGGGTACGGCGCCCGCGCCCGTTCCGCGGCCGGACCGCGCGCCGTACCCCGCCCCGTAAACTCTTCCGAATGCACGACGAACTCCGCGCCGCCCTGGCCGGCCTGCTCGACGGCCTGCCGCCCAAGCAGGCCGCGCAGGCCGTCGACCGGCTGATCGCCAACTACCGGGGCCGTACGCCCACCGACGCCCCGGTGCTCCGGGACCGGGCGGATGTCGCCGCGTACGCCGCCTACCGGATGCCCGCGACCTTCGCGGCGGTGCGGGCCGCGCTGACCGCCTTCGCGGACCGGGTGCCGGACTGGTCCCCGGCCACCCATGTCGACATCGGCGGCGGCACCGGCGCCGCGACCTGGGCCGCCGCGGCCACCTGGGACGGACACCGCAGCACCGTCCTGGACTGGGCGCAGCCCGCCCTCGACCTGGGCCGCGAGCTGGCGGACCGGGTGCTTCCGGAGACCCGGTGGCAGCGGCAGGTCATCGGCGAGGGGCTGACCGTACCGGCCGGCACCGATCTGGTGACCGTCTCGTACGTCCTGGGCGAACTGACCGAGGCGGCCCGCCGGGCGGTGGTGGACGCGGCGGCCGCCGCGCAGGCCGTCGTCCTGATCGAACCGGGCACCCCGGACGGCTACCTCCGCATCCGCGAGGCCCGCGACCGGCTCATCGGTGCCGGTCTGCGGATCGTCGCCCCGTGCCCGCACGGCGGCGCCTGTCCGATCGTCCCCGGCGAGGACTGGTGCCATCTCGCGGCCCGGGTCAGCCGCTCCTCCCTGCACCGTCAGGTCAAGGGCGGCTCCCTCCCGTACGAGGACGAGAAGTTCAGCTACGTGGCCGCCACCGCCCTCCCCGCCGCCCCGTCCCCCGCCCGGATCGTCCGCAAGCCCCAACTCCGCAAGGGCCAGGTCCTGTTGGACCTGTGCACCGCGGAGGAGGGGCTGCGGCGCGACACGGTCACCAAGCGTCACGGCGACCGGTACCGCCAGGCCCGGGACGCCTCCTGGGGCGACGCCTGGCCGCGTTCCTGACCGGCGGGGTCACTCCGCCTTTCCGGTGCGGGCCGCCCGTTTCTCCTGGAGCCTGCGCAGCAGCTCGCGCCGTTGCGCCTGCGGATCGGGGCGTCCGCCGCCGTCACCTCCGGCGGCGCCGCCGCGCAGCGCGCCCCGGGAGAGGGTGCTGCGGGTGCCACCGACGCCGAGCATGCCGCCCGCCTTGTTCTTGCCCATGGGGTCCGTCCCTTCCGTAGCGGTCGAAAAGCCACCGGCGAGACGTTCCGTCTTGCCGGGTGACGGAGATCAGCATGTGGCGAGACGATGCGTATCGTCAAGGGATTTTGGGGGTACATCGAGACGATACGTCTCGCCTCACCCTCTCGATAGAATCCGGCCCATGGCCAACAAGACAGCCCCCGACTCCGCCCGCCGCAGCGAACGCTCCCGCCGTGCGATCTTCGACGCCGCCCTGGCACTGGTCGGCGAGGTCGGCTACGACAAGCTCACGATCGAAGGCATCGCCTCCCGGGCCGGTGTGGGCAAGCAGACCATCTACCGCTGGTGGCCCTCGAAGGCCGCCGTCCTGCTGGACGCGTTCACCGCCGACGCGGACACCTACCAGGGCGATCTCCCGGACACCGGTGACGTGGCCGCGGATCTGAAGTCCGTGCTGCGGGCCACCGTGGACGAGTTCAACGACCCGGCGTTCCAGGCCCCCTACCGCGCGCTCGCGGTGGCCGGGGCGAGCGACGAGGAACTCTCCCGCACCTTCGTCGCCCGGCTGCTGGAGCCCGGTATCGGCTGCTACACCGACCGGCTGCGGATCGCCCGGGAGGCGGGCGAGCTGGCCGCCGGGACCGATCTCCGGCTGGCCGCCGAGATGCTGCTGAGTCCCTTCTCACAGCGCTGGCTGATGCGCACCGGCGAACTGACCTACGCGTTCGTGGACGCCCTGGTCGACCAGGTGCTGCACGGTCTGCGGCCGCGTGGCTGAAAGCGGGCAGGGCTCGCCGGCGATGGCGCGAATTGCCCCTGTTCACCCGCAGCTCGTTCACCCCGGATCCGCACACCGGTCACCCGAGGCGCAGGATGGTGGCAGCATTGATCCCAGACCACCGCTCGAAGTGAGGGGATAGATGGAACGCAAGAGCAGGTTCTCCCAGTGGCTGCGCCGGCCGAAGAACGGATCGGACGACGGCGATACGGACACGGGATCGGCGGCCGCGCGCGGCCGCGAGGACCTGCTGCTGGCAGCGGTCGACGCGGGTTTCCCCGTCGCGCCGGCGGCACACCCCGCCGGCTACGGCTGTTCCTGTGAACGCATCGGCTGTCCGACCCCGGCCCAGCACCCGATCTCCTTCGGCTGGCAGACCGTCGCCACCACCGACCGCGACAAGGTCACCGCCTGGGTCCGCACCCTCCCGCAGGCCAACTTCATCACCGCCACCGGCATCGCCCACGACGTCCTCGACGTCCCCGTCGAAGCGGGCCGCAGCGCGCTCGGCCGGCTGGACGGCGCGGGCGTCGACGTCGGGCCCATCACCCTCGCCGGCGCCGGTTTCGGCGAAGGCCGGATGCTCTTCTTCACCGCCACCCGCGGCACCCCGGACGACGAGGACGAATGGTGGCCCTGTGAGCTGGACTGCCACCCCGAGACCATGGACGAACACCCGGGGCTGCGCTGGCACTGCCGCGGCAGCTACGTCCTCCTGCCGCCCTCGCGGCTGCCGGGCGAGCAGCCCGCGGTGACGTGGCTGCGCGGCCCCGAACTGCCGCTGCCCGACCCGCTGACGCTGCTGGAGTCGCTCACCGACGCCTGCGCGGAGTTCATCGACCGGCAGCCCGACCACGAGACGACGGCCTGGCCCATCGGCCGCTGAACCGTTTCGTGCCCGCCCGGCACCCGTAGACACACCGACGGCGGCGGGCCACCGGACATCCGGTGGCCCGCCGCCGTCGGTGTGCGGAACCGGCGCGTACCGGCCGCGCCTACAGGGCCTTCGCCGAGGTCTTCGCCTCGATGCGGTTCAGCACGGTGACCTTGCCGCCGGACCCCTTGGCGGGCACCTTGACCGCCTGTCCGGAGATCGTGGTGAAGGCCATCTTGTCGGTCTTCTTCGCCGGCCCTTCCAGGATCCCCCGCAGGCCCTCCGGCACCTGGATCGCCGATCCCTGGGCCACCGTCTTGCGCTGGTGGTAGTAGGTCGAGAAGAAGACCAGCGCGCCGCCGTCCTTCGTCCGCAGCGAGACCGGCGGGAAGTCCGCCACCTGGTCCTCCCACTGGATGCGCGCGCCCGGCTGACGGGCGGCCTTGGCGCGCTCCGCCCGCCAGCCGTCGGTCTCCGGACCGGACGCGAAGACGCCGCCCTTGCCGGTGTTGAGATAGTCCGCGTACGTCCGGCTCAGCGCGCCCGGGTCCACCGTCAGCCCCGACGCGCCGCCGGCCGGTACCGCCTCGGCGTAGCCGTCCCGGTCCGTCCGGAACTGCGGGACGTCCTTGGGGGCGAACGTCGCCAGATACACCGCCCGCCACTTCGCGTCGGCGCCGTCCCGGCCGAACACCAGGAACCAGCGGGTGTTCTTGCGGTTGCTGACGGCGTCCGCGAGGAAGTACTTGGGCCAGCCCGCCTGCTTGGGCACGGTGAAGTGCGCGTCCGTGAACGCCAGCGGGACGAAACGGGGGTTGCCCTGCGGGGTGAGGGCGCGGGCCGCCTTGAGCCCGGCCTGGTCGATGGCGAGCAGCGACCCCGCCTCGAAGGCGGGGTTCATCGTCGGATCGAGCTTGCGGTTGGCCGCGTTGAAGCCGTCGGTGAACTGCTGGAGCGCCTTGGCCCCGTCAGCCTTCGACACCGCCGGCAGGATCTCCCGCTCGCCGTGCACCGTCACGCACCCGCTGAGTATCACCAGCGCCGCCGCTGCCGACGTCAGTGTGAGGGGCACCCGGAACGGCGACCTGCGTGTCATGGGGCTGGGGCTCCTTCGGGGCGACCGGGGCGGACGAGGCCGCCGGGGTGGCACGATTCGGCGCAACCCTACCGGGGGCGAAGAAGAACGCGAGGGTGGGGATCAGATACAGCGCCCACACCGTGACCTGAAGGACCGTCGGGTCCGGCTGGAAGTTGAAGACGCCCTTCAGGAGGGTGCCGTACCAGCTGTCCGCCGGGATCTGCTCGCTGATGTCGAACGCCTGGCTGGTCAGCCCCGGCAGGAAGCCGGCCTCCTGGAGGTCGTGGAAGCCGTACGCGAGCACGCCCGCGGCGACCACCACCAGCATCCCGCCCGTCCAGGTGAAGAACTTCGCCAGGTTGATGCGGACCGCGCCGCGGTAGAACAGCCAGCCCAGCAGCACCGCCGTCAGCAGGCCCAGCAGCGCCCCGACCAGCGGCCGGACGCCGTCGTTCGCGGACTGCGCGGCGGTCCAGACGAACAGCGCGGTCTCCAGGCCCTCGCGGCCCACCGACAGGAACGCGGTGATCACCAGCGCCGTCGTGCCCATCGCCAGCGCCGCGTCCAGCTTGCCCTGGAGTTCGCTCTTGAGATGGCGGGCGGTGCGCCGCATCCAGAAGACCATCCACGTCACCAGGCACACCGCGATGATCGACAGCGAGCCGCCGAGCGCCTCCTGCGCCTGGAACGTCAGCGTCTGCGAGCCGAACTGGAGCGCCGCACCGAACGCGAACGACAGCACCACGGCCAGCGCGATACCGATCCAGACCGGACGCAGCGCCTCCCGCCGGCCGGTCTTGACCAGGTAGGCGATGAGGATGCAGACCACGAGGCTGGCTTCCAGGCCCTCGCGCAGACCGATCAGGTAGTTTCCGAACACGTCGGTTCCTTTCCTTCCTTCATGCCGGATCTCGGGGTGTGCCCCGGGGACCGGGTCCCCGGGGCGGTGTCACGGGGGACCACGGAGTCAGGCGAACAGCGCCCGGCCCCACCAGTCGCCGGAGTCCCGGACGCCCGGCGGGATCGCGAAGACCGCTGAACCCACGTGCTGGATGTACTCGTTGAGCGCGTCGTGCCGCGCCAGTTTCTGTTGCAGCGCGACGAAGCCGTGGCGTACGTCCCGCTGGTAGGCGAGGAAGAACAGCCCCGCGTCCAGCCGCCCCAGGCCGTCCGTGCCGTCGGTGAAGGAGTAGCCGCGGCGCAGGATGTGCACCCCGCCGTTGGCGTCCGGGTGCGCGAGCCGGACATGCGCGGTCGGCAGCATCGACGGCAGATGCGGGGTGTCCCGCTCGTTCTTCTTACCGGCCGACGCGCCCTCGCCCTTGTCCCGGCCGAAGATCTCCTCCTGCTCCTTGAGCGAGGTGCGGTCCCAGGTCTCGATGTGCATCCGGATGCGGCGGGCGACGAGGTAGGAGCCGCCGGTCATCCAGTCCGCACCCCGCTTCGCGTCGGCCTTCCCGTCCGCGGCCGAGACCCACACATGCCGGTCCAGCGCGGCCGCGTCGTCGCCCGAGACGTTCCGGGTGCCGTCCTTGAAGCCGAACATGTTGCGCGGCGTCTGCGCGTCCGGCGTCGTCGAGGACGTCTTGCCGAAGCCCAGCTGCGACCACCGGATGGCGACCTTGCCGAAGCCGATCCGGGCCAGGTTGCGGATCGCGTGCACCGCGACCTGCGGATCGTCGGCGCATGCCTGCACGCACAGATCGCCGCCGCTGCGCGCCCGGTCGAGGTTGTCGCCGGGGAACTGCGGCAGCTCGATCAGCGCCTCGGGGCGCCGGTCCTTGATGCCGAACCGGTCCTTGCCGTCCTTCTCGAAGAGCGTCGGGCCGATGCCGAAGGTCAGTGTGAGCCGGGACGGCGGCAGCCCGAGCGCCTCACCGGTGTCGTCCGGCGGCGCCTCGGCGAGCCCGCCCACCGCGCCGTCGCCGACCGCGTCGCCCGCCGTCATCCGCGCCGCCGCCTTCGTCCACTCCTTGAGGAGTGCGATCAGCTCGTCGCGGTCGTCGATGGTGACGTCGAACGCGGCGAAGTGCAGCCGGTCCTGGACGGCGGTGGCGATCCCGGCCTGGTGCGGGCCGCGGAAGGGTACGGCCGCCGAGGACACGTCCGCCACGGCCGGTGCGGCGTCGCCGCCGGTGCGCAGCGCCACGGCCGTACCGCCGGCCGCGACCGCGCCGAGCGCCAGCCCCGCACCGCCCCAGCCCAGCAGCGCGCGCCGCGACGGGACCCGCCCGTCGGCATGCCCGGCGGTGGCGGCCGGCGCGTCTTCGCCCGCCGTGCCGTCCGCCGGCCCGTTGTTCTTCGTACCGTCGCCAGTCATCCTCGTGATCCCTTGTCTCGCTCGTCCCGCGACGGACTACTTGCCGGTGGCCACGGCGGCGGCCAGCTTCGACAGCGGCTCGGCCAGCGCGTTGACGCCGTCCGACAGTTCCTTGCGCGCGTCCTTGCCGACGGTGTCGTACGAGGCGAAGCCGTCCGCGGAACCGCTGTCCCGGTGCTTGTCCAGCTGGGCGCGGATCGCCGCGAACTGCTTGTCCAGCTCCTTGGCCAGCGCCGGGTCGCTCTTGGCGACGACCGGCTTGAGCAGCTCGTAGGCGTGCTGCGCGCCCTCCACGTTGGCGTGGAAGTCGAGCAGGTCGGTGTGGCTGTAGCGCTCTTCCTCACCGGTGACCTTGCCGGTGGCGACCTCGTCCAGCAGCTCCTTGGCGCCGTTGGCCATGCTGGTCGGGGTGATCTCGGCGGTGCCGACCCGCTTCTGCCAGTCCTCCAGGTCGGTGATGAGCTGCGCGGCCAGCTTCTTGTCGTCCTCGGAGATCTTCTTCTCCTCCCACAACGACTTCTCCAGCCGGTGCCAGCCGGTCCACTTCTGCCCGTCTTCCAGGCCGTCGGCCCGCACATCGACCTTCGGGTCGATATCGCCGAACGACTCGGCGACCGGCTCGGTCCGCTCCCAGCCGACCCGCGAGAGCGCGTACGTCCGCTGGGCGGCCGCCACGTCACCGGCCTTGACGGCGTCGGCGAACTTCCGCGCCGCGGGGAGGGTCTGGTCGGCCTGCTCCTGGACGTACTTGCGGTACGCGGCGACCGCGGCGTCCAGCCGGGGGTCGCGCTTGGCCTCCGCGCCCTTGCCGCTGGCGGTCACCTTCTGCCGGATGCCGTCGCCCTTCATCCCGGGCTTGCAGGCGACCTCGTAGGTGCCGGCCTTGATCTCGGCGGTGATCTCCGCCTTGGTGCCGGGGCCGATGTTCTCCCGCTCGGTGACGATCCGGTCGCCGGGCGCGTAGACGTAGACCTCGGTGACCTTGGAGCCCTTGTTCTGCACGGAGAACTGGACGTGCCCGGCGGGGAACGACGTCGCGGAGACCTCGCAGCCGGTGTCCGTCGCGGTCACCTCGATCACACCCTTGCCGTCGGCCCCCTTGGCGTCGCTCTTCTGGGCACAGCCCGAGACGGCGGTGAGGGTCGCGGCCACCGCGACGGCGGCGACGGTGGTGGAGCGAAGCGCTCGCATGGGGGTTCTCCAGGCTGGCTCGGGCGGTCCGGAAACGGAGGATCGGAAACCGGATGTCGGGTATGAGTTACTAAGGCAGCCCTAACTTATCCGAGGCTTACCTCATTTCTGCCCACGTTTCCCCGTGATCCGGCTCTCACGCACTACGGCACCGTCACGAATCGGCGGCGGCCCGGTCGCGGTCGGGTCATGGGCAGGTCAAGGTAAGGGTCATGCCTCGCGGTGAGGCATGACCAGCGGAATACCGGTCCGCGGATGCCCGAACACCTCGACCGGCTGCCGGTAGACCCGGGAGAGCAGCTCCGCCGTGAAGACCTCGGCGGGCGGCCCCTGCGCGGCGAGCACCCCGTCGTGCAGCACCGCCGCCCGGTCCGCGTACGCCGCGGCGAGCCCCAGATCGTGCAGCACGGCCACCACGGCGTCCCCGGCCGCCGCCCGCTCCCGGCAGATCCCCAGCACCAGCTCCTGATGGCGCAGGTCCAGCGCGGCGGTCGGCTCGTCGAGCAGCAGCAGCGGGGCGCGCTGCGCCAGCACCCGGGCCAGCGCCACCCGGGCCCGCTCGCCGCCGGACAGCGCGGAGAACGGCCGCCCGGCGAAACCGGCCACCTCGGTCGCGGCCATCGCCGCGGCCACCGCGCCCTCGTCCGCGTCCGCGTCCGGCGTCCCGGCCCACGGCGCCCGGCCCATCCGGACGACCTCCGCCACCGTGAACGGGAAGGACAGTGCGGCGGACTGCGGCAGCACGGACCGGCGCAGCGCCAGTTCGGGCGCCGACCAGTCGCCGGCCGGGCGGCCGTCGATGCGCACCGCGCCCGCGGCGGCCGGCAGATCGGCGGCGAGCGCGGCCAGCAGGGTCGACTTCCCCGCGCCGTTCGGCCCGACGAGCGCCAGCACCTCACCGGCCCGCACCGTCAGCTCCACCCCGCGCAGCACCGTGCGGCCGCCCAGCCGCACCGTCAGCGCCTCGGCCCGCGCGTACGGCTGCCCGGCGGCCGTTCCCCGGGGCAGCCGCCTGCCCCGCCCGGCGAACAGCTTCCCGATCATCGACGGCCTCCGGTGGGGGTGTGCGGGCGGGCGGTACGCGGGCTCATGCCCAGCCGCCCTGTTTGCGGCGGGTCCTGCGCAGCAGCCAGAAGAAGAACGGGCTGCCGAAGAGCGCGGTCAGCACGCCGAGCGGGAGTTCGGCGGGCTGCGCGACCGTACGGGCCGCGAGATCGGCGACGACCAGGACCAGCGCGCCGCCGAGCGCGCTGCCCGGAATCAGGAAGCGGTGCCCGGGGCCCGCCGCCATCCGCAGCAGATGCGGCACCAGCAGCCCGACGAAGGTGATGACACCGGCCACGGCGACCGCCGCGGCGGTCAGCAGCGCGACGACCAGCACCAGGGCCATCCGCAGCCGTTCGACCTCCACCCCCAGATGCCGGGCGGGCCGCTCGCCGAGCGCCAGCAGATCCAGCCGGCGCGCGTAGAGCGGCGCCACCGCCAGCCCGGCGAGCGCGCACGGCAGTACGGCCAGCACCTTCGGCCAGGTTGCCTGGGAGAGCGAACCGAGCTGCCAGAAGGTGATCTGGGAGAGCTGCGCGGTGTCCGCGAAGAAGAGGAACAGGCCGATCAGCGCCCCCGCGAACGCGTTCACCGCGATACCGGTGAGGATCAGGGTCACGACCTCGGTACGGCCGCCGGAGCGGGCCAGCGCGTAGACGATCAGCACGGTGAGCAGCCCCGCGGCGAACGCGCAGGCCGGCACCGTCCAGTTGCCGAGGAAGGTCAGCCCGAGCGCGAGGGCGCCGACCGCGCCCACCGCCGCGCCGGACGAGATCCCGATGACGCCGGGTTCGGCCAGCGGATTGCCGAACACGCCCTGCATCAGCGCGCCCGCGCACCCCAGCGATCCACCGACGAGCACCGCCAGCACCACCCGCGGCAGCCGCACCTGCCACAGCACGCTCTCCCCGACCCGGTCCAGCGCACCGCCGCCCAGGCGCAGTTGATGCAGCAGTGAACCGACGACATCGCCGAGCGGGATCTCGTACGCGCCGGTCCCGGCGGACAGCAGCGCGGCCAGCAGCAGGGCGAGCGCGAGACCCAGGGTGAGGGAAGCGGTGCGGGTGGCGGTCCGGCGGGGGTGGGGCGCAGGAGGGGCTGCGGGGTCTATGGGAGCTGCGGGAGCAGTGGGTTCTGAGGGATCGGTGGCGCGCGTGGCGTCGTCCGTCCCCGGGGGGTCCGGCGCCATGCCGGCCCGCCCGATGCCGTCCGGCGCCATGCCGTCCGGCGCGGCGCCGTCCCGCATCGGGTGGCCCCGCACCGTTTTCGCACGCGGAAGTGTCGACATATCACTTCCCCTTGGCGTGGAGCTGGGTGACGAGTGAGCGCAGCACCTGGTCCGTGCGCGGGCCGAAGTTGAGCAGCACCCCGTCGTCGACGGAGATCACCCGGCGGTCCATACCGGCCGGCGTCTCGGCCACACCGGGGATCTTCACCAGGCCGTCCACGCCGCCGACCGATTCGAGTCCCTTGGACATGACGAGGATGACGTCCGGCGCGGCCTTGGCCAGCGCCTCGCTCGTGATGGGGGTGAAGTCCTTCTTCAGACCGGACGCCTTGCCCGCGTCGATACCGCCGGCCGCCCCGATCAGCGAGTCGGCGCCGGAGCCCGCACCGCCGAGCAGGTAGACGGAGGCGGAACCGCGCAGATAGAGGAACGCCACCCGCGGCCGGTCCGCCGGAGTGCCGCCGTGCGGGATGCCGCGGCGCACGTCCGCCATGCGCTGGTCGGTTCGCGTGACCAGCGCCTGCCCGGCCTTCGGCACGCCGAGCGCCGTCGCGACCGCGGTGATCCTGGTGTCGACGTCGGCCAGTCCGGTGGCGGGGCGCAGCACGACCAGCGGGATGCCCGCCGCGCGGATCTGGTCGATGGCCTCGGCGGGTCCGGTGGTGGTCTCCGCGAGCACCACATCGGGCTTGAGCGAGAGCACGCTCTCCGCCGAGACGTCGTGCGCGCGGGTCACCACGGGCAGCTCCTTCGCCTGGTCGAAGGTGGCGGTGACATCGCGGGCCACGACCCGGTCGCCGAGCCCCAGGGTGAAGACGATCTCCGAGAGGGAACCGGTCAGCGGCACGATCCGGCCGGTCTTGCGGACCGTCACCCGGTGGCCGTCGGCGGACGGTACGGCCACCGGCAGCGTGGGCTCGGGCGCTGCCCCCGGCAGCGGTTCGACCCGGTCCGCGGCCGGTTTCGCCGCCTTCGGGGCGGCGGGCGGCGAGGCCCCGTCCGCACCGCCCGAGCAGCCGGCGAGGGCCAGCGCGAGCGCCGCCGCGCCGATCGTCGCGGCGGCGCGGGTGGCAAGGCGCCGGATCGGCCCCCCGAGGGTCGCTGTCACTGTCCCGCCTTTCTCTGTACGCCGGTTGGCCGGGCCGGTGGTCCCGCGGTGAGCGCGAGGTACCGTTCCGACCCGACGTAGCTTAGGTTAGCCTTACCTAAATAACCAGCCCTGGAAGGGGTACCCCATGCTGTCGTTCAGACCGGCCCGCGGCCTCGCCGTGCCGGGCCGCACGCCCGGCCCGGCACGGAGCCCGCTCGCGGCCCGCGTCCGGGCGCTGTGCCACGGACTGCGCCGCGGACTGGTCCGGGTGCTCGCCGTCGCCCTCGGCGTGGCCCTGCCCGCCGGCGCGTTGACCGTGCTGCTGCCGGCGGCCGGTGCGCAGGCGGCGGCCCGTACGGTCGCCGGCGGACGGCTGGACTGGGCGGTCAAATCCTCCTTCCAGTCCTATGTCACCGGCCCTGTCGCGCACGGCAGTTGGAACCTGACCGGTGGCGCCGCCACCGTCGGCGCCGGCCGCTTCCGCTTCCACTCCGCGGCCGGCGGCTACGACCCGGACAGCGGCGCGCTGACCGCCGGTTTCTCCGGCGGTGTGCACTTCACCGGCCACCGGAAACCGGACGGCTCCTACGAACTCGACCTCACCATCAGCCGCCCCGAGGTCGTCATCTCCGGCGGCCGGGGCACCCTCTACGCCGATATGACCAGCAAGGAGAAGGGCACCGGCAGGGTCACCACGGCCTCGCGGGTGCCGCTCGCCTCCCTCGGCGTCGGCGGCCTCGACACCCGCGGCGGCGGCAGTCCCCTCGCCCTGGACAACCTCCCGGCGACGCTCACCCCCCAGGGCGCGAGCGCCTTCGCGGGCTACTACCCGGCGGGCACCCCGCTCGATCCGGTCAGCCTGTCCGCCGATGTCCGCGCGCCGGGGACGCCGGGCGACGACGCCTCCGGCGACCCGAAGTCCGGTGCCGAGGACGGCGAGAAGCAGGACGGCGAGGAGGGGGACCGCGACGGGGCGATCGTGGACGCGGCCCTCGACTGGGGCGTCCGCCGCACCTTCCGCGAGTACGTCACCGGCTCCATCGCCCGGGGCCGCTGGCAGCTGAGCGACGGGGCCCAGGACGGCGGCGCGCTCTTCCGCTTCCCGCGCGGCAAGGGCTCCTACGACGCCGCGGGGCACACCCTCGACGCCGCCTTCACCGGCACGCTCCGCTTCACCGGCACCCACCTCGACCTCGCCCTGAACGCGGTCACCGTGACCGTACGGGACGGCCGGGGCACGCTCACCGCGGACGTCACCACCGGCGGAGCGGGTGGCGCGGACGGAAAGCAGGTCGCCCGCAGGACACCCCTGGCCACCTTCGACGCGGGCCAACTCAAGCCCGCGGACGGCCTGATCGCCGTCAAGGAGGCCCCGGCCAGGCTCACCGAGGAGGGCGCGAAGGCGTTCGGCGGGATCTACCCGGCGGGCACCGCCATGGACCCGGTCTCGCTCTCCGTCGCCGTCAGGGAAGGCGTCCGCCTCCCCGCGCTCCCCGACCTCGGCACCGCCCCGACCGCCGCGGCCACCCCGAAGCAGCGGGAGGCCGAGCCCGCCGCTGCTTCCTCTCCCGCCACCTCCGCCACTTCCTCCGCCGTGCTGCCGCTGTCCCTGGCGGGCGGCGCCGTCCTCATCGCCGCCGCTGCCGCCTTCCTGGTGCTGCGCGCCCGCCGCCGCAGGGCCGCCGCCGACACACCGCCCGCACCGTCCGCACCGTCCGCACCGTCCGCGCCCCAGGGCTGACCCGCCCCTCGACGTCCCCACCGCCCGGCTGATCCGTCCGGTCCGTCCGGTCCGTCCGGACCGTCCAGTCCATCCGGTCCGGCTGATCCCTTCGAGTCGTTCCACCGGCCAACCGGCCTACCCGCCAACCGGCCAACCCATCAACCAAGGAGACCCACCACCATGCCCGCCATACGCCGCTCGCTCACCCTCGCCGCCGCGCTCGCCACGACCGCCGCGCTCGGCCTGCCCGCCGTCGCCATCGCCGCCGACGGCCGCACCGCCGCACCACGGCTCGACCTCAAGGACGGCCGGCTCGACTGGGGGGTGAAGGAGTCGTTCCGTAAGTACGTGACGGGCATCGCACACGGCACGATCGAGACCGTGGGCGGCGCCCAACAGGCCGCGGGCAACGGTCCGTTCACCTTCTCCGGCGGTACCGGAAGCTACGACACCGCCACCCACTCCGTCGCCACCACCTTCCAGGGCGGTGTCCGCTTCAGCTCCACCGCGCACGGCTTCGACATCAAGATCGCCGACCTCAAGCTCTCCACCAAGGGCACCGGCGGCGCCATCACCGCGGATGTCACCGCGGCCGGCAAGACCGAGGACGATGTGCCGCTCGCCTCGCTCGACCTCTCCGGCGTACGGCCGGGCAGTGGCGCGGGTGGCGCGATGACCTTCGCGGGCATCCCGACGAAACTGACCGCCGAGGGCGCGAAGGCGTTCAACGGCATGTACAAGGAGGGCCAGGAACTCGATCCGGCCATCCTCTCCGTCACACCGGCCACCACCCCGGCCCCCAAGCCCGACGCCACCCAGCCGCCCACCACCGGGCCGTCAGCCGAGCCGACCACCGAACCCGGCGACAAGTCCGGCGACAAGCCCGGGGAAAAGGGCGGTGGTGAGTCGGCCGAGAAGCCCGGCACCGGCAAGCCCGCCGGGAAGCCCGGCACCGACAAGTCCGCCGGCCGGCCCGGCCCGGACGCATCGTCCGCCGTCGCCGTCGGCACCATCGTCGACGGCACCCTCGACTGGGGCGTCAAGAAGTCCTTCCGCGAGTACGTGACCGGCCCCATCGGCGGCGGTAGGGCCGAACTCGGCGGCGGCGCCGCGACGTCCGGCGCCGGCTACCGCTTCCCCAAGGGCCATGGCTCGGTCGACGCCGGGAAGTCCGCCCTGGCCGCCGACTTCAACGGCTCGGTCCGTTTCCTGGCGCACTCCGGCGCGCTGGACCTGAAGTTCGGCAACCTCAAGGTGAAGGTCAGCGGCACCAAGGGCACCCTCGTGGCGGACGTCTCCGCCAAGTCCCGGGCGTCCGGCAAGGTCACCACCACCCGGGCCATGCCGGTCGCCGACCTCGCCGTCCCCGCCGGCGCACTCACCCCGGTGAAGAACGTCGTCACCCTCGACAAGGTGCCCGCGACGCTCACCGCAGCCGGTGCCACGGCCTTCGACAACATGTACCCGGCGGGCCGGGCGCTCGACCCGGTGACGCTCGCGGTCTCCCTCGACGCGAACGCCCAGCTCCCGGCCGGCGGCAGCGGCTCCGGCGCGGGCACGTCCGGCGGCTCCGGTGCGTCCGGCGGCTCCGGAACCGGTGCCGCGAGCTTCAGCGGCGGCAACGGCGCCGGCGGTGCGCTCGCCGCCACCGGCTCCGCGGTCCCCACCGAAGCCCTGATCGGCACCGCCGCCGCCCTGGTCGTCGCGGGCAGCGCCGCGGCCTACGCCACCCGCCGCCGCGCCATCCGCTGACTCCGGCGCCTACCCCCTCCCGCCCTCACCCGGCCACCCCGTAAGGGACATGGCGAGCACCGGGCTCCCGTGGCCCGGTCGCCGCTCTCCGGCCCCGCGCCCTTACGGGGTGCCCCCTCCCGACAGCCGGACGCGCCTGGCAGCCGGACACCCCCGGCAGGCCGTGCGATTGAATGGCCGACAGGCGGTCGGACGGACCGCTGGACGGGCGGACGGGCGGATGAGCGGACGGGCGGGCAGATGACCGAATTCGATGTGCACCCGGAGCCTGTGGAGCATCCGGAACACCCGGCGAACCCGGCAGAACCCGCGAAACACCCGGAGCACCAAGTGCTCCGGGTGTTCTGCGGTCCCGGTGGGAGCGGCGGCAACGCGCTGGGCGTCGTCCTGGACGGAGCGGCCGTTCCCGGCAGGGCCGAGCGCGCCGCGCTCGCCGCCGAACTCGGCTTCAGCGAGACCGTGTTCCTCGACGACGCCGCGCGCGGCACGGTGGACATCCACACCCCGAGCGTCCGACTTCCCTTCGCCGGGCATCCGCTGGTCGGCCTGGCCTGGCTGCTGCGCGGCCTCGGCCGTCCGCCGCGGACGCTGCGGCCACCGGCCGGTGAGGTGGCGGTGACCTACGACGGGGAGATCACCTGGGTGCGCGGGCGGGCGGCGTGGGTGACCGCGCGCCGCACCGAGCGCTACGCCTCGGTCGCCGACGTCGACGCGCTGCCCGCGCCGCCGCCGGGGGAGGGCTGGCTCTATGCCTGGGCCTGGCAGGACGAGGCCGCCGGGGTGGTCCGTGCGCGGGCCTTCCCGCGCCGGGGCGACGCCATCGTGGAGGACGAGGCGACCGGCGCCGCCGCACTGCTGCTGACCCATGAACTGGGCCGCCCCCTGGACATCCGCCAGGGAACGGGCTCACAGATCCTCACCCGCCCCCACCCGGACGGCACCATCGAGGTCGGCGGCCGGGTACGCGCCGATACGCCGTAGCCACCGATACGCCCCAGCGGCCGGTACGCCCGGCGCGAGGCGCCCCCGCGTCCGCACGCCGCAGCCCATGACCAGCTACGGCGTACGGGCTACGGCGTACGAACCGTGCGGGGCGCGCCTGTGCGGGAACCGCCCGCGCAGGGAGCGCCGACCCCGGGCCATGTCCCCCCCCCGGACCCCGGACCCCGGACCCCGGACCCCGGACCGCGGGCCCCGACCCCACAGCCCCGGCCCGCTCGGCCCGTCGGCTCCCGCCCCGCCTACGCGCTCAGCGGGAACTGTTCACCGAGCTCCTGGAAGACCGCGCTGTTCAGCGCGAACGCGCGCTTGCACTCGTCGACCACCCGCTGCTTCTCCAGGTCGTCGACCGGCAGTGCGTCCAGCAGCTCGCGGTATTCGCGCTTGAAGGCGGCGGGATTGCCGATGCCTTCGAAGACGTAGAACCGCACGCCGTCGCCCTTGCGGGCGAAGCCCCAGGTCTTCTCCGCCGTGCCGCGGATGATCTGGCCGCCGGAGAGGTCGCCCAGATAGCGGGTGTAGTGGTGGGCGACATAGCCGGCCGGCCAGTCCCGGGCGCAGGCGGTGATCCGGTCGGCGTACGCGGCGGTGGCCGCCAGCGGCTCCAGACCGTCCCGCCAGGACGAGCCGCCCAGATGGGTGAGGTCACGCTCCAGAGCGGCGGTGCGGGCCAGCTCCGGGCGGATGAAGGGGCCCGCGACCGGGTCCTGGGCGAGCGCCGCGGAGGCCCCCTCCAGTGCGCGGTAGACGAACCACAGCTGCTCCGTGTAGCGCCGGTAGGCCGGAACGCCGAGTCTGCCGCCGAGGAGATCGCTCATGAAGGAGGAGTTCTCGGCCTCGGTGTGCTGCTCGTGCGACGCGGTACGGATGACCGTCGAGAACGGCGTGGACGGCGCCGACGGCGCGGGCGGGGTCGGGCTGGGCGCTTCCAAGGCGGACCTCCGGGGACCGAGGGGGAGCGGACGGGAACAGGCTGATTCCGCTAGAACTTAGGCTTACCTAACTACTTAGGCTTACCTAAGTCAACCTGTTCCCGACGCCCTGTCGGTAAAAAGCCTACCCCTGGACAGATCAGGGAAGCGTGAGGATTTCGGCGCCCGTCTCCGTCACGACGAGCGTGTGCTCGAACTGCGCGGTGCGCTTGCGGTCCTTGGTCACGACCGTCCAGCCGTCGTCCCACATGTCGTAGTCGTGGCTGCCCAGCGTCAGCATCGGCTCGATCGTGAAGGTCATACCGGGCTTGATGTCGGTGGTGTGGTGCGGGCTGTCGTAGTGCGGGACGATCAGGCCGGAGTGGAAGGACGAGTTGATGCCGTGGCCGGTGAAGTCCCGGACCACGCCGTAGCCGAACCGCTTGGCGTAGGACTCGATGACCCGGCCGATGATGTTGATCTGCCGGCCCGGCTTGACCGCCTTGATCGCGCGGTTGAGCGCCTCGCGGGTGCGCTCCACCAGCAGTGCCGACTCCTCGTCCACCTCGCCGCACAGGTAGGTGGCGTTGTTGTCGCCGTGCACACCGTTGATGTAGGCGGTGACGTCCAGGTTCACGATGTCGCCGTCCTTGAGGACGGTCGAGTCCGGGATGCCGTGGCAGATGACCTCGTTGAGCGAGGAGCACAGGGACTTGGGGAAGCCGCGGTAGCCGAGCGTGGAGGGGTAGGCGCCGTGGTCGCACATGAACTCGTGGGCGACCCGGTCCAGTTCATCGGTGGTCACGCCCGGCGCGATGTGCTTGGCGGCCTCCGCCATCGCCTGCGCGGCGATCCGGCCGGCGATCCGCATCCGCTCGATCGTTTCGGCGTCCTGCACCTCGGGCCCCGTATAAGGGGTGGGCGCGTCCTTCCCGACGTACTCGGGGCGCGGGATGGAGGCGGGGACGGGGCGGGCGGGGGAGATGCTCCCCGGGACAAGAAGCGACTGGCCAGACATGCCAGCGAGTGTATCCGCGGGCCATCGGGCAGGATGGCGGCACAGGAGTCCCCCACAGGAGGCGGCAATGGCGCTGTTCAAGAGGCGTACGGTCGGCAAACCCGGCGAATGGTTCTACTGCCTCCGCCACCAGACGGTCGAGGAGGGCCCCGAGTGCCGGGCCGCCGACCGCTTCGGCCCGTACGCCACCCGCGAGGAGGCGGCGCACGCGATGGAGACGGCGCGCGAGCGCAACCTGGAGTGGGAGACCGACCCCCGCTGGCACGACAAGGGCAAGGCCGCGGACGGCGGCAAGGGCCCGGACGAGAGCGGCGGCCCGGACGAGGGCGCGGGCCGGTAGCGGGACCGGCGGACGTCCCCGCGCTCAGGCCGGGGCCGGTCCGGCGTCCGGGTCGTCCCGGGCGGTGTCCGCCGCCCGGTCGTCCGGCCCGGCGGAGCGTCGCTCGCGCATCCGGGGCGCGTGCCCGTCGGTCCGCTCGTCGTACGCCCTCAGCTTCGGCAGTGCCGGCGCCGGTGGCCCGCGCGCCGCGAGGCAGCGCACCCCGCCCGCCCCGATCGACGTGCGGACGCCCGTCGGCGCCGCCATGCCTCCGACCCGGACCTGGCCCAGCTGCGGGCCCACCGGGTACGACAGCAGCTCGATCCCGGCCGGCCGCGCAACTCGTCCGGGATCGTCCGGTTCCACCTGGCCGAGCGGAAGATGCCGCTGATCATGTCGCAGGCGTCGGCCGGCGTCAGAGAGAGCAGCACCAGCCAGACGTCGCGCAGCTGCCCGGCGGTGCACACGGCCGGCCCCCACACCCCGGCCGCCGGCACGACGGCGCGGCCCTGCCGGCGCACCCGCGACATCCAGCCGCTGGTCAGGCTCACCAGGAAGGACCCGGCCGGCAGCGCCGCGTACATCAGGGGCTCACCAGCGTGGCGGCGGCGGTGCGGTCAGCTCGTCGGCGAGCCGGGCCAGCCGGTCGCGGAAGCGGCGGCGCCCGGGGGCGGACCGGCCTGGCGGCTGCCCGGGGAGCGATGCGGGTCCGCCGTGCTCCCCGGCGGCCGTGCTGACCAGATGCTGAAGCGTGTCATGGTCGGGGCCGGGCCTGGAGCCGGGGCCGATACCGGTGCCGGGACCTGCGGGTCCGGCGGGCCCGAGGGCGGTCGGCGGGGCGGCGAGCGCGTCATGGGCCAGCGCGTGCAGCTCACGGTCGCCGCCGTCCAGCGCGAGCACCGTCGCGCCGCCGCGCCGGGCGTCGTGCACCCGCTCCAGCAGCCCGGCCCCCGGCTGCTCCGGCGTGACGACCAGCAGCGTCGTGCCGCGCCCGGCCGCCGCCAGCCGGCCGAGCCCCACCGACAGATGGGCCGGCACCCCGGCGCGTACGTGGTGCCGCACCAGCGTCGGCGACAGCTCCGGCAGCCCCGACCAGGCGGCCTCGTCGTCGAGGTGCGCGGCCAGGTGCCAGGGCTCGTACGTGGCGCTGCCGACCAGCAGCAGCCCGCCGCCGTGCCGGGTGACCCCGGCGCGCAGCGTTCCGGCGAAGCGGCGGCTGGCCTGCACCCATTCGGTGCCGGCGAGGATTTCGCGCAGCAGCGCGACCTGTGACGCATCCATGGCCCCGCATCCTGCCGCGGCACCACCCCGCCCGGTGATCGCTCCCACCGGCGTCACCCGTTCGGGAGACGGCGCGGCAATCCGGCCGGGGCCGGCCTCCTGGATCAGCTGTGCGGACCACCGGCCGCCGCTCCGCCAACTGGCGCTCCGCCGTTCCTGGGCAGTGAGCGGGAGTGAGTCCGCGCACTGGCACGCCCCGAACGGTCCTGGGCGCACTGGTCGTCCGCTTTCGCAATCGGGCGGCGACACGGATCGCGTCCGTGGTCCGGTCCCGGAAGGGCGGAGTCCCTCACGACCTGGCCATGTGGATGTGGCCGGAGGCGACGGGGAGGCCCTGAACCATCTCGCTGGCGGCAAAGGGGCCCCGCACGCCGGCACCACACCCGGCGTCCCAGGCCGCCCAGCGACCCTGGCCCGCCCCGCCCCGGAGGCCGCGAGCCAGCGAGCCCGCGAGCCGACCATCACAGGATCGAGCTGATCCGGCCTCATGCGTGCTCCCTGGCGAGCAGTTGCAACCCCCGCACGGTGGGCGGCACGTTCCCGTCCGGGGGTGCCGCCGCCGGTGCCGCTGACGCTGCTTCAGCGGCACCGGCGGGCGGGTCCCGCCGAGGGCGGCGGGCAGGCGTGACCGTGGGGGCAGGAGTGCGAGTGGCGCGGGTGTGCCGACGGCGCCAGGATGCCGCCGGTGAAGGCGTGACAGTATCGCTGTCATGACTACTCCTGACGCTGCTCAGCCCGTGAACATCGCGACCGTCGCCAAGGCCGCCCTCAAGCGCGATCCCTGGGACCTGCCGGACGTCTCCGGCCTCGTCGTCGGCGTCCTCGGCGGCACCGGTGACCAGGGGCGTGGCCTGGCCTACCGGTTCGCCAAGGCCGGCCAGAAGGTGATCATCGGCTCCCGGGCCGCCGAGCGCGCGCAGACCGCGGCCGGGGAACTCGGTCTGGACATCGAGGGCGCGGCCAACGCCGACTGCGCCCGGCGCAGCGATGTCGTGATCGTCGCCGTGCCCTGGGAGGGCCACGCCGAGACCCTGGAGTCCCTCCGCGCGGAGCTGGCCGGCAAGCTCGTCATCGACTGCGTCAACCCGCTCGGCTTCGACAAGAAGGGCGCCTTCGCGCTCAAGCCGGCCGAGGGCAGCGCCGCCGAGCAGGCCGCGGCCCTGCTCCCCGAGTCCCGGGTCACCGCCGCCTTCCACCACCTGTCCGCGGTACTGCTCCAGGACCCGCAGACCGCGGAGATCAACACCGATGTGATGGTGCTCGGCGAGGCCCGCGCGGACACCGACGTGGTGCAGGCGCTGGCCGCCCGCATCCCCGGTATGCGCGGCGTCTTCGCGGGCCGGCTGCGCAACGCCCACCAGGTCGAGTCGCTGGTCGCGAACCTGGTCTCGGTCAACCGCCGCTACAAGGCACACGCCGGGCTCCGGGTCACGGACGTCTGAGGCAGTCACGGACGTCCGAGCCGGTTACCCACGTACGGGCCCGGCACGCCGGAGGCCGGTCGCGGACGGCGGGGCCGGGCCGTGGCGCCGCACGGGCCCGCGTGGGGCACGAACGGGGCATGGGGGACACTGGGGAGGACCGCGCCACCCCCGACAGGAGCCGACCCCCATGCCCTCCGTGCCCTCGTCCCGCCCGGCCCCGCGTCTCGCCGTCTGGGCCGCCGTCGTGTGCGTCCTCGCCGTCGCCGCGGCCGTCGTCTCCTTCGTACGGGGCAGCTGGCTCGGCGTCGTATGGATCCTGATGGCCAGTATCTCCAGCAACATGGCGTGGTTCTACGTACGCAAGGCGAAGCTGGACCGGGCGGCGCAGGCGGACCAGTCGGCGCAGTCCGGCGCGGCGGCGTCCGGCTGACGCCGCCGGGTGCGCCGCGGCACCGCCCGCCGGATGTGCGCCGCGACACCCGCCCGCCGGTGCGCTACGACAGCGCCTGGCCGATGCCGGTGACCAGCGGGATCTGCGGTTCGCCCTGCCAGAAGCGGAACAGCTCCCGGCCCCAGTAGCTGTCCCAGTTCGAGACGCCCAGCGCGCGCAGGATCGCGTCCACCAGGTCGAAGAACACCTGGTTGATCTCCGGCACCCACAGCAGCCCGAAGACCGCCAGCAGCCCGAACGGCGCGAACGGCTCCACCTGGCGCCGCAGCCGGTGCGACAGCCACGGCTCGATCACGCCGTAGCCGTCCAGCCCCGGCACCGGCAGGAAGTTCAAGATCGCCGCCGTCACCTGCAACAGCGCCAGGAACGCCAGCGCGTAGCGGAACGCGGCGGGCACCCCGGCCAGCTGGTGGAGCCAGAAGGGCGCGGTCACCACCGCGGCGAACAGGATGTTCGTCAGCGGCCCGGCCGCCGAGATCAGGCTGTGCCGCCAGCGCCCCCGGATGCGGCTCCGCTCGATGAACACCGCGCCGCCCGGCAGCCCGAAACCACCCAGGATCACGAAGAGCACCGGCAGCACGATGCTCAGCAGCGCATGCGTGTATTTCAGGGGGTTCAGCGTCAGATAGCCCTTGGCCTCCACCGAGATGTCGCCGCTGTGCAGCGCGGTGCGGGCGTGCGCGTACTCGTGCAGACAGAGCGACACCACCCAGCCGGACACCACGAACAAGAACACCGCGAAGCCGGTGCCCGCCGCGAGCGCCCCGCTCCACACGGCCCATCCCGATACCGCCAGGACGGCGACGAGCGCGAGGAAGACCGGGCTGATGCGCCGGTCGGCGCGCCGGATTGCTGTGGTCATCGTCTGCGGCTCCCGGAGGTCTGGTGGTGGGCAGCCATGACCGTATCCACGGAACGGCGCCCGGTGCACGGAAAAGCCCGTGTGCGGAAAACGAGGCGCGGTGCTCCCGGGGTTCCGGGCAGGCTGGACCCAGGGGCGGATTTCCGGGTACGGCCGGAGCCTCGGCGGAGCCGATTCAGGGACATTTCAGGGATATGGGAAGGGTGACCGGGCAGTGGGCGGCACAGCCGTGAACGACAATGGGCCGGTGCGCTACGGAATTCTCGGCACCACCCAGGCCGGCCGGGCCGACGGAACCCCCGTCGCCCTCGGCGGCGCACGCCTGCGCGCCCTGCTCACCGCCCTCGCGCTGCGGCCCGGCCGGGCGCTGCCCCCGGACGTACTGATCGCCGACATCTGGGGCATGGACCCGCCCGCCGACGCGGCCGGTGCGCTCCAGGCCCTGGTCGCCCGGCTGCGCCGGGCCCTGGGCCGCGCCGCGGTCGCCTCCGTCGACGGCGGCTACCGCCTGTGCGCCGAGCCGGACGCCGTCGACCTGCACCGCTTCGAACGGCTCGCGGCGGAGGGCGGCCGGGCACTCGCCGCCGCGGATCCGGCCCGCGCCGCCGCCCTCCTCGACGACGCGCTGGCGCTCTGGCGCGGTCCGGCCCTCGCCGACCTGCCCGACGCCCGCGTCGAGGCGGCCCGCGCCGAGACCCGCCGGCTGGACGCGCAGCGCACCCGGCTCGCCGCCGACCTCGCCCTCGGCCGGGCGGGCCAGGCGCTGCCCACGCTGGCCGCGCTCTGCCAGGACCACCCGCTGGACGAGCCGCTCCAGGCCCTGCGGCTGCGCGCGCTGCGCGACGCGGGCCGCACCGCCGAGGCGCTCGCCGCCTACGAGGAGATACGTACCGTCATCGCCGACCGCCTCGGCGCCGACCCCGGCCCCGAGCTCCGCGCCCTGCACGCGGAACTGCTCCGCCCCGCGCCGGTACGGGACGCGGCGCCGGTCCGGAGCGCGGCCACACCGCCGGGACCGGCTACCGGACCGGGGCCGGCGGCACCGGCCGGAACGGCCCCGGGAACCCCCACCGGCGCGCCCCACCAGGCCGCACCGTCCCCTTCCGGCACCCCGGCCCCCACCGGTACCCCCACCGCGTACCCCGCCCCCGCCCCGGCCGCCCCCGACGGAACCTCCGCCACGGACGCCGCCAACGGCACCACCACCCCGGGAGCGCCCGCCACTCCCGCCGCCCCCACCCGTCCCGCGGCTGACCCCCGCGCCTCCCGAACCCTCCTCAGCTCGCTCGTTCCCGCCCGCCCCGGCAATCTCCGGGCCCGCCTCACCTCCTTCGTCGGCCGGGACACCGACCTGGCGGCGCTCCGCGCCGACCTGGCCGCGCACCGGCTGGTGACCCTGCTGGGGCCCGGCGGGGCCGGGAAGACGCGGCTGTCGCAGGAGGGCGCCGAAAGCGCGGTGGCCGCCGCGCCGGAAGCCTGGCCGCACGGCGTCTGGCTGGCCGAACTCGCCCCGCTCGACGATCCGCAGACCGTGCCCGAGGCGGTGCTCACCGCGCTCGGCGGCCGGGAGACCGTCGTCCGCAGCAGCGCCGTCGAGGGCCTGCGCGCCGCCGCCGACCCGACCGCCCTGGACCCGCTCGCCCGGCTCGCCGAGCTCTGCGCCGACCGCCGGATGCTGCTGGTCCTCGACAACTGCGAGCATCTGATCGGCGCCGCCGCCGCGCTCGCCGAGCGGCTGCTCGCCGACTGCCCCGGGGTGACGGTGCTGGCGACCAGCCGCGAACCGCTGGCCGTACCGGGCGAGGTGCTGCGCCCCGTCGAACCGCTGCCCGACCCCGTCGCGCTGCGGCTGCTCGCCGACCGCGGCGCCGCCGCCCGCCCCGGCTTCCGCGTCGAGGACGACCGGGCCGCCTGCGCCGAGATCTGCCGCCGGCTGGACGGTCTCCCGCTGGCCATCGAACTCGCCGCCGCCCGGCTGCGGCTGCTCTCCCCGCGGCAGATCGCCGACCGGCTCGACGACCGCTTCCGGCTGCTGACCAGCGGCAGCCGGACCCTGCTGCCCCGGCAGCAGACGCTGCGCGCGGTCGTGGACTGGTCCTGGGAGCTGACCGACGAACCCGAGCGCGCCGTGCTGCGCCGGCTGTCCGTCTTCGCCGGCGGCTGCGATCTGACCGCCGCCGAGGAGGTCTGCGCGGGCGGCGGCGTCGACGGGCGCGAGGTGGCCGGGCTGCTCGGCTCACTGATCGACAAATCGCTGGTGGTGGCGGCGCCCGCGCCGGACGGACAGATGCGCTACCGGCTGCTGGAGACCGTGGGGGAGTACGCGGGCGAGCGGCTGGACGAGGCCGGGGAACGGGCCGACGCCGAGCGCCGCCATCTCGTCGCCTACCGCGAACTCGCCCGCACCGCCGACCCGTTGCTGCGCGGCCCCGGCCAGCGCGGCTGGCTGGAGCGGCTGGGGCTGGAACACGACAACCTGCGGACCGCGCTGCGCCGCGCCATCGCCGCCCGCGACGAGCACGAGGCGCTCTGCCTGGTGCTGTCGATGCAGTGGTTCTGGTGGCTGCGCGATCTGCGCAGCGAGGCCCGCCAGTGGTCGGAGGCGGTCGGCGCGCTCGGCCCCGACCCCTTCGAACCGCCCGTCGGACCCGCCCCCGACCTGTACGAATCGCCCATCGACCGGCCGCCGCCGCTGGCCCCCGAGCAGCTCCAGGAGGCCCGCCGGGAGGTCCGGCTGGTCGCCCTGTCCAGCCTGGAGAGCGATGTCGAGGCGCTGCGGTCGCCGCGGTCGTCGCGGCAGGTGGCGGGCATTCTCGCCGCCTACCGCAGCGGTATGCCGCAGACCTGCAAGGTGCCGGGCGTCCTGTGGTTCTACGCGGTGATGCTCAACGGCTCGTTCGACGGCATGGTGGACGAGGTCGGGAAGGCGGTGCACGCCTGCCGCGAGTTCGGTTACGAATGGGAGCTCGCCTTCGTCCTGCAACTGCGCTCCAAGCTGCTCAACGACCACCCCGGCGGACTGGAGCAGGCGGCCCGGGACGCCGACGAATCGCTGCGGATCTTCGTCCGGCTCGGGGACACCTGGGGTGCGGCCGAGGCGCTGGCGGGGCGCGGCGAATCCCGGGAGAAGCGCGGTGAGTACGAGCTGGCGAAGGAGGACTACCGGGCGGCGATGGTCCACGCCGAGGACCTGGGCGCCCACGGCCAGACCCTGATGCTGCGCACCCGGCTGGCCGGTGTGCTGATCGAGGAGGGCCGGGGGGAGGCCGGTGAGCGGCTGCTGCGCGAGGTGCTGGCGGAGGCCAGGGACCAGCACAGCGGCCGCGAAGCGACGCCCTTCGCGCATCTGTCGCTCGCGATGTGGCTGTCGGTCTCGGGGCGTACGGCGGAGGCCCGCGGCGAACTGCTCGCGGTGCGGGAGGTGTTCGGTCCGCACGCCCCGGAGCTGTTCCGGGGGGTCCTGGAGACCTTGCTGATCTCGGTGGATCTGGACGAGGGTCGCGGCGACGATCTGCTGGCGCGGTTCCGCTCGGCGGCGGCCCTGGTGCGGGGCACGATGGCGCGGGTGGTGGCGCCGGACCTGCCGGTGGTCCATCTCCTCACCGGAGCACGGCTGCTGATGGCCGTCCACGGCGAGCGTGGCGGGCGGGACGCGGCCCGGCTGGTGGGCGCGTACGACGCGCTGGTGAGCATCCAGGTACCGACACTGATGGTCCGTGGCGACCGGGCGCGCGCCGAGGCGGCGGCGCGGGCGGTGCTCGACGACGCCGCGTACGCACGCGCGTACGCCGAAGGCGGTGGCCTCTCCTTGGAGGAGGCCACCGCCCTCATCTGACGCGAGCCGGGCGAAGGGATACGCGTCAGGTCTGTGGCGCGTGGAGACGCGTCAGGTCCGTGCCGTCCGGTGCTTGCTTTGGGCGCCGGACATCAGGTCTTGTTGCGGAACTTGGCGACCGCCAGCGGCATCGTCACGGCCGTGATGGCGACCGCCCAGCCCAGCGTGATCAGCGTGGGGTGCGCGACGGCACCGTGTCCGTTGATCAGCGCGCGGGCCGCGTCGGCCAGGTTGGAGAGCGGGTTGACCTTGGTGAACCCCTCCAGCCAGCCGGGCATCGACTGCGTCGGCGCGAAGATCGACGAGCCGAACTGGAGCGGCATCAGCACCAGCATCGCCACGCCCTGCACCGCCTGCGGGGTCTTCATGGTGAGCCCCAGCAGGATGAAGATCCACATCAGGGCCGCGCCGAACACCGTGGACAGCACGATCGCGCCGAGGAATTCGAGGAAGCCGCCCCGGATCTCCAGGCCGAGCAGGAAGCCCATGCCGAGCAGGATCGCGGTGGCGATCAGCATCCGGCCGACCTCGACGACGATCTTGGCTATCAGGACCGAGGACCGGGCGATGGGCATCGTCCGGAAGCGGTCCATGACGCCCTTGCGGAAGTCCTCGTTGACGCCGGTGCCCACCGCCATGGCGATGTTCATGCCCATCATCGCCATCATGCCGGGCACCAGGTACTGGACGTACTCCTGCTGGTTGCCCTTGCCCGCGATGGCGCCGCCGAAGACGTACACGAACAGCAGGATGAAGATGACCGGCATCAGCAGGGCGTCGAACATCGACTCCGGGTCCTGCTTGATCTGGAGGGCGTTGCGCCGCACCAGCGCGCCGATGTGCCGCAGATTGGCGCGTACGCCGATCCGGCCCTCGTCGGCGCGGGCCTTCACCGGCGGCGCCGTCACTGTCGCGGCACTCATGCCGATACCTCCGCGTACTGCTGGTCCTGGGTGTCGCCGGCGTCCGCGCCGGCCCCCGCCTCGGAGGTCTTCTGGCCGGTGATGGCCAGGAACACCTCGTCCAGGCTGGGCAGATGGGTGCTGATCGAGGCGAGCTCGAAGCCCTGCCGGGCGAGCACGCCGACCACGGCGGTCAGCTGCTCGTCGCTGATGATCGGGACGTTGACCACGCCGTCGGCGCGGTCCGCGGTGGCCCCCGCGATGCCGTCCAGACCGGCCTGCGCGATGGCACCGGTCATCCGCTCCAGCTCGCCGGGGTCCGTCGGCCGGATCTGGAGCGTCCGGCCGCCGACCTTGGCCTTCAGCTCGTCCACCCGGCCCTCGGCGATCACCTGGCCGCGGTCGATGACCGTCAGCTCGTTCGCCAGCTGCTCGGCCTCTTCCATGTACTGGGTGGTGAGCAGCACCGTCGCGCCCTCGCGCACCATCCGCTGCACCTCGGCCCACACCTCGTTGCGGGTACGGGGGTCGAGGCCGGTCGTCGGCTCGTCCAGATAGAGCACCGCGGGCTGCCCGATCATGGAGGCGGCCAGGTCCAGCCGGCGGCGCATACCGCCGGAGTACTTGGCGGCGGGCCGCTTGGCGGCCTCGGTCAGCGAGAACCGCTCCAGCATCTCGTCCGCGCGCCTGCGGGCGTCCTTGCGGGACAGATCGAGCAGCCGCCCGATCATGTAGAGGTTCTCCCGGCCGGAGAGTTTTTCGTCGACCGAGGCGTACTGCCCGGTCAGGCCGATCGTGCGGCGCAGCGCGCGGGGCTGGCGCACCACGTCGTAGCCGGCCACGAAGGCGCTGCCGGCGTCGGGTACGAGGAGGGTGGACAGGCAGCGTACGAGGGTCGTCTTGCCGGCGCCGTTGGGGCCGAGCACGCCGAGCACGGTGCCTTCCCGCACGTCCAGGTCCACACCGTCGACGGCTTTGACCTCGCCGAAGTGCTTGACCAGACCGCGCACCTCCACGGCGTTTCCGCCCTTGGTGGTTATCGTCTGTCGCGTCATGCCCTCAAAGGTGCCAGCCGCCACCGACAACGCACCGACAGGCCGCCGACACCGCGCCCGGCCCACCGACAGACGGGCCGGGCGCGGTCCCGTACGGGAGCCCGGGGCCGGGGACCGTACGGGGCCGCCCCGGCCCGGCGGAACCTCCGGGAAAGCCCCGGTGACATCCCTAGTGGAAGCTGTGCTCCTCGGCCGGGAAGGCGCCGCCGACGACCTCCTCGGCGAACGCCTGCGCCGCCCCGCCGAGCAGTTCGCGCAGCTGGAGGTACTTCTTGACGAAGCGGGGTACCCGGCCGCCGGTCAGGCCCGCCATATCGGTCCACACCAGCACCTGGGCGTCACACTCCGGGCCCGCGCCGATGCCGACGGTCGGGATGTGCAGCGCGCGGGTGACCTCGGCGGCCAGTGCGGCCGGCACCGCCTCCAGGACGACCGCGAACGCCCCCGCGTGCTGGACCGCCTTGGCGTCCCGCAGCAACTGCTGGGCCGCCTCCTCACCGCGGCCCTGGACGGGGTAGCCGCCGAAGGCGTTGACGGACTGCGGGGTCAGACCGATGTGCGCCATCACCGGGATACCGGCCGAGACCAGCAGCTCCACCTGGTGCGCGGAGCGCTCGCCGCCCTCCAGTTTGACGGCGCCCACCCCCGCTTCCTTGACCAGCCGGGTGGCGTTGCGCAGCGCCTGCGCCGGCCCTTCCTGATAGCTGCCGAACGGCAGGTCGCCGACGACGAGGGTGCGTCGGGTGCCGCGGACGACCGCGGCGGACAGCATCGTGATCTCGTCCATCGTGACCGGCACGGTGGACTCGTAGCCGAGGTGGCAGTTGCCCATCGAGTCGCCGACGAGCAGGACGGGGATGCCGGCCTCGTCGAAGACACCGGCGGTCATCGCGTCATAGGCGGTGAGCATCGGCCACTTCTCGCCGCGCCGCTTGGCGGCGGCGATATCGCGGACCGTGATGCGGCGCGAACCCTTGCCCCCGTACAGCGTCTTGCTGCTGTCGGCCACGGGCGGTGCGGCGGGCTTCTCGGCGGACTGAGCAGCGGACTGTTCGGCGGGCTCCGAAGCGGACTGCGCGGCGGGCGGTACGGACCCCTCGGCCGGTTTCCGGGCAGGCGAAAGCTGCGTCATGGTGACGGCTCCTGTTCCTCATCTCGAAGCGCCCTCACGGCGTCTCCGGACTCGGTCCCATGCTGGCACGGTGCGCGGGCGGAGCGGAAGGGGCGGCCATCCCCCCGTCGGCGATACGGAACGGGTCCGTATCGGAAAGCGTAAGGTGCCTCCATGGCCTCCTCTCCCTCCGCCCCGGGCATACCCGCCGCCCGTCAGGTCCCCGACCACATCCACCGCCGCCGCTGGGCGATCCTGTCGGTCCTGATGCTCAGCCTGCTGATAGTGGTGCTGGACAACTCCATCCTCAACGTCGCGATGAAGACGATCGCGACCCCGGCCCCCGTCGGCCTCGGCGCCACCCAGAGCGAGCTGGAGTGGGGGATCAACTCCTACACCCTCGTCTTCGCCGGGCTGCTGTTCACCTCGGGGCTGCTCGGCGACCGGCTCGGCCGTAAAAAGGTGCTCCTCTTCGGCCTGGTGGTCTTCGGCACCGGTTCGGTGCTCGCCGCGTTCTCCGGATCGCCCGCCGAACTGATCGCCTTCCGCGCGGTGATGGGCCTGGGCGGCGCCTTCGTGATGCCCTCCACCCTGGCCATCCTGATGAACGTCTTCGAGCGGGACGAGCAGCCCCGGGCCATCGGCATCTGGGCCGGCGGCGTCGGCCTGGCCATCGCGATCGGGCCGATCGCCGGCGGTCTGCTGCTCGACCACTTCTGGTGGGGCTCGGTCTTCCTCGTCAACGTCCCGATAGTGCTGATCGCGCTGACCGCGATGATCCTGCTGGTGCCCGACTCCAAGGACCCCAGCCCCGGCCGGCTGGACCCGTTCGGCGTGCTGCTCTCCGTCGTCGGCCTCGTCCTGCTGGTCTACGGGATCATCAAGGGCGGCCAGCTCGCCGACTTCACCGATCCGCAGGTGCTCGGCACGGTCCTCGGCGGCCTCGCCGTACTGGGCGGCTTCGTCGTCCACCAGAAGCGCAGCAGCCACCCGTCCATCGACATCGGCTACTTCCGCAAGCCCGCCTTCTCGGCCGCCGTGGCCGCCATCGCGCTGGTCTTCTTCGCGCTGATGGGCGTCACGTTCTTCACCGTCTTCTACATCCAGAGCGTGCGCGGCTACACCCCGCTCCAGGCCGGTCTGCTGATCCTGCCGCTGGCCGCCGCCCAGATGATCTTCTCGCCGCGGGCCCGGCTGGTCGTCGCCCGGTTCGGCGCCCGTGCGGTGTGCACCGTCGGGATGCTGCTGGTCGCCGTCACCATGACCGGCATGCTGCTGCTGGACACCGACACCCCGATCTGGGTCCTGGAGGTGCTGTTCTTCGTGCAGGGCACCGGTATGGCGCACATCATGCCGCCGGTCACCGTCTCGATCATGCAGTCGCTGCCGCGCGAGAAGGCCGGTTCCGGCTCCGCCCTCAACAACACCTTCCGGCAGGTCGGCGGCACCCTGGGCGTCGCCGTCCTCGGCTCGCTGCTGTCCACGACCTACCGCGACGGCATCCAGGGCACGCTCGACGCGCTGCCCGGCGTGCCGGCCGACGTCCGGCACGCGGCCGGCGAGTCCATCGAGGCGACCCTCGGCCTCGCCGGCAGGCTCGGCCCGGCCGGCCGTACGCTGGCCGACTCCGCGGAGGCCGCCTTCATCCACGCCATGCACGTCACCGCGCTCGGCTCGGCGGCCGTCGCGGTGCTCGGCGCCGTGGTGGTCGCGGTGTTCCTGCCGGGCCGGACGGCACCGGCACCCCGTGCGGCGGTGCCGCACGAACAGCGAAAGGCGGACGCAGAGCGATGAACCGGACGGCGGGAGACCCCGAGGCGGCGACGGCCGGTGTACGGCCGGCACCGGCGGCCTGCGAACGCCGCGGCCGGCCGCGCAGTGCCGCGGCCGACACCGCCATCATCGAGGCCGTACTGCGCATGATCGAGGACGGTGCCTCCATCGCCGAACTGTCGATGGAACGCATCGCCCGCGAGGCGGGCGTGGGCAAGGCCACGGTCTACCGCCGCTGGCCGGGCAAGAGCGCCCTGATGCTCGATGTGATGCGGTCCCTGGAGGCCCGGTGCCCGAAGCTCGACGGTGACTCGGTACGCGACGACCTCGTCGCGCTGCTCGAATTCCTTCGCCTGGGCGGGCTGGCCAAGCGCAACTCCGCCGTGTTGCGCACCGTCGTCAGCCACGTCAAGGCGCAGCCCGCGCTGTGGGCGGAGTACCACGACACGGTCATCCGGGACCGCCACGAGGCGCTGCTCGCGGTGCTGCGCCGCGGCCGCGAGTCCGGGGAGATCCGCGCCGACCACGACATCGAGGCGATCGCCGACCTCTTCGTCGGCCCGATGCTGGCCCGCGCCATCCTCCACGAGTGGAAGGAACTCCCCGAGGGGCTCGCGGAGGACATCGTCGACATGGTCCTGGACGGCGTCCGCCCAAGGGCCCGAGCGGAGGCGGCGGGCTGACGGGCCGGCGGGCCGGCAGGCCGACGGAGCCGACGGACCCGGGGGCCACGGGCGGCCCTGCTTCGGCCGCACCCCTCGCCCACTTGCCCCTTTTTCTTGCATCCGCCCCTTTCCTCCCTCCCGGATGCCCGTCCGATGACGGGACCATGCCCGTTCTGTGACAGCTGTCTCCGGCGGCCGCCGGGCCGGAACCCCGGGATGTCAGCGCGCCGTCCTCACTTTTAAGAAGGCGCTTTACGGACCATCGCCTAGGGTCGGTGATCACAGGCGAGGCGCGGCGCGGCGGAGCACGGCAGTGAGGACAGCGGTATGGCGCAGGCATTCATGACGGAACCGGGGCAGGGCCAGGACCCTGGCCGGGCCGGGTCCCGGGCCGGGCGCCTGCTGAACTGGTGGCGCCCCGAGGGGATGTGGCGGCGCGGCATCGTGCTGGCCGTACTCGCCGTGCTGCTCGGCCTGCTGATGATCCTGCACGCACAGCTCCCCAACACGGTGGGAAACCTGGGCAGTCTGCTGGAGACGTTCCTGCCGTGGCTGGCGCTCGGCATCCCGCTGCTGCTGGTCGCCGCGGTGCTGCGCCGCTCGGCGACCGCGATCGTCGCGCTGCTGCTGCCGGCCGTCGTCTGGGTCAGCCTCTTCGGCGGGCTGGTCACCGACAAGAAGGGCACCGGCGGCAACCTCACCGTCGCCACGCACAACGTCGACGCCGACAACCCCGACCCGACGGGCACCGCCAAGGACATCGTGGCGTCCGGCGCCGACGTGGTGGCGCTGGAGGAGCTGGCCAGCACCGCGCTGCCCAAGTACAAGGAGGCACTGGCGAAGGCGTACCCGTACAGCACTGTGCAGGGCACCGTCGGCCTCTGGAGCAAGCACCCGCTGTCCGACGCGGCGCCGGTGGACATCCGGATGGGCTGGACCCGGGCGCTGCGTGCCACCGTCACCGCCGCCGACGGCCAGAAGTTCGCCGTCTACGTCGCGCATCTGCCGTCCGTCCGCGTCAAGCTCAAGGCGGGCTTCACCGCCAACCAGCGCGACGGCAGCGCCGCGCTGCTGGGCGAGGCGATCAAGGCCGAGCCGCTGAAGAAGGTGGTGCTGCTCGGCGACCTCAACGGCACCATGAACGACCGGTCGCTGGCCCCGGTCACCGCGCAGATGCGCTCCGCGCAGGGCGCGGCGGGCGACGGCTTCGGCTTCACCTGGCCGGCGGCCTTCCCGATGGCCCGTATCGACCAGATCATGATGAAGGGCATGGACCCGGTCTCGGCCTGGACCCTGCCGGCCACCGGCAGCGACCACCTGCCCGTCGCCGCCTCGATCAAAATCTGACCCGGGACGGTGGAGGCGCCGGATCGCCAGGGTCACCGGGGGCGGTCACGGGGCCGGACGGAGCGGACGTCCGGCCCCGTGACCGCCCCCGGTGACGTCCACCCGCGACATACCCTTCTGTAACACCCCGTTCTCGGGCCGGAATACTACGGCTGAGAGTCTTTGTTCCGTATCAGAACTTATCGACTCAGAACTTGTCGACGTGCAACGGAACGTCCGGAACATCCGGAACGCCCAGGGCGGCGCCACCGGCAGCGTCCAGGACTGTGCCCTGGACAACGCCCCGGACGGCGTCCGGAGCGAAGAACGGCGTTCCCGGCACGAAGACGTACGGACTCTCCTGCCCGCGTGCGCCGCCGCACGCACCGTCCCCGAAAGGTCCTTCATGCCCTTGGCTCTGCTCGCGCTCGCGATCTCGGCCTTCGGTATCGGCACCACGGAGTTCGTGATGATGGGCCTGCTGCCCCATGTCGCGGACGATCTGGGCACCTCGGTGCCCACCGCCGGCTACCTCGTCTCCGCCTACGCCCTCGGTGTCGTCATCGGCGCCCCGCTGCTGACCGTCCTGGGCTCCCGCATCCCGCGCAGGCGGATGCTCGTCCTGCTGATGGCGGTCTTCACGGTCGGCAATCTCGCCTCCGCCCTGGCGCCCGGGTTCGGGCTGCTGATCGTCGGCCGGCTGCTGGCCGGGCTCCCGCACGGCGCGTTCTTCGGCGTCGGCGCGGTGGTCGCCGCCCGGCTGGTACGGGAGGGCCGGCAGGCCCGCGCGATCGCCACGATGTTCCTCGGCCTGACCATCGCCAACGTCGTCGGGGTACCCGCCGCGACGCTGCTCGGCCAGCATCTCGGCTGGCGCGCGACCTTCCTCGTCGTGGCCGCCATCGGCCTCGTCGCGATGGCCGCCCTCGCCCGGCTGATCCCACCGCTGCCGGCCGGGGCGCGCACCGGTCCGGGCCGCGAACTGCGCGCCCTGGGCAACCGTCAGGTGCTGCTCGGCCTGCTCACCACCGTCTTCGGCTTCGCCGGGGTCTTTGCCCTCTACAGCTACCTCGCCTCGATGATGACGGAGGTCACCGGCTTCGCCGAGACCTCCGTCCCGCTCGTCCTGGCCCTCTTCGGTATCGGGATGACCCTCGGCGCGCTCGCCGCGGGACCGCTCACCGACCGGGCACTGCGGCCCACCCTGTACGGATCGCTGGCGGCGCTCGCCGTCGTCCTCGCCGTCTTCCCCCTCGCCGCCCAGGTGAAATGGGCGGCCCTGGCCGGCGTCGTCGTCATCGGCGCCGTCGGCTTCCTGACCACCACCCCGCTGCAGATGCTCGTCATGAACAAGGCCCCACAGGCCCCCACCCTGGCCGCCGCCGCCAACCAGTCCGCCTTCAACCTCGCCAACGCGGGCGGCGCCTGGGCCGGCGGCCTGGCCCTGTCGGCCGGCTGGGGCTGGACCTCTCCCGCCCCGGTGGGCGCGGCCCTGGCCGCCCTCGGCCTCGCCGTCGCGGTCACGGCGGGTCTGCTGGACCGCGACACCGGCGAGACGTCGCGCATCGTCGCGCGCAGCGATGACGGGGACGTGGACCTGTCCCCGGACGCGGACGCGGTGTCGGCCGAACGCGTCGGCTGAGCCCCAGGCGGGGGAGCCGCGCACGGGGCCGCCCCGTGTCATGACCGGGGCCGGGGGCCGGGGGAGTGCACCGGCGGCCGGACTTCCCCGATCGGCCGGACTCGTCGCCGGATCTCCGGTCACCCGGCCGGATACCGGCCCCGGCGGGAGCTACGCCCGCCTGACGGAACTCGGACACGAGCCGGTTCACCTCCGTGAGGAAGTCCGTTCCCGTATGCCGACGTCCGATGAGGCCACCCGGCTCGCCCTGCCCAGCGGGACGCCGGTCCTTCTCATCCGCCGTACCGCCGTCACGCGGGACGGCGGCGCCGTCGAGGCCGACGAGATGGTGCTGGACGCGCATTCCCGCATCCTGGAGTACGGCTTCGGCGCCTGACCGGCACCGGGTGAATGCGGCCGGCGGCCTTGGGGGCCGCCCCTCAGTCCCCCTCCCGCCAGTGATTGGTGATCGGCAGCCGCCGGTCCTTGCCGAAGCCCTTGGCGGAGATCTTGGTGCCGGGCGGGTACTGGCGGCGCTTGTACTCGGCGCGGTCGACCATGCGCAGGACCCGGGTGACGAGCTCCTCGGGGAAGCCCTCGGCGACGATCTCCTCGCGGCCCCGGTCGCGGTCGACGTACAGCTCCAGGACGCGGTCCAGGACGTCGTAGTCGGGCAGGGAGTCGGTGTCCACCTGGCCGGGGCGCAGTTCCGCGCTCGGGGGTTTGGCGATCGTGTGCTCCGGGATGGGCGGGGTCCGGCCGCGGTCGGCCGCCGACCGGTTGCGCCAGCGGGCGAGCTGGTAGACGACGGTCTTGTAGACGTCCTTGATCGGGCCGTAGCCGCCCACCGAATCGCCGTAGAGGGTCGAGTAGCCGCACGCCAGCTCGGACTTGTTGCCGGGCGCGAGGACGAGGTGCCCCTCCTGGTTGGAGATCGCCATCAGAGTCGTGCCGCGCAGCCGCGACTGGAGGTTCTCCTCGGCGAGGCCGGTCAGCTCCAGCGCCGCCATGTACGCGTCGAACATCGGGGCGATCGGCACCGTACGGAAGGCGAGGCCCGTACGGCGGGCCAGTTCGGCGGCGTCGGTCAGGGAGTGCTCCGACGAGTAGCGGGAGGGCATGGCCACCGCGTGTACCCGCTCGGGGCCCAGCGCATCGCAGGCGAGGGCGGCGACCAGCGCGGAGTCGATCCCGCCGGACAGCCCGAGCACCACGCTGCGGAAGCCGTTCTTGGTGACATAGGCGCGCAGCCCGACGACCAGCGCGGTGTAGATCTCCTCGGTGTCCGGCAGCCTCGCCCCGGTGTCCGCCGGCTGCCCGGCCCCGTCGCCGAGGGGCTGCGGAGGACAGGCGGGCCGGTCGGGCGAGGGACCGGGGGAGAGCGTGACGGGGGGCCGCGGCGGATACGCGGGCAGCGGGTCGGGGGAGAGCGTGATGTGGTCCACGCGCAGGCCGTCGTCGAGGACACCGGAGGGCGGTTCGGGCGCGGCGGCCGGGAGTTCGAGGTCGAGCAGCAGACAGCCTTCGGTGAACTGCGGCGCCCGCGCGATCACCCCGCCGTCCCGGTCGACGACGATGGAGTCGCCGTCGAAGACCAGCTCGTCCTGCCCGCCGGTCATCGCCAGGTAGGCGGTGGTGCAGCCGGCCTGCCGGGCCCGTTTGCGGACCAGCTCCAGCCGGGTGTCGTCCTTGTCCCGTTCGTACGGTGAGGCGTTGACCGACAGCAGCAGCCCGGCCCCCGCGCTGCGCGCCGCGGGCACCCGGCCGCCCTCCTGCCACAGGTCCTCGCAGATGGCGAGCGCCACGTCCACGCCGTGGACCCGTACGACGGGCAGCGTGTCGCCGGGGACGAAGTACCGGAACTCGTCGAAGACGCCGTAGTTGGGGAGGTGGTGCTTGGCGAAGCTGAGCGCGATCCGGCCCCGGTGCAGTACCGCGGCGGCGTTCTGCGGGGCGCCGGCCGGCCGGCCGTAGCGCGGCAGGTCCTGCGGACAGCGGTCCAGATAGCCGACGACCACCGGGAGTTCCCCCAGCCCCTCCGCCGCCAGCCGGCCGGCCAGCGCCCGCAGCGCGGCCCGGCTCGCCTCGACGAAGGAGGGGCGCAGCGCGAGGTCCTCGACGGGATAGCCGGTCAGCGCCATCTCCGGGAACGCGACGAGGTGCGCCCCCTGTCCGGCGGCGTACCGGGTCCAGTGGACGATCGTCCCGGCGTTCCGGCCGATATCGCCGACGCAGGAGTCGATCTGATGCAGGGCGAGACGAAGTGGAGGCACCCTGTCAGTGTAATCGTCTTTCTGACGCAATGGGGGTCCGGCGCCCCGGTCCGGCCCTCCGGACCCGGCCCCTGGACCCGGCTCCCGTCGGTGCGGGAGCCGGTCGGGGCCGGGCCCGGAGGCGGTCGCCACGCCTGCCGCCCCGCTACTGCTTCCGGTAGCCGAGGACCGTCATCATTCCCGACTCCGAGTGGTAGACGTTGTGGCAGTGGATCATCCACAGACCGGGGTTGTCGGCGTCGAAGTCGACACTGACGGTGCGGCCCGGCAGCACGATGGTGGTGTCCTTGCGGGGGCCGCCGCCGGGCAGCGCGAAGGTGTGGCCGTGCAGATGCATCGGATGCCACATCGTGGTGCGGTTGCGGAAGGAGAGCCGGACCCGCTCACCGGCCTTGACCGGGTGCCGTTGGGACGGTGTGTACGGCTTCTTGTCGATCGCCCAGTCGTACGCCGCCATGGACCCCGTGAGGTCGAGTGCGAGGGTGCGGTCGGGGCGCCGGACGCTCGTCCGTACGGCCTCGGCGGCCTTCAGGCGGTCCGCGGTGAGCAGCCGGCCGTCCAGCTCACCGGGGCGGGCGGCCGGGCCGGGCGCCGTGCCGCCGCCGGTGCGCAGCACGGCCAGCCCGGACCGCTTCTTGCCCTCGGCGAGCGCGGTGAGCGGGAAGACGCCGTCCTTGGCCGTGACCAGGACGTCGTAGCGCTCGCCCATGCCCAGCAGCAGCGCGTCGGTCCCGGCGTGCTCGACGGGAAAGCCGTCGGTGTGGGTCACGGTCATGGTGTGGCCGCCGAGCGCGACACGGTAGGCGGTGTCGCCGCCCGCGTTGATGAGCCGGATCCGGATCCGGTCGCCCGGTGCGGCGCGGAACGTCTGCGGATCGTCGGCGGCGCGGCCGTTGACGAGGTGGTACGGGTAGTCCACATCCCCGGCATCGCCGCCCAGCCACTTGCTGGTGGCGCCCATCAGCATCCGCGGCGGGCCGCCGGGGCGGGACGTACCACCGGACGAGGGCACGGCGCGGCCGCCCATGCCGTGCGCCCCGTGGTCCGTACCGCCCGCACTCTTCCCGCCCCCCTCGCCCATGTCCATGCCGCCTTCGCCCATGTCCATGCCGCCGTGATCCATACCGCCGTGGCCGCCGCCCATGCCCTTGCGGAGCTCGGCCAGCACCGCGTCCGGGGTGCTGCCGTCCACCCCGTCGAGCCAGTCGTCCAGCACGACGACCCACTCCTTGTCGTACGCGAGCGGCTCCTTGGGGTCCTCGACGATCAGCGGGGCGTACAGCCCACGGTCCTGCTGCACGCCGGAGTGCGGATGGAACCAGTACGTGCCGGGGTGCGCGACCGCGAACCGGTAGGTGAAGGAGGCGCCGGCCGGGACCGGACGCTGGGTCAGATCCGGGACGCCGTCCATGTCGTTGCGGAGCGCCAGTCCGTGCCAGTGCAGGGAGGTGGCCTGCGGGAGGTGGTTGGCGAGGGTCAGCGCGAGGGTGTCGCCCGCCGTGACGCGGACCTCCTTGCCGGGCAGTTCACCGCCGTACGACCAGGAGTTGACGGCGCGGCCGCCGAGGTCCAGCCGGTCCGGGGTGGCGGTGAGCGCGACCTTCCGTACGGAGCCCGCGCCCCGCTTCCGCTCGGCCGCGGCGACCTCCGGGCCGTCCGGGGAGACATATCCGGCCGGGGTGGCGCCGGGGCCGGGGGAGTGGTTCTTGCCGTCGTGCGGGCCGGACCCGGCGTCTTCGGTGGAGCAGGCGGCCAGCAGACCGCTGCCGGCGACGGCGAGACCCGCGCCGAGCAGGGCGCGGCGGGAGTGAGTAGCCATGGTGAAGCACCTCATGAGGGTGTCGGTGGTGGTGTGGCGGAAGGGGCACGGGGCCGTGGACGCGCGCAGGCGTCGGCGGCCGGGTGCGCTCCTACACGCGCAGCACCGACAGTCGGGCGAGGAGCTTGTGGCGCGGTGGCGGCGGCAGCGGCCGCAGACCGCGCAGCAGACGGGCCCGGAGGGCGGCCGACACACCCGTCTCCGCCTGCCCGAGCAGCAGGCCGACGCCGAGCAGGACCAGTAGCGCCGTCGCCCAGACGGAGAGCACGGCCCGGCAGACCGTGCCGGGGTCCATCGCGCCGCCGCCGCTGACCCCGTCGGAGACGGCGAGCGCGGTCGGGTACGCCGGCGGGTGTGCCGCTGTGGTGATCGGCTTCGGTGTGGTCGTCGCCTCCGTGGCGAGGGGCCCCGACGCGGCGACCGGCCCCGCCGGCACGGGCGCCGCCGGACGGTCCGCCGGCCGCGCAGCCATCGGCATCGGCACCGGCGCCGTCATCGGCCCGGTCATCGCCCTCGGCTCCGGTGCCGGGCGGCCCGCCGCGGTGAGGGTCTCGTGTCCGCCGTGCCCGTCCGTCGGATGCCCGAAGGTGTGCATCGCGACGATCCCGGCGATCAGCGCCGCGAACAGCAGCAGCCGACCGCACCACGCGGCGGCCTTCCCCTGCTCACACATGGCGGACCTCTCGGCGGGACGTACGGACCGGCGGGCGTCACGGGCCCACGGACGAACGGACTCGCGGGCGTACGGACGGCATACGTACGGACGGCATACGGACGCACGGGCCCGCGGACTTTGGTGCGCCCCGCGACTCCGGCGCACCCTACCCCCGCGGGGTATCGGCCTCCGAGGGTGGGCCCCCGACGGCCGCGCCGCGCGGCGATGCGGCGCTCTTTGTGCCGCTATCACCGCATTGGCGTCGGCGGTCTGCCTATCCTGGGCCTCTCGCGCCACCGGCGTTCCCGGCGCTCTGCGTGCCCCGCCGGGTCCACCCGACCACCAGGATGTCCGTGACCCCGACCAGCCCCCTCCCCACCCGCCGCCGGGCGGCCGCCGTACTGCTGCTGCTCGGCGCCCTCGCCTACACCGCCTGGGTCCTGGAGGTGGTGGTCTCCACCGGCCTCAACCCGGTGGAGGCGTACGTCAGCGAGCTGGCCGCCGTCGATCAGCCGCTCGGCGGGCTGTTCCGCGCCACCGACCTGGTCGCCGGGCTGCTCGTACTGGCCGGTGCGGTGACCGCGCTGTTCACCCTGGAGCGCCGGCCGTGGGCGACGGCGGGCTGGGCCGCGCTCGCGCTCTTCGGCGCGGCCACCGCCCTCGACTCCCGGCTGCCGCTGAGCTGCGCGCCGACCAGCGACCCGGCGTGCGCGGCCCGGGAGACCGCGGGCCTGGTGCCGGCCACCCACACCGCGCACGCCATCAGCAGTTCGCTCGCCATGGTCGGCGCGCTCGGCGCCATAGTCCTGCTGACCGTCGCCGCCCGCCGCTACGACCGGTGGCCGGCGCTCGCCCGCTACGGGCCGCCGCTGGTACTGGCCGAATTCGCCGCCACGGGCTGGACGCTGGTCTCGGTCGCGGCCTTCACCGCGGGCCAGGGCACCTGGGCCCTCGGCGTCGGCCAGCGCCTCCAGGTCCTGCTGGTCGCCCTCTACATCGCGATACTCGCCGGGTGCGTGGCACGGAACGGGCGTGCGCTGGGCGGCGGGGGTGCGACCGGGGAGCGTACGGCGGGGGCAGGGGCGCCGGGCCGGGCGGACCGGGCGGCCCGTACGGAACCCGGGCAGCCCCCGGCCCCGGCCTCCGGCGACATCCCCGCACCACCTCCCGGCCGCGACCCGGGAGCGGGCCGATGAGCCGCGCCGGCCGCACCCGTCACGCCGGCCGCACCCGTCACGCCGGCCGCACCAGCCGCGTCGGCCGCGCGCCCGGCCGGATGCTGCGGGTGGGCGGCGTGCCGCTGCACGTCCTGAGCGAGGGCGCCGGCCCGGTGTGCGTGCTCACCGGCGGGCTCGGCCTGGCCTGGTACGACTGGGACGCGGTCGCGGCGCTGCTCGCCCCGCACCGTACCGTCGTCCGCTTCGACCGGCCCGGCCTGGGCCTGAGCGCCCCCGCGCCGGAGCCGCCCACGGTCGCCGCCGAGGCGGACCGGATCGCCCAACTCCTCGATGTGCTCGGCCACTTCGGGCCCGCCGCCGTCGTCGGCCACTCGCTCGGCGGGTTCCACGCCGAGGCGTTCGCCCGCCGGTATCCGGACCGCTGCGCCGGCCTCGTCCTGGTCGACACCAGCGTCGAGGAGGACCCGCGGCCGCTGCTGCCGCGCGCGGTCCGTACCGCCTGGGCGGGCGGCCTGGCGGGCGCGCTGTCCGCCGCGGGCGTGCCGCGCGCCCTCGGCCCGGCCGCCCGCCGCCTGGTCACCCGCGCCGCGACCCTCGGCAACCATCCGCCGCACCCCTGGGAGCGCGCCGGGTACCGCACCAGCCGGGTGCTGCGCGCCTGCGCCCTGGAGCACGCGACCTACGGCTATCAGGCCGCCGAACTCGCCGCGCTCCGTCCGGGCCACCCGCTGCCCGCCGTACCGGTGACGGTCCTGGCGGCGTACGACGGCAGCGAGACGGCGCGCGAACTGCGCTGGCTGGAGCGGCAGCGGGCACTCGCCGCGGAACTGGGCGGCCGGTTCACGGTCGCCGCCCCCGCCGGGCACCTGGTGATGGCCGACGCACCGGAAACGGTCGCCCGCGCCGTCCTGGAGCAGGGCCGACCAGGTCAGCGGGGCTGACCGCACCGGCGGGGCCGACCGCTCCGCGACGTGGCGGCCGGGACCACGACGCGACGGCGCCCCTCGGCCCGGACGTGTCCCGGGACCAAGGGGGCGCCGGGCTCACCCCGCCGACAGCAGACGGCCGAGCAACGGCCCCTCGCGCAGGTCATCGGCCTTCAGGGCCAGCCAGGAGCCGTCGGCGAAGGCGATGTCCGCCCGTCCCTTGTGGCGCGGCGGAGGCGGCTCGCGCCGCAGGGCGTACTGCCCGCGCGGCACCTCACCGAGCAGCTCGGCCGCGTGCTGGTCCGGCATGGCCGGATCGCTCAGCAGCAGCAGTCGCTGATCGGTGAAGGCCAGTGCGAGACGCTCGTTGTCGTAGCCCGGGATGTCACTCGTGCCCGTGCGGGTGGTGACGGCGAACCAGCCCGCGGCGCTCTCCCAGCCCCCTTCCCAGACGCGCCCCCGGAAGATCCGGCGCAGCCCGCGCCAGGTGTGATGCGCCCCCGCCTCCAGCAGACCGCCGGGGATGGAGCACACCCACATGACGGCGGCCACCGGGATGAAGATCCGTTCCCATCCCCGGAACCGCGCCTTCTGCACCGCCTCCGGCTTGGGCCTGCAGTGGCGTTTCGGGATGGTCTCGGGCGCCAGCGGGTCGAGCTTCACGGACAGTGCGCCGTACAGCACCTCACCCGGCCGCAGCAGACCGGCGGTGTGCGTGATGAGCCAGGCGTCCCGCTCCGGGACGACGGGTGTGGGGTGCATGTCCGTCTCTCTGTCGGCCCCGGCGGTCAGCCGAAGGTGTCCTCGATGCTGCCCTTGGGGACGCGGTACGGCGCGGGTTCCGGCGGGCGGCCGCCGTCCATCGCCTCCTTGCCGAAGTGCTCGGCCGCCTCTTCGGCCTTGCCCTTGTAGTCACCGGTGAGGCCGGTGACGGCGTTGACGAGGGGATCCGTGCCGTGGCCGCGGATCTGGCTCGTGACCGCCCTGTGGGCGGCCCAGTCCCTGAACGTCTGCTTGCGTTTGCCCATGATCCCGCCCGCCTTGCGCAGCGTGGCCGCGACCTCGCGCGCCTCTTTGAACGATGTCGCTCCGCTCTTGAACTCCTTGACGGCCTTCATCAGGTCCCGCAGCGTCTTGGCCAGTGTCGTGGAGACCTTCTCCACCCGGGCGAGGAAGACCGCCACCTCCGCCTCGGCGACCAGTCCGTCCACCACCGTGGCCAGGCCGAGCGTCAGGATGTCGGTGATCACCATCGCGGCCAGCGACATCGCCGCCCACTCGATCGCCTCGCGGATGATCGCGACGATCGCGTCCTCGGCGAACTTGCACTCCGCGGCGGCCTGGCTCAGGATCTGCGCCGTCCGGCCCATGTCCTTGCCGGTGTCGTCGAGCGCGTCGACGATCTGGCCCATCCCGCGGCCGAAGCCGTCCGACGCGTCGCCCTCCCAGTGCTCGGGGAGCGAGCGTGCCGCCGACCGCAGTTCCTCGGCCACCTTGTGCAGCGCCTCGCCCTGTGCCCGCCACTCCTGGGCCGCGGCGGTCAGCTGCGTCGGCATGCCGGTGACCTTTTCGAGCTCGTCCATCAGCCCGATCTTGTCCAGGAACCACCGGATCGCGTCGTCGAGCCCGGCGTCGATGCCGTGCTCCTCGCTGCTGTGGATCTCCTGGATGTCGGGGAGCTGCTCGATCTCCTTGTCGACCCAGGCGTACGCGGCCGTCACGCTCATACCGGCACGCTCCCGCCGCCCGCGCCGCTCCCGCCGAAGCCCTCCTGGAGGGCGTACTCGTTGGCGACGTAGGCGCCGGCCATCGCGCGCAGGCTCTCCGCCGCGCTCTGGAGGATGCCCGTCAGGTCGTGGATGTTCTGCTGTGCCGCCGTGGCGTGCTCGTTGTAGGAGGTGTGCAGCTCGTCGGATTCCGGCAGTTTGCCGAAGGCGCCCGACGGTATCTCCACATGTGCCAGCGCCAGCGCGATCCGCGGGATCGCCTCCTGCTGCTGTTCGGTGGCGCCCGCACAGCTGAACAGCGCGTCCGGATTGGTCTGGAATCCCTGTCCCATGCCCCGTTGTCCCCCTCGGCCGGGCCCGTCCGGGCCGCGCAGCCCGTGGCCCGCCCCCAGGCTAGGGATCTCATGACACGGACCCGTCAATGAGCGGTCAACGGAGCCTCAGGTACCCCCCAAGTCTGGCCCAAGCCTCCGTCTGCGGCCATCCGGGGGCGCTGAGAGTGTCCGGCGGGGGAAGGATTGCCGTGGGGGTAACGGGCCGACGGTTCTGATTCCGGCCAAGGGTGCGTAATGTGACGGTAACCCCCTCACGTGATACTGGTGTGCCACACGTGTTTTTCCTGCGCGTGGACGGGCCGAATGACCTGCAAGGATTGGTGACCCATGGACAAGCAGCAGGAATTTGTGCTCCGAACGCTGGAGGAGCGCGATATCCGCTTCGTACGGCTGTGGTTCACCGATGTTCTCGGGTTCCTCAAGTCCGTGGCGGTCGCCCCGGCGGAGCTTGAACAGGCATTTGACGAGGGCATCGGCTTCGACGGCTCCGCGATCGAGGGATTCGCCCGAGTGTACGAATCCGACATGATCGCCAAGCCGGACCCCGGCACCTTCCAGATCCTGCCGTGGCGCGCCGAGGCCCCCGGCACCGCCCGGATGTTCTGCGACATCCTGATGCCGGACGGTTCCCCCTCCTACGCCGACCCGCGCTATGTCCTCAAGCGCATCCTGGCCAAGACCTCCGACCTCGGGTTCACCTTCTACACCCACCCCGAGATCGAGTTCTTCCTGCTCAAGGACAAGCCCGTGGACGGCCAGCGGCCGACCCCCGGCGACTCCTCGGGCTACTTCGACCACACCCCGCAGAACGTCGGGATGGACTTCCGCCGGCAGGCCATCACGATGCTGGAGTCGATGGGCATCTCGGTGGAGTTCAGCCACCACGAAGGCGCCCCCGGCCAGCAGGAGATCGACCTGCGGTACGCCGACGCGCTGTCCACCGCCGACAACATCATGACCTTCCGGCTCGTGATGAAGCAGGTCGCGCTGGAACAGGGCGTACAGGCCACGTTCATGCCCAAGCCGTTCTCCGAGTACCCCGGCTCCGGGATGCACACCCACCTCTCGCTCTTCGAGGGCGACCGCAACGCGTTCCACGAGTCCGGCGCCGAGTACCAACTCTCCAAGGTGGGACGGTCGTTCATCGCCGGACTGCTGCGCCACGCCGGCGAGATCTCCGCCGTCACCAACCAGTGGGTCAACTCCTACAAGCGCATCTGGGGCGGCGCCAACCGCACCGCGGGCGCCGGCGGCGAGGCCCCCTCGTACATCTGCTGGGGCCACAACAACCGCTCCGCGCTCATCCGCGTCCCGATGTACAAGCCCGGCAAGATGGGCTCCACCCGCGTCGAGGTCCGCTCGATCGACTCGGGCGCCAACCCGTATCTGACGTACGCGGTACTGCTCGCCGCCGGCCTCAAGGGCATCGAGGCGGGGTACGAGCTGCCGCCCGGCGCCGACGACGACGTCTGGGCGCTCTCCGACGCCGAGCGCCGCGCCATGGGCATCGAACCGCTGCCGCAGAACCTCGGCGAGGCCATCGACCTCATGGAGCGCAGCGAACTGGTCGCCGAAACCCTCGGCGAGCACGTCTTCGACTTCTTCCTGCGCAACAAGAAGCAGGAGTGGGAGGAGTACCGCTCCGAGGTCACCGCGTTCGAGCTGCGCAAGATGCTGCCGGTTCTCTGAGCCCCCCCGAGAGGCGGCCCGCCATGGCACTACCCGCTCCGCAGGGACGGCGGAGCAGCGCCTTCACCCGGCTGCTGAGGCACGGTTTCACCCAGCCCTCGGCGGCCGGACTGCTGCTCGATGCCCCCGAACTCGCCCCCGTACGCGATGACTCGGTGCTGCTCGAAGCGCTCGGTGCCACCGCGGACCCCGATCTGGCGCTGCTCGGCCTGGTCCGTCTGGTGGAGGCCCAGGACCCGGACGACCAGCAGGAGCTGCTGAGCACCGTCGTCGCGGCGAAACCGCTGCGCGACCGGCTGCTGGGAGTGCTGGGCGCCTCCGAGGCGCTCGGCGACCACCTCGCCCGGCACCCGCACGACTGGCGGTCGCTGGTCACCTACGAGTCGGCCGATCTGCACCCCGGCACCGCGGAGTTCGAGGAGGCGCTCGCCGAGGGCATCTGGGGCGAACGGGGCGCGGACCGCACCCGCGCGGACGCGCTGCGGGCCGCCTACCGCAGGTGTCTGCTGGGCATCGCGGCCCGCGATGTGTGCGGCACCACCGATGTCGCCGAGACCGCGGCGGAACTGGCGGACCTGGCCACCGCCACGGTGCGCGCCGCCCTGGAGATCTCCCGCGAGGAGCAGCCGGGCGACGCGGCCGTCTGCCGGCTGTCCGTCATCGGCATGGGCAAATGCGGCGGCCGCGAGCTGAACTACGTCTCGGACGTCGACGTCATCTTCGTCGCCGAGCCGAAGGAGGGGGTGGAGGAGGCCGCGGCGCTCCGGTCCGCCACCCGGATAGCCTCCCGGATGATGCGGGTCTGCTCGGACATCACCGCCGAGGGCACCATCTGGCCGGTGGACGCCAATCTGCGCCCCGAGGGCCGCAACGGCCCGCTCGTCCGCACCCTGAGCAGCCACCTCGCCTACTACCAGCGCTGGGCCAAGACCTGGGAGTTCCAGGCGCTGCTCAAGGCCCGCCCGATGGCCGGCGATCCGGAGCTGGGACGCGCGTATGCCGAGGCGCTCTCCCCGATGGTCTGGCAGGCCGCCGAGCGGGACAACTTCGTCGCCGACGTCCGGCAGATGCGCCGCCGGGTCGTCGAGAACATCCCCGCCGACCGGGTCGACCGGGAACTCAAGCTCGGCCCCGGCGGGCTGCGCGACGTCGAATTCGCCGTCCAGCTCCTCCAGTTGGTGCACGGCCGCAGCGATGCGACGCTGCGCAGCGCCACCACCCTGGAGGCGCTCGGCGCGCTCGCGGCCGGCGGCTACGTCGGGCGCCAGGACGCCGCCGCGCTGGACGCCGCCTACCGTTTCCTGCGCACCCTGGAGCACCGCATCCAGCTCTACCGGATGCGCCGTACACATCTGATGCCCGAGGGCGACGCCGATCTGCGCCGGCTGGCCCGCTCGCTGGGCATGCGCACCGAGGCGGTGGACACCCTCCGCAGGGAGTGGAAGTGGCACGCCCGCGAGGTGCGCCGCCTCCACGAGAAACTGTTCTACCGGCCGCTGTTGGACGCCGTCGCCCATCTCGACCCCGGCGAGACCCGGCTGTCCGCCAAGGCCGCGGGCCACCGCCTCGAAGCGCTGGGCTACGCGGACCCGGTGGCCGCGCTGCGTCATCTGGAGGCACTGGCCTCAGGTGTCACCCGCAAGGCCGCGATTCAGCGTACGCTGCTGCCCGTGCTGCTCTCCTGGTTCGCGGACTCCGCCGACCCGGACGCCGGACTGCTCAACTTCCGCAAGGTTTCCGACGCGCTCGGCAAGACCCCCTGGTATCTGCGCCTGCTGCGCGACGAGGGCGCCGCCGCCGAGAACCTCGCCCGGGTGCTCTCCGCCGGACGGCTCGCCCCCGATCTGCTGCTGCGCGCCCCCGAGGCGGTCGCCCTGCTCGGCGCCCCCGACGGCCTGCGGCCGCGCGGCCGGGCCGCCCTGGAGCAGGAGGTGCTGGCCGCGGTCGGCCGCGCGGACGGCGCCGAGGCGGCGGTCGCGGCGGCCCGCGGGGTGCGCCGCCGGGAGCTGTTCCGCACCGCCGCCGCCGACCTGATCGGCGCGTACGGCACGGAGGGCAGCCCGGCGGAGAAGGACCACGGGCACGCCATCGACGTCGTCGGCTCCGCCGTCTCCGACCTGACCGCCGCCACCCTCGCCGGCGCGCTGCGGGCCGCCGTCCGCGAGCAGTGGGGCGACACCCTGCCCACCCGCTTCACGGTGATCGGCGTGGGCCGCTTCGGCGGCCACGAGCTGAGCTACGGTTCGGACGCCGATGTGCTCTTCGTGCACGAACCCCGGGAAGGCGCCGACGAGCACGAGGCCGCCAAGGCCGCCCGCGCCGTCGCCGACGAAATGCGCCGGCTGCTCCAACTCCCGTCCGCCGACCCGCCGTTGCCGATCGACGCGGACCTGCGCCCGGAGGGCAGGTCCGGCCCGCTGGTGCGCACCCTCGCCTCGTACGCTGCCTACTACCGCCGCTGGTCGCTGGTGTGGGAGGCGCAGGCGCTGCTGCGCGCCGAACCGGTCGCGGGCGACGCCGGGCTGGGGCAGCGCTTCCTCGATCTGATCGATCCGCTGCGCTATCCGGTCGAGGGCCTCGGCGAGGACGCGATCCGTGAGATCCGCCGGCTCAAGGCCCGGATGGAGTCCGAGCGGCTGCCGCGCGGCGCCGACCCGACCACCCACACCAAGCTGGGGCGCGGCGGTCTGAGCGATGTCGAGTGGACCGTCCAGCTGCTCCAGATGCGGCACGGCTGGTGCGTCCCGGGGCTGCGCACCACCCGCACCCGCGAGGCGCTGGCCGCCGCCCATGCCGCCGGGCTGGTCGGCACCGAGGACGCGCAGACCCTGGACGAGGCGTGGGTGCTGGCGGCCCGGGTGCGCAACGCCGTGATGCTGGTCCGGGGCCGCCCCGGCGACACCTTCCCGGTGGACGGCCGGGAGCTGGCGGCGGTCGGCCGCTACCTCGGCTACGAGGAGGGCCACGTCGGGGAGATGCTCGACGACTACCGCCGCATCACCCGGCGGGCGCGGGGCGTGGTGGAGGAACTCTTCTACGAGGGGTGAGCGGCCCGGCGGCCGGCGCCCGCCCTACGGCCGTCCGGCCGCCATCGCGCGGACCCGCTCCAGGACGCCCGCCAGCGACAGCTCGAAGGCGGTGTCGGCGCGCGCGGGGCCGGTGGCGGCGAGCGCCCGCGCCAGCCGCGGGGCGGCCCGCTCGTCGGCGACCTCCCACATCGTTTCCGGGGCGGCCAGATCCAGCGCCGAGCCCAGCACCACGTTCTCCAGCGCCGCGATGACCGGAATGACGGTGGGCGGCGCGAAGCCCGCGTCCAGCAGCAGCCCGGCGGCCCGCTCGTACTGGGCCAGGACCTTCGGCGCCCGCACCGGCGACGCGGTGAGCAGCGGGATCGCGCGCGGATGGGCGGCGAAGGCGGCGCGGTAGGAGCGCGCCCAGGACTCCAGGGCCGCGTCCCAGGGGGCGACGTCGAGTGCCGAGGTGTCGATGGCCTCGGCCACCCGCTCCCGCAGCAGCTCGATCACCCCGGCCCGGCCGTCCACATGGTGATACACCGAAGCGGTCTGCACACCGAGCGACCGGGCTATCTGCGGAACGCTGAACTCGCCCTGCGCGTCGACGAGTCGCAGCGCCGTCGTGGCGATCCGCGCCCGGTCCAGCAGCGGTTTGCGCGGCCTCGCCATGTTGTCGCTCCCACCCGTGAGGTCTTCCCGAATCGTACGGGCGGGGCTACATTGCAGAAACCGAAAGTCTTTAGGTTCCTGCTCCGGCTCACGGTTCCTGCCCCCCATGTCCTGCTCGCGGTCCGGTGGGCGTCGTCAACGACGAGGCCCCCGGCGGCTGCCGCCCGCGCCGTGCCACCCGTACACGCGCCCGGCGGGCCGCCGTCCGCGCTCCGCCTCCCCCGCAGAAGGGCACCAGCGCCATGGCCGTAGCGCCCGAGACCCGAGACGGGTCGCCGACGCGACCGTCCGGCCCACCCGGCTCAGCCGGCTCCTCCGACGTCCCGCCGCCGCCCGCCGGCACGCTGCGCCGCGGCACCCTGGGCGTCGCGGACATCGCCTTCTTCGTCATCTCCGCCGCCGCCCCGCTCACCGTCATGGCCGGCGTCGCCCCGCTCGCCATCGGCGCCGGCGGTCTCGGCGCCCCCGTCGGCTACCTCCTCGCCGGTGCCACCCTCGCGCTCTTCGCGGTCGGCTTCACGACCATGGCCCGCCACGTCCGCAGCGGCGGCGGCTTCTACGCCTTCATCACCCGCGGCCTCGGCCGCCCGGCCGGCTTCGGCGCCGCCACCGTGGCGCTGCTCGCGTACAACGGTATGCAGATCGGCGTCTACGGACTGCTCGCCACCGGCACCCAGGACGCCCTCGAAGCGCTCTGGGGCATCCACGTCCCCTGGCCGCCGATCGCCGTCGCGGGCGTCTTCGTGATCTGGTTCCTCGGCTACCGCAGTATCGACTTCGGCGCCAAGGTCCTCGGCGTCCTGCTGCTCGCCGAGACCGGCATCCTCGTCCTGCTCGCCGGGGGAGTGCTGCTGCGCGGCGGCGCGCACGGCCTCAGTCTGGACTCCCTGGCCCCCGGCAACGTCCTGGTGCCCGGCACCGGCGCGGTCCTCGCCTTCGCCTTCGCCGCCTTCACCGGCTTCGAGTCGACCGCCATCTACCGCCGCGAGGCCCGCGATCCGGCCCGCACGATCCCGCGCGCCACCTATATCGCGGTCGCCTTCCTCGGGCTCTTCTACGCCTTCACCGTCTGGATCGTCATCCAGGCGGTCGGCAGCGACGAGATCGTCCGGGCCGCCGTCCACGACCCGGCCGGTCTCTTCTTCACCGCGACCACCCAGTACGTCGGCACCTGGGCCGCCGACCTGATGCACGTCTTCATCGTCACCAGCATCCTCGCCTCCCAACTGGCCTTCCACAACGCGATCAACCGCTACGGCCTCGCGCTCGCCCGGGAGGGCGTGCTGCCCGCCGCGCTCGGCCGCGTCCACCGCCGGCACGGCTCGCCGTACACCGCCGGTGTGGTGCAGAGCGCCCTCGCGCTCGTCGTCGTCCTCGGCTTCGCCGTCGCCGGCGCGGACCCCTACCAGCAGCTGCTGCTGTGGATGAACACCCCGGGAATGCTGGGCCTGCTGGCGCTCCAGGCGGTCACCGCCGCCGCCGTGCCGCTGTACTTCCGGCGTTTCGCCCACCGGGAGGGCGCGCTGCGCACCCGTATCGTGCCGATCGCCGCCACCGTCCTGATGGCGGGCGCCCTCTGCCTGGTCATCACCAAGATCGACCTGATGACGGGCGCACCGTTGGCCACCAACGCCGCCCTGGTCCTCACCGTCCCCGCCGCCTTCGTCCTCGGCCTGCTCCTCGCCCGCCGGCTGCGCCGCACCCGCCCCGCGGTCTACGCGGGCTTCGCGGCGGAGCCGCCGGGGGAGGCGGAACCGGCGGACGAGGAACGGCCGGCGCCGGCACCGGCCGCGGCGGAACGGGCGGCGCCCACCGGGCCGCCCGCCGCCACCCCGCCCGCCCGCTGACCCCCGATCCGCCCGCCTCGTCCAAGGAGCCCCCGTGCCGACCGTGCCCGCCGCGTCCTCCCCGCTCACCACCGCCGACACCGTCCTGACCGGTGCGCGGATCCGCACCCTCGATCCCCGGCGGCCCTGGGCCGAGGCCGTCGCCGTCAAGGACGGCACGATCGCCGCGGTCGGCGACGAGCGGGACGTACGGGACTGGCGGGGCGCGGCGACCGAGGTCATCGACCTGGCGGGGGCCACCCTCACCCCCGGCCTGGTCGACGGGCACAGCCACCCGGTCTGGGGCGTCGAGATGTCCACCGGCCTCGACCTCTCCGGCTGCCACGACCTCGACGGGCTGCGCACCGCCCTCGCCGCCGCCGCCCGCGCGCTGCCCCCGGGCGGCTGGGTGACCGGCTGGGGCCTGGACCACAACGTGTTCGGCGACCGGCCCGTCCACCGCGACCTGATCGAGGACGCGCTCGGCGGCGCGCCCGCCTTCCTCCGGCTCTACGACGGCCATTCGGCGCTGGCCGACGGCCGCGCCCTGGCGGCCGCCGGGATCGACGGCCCGCGGGAGTTCGCCCAGCGCGCCAGCGTGGTCTGCGACGCCACCGGCCGGCCCACCGGGCATCTCGTGGAACACGCCGCCATGGACCTGCTGCTGCCCGTCCTGCCGCGCCCCTCGGCCGCCGACCGGCGGGCGCGGCTGCTCGCGCTGCTCGGCGAGATGGCCGCGGCCGGGCTGACCGGCGCGCATGTCATGGACCTCCAGGACCCGGACGCCCTGCACCTGCTGACCGGTATCGAGGCGGACGGCGACCTCCCGCTGCGGCTGCGGCTCGCGCCCTGGTGCATGCCCGGCGTGGACGCCGACGGCCTCGACCACCTCGTCGCGCTCCAGCGGCTCACCGGCCGGCGCTGGCGGGTGGGCGGGGTGAAGTTCTTCATGGACGGCACCGTCGAGGGCGGTACGGCCTGGCTGGAGCGGGCCGACTGCCACGGCCAGGGCACGGAGGCGTTCTGGCCGGACCCCGCGGCGTACACCCGCGCCGTGCATCACCTGGACCGCGCCGGGGTCCGCACCGCCACGCACGCCATCGGCGACGCCGCCGTCCGGCACGTCCTGGACACCGTCGAGGCGCTCGGCGCCGACCGGGCGCCCGGCCGCTACCGGCACCGCATCGAGCACATCGAGACCGTGCCGGACGAGCAGCTGCCACGGTTCGCCGCCCTGGGCGTCGCCGCCTCCATGCAGCCCACCCACACCGCGTACACCCGCGCCGACCACACCGACGCCTGGTCGCAGCGGGTCGGCACGGAGCGGGCGGAGCGGGCCTGGCGGTGCCGCGATCTGCGGGACGCGGGCGCGGTCCTGGTCCTCGGCTCCGACTGGCCGATCGCGCACCACGATCCGCGCCAGGTCCTGGCCACCGCCCGGCTGCGGCGCCCCGCGGGCGAGACCGGCACCGCACCGGTCACCCCCGGCCAGGCGCTGACCGGTCTGATGGCGCTGGAGGGCTGTACGTCGCACGCCGCGCTGGCGGCCGGCGAGGAGGCGGTGGCGGGCCGGATCGCCCCCGGCTACCGGGCCGATCTCACGGCCCTGGGCGTCGACCCGGTGACCGCCCCGGCCGACGAGCTGGGCACCGCCCCCGTCCGGCTGACGATGACCGACGGCCAGATCACCCACCGGGCGGTGGGATAGCCCCCGGCCACCGGGCCGCCCGGTCGGGAGAGGCGGAGAGGCCGGGCGCGCACCGTCGGGCGCACCCGGTTCCTTGCGCTGGTCGAGTGCGGCGGATGTGGTGTCGGTCGGTTCGCGCCCGCGCCCCATCCCGCCCCGCCCCGTCCGCGGCCCGCCGTCAGGTGAGCGCGCTCCGGGCGTCGGGGTACCGGGCCAGTCCGTGCGGCAGGGTGCCGTACCAGGTGCGGGCCGGGGCGAAACTGGAGGTCAGGCAGGGGTTGCCGCCGAGACCGTCCGGAGAGACCGAGAGGCCGGGCGCGCACCATCGGGCGCACCCGGCCCCTTGCGCCGGCCGCTTCGCGCCCGCGCCCCGTCCTGTCCGCGTTCCGTCCGCGGCCCGCCGTCAGGTGAGCGCGCTCCGGGCGTCGGGGTACCGGGTCGGCCTGTGCGGCAGGGTGCCGTACCAGGTGCGGGCCGGGGCGAGGCTGGAGGTCAGGTAGGGGTTGCCGCCGAGACCGTCCGGAGAGACCGAGAGGCCGGGTGCGCACCATCAGGCGCACCCGGCCCCTTGCGCCGGCCGCTTCGCGCCCGCGCCCCGTCCCGTCCGCGGCCCGCCGTCAGGTGAGCGCGCTCCGGGCGTCGGGGTACCGGGCCAGTCCGTGCGGCAGGGTGCCGTACCAGGTGCGGGCCAGGGTGAAGCCGAAGGTCAGGCAGAGGATGCCGCCGAGGGCGTCCAGCCAGAAGTGATTGGCCGTGCAGACGATGACCAGCAGCGTCGTGGTGGGGTAGAGCAGACCCAGAGTCTTGGCCCACCAGGGCTTGGCCAGCAGCGCGATGGTGATACCGCACCACAGCGACCAGCCGATGTGCATCGACGGCATCGCGGCGTACTGGTTGGACATCGAGGCGAGGTTGCCGGACGCCAGCGAACCCCAGGTGTCGTGCACGATCACGGTGTCGATGAAGCCGCCGCCGGTCATCAGCCGGGGCGGCGCCAGCGGGTAGAAGTAGTAGCCGACCAGGGCCACCCCGGTGGTGGCGAACAGGGCCAGCCGCGCCGCGGCGTAACGGCCCGGATGCCAGCGGTAGAGCCAGATCAGCACCCCGATCGTCATGATGAAGTGCAACGTCGCGTAGTAGTAGTTCATCGAGACGATCAGCCACGTCAGCGAGTTCACCGCGTGGTTGATGGAGTGCTCCACGGCGATGCCCAGGGTGTGCTCCGCCCGCCAGATCCAGTCGGCGTTCTCCAGCGCCTTGGCCTTCTGCTCGGGCACGGCGTTGCGGATCAGCGAATACGTCCAGTAGCTGACCGCGATCAGCAGGACCTCGAACCAGAGGCGGGGCGCCCGGGGCGCCCGCAGCCTGGCCATCAGGCCCCCGCCCGGCGGACTGTCCGCGCTCTCCCCGTTGGGTGGCGGGGTGTCTGGCCGGCCTTCCAAAGTCCTCACATGCGCTTCACCCATAGGCAGACAGTCTGCCAGAAAGCGGTGTACCGCCGATCATCCTTCGGTCGGGTATTCGATGTCCCGCCTCAGACGTACGGGGAGCGGCCGGCGTAGATCTCGCGGGGGAGACCGTCCCGGCCGCCCCTTAAGGGACCCGGGGCGGTGCGGGGCTCGCGGCGGCGTCCGGGGCTGAGGCGGTGGAACCGCGCACCACCAGCTCGGGGAGGAAGACGAACTCGCTGTGCGGGGCGGGGGTGCCGCCGATCTCCTCCAGGAGGGCGCGCACCGCCGCCTGCCCCATCGCCGGCACCGGCTGGCGGACCGTGGTCAGCGGCGGGTCGGTGAAGGCGATGAGCGGTGAATCGTCGAAGCCGACGACGGACACCTGGCGCGGTACGTCCAGACCGCGCTGCCGCGCCGCGCGGACCGCCCCGAGCGCCATCATGTCGCTGGCACAGACGACCGCCGTGGCACCCCGGTCGAGCAGCGCCCCGGCCGCGGCCTGGCCGCCCTCCAGGGTGTACAGCGAGTGCTCGACGAAGCGCGCGGCCTCGGCCGGCCCGAGGCCCAGCTGCTCGTGCACGCTGTGCAGAAAACCCTCGATCTTGCGCTGGACGGGCACGAACCGCTGCGGGCCGAGCGCCAGCCCGATGTGCCGGTGGCCGAGCGCCACCAGATGCGTCACGGCCAGCTGCGCCGCGGCCCGGTCGTCGGGCGAGACGAACGGCGCCCGCACCCGGTCGGAGAAACCGTTGATGAGGACGAACGGCACACCCCGGGCGCGCAGCCGCTCATAGCGCTGCATATCGGCGGAGGTGTCGGCGTGCAGCCCCGAGACGAAGATGATGCCGGCGACCCCGCGGTCCACCAGCATCTCCGTCAGCTCGTCCTCGGTGGAGCCGCCCGGTGTCTGGGTCGCCAGCACCGGGGTGTAGCCCTGGCGGGTCAGCGCCTGCCCGATGACCTGGGCGAAGGCCGGGAAGATCGGGTTCTCCAGCTCCGGCGTGATCAGTCCGACCAGCCCCGCGCTGCGCTGCCGCAGCCGCACCGGCCGCTCGTAGCCCAGCACGTCGAGGGCGGCCAGCACCGACTGGCGGGTGGTGGCGGAGACGCCGGGCTTCCCGTTGAGGACCCGGCTGACGGTGGCTTCGCTGACACCCGCCTGCGCTGCGATATCGGCCAGCCGGGCGGTCATGGGTGGGACTGTACCGTTCACCAGTCGGATTGCCCACCGGATGTTTCCGCCCGTCAGACCGCCCACCAGACGCAGCTGTCGCCCGGCAGGAAGGCCGCCCCGTCCCGCACCGTCACCGGCGCGCTGGCCAGCAGCGGGCGGCCGGGCAGCGGGAGTTCGACGGGCCCGCCGAGGGTGTTGACGGTGCACAGCACACCGGGGCGGGCGAACGCGAGCACGCCCTCGGGCGCCGGCCGCCAGCTCAGCTCCCCGTCGCCCAGGCCCGGCAGCTGCCGCCGCAGGCCGAGGGCGGCGCGGTAGAACTCCAGGGTGGAGGACGGGTCGCCGTGCTGCGCCGCGACGGAGAGCGCGCCCCAGTCGGCGGGCTGCGGCAGCCAGCTGCCGCCGGGCCCGAAGCCGAACGGCGGCCGGCCGTCCGACCAGGGCAGCGGCACCCGGCAGCCGTCGCGGAAACCGTCCTGGCCGCCGGCGCCGGACGCGCCGTCGGGGGCACCGTCGGCGCCGGCGGCGGGCCGGCCGCGGAAGAACGCCGGGTCCTGGCGGACCTCGTCGGGCAGGTCGGTCACCTCGGGCAGGCCCAGTTCCTCGCCCTGGTAGACGTAGGCGGAGCCGGGCAGCGCGAGCATCAGCAGGGTGGCGGCGCGGGCCCGCGGCAGGCCGCCGCCCAGGCGGGTGCGGTGCCGTACGACGTCGTGGTTGGAGAGCACCCAGGTGGTGGGGGCGCCGACCGAGGCGGTGGCGGCCAGCGAGGCGTCGATGACCGTACGCAGCGCACCCGCCCGCCAGTCGGCGGTCAGGAACTGGAAGTTGAACGCCTGGTGCAGCTCGTCGGGGCGGACGTACAGGGCCAGCCGCTCGGGGGAGGGGGCCCATGCTTCGGCGACGCCGATCCGCTCGGCCGGGGGAGTCCCCTGTCCCGGGACGGCGGAGTAGCTGTCCAGCAGCCGGCGCCAGGAGCGGTGGATGGCGTGCACCCCGTCCTGGTCGAAGAACGGCAGCACCTGGTTGCCGATCAGCTTGGCCTGTTCGCCGTGGCCGATGTCCGGCAGGCCCGCCGCCTTGACCATGCCGTGCGCGACATCGACGCGGAAGCCGTCCACGCCGAGGTCCAGCCAGAAGCGCAGGATCGCGGCGAACTCCTCGTGCACGTCCGGGTTGTCCCAGTCGAGATCGGGCTGCTCGGGGGCGAAGAGGTGGAGGTACCAGTCGCCCCGGTCGGTGCGGGTCCAGGCCGGGCCGCCGAAGACCGACTCCCAGTCGTTGGGCGGGAGTTCGCCGTGCGCGCCCTTGCCGGGCCGGAAGACGTAGCGCTGCCGGGCCAGTTCGGGGTCCTGGAACCACGGGTGCCGGTCGGAGGTGTGGTTGGGGACGATGTCCACGATGACGCGCAGCCCCAGACCGTGGGCCGCGCGGATCAGCTCCTCGGCGTCCCGCAGCTCGCCGAAGAGCGGGTCGACGGCGCGGTAGTCGGCGACGTCGTAGCCGCCGTCGGCCTGCGGTGAGGCGTAGAACGGCGTGAGCCAGACGGCGTCCACGCCCAGCTCCGCGAGGTACGGCAACCGCTCGCGCGCACCGCGCAGATCGCCGATGCCGTCGCCGTCGCTGTCGGCGAACGAGCGGACGTACACCTGGTAGATGACGGCGTCGCGCCACCATCCCGCGGCTCGGCCCGGTTCGGGCGCCCGGCGGGCGGTGGTGGGGGTGGGGGAAGTGAGCTCCTGGGTCATCTGCCGTCCCTGTCGAGGTCGAGAGTGGTGGCCGAGGGGTCGTGGCCGGGGATAGCTGAGCGGGGATCGCCGGGTGGCGATCGAGGGGTGGGGATCGCGGGGTGGTGATCGAAGGGCGGGGACCGGGCGGCCGGGGCCGGGGGACGATCCCTCGTCACGCAATCAACGCTCGGGCGGGCACGGGGTGACGGTGCGGGGGCACGGGCGGGACGCCCGCCGCGCGGGCGCACTTCCGGCCGGGCCCACTGCAACGGATTCCTGGTTTCTTGCAGCAATTTTCCGCAAGGTCTTTCGGTTTGCCTTGCCGCGCTGTTACGTTCCTGACCGCCATCTCAGGCGATTCCCCAAGGAGTTCACATGCGGCGTGGCATACCTGGCATACCTGGCAGACGCGGCACACACGGCATACGCGGCGTGACGGCCATGGCGCTGGTGGCGGGTCTGGCCCTGACGGCGACGGCGTGCGGTGGCGGCGGCGGTGACGGCGAGGCCGCCGCCGGGGGCGAACTGTCCGGCACCGTCACCTTCTGGGACACCTCCAACGACGCCGAGAAGGCGACGTACCGGAAGCTCGCCGAGGGGTTCCAGAAGGAGCACCCCAAGGTCCACGTCACCTATGTGAGCGTGCCGTTCGGCGACGCCAACGCCAAGTTCAAGAACGCGGCGGGCGGCGGTTCCGGTGCCCCCGACGTGATGCGCACCGAGGTCGCCTGGGTCGCCGACTTCGCCAACCTCGGCTACCTCGCCCCGCTGGACGGCACCCCCGCACTCGACAAGACCGAGGACTACCTCCCGCAGGCCCTCGGCAGCACCGAGTTCAACGGCAAGACCTACGCCGCCCCGCAGGTCATCGACACCCTCGGGCTCTTCTACAACAAGAAGCTCCTCAAGGACGCGGGCGTCACGGTGCCCAGGACCTTCCCCGAACTGACCGCCGCCGCAAAGAAGATCAAGGAGAAGACCGGCGCCACCGCCCTCTACCTGCGCGGTGACGACCCCTACTGGTTCCTCCCCTACCTCTACGGCCAGGGCGGCAACATGGTCGACGCCCGCGACAAGATCGTGCTGATCGACGACGACGCCGGCGTCAAGGCGTTCCGGACCATCAAGGACCTGGTCGACTCCAAGGCCGCCGTCACCGACGCCACCGACGGCCAGGAGAACCAGCTCAAGGCCCTCAAGGACGGCAGCGTCGCGATGGCCGTGGACGGCCCCTGGGACATCGAGGGCGCCCGCGCGGGCAAGGCGTTCAAGGGCCCCGAGAACAAGGACAACCTCGGCGTCGCCCCCGTCCCCGGCGGCTCCTCCCAGGGCTCCCCGCAGGGCGGCTGGAACCTCTCCGTCTACGCCGGTTCGAAAAACCTCCAGGCGTCCTACGCCTTCGTCAAGTACATGAGCTCCGCCCAGGTCCAGCAGCAGACCACCGAGCAGCTCAGCCTGCTGCCCACCCGCAAGTCCGTCTACGACGTGCCGGCCGTCAAGAACAACGAGATGGTGAAGTTCTTCAAGCCCGCCGTGGACAGCGCCGTCCAGCGCCCCTGGATCGCCGAGGGCAACTCCCTCTTCGAGCCGATCAAGGTCCAGATGAACAAGGTCCTCACCGGTTCCGCCACACCCGAGCAGGCCGCCAAGGCCACCGGTGACGCCTACCGGAAGCTGCTCAAGGACTACAAGTGACCCTCGCCGCACGGGTGCGCAGGACGTTCGGCACCCACTGGTACGCCTGGACGATGGTCGCCCCGGTGGTACTCGTCATCGGCGTGATCATCGGCTACCCGCTGGTGCGCGGCCTCTTCCTCTCGTTCACCGACGCCAACGAGGCCAACGTCGAGCGCACCATCGGCGTCAACCACATCCCCGCCACCTACGAGTTCACCGGCCTCGACAACTACCGGGCGGTCCTCTCCGACGGCCTCTTCTGGGACCGGCTCGGCTGGACCGTGCTGTGGACCGTCGCCTGCGTCGCGCTCACCTTCCTCATCGGCCTCGCGCTGGCGAACCTGCTCAACCGCACCCTCCGGGGCCGCACCTTCTACCGGCTGGCGCTGATCCTGCCCTGGGCCATCCCCGCCTTCATCTCCGTCTTCACCTGGCGGATGCTCTACAACGAGAAGAACGGCATCCTCAACAAGCTGCTCTCCGGCGGCGGTATCGACGCCGTCCCCTGGCTCAACGACCCCACCTGGGCCAAGCTCTCGGTCATCGCCGTCAACGTCTGGCTGGGCGTCCCCTTCATGCTCGTCGCGCTGCTCGGCGGCCTCCAGTCCATACCGGGCGAGCTGTACGAGGCCGCCGAGATGGACGGCGCCGGGCCCTGGCAGCGGTTCCGCAACATCACCGTGCCCGGTCTGCGGGCGGTGAGCGGCACCGTGATCCTGCTCTCCACCATCTGGACCTTCAACATGTTCCCGGTGATCTTCCTGCTCACCAGGGGCGGGCCGGGCGACGCCACCGAGATCCTGGTGACCTACGCCTACCGGCTCTCCTTCGTCGACAGCCCCCGCGACTTCTCCCGGTCCGCGGCCTGGGGCGTGCTGATCCTGGTGCTGCTCTCACTCGTCGCGGCGGGCTACCGCCGTTCGCTGCGCAAGCAGGGAGAGGTGTGGTGACCATGTCCCGCGCACCCCACCGGCGCAACCGGCGTACCCCGCTGGCCTCCGCCGGGCTCCATCTGGCCCTTCTGATCGCCGCCGCCGTCGCGGTCTTCCCGCCGCTGTGGCTGCTGGTGACCTCCTTCAAACCGCGCGACGACGCCTTCTCCACCGACCTGGTCACCCACTTCACCCTCGCCAACTACACCCATGTACTGGCCGATACGGAGTTCCTGACCTGGTTCAAGAACTCCGTCTTCATCGTCGGGGTGACCACCGTCCTCGGCGTCTTCATCGCGGCCACCACCGGCTACGCCGTCAGCCGCTTCCGCTTCCCCGGTATGCGCCCGCTGATGTGGCTGCTGCTGATCACCCAGATGTTCCCGGTCGCGGTGCTGATCGTGCCGCTCTACAACCTGATGGCGAGCCTGGGCCTGCTCAACCAGCCCGCGGGCCTGATCGTCACCTACCTGACCATCGCCGTCCCGTTCTGCGCCTGGATGATGAAGGGCTTCTTCGACACCATCCCGGTGGAGATCGACGAATCCGGCCGGGTCGACGGGCTCAACCCGTTCGGCACGTTCTGGCGGCTGGTGCTCCCGCTGGCCCGCCCCGGGCTCGCCGTCACCGGCTTCTACACCTTCGTCACCGCCTGGGCCGAGGTCGCCTACGCCTCCGCCTTCATGACCGGTGAGGAGAACCTGACGCTCGCCGGCGGCCTCCAGACCTTCGTCAACCAGTACACCAACGACTGGGGATCGATGACCGCCGCGGCCGTGATCATCGCCGTGCCCGCCGCCCTGGTCTTCTCCTTCGCCCAGCGCCACCTCGTATCCGGACTGACCGCCGGCACCACCAAGGGATGACATGACGCGATACGACACCGCCCCCGCCGACCCGACCGCCACCCCGACCGGCCCCGCCCCCGCCGCCACCACGACCGACTGGTGGCGTGACGCGGTGATCTACCAGGTCTACCCGCGCAGCTTCGCCGACGGCAACGGCGACGGTATGGGCGACCTGGCCGGCATCCGCAGCCGGCTGCCGTACCTGCGGGACCTGGGCGTGGACGCCGTCTGGCTCAGCCCCTTCTACGCCTCCCCGCAGGCCGACGGCGGCTACGACGTCGCCGACTACCGCGCCATCGACCCGATGTTCGGCACCCTGCACGACGCCGACGCGGTCATCCGCGAGGCGCACGCCCTGGGCCTGCGCATCATCGTCGACGTCGTCCCCAACCACTGCTCCGACCAGCACGAATGGTTCCAGCGGGCACTGCGCGAGGGCCCCGGCTCCCCGCTCCGGCAGCGTTTCCACTTCCGCCCCGGCCGGGGCGCCGACGGTGAACTGCCGCCCAACGACTGGGAGTCCATCTTCGGCGGCCCCGCCTGGACCCGGCTCCCCGAACCTGACGGACAGTGGTACCTCCACCTCTTCGCCCCCGAACAGCCCGACTTCAACTGGGACCACCCCGCCGTCCAGGACGAGTTCCGCTCCATCCTGCGCTTCTGGCTGGACCTGGGCGTGGACGGCTTCCGGGTGGACGTGGCCCATGGACTCGTCAAGGCCCCCGGACTGCCGGACATGGGCCGCGCCGGGCAGCTGAAACTCCTCGGCAACCAGGTGCTGCCCTTCTTCGACCAGGACGGCGTGCACGCGGTCTACCGCTCCTGGCGCACCGTCCTGGACGAGTACTCCGGCGACCGGATCGCGGTCGCCGAAGCCTGGACCCCCAGCGCCGACCGCACCGCCCGCTACCTGCGCCCCGACGAACTCCACCAGGCGTTCAACTTCCACTACCTCAACACCGGCTGGGACGCCGCCGCCCTGCGCGCCGCCATCGACTCCTCCCTGGACGCGATGCGGCCGGTGGGCGCCCCGACCACCTGGGTGCTCTCCAACCACGACGTCGTCCGGCACCGCACCCGCCTCGGTGGCGGCCTCGACCGCGCCCGCGCCGCCACCCTGCTGATGCTCGCGCTGCCCGGCTCCGCCTACGTCTACCAGGGCGAGGAACTGGGCCTGCCCGAGGTGACCGACCTGCCCGACGAGGTCCGCCAGGACCCCTCCTTCTTCCGGGCCAGCGGCCAGGACGGACTGCGCGACGGCTGCCGGGTGCCGATCCCCTGGACCGGGGACGAGCCGTCGTACGGCTTCGGGACCGGCGGCAGCTGGCTCCCGCAGCCCGCCGGCTGGGCCGCGCTCAGCGTCGCCGCGCAGACCGGCGACCCGGACTCCACCCTGGAGCTGTACCGCACCGCACTCGCCCTGCGCCGCGCCCACCCCGGCCTCGGCGCGGGCGACGCGGTGGAGTGGCTGGCCGCCCCGCCCGGCGTCCTGGCCTTCCGGCGCCCCGGCGGCCTGGTCTGCACCGTCAACACCACCGGCACCCCCGTCCGCCTCCCCGCCCCCGGCCGCCCGCTGCTCTCCTCCCGTCCCGCCGACCGCCAACCGGCCGCCACGGACGGCGTGTTCGAGCTCCCCGCCGACACCGCCATCTGGTGGGAGGCGTGAGGTGATACCGCCCGCTGACCGCGCCACCCCGCGGCTGGCCGAGATCGCCGACCGGGCGCGGGTCAGCGAGGCGACCGTCAGCCGGGTCCTCAACGGCAAGCCGGGGGTGGCGGACACCACCCGGCAGCGGGTCCTCGCCGCCCTGGACGTCCTCGGCCACGAACGCCCGGTACGTCCGCCGCGGCACCCCACGGGCCTGGTCGGCCTGGTCGTCCCGGAACTGACCAACCCCATCTTCCCGGCGTTCGCCCAGGTCATCGAGGAGTCGTTGGCCGGTCACGGCTACACCTCGGTGCTCTGCACCGGTGGCGCGCACGAGGACGAACGCGTCGGGCAACTGGTGCGGCGCGGCGTCACCGGCATCGTGTTCCTGTCCGGGCTGCACGCCGACACCGCCACCGACCCCGCCCGCTACGCCCGGCTGACCGCCCGCGGCGTCCCGCTGGTCCTCATCAACGGCTGTCGCGCCGGCGTCGACGCCCCCTTCGTCTCCCTCGACGACGCCGCGGCGGCCCGGACGGCCCTGCGCCACCTGGCCGAACTGGGCCACGAACGCATCGGCCTCGCCGTCGGACCGGCCCGCTACGTCCCCTCGCGCCGCAAGGCCGAGGGGTTCGTGGCGGCCCTGGGCGAGTCGTTCGGCCTGACGGGGGAGCGGGCCGAACGGCGCGTCCGCCACACCCTGTTCAGCGTCGAGGGCGGCCACGCCGCCGCCACCGCCCTCCTCGACGCGGGCTGCACCGGCATCGTCTGCGGCAGCGACCTGATGGCCCTCGGCGCGGTCCGCGCGGCCCGGCAGCGCGGCCTCGGCGTCCCCGCCCAGGTCTCGGTGGTCGGCTTCGACGACTCCCCGCTGATCGCCTTCACCGACCCGCCGCTGACCACGGTGCGCCAGCCGGTCCGGGCGATGGCCACCGCCGCCGTGGGCGCCCTGATCGAGGAGATCCGCCGGAACCCCGTCCAGCGCACCGAATTCGTCTTCCGCCCCGAACTCGTCGTCCGCGGTTCCACGGCCCCCGCGCCCCGGAGCCCGCTCCGCGAATGACGACCGGCCACCCGCCGCACCTGACACACTGGGTTCCCAGTAATGAACACACAGTGACCAGGAGTTGGTGTCAGATGAGCGATGACGACGACGCGCGGCCGTACACCAAGGACGAAGTGCTGCACGGCGTGGCGCTCCTCCAGGCGCACCTCGCCGGGGACCAGGACGCGGTGGCGGCCCTGCACGGCGACGACGACGCCGACTCGGCGGTGGAGGCCGCGCGCGCCATGTACGCGATGGGCCACATCATCGTCTACGGGCTGATCGTCCCCGAGATGTGGGTCATCAAGAAGGGCTTCAGCTACGGCGAGACCCGTCACGTGCCGGAACTCCAGCTGGCGATCCTCATGGTCGAACGCCTGGCGGACCGGGTGGAGGTGGCACGTGACGTGCCCGCGGTGTGCGCCCTGTCGGCGGGCGATGTGATGGGCCTGATCGTGCAGTGCACCGGTACCACGAGGGAGGAAGTGCCCGCCTTCCTCAACACGGTGCGCGAACGGACCCTGCAATCGATGACGGCGTAGGCCGGTCGGTCCCCCTGGGCGGCGTACGCCACGAACGCCGCCCAGGCGTCGGCCGGTACGGCGAGCCGGGGCCCGCCGTGTTCTCGGCGTCGCGGACCCGCCTGATCCGGTCGGATCAGGCGGTGAGCAGGAACCAGCCCCCGAGGCCGCCGCACATGCTCGCGTTGAAGGCGCCGGTGCGGTAGCCGGGCGGCACGGGCACGCCGGGGCAGATGTACACGCCGGCGCGGGCCAGTTGCTGGTACCACACGCCGATGTTGCCGCAGCCGGTGCTGATGTGGCCGGTGAGCACGTACCCGGAGGGGATCGGCGAGCCCGCACAGACCCACTGGCCGTCGCGGGCCAGCTGGAGGAACCAGGTGTCGATGTTGCTGTTGCAGCCATTGGCGGTGTGGAGGGTGATCACGTAGCCGGGCGGGATCGGCGAGGTGGCGCAGACCCAGATCCCGTCCTGCACGGGCTGCATGTACCAGGCGCCGGCACCGTTGCACCCGTTGGCCGCGCGGCTGGTGATCACGTAACCCGCCGGTATGGGCGTGCCGGGGCAGACCCACCCGGGGGCCGCGTCGGTGGCGGCGGCGACCGGCGCCGCCTGGGGCGCCGCACTGGCCGTGCCGACGGCCGGGCCGGTGAGGACGGCCATCAGCAGCGCGACCACCCCCACCACCGCGGCGAGCCGGCTCCGGACCGCCGCCACCGATGAACGACCGAGCGGATGGCGATACTTGATCTTCACTTCACACCGGTCCAATCGACGGGTCCACGAAGCGCCGCACGAGGGCCGCGCGGCGCCGGGCTGTGGAGCTGAAGTGACCCTAGTGGGAACTGATGCGGCTGATTATCACCGAACGGACACATCATCAACCTGGCCGGAAACCGATAGGACCCCGCCGCCGAGAGGAACCGTCAACTGCCGGTTCCTGCTACCGGAGCGCGCCTCTCTGGCGCTCCGAACGGCCGACCGGATGCGTCTGTCCGGTTGGTGACCAGTGAGATGAGGTGAGGTGGGACCGGATCGAGCCGTTGATGCCGGCCGATCCGGTCCGCGGGCGGCGGCGGGCGGACCGCCCTGGCCGCGGCGGACGCCGACGACGAAACCGACTGGACCGCCTCGGTGGACTCGGCCAAGAGACAGAACCCGGGACCGGACCGGTCAGCCTTCTTGGGCGGCGTATGTGACGAACGCCGTCCAGGCGTCGGCGGGTACGGCGAGCTGGGGGCCCGCCTTGTCCTTGGAGTCGCGGATGTGGACGGTGGTGGGGCAGGTGGCGATCTCTACGCAGTCGTCGCCCGAGCTGCCGCTGTAGCTGGACTTGTGCCAGGAGAAGGCGGCTTCTACGCAGCTGTCGCCGTCGCCGCTGCTGTAGCTGCTCTTGAACCAGGTCAACTCGGAAGTGCTCATAGCGCTCCTCGCGTTTGCTTCAGACCGTGCGGTGCATCGGCACCACGAGGGAGGAAGCGTGTGCCTTCCTCGCGGGTGGGCGAACGGACCGTGCGATCGTTGTCGGCCTGGACCGGTCAGCCTTCTTGGGCGGCGTACGTGATGAACGCCGTCCAGGTGTCGGCGGGTACGGCGAGCTGGGGGCCCGCCTTGTCCTTGGAGTCGCGGATGTGGACGGTGGTGGGGCAGGTGGCGATCTCTACGCAGGAGTCGCCTTCGGGGCCGCTGTGGCTGGACTTGCGCCAGGTCAACTCGGGGGTGCTCATAGCGCTCCTCGCATTTGCTTCAGCAGGTTTGCGGATTCGTCGGGGGAAAGTGCCTGAGAGCGCATCTTGGCATAGCGCTGGAGCATCACGCTGACTTCTTTCGGGTCAGAGATCAGCTGATGGTGGCGGCTTCCCTCGGTGTAGCCAAGCCAGTGATGGCTCTGTGTCTCCATGACCTGCAAGGAGCCGTCGTGGCCTGCGTGTTCTGACTGGTGCAGCGGCATGATTTGAAGGTCGACGTTCGGCAGTTCGGCGCAGCGGAGCAAATTGTCGATGAGTTCTCTGGTGACCTCGACTCCTCCCGTGTGTCGTTCCAGCAGGGCCTGTTCGATGATGAAACTGAACGCGACGGGCGGCGTGCGGTACAGCAACTGTTGGCGTGCGAGCCGTGAGGCGACTCGATCTTCGACCAGTTCTTCGCTCGGGGGCGGGGGCACGCTCAGAACGACCGCACGGATATAGGCTTCCGTCTGCAATAGTCCTGGGATCACCCGGCATTCGTACGTGCACAGGGTTACCGCATGCTCCTCCAGCCCCGCCCACTGGCTAAACCATGAAGCCAGCCCCGGTTGTCGTGCCAGATGTTTGGCCATCGCCCGGAGGACTCCGAATGCATCCAGCACCTTCTCCGCCCGGTCGATGAACTCCGGCGGGGGGAGCCTGCGTCCCTGTTCGATCGAGGCGATGGTCTGCAAGGAGAACTGCGCCAGAGTGGCCAGTTGCTTCTGGGTGAGCTTTGCGCGTTCGCGGAACACCTTGACGACAGCCCCGAATGACTTGAGGCTGTCAGTGGACTCCGGCTCGTCATTGCGCATACCTGCCGCCATGTCCGGTCACCTTCCGTGTGCCTGTAAGGCCCCTTCGCCCGACCTGACCATGCTCACGGTCCGTTACCCGTACTGTCCACTCTTTGCACTCGTACGCAGACTCTCCGTACGTGTCGAAAGCCTGGTCATCGACGTTTCGGAGCCGTCACCTTGGGTTCATGCCAGCCCACGCCACCCTCCGGGCCACCCAATCCCCGGTTACCGTACGTGTGTTCACGCAGCGCTTCAGCGCCACCCGACGCGGGGCCCGTCTCGCCCGCCTCCTCGCCGTCGACCAACTCGACACCTGGGGCCTCCCTTACGGGGGCGACCTCTCCGAGTCCGTCGCCGCGATCGTCGCCGAACTCGCCGCGAACGCCGCGATCCACGGCCGCGTACCGGGACGGGACTTCGAACTGCGCCTCGCGCTCCTGCACGGCGCCGCCGGTCCCGGCACCCTGCGCATCGAGGTCGCCGACACCCGTACGGAGCGGCGCCCGCCCGGTCCGGACGGGCTCACGCTCCCGCCGCCCGACTCCGAGTCCGGGCGCGGCCTCCTCCTCGTGGCGGCGTTCGCCACCCGCTGGTCGGTCCTCGACCGCGATCCGGTCGGCAAGATCGTCCGCGCCGAACTCGACCTGCTGCCGTGAACGCGCCTTCCCCTGCGAGCCACGACGAGGGGACGGGCTGTCAGAACGCCGGCTTGCGGTCGGCGTACGCATGCATCGGTTCGCCCTTCGACGGCTCCGGCCGCAGGCCGTGGTCATGGAGTCCGAGCCGCTCGGCAACCGTTCGGGAGCCAGCGATCGGCCTGGCGCTGGGTGCCGCCGATGCGCGACGGCATCGGCGACGGCGTGGCAGGCGAGGGGCGGATTCCGTACCGCCCCGGCCTCAGTTGTTGAGCTGCGTGAGGATGACGTAGTCGGTCTCGTCGTCGGGCAGGTAGCGCACCCGCAGGATGCGGCCCGGCTGCACCCGGGGGACCAGGGCGGAGGGGATCGGCCGGTCCTGTTCGACGGTGAAGGCGGACCGGTCCGCGCGGGTGATCTGTACGACCAGGTGGAGCACGCTCTTGCCGTCGCGGATCTCGCCGGTGGGGGTCATCGACATGACCACGGCCTCGGCATCCGTTCCGCGGGTGCCGATCTCGTACTGCGCCCGGCTGATTTCGCCGCGGACGAGCTGGACGCTGTCGAGAGCCGCCTGCGCTTCGGCGGGCGTCACGTCCCGGGCGATCACCACGCCCTTCTCCGGCCGGTCGGGAAGGTAACGGACGGGGAGCGTGCGGCCGGGTTTGACGGTGCCGGGCTCGGTGAGGTCCACGGTCAGCCGGGTGGTGGCCGGGAAGGAGGCACCGTCGAGGATGTCGACCGTGAGCGCGAGTTCCAGCTGCGGCTTGTCGTTGATGCTGACGCCCGTGTGGCGCACTCCGGTCACGGTGCCCCGGCCGATCGGGGCGCCCCGGAACGCCCGGGACGGCCCGCCCACCGCACGGCTCACCTGGAAGAGCGCCGGCACGACGAAGGCGAGCAGGATCAGGCCGATGAGCCAACCGTTGAGCCAGGCGAATACGGGTTCCTCGCCGCCCACGGTGGCGGTGATCCCGCTACTGACATAGATCACGGCGACGACGACGCCGATGACGAGCGCGATCCAGGCGATGAACTTCATGAGTGGCCGACCCCCGCGGAGACGCTAACAGGCGTCCCACGCGTCACAGCGATCCGCATCCCGAGAGGTAGCTGAACGCGAGGTGTGGAGGCACCTGACCGGCGTCGCCTTCCTCTTGGGCCGGCGGTGCCGGAGCCGGGTGCGGGGCGGGCGCGGCGGTGTCACGGACGGTCGCGTGGCAGCGCGTGCAAGCCCTGGATGATCAGGCGCAGACCGAATTCGAAGTGTGCGGTGAAGTCGGTACTGGCGAGGGTGGGCAGGGTCGCGGCCAGGTGCGGGAACTGTCCTGGTGACACGGCCCGGCGCAGGCGTTCGGGGTTCGCGGGCCCCGGCTGGAGCACGGCCTGCTCCTCAAGGGTGAGGCCGACGGTGAAGCTGATCACCGCCATGAGGCCGCGGGCCGCGTCCTCGTCACCGAAGCCCGCCTCACGCAGCACACCCGTCACGGCGTCGGCGAAGCCCAGTGTGTGCGCCCCGTCCGAGTGGGTTCCGGCGAAGACGCGGGCGCCGTCGCGCCGGGCGAGCAGGGCCGTACGCATGGCCCTGGCCAGGCCGGCCAGCCGCTCGCTCCAGTCGCCGGCGGCCCCTGGCCCGTTCGCCGCGGACGCGGGGATCTCGGCCAGTATCCGTTCCGCCATCGCGGTCAGCAGGTCCTGTTTGGTGGCGAAGTAGCGGTACAGCGCGCCCGCCTGCACGCCCATGGCATCGGCCAGGCGCCGCATGGTCAGTGATTCGAGGCCGGACTCGTCCAGCAGCCGCAGAGCCGTTTCGGCGGTGCGCGACTGGTCGATCCGCGCGAGACGGCCTTTGGGGCGGGGTAACGGGGAGGTCATGGGCCTCACTGTAGTGAACGGCGTTCACGTGAGCGCCGTTCACCGCATAAGAGGGGTATCTCGGCTGGATCCCGATGCGCTCGTGGTGGGTGCCGGGACGGCCGGGCCGATGCCCGCCGGCCGGTTGGCGCCGGCGTCCTGCACTCCTGGCGCGCCATCGAGAGCATCTCCGCCGATGCGGAGAACGGCACTCGCCGCCCTGCCCCCATCGGCCAACCGCAGGTGGCGGACGCCCCGTTCGGTCCATAGGGCCCGTTCGGCGCGGATGAGGTGCGGACGAGGCGCTGACGAGGCCCCGGACGAGGGGGTCTCGCCGGTGCGCGGATGGAGCAAGAGCGCGACCCCCGATCGCGTGAAGTAGCCATCCGGTGCGTTCCCTCGGCCGATGCAGGTCCCTACGCTTCCGGCAAAAGGGGAGAAATCCCCCCTTCGGGAAAGGGGTTGCACATGCGTTCCGCCCTGAAGAAGTGGGGCCGCGCTCTGGCGGTCGTCACGGTGACGATGTCGGCCACCGCGGTGGTGCCGGGCGGCAGTGCCGCCGCGGCCAACGGGGTGCAGATCCGCACCTTCGCCGACAAGTGTTTCGATGTGCAGGGCCAGACCACGGCGGACGATGCGCACATCGTCCAGTACCGCTGCGACAGCCTGGCCAATCAGCGGTTCAGAATCGTCTCCCTCGACCACGGGGAGTTCGAGATCCGCACCTTCGCCAACAAGTGTCTGGATGTGCAGGGCCAGAGCACGGCGGACGACGCGCGGATCGTCCAGTACACCTGTAGCGGCCTGTTCAACCAGCGCTTCAGGATTGTGGACATCGGCCGCGACGCCGTTGAGATCCGCACCTTCGCCGACAAGTGCTTCGACGTGAAGGGACAGAGCGCGGCGGACGAGGTGCGGATCGTCCAGTACCGCTGCGACGGCCTGTTCAACCAGCGTTTCACCATCCTCTGACCTGCGCGGTTCCGCCGTTCGGCCCGGTGTACGCCCCGGGACGGCTCAGCCCGCCGGGGCCTCGCGGCTGGCGGGCAACTCCTCGGCGGTGCCCCGGCGATAGGCGCTCGGGCTCACTCCCCGGACGCGTTTGAAGGCCGCGCTGAAACCGAAGGCGTCGGCGTATCCGACCCGGTGCGCCACCGCCGCCACCGTCAGCTCCGGCTTGCCCAGCAGGTCGGCGGCGAGCGTCATACGCCATCCGGTGAGGTAGGAAACCGGTCCCTCGCCGAGCAGTTCGGTGAACCGCTTGGCGAGGGTGGTCCGCGACACCCCGGCGCGCGCGGCCAGCGCCGATGTCGTCCAGGGGTGCGCCGGGTCCTCGTGCAGGGCGCGCAGGGCCGGGCCCGCCACCTCGTCGCCGAGCGCGCGGTACCACTTGGGCGGGTCGGCCTCGGGGCGGTCGAACCAGTCGCGGAGCGTACACACCAGCAGCCAGTCCAGCAGGCGGTCCAGCACGATCTGGCTCCCGGGCCGCACTCCGGCGATCTGCGACTCCAGGTAGTCGCGCAGGGCGGCGCAGTCGTGCTCGTCCGGTACGACGAGCACCGGGGGCAGCACCCGCAGCAGCCGCTGCGGCACCTCCGCCCGTACGTCGTAGGCGCCGGCCATCAGTACCGTCGGCCCGGCGAGTTCCCCGGCGGGCGCGGCGTCGGGGTGCTCGCCGGAGTCTCCGTCGGGGGCGCAGTGCACGTCCCGCACCGGGGAGTTCGCGGCCGTCGCCGGGTCGTCGGTGAAGACGAAGGGCGCCGGGCCACGGACGATCGCCGCCTCTCCGGCCCGCACCCGGTGCGCCGTACCGCCCTCCGGGACGAGCCATCCCGCACCGCGCAGCGGGACGCACAGCGTGAGATACGCGGCGTCGGTGAACCGCAGCGACCACGGCGCCCACAGCACCGAACGGCCGAACACGGCCCCCTTCCCACGGACCCCGCGCAGCAGGTCATCGAACACGTCCATGCGCCAACGATAGGCGGGCCCGGCGCACGGCCGGCGAGCACGCCCGGAGCCCTCACCTGCGGGCGGGGCGGGGCGGGGCGGCACCTGGGGTGGGCGGACGAGGCCACTCGCGGGGCGGGCCGGACGATCTCGTACCGGCACTCCGGGCCTGCCCCAGGCGGTGGCCGATGCCCTCGGCGCGCAGCTCGCCACGCACCGCGCGGGCCACCCGGCCGACCCCGGCGCCTCCTCGGCCGCACGCCCCGGCCGCCTTCGGCCCGTGGGCCGAGCGCCTCGCCGCCCAGGGCACCTGGTCATAGGCGCAGGCCGTAGCTCCCGCCCCCGACCGCATGCGCCCCCACCGCATTCGAGTGGCCGTCCCGATTCGCTCGCGCGACAGTTGAAGTGTGGCGCGGCGAGCCGTACGCCGAATTCGAGGGCGGCGGCCGCGGCGACAGCGTACGGGCGACAGGGCGTACGGGCGGTATGGGGTGTGCCCGGTGTTGCCCACATCCCGAGGAGTGGCATTGTCCGGACAGCAGGGTGCACGGGACGCCGGGAATGGCCAGGGCGTCGGGAACGCGCCGGAATTCGGGGCGGAACGGGGTATCGGGCGGCTGACCCTCGCGGACCCGCTCGCGGCCGAACCGCGCATTCCAGGCCCGGTCCCGGCACCGCGGCCCGACGAGAAATGGGATCTGCCCGACGGCTTCGCCTGGGTCTACTACGCCGAGAACGGCTCCGACATCACCAAGCCGGTGATCATGGCCGACGCCTTCAGCCTGGGCAGGAGCGACCTGGGCCGGCTCTACCAGGGCCTGGAGACCGGCTTCCCGTTCCTCTCCGGTCTGCGCCACCGCGGCAGGACGGTCATCCTGCTCGGCTTCGACGAGCGCTCCGCGTCCCTCATGGACAACGCGAACGCCGCGATCACCGCCGTGCAGCGCACCATCGCCGAACAGCGCGACCACACGCGACTGACCGTCGGCGGCTTCGGCACGGGCGGTCTGGTCACCCGCTACGCCCTGGCCAAACTGGAGCACACGGGTGCCGACCACTGCACCGGGCTGTACTTCTCCTACGACAGCCCGCACCGCGGCGGCGTCGTCCCCCTCGCGCTCCAGGCGTTCGCCCACTTCATCCCGGGACCGGAGAACGACCTCGCCCGGCAGCTGAACAGCCCCGCCGCGCGTCAGACGCTGTGGCGGCACTACGACGGTGAGACCGGTGCGGTCCGGCCGGACCCCGAGCGGGAGAAGTTCCTCGACGCCCTGGGGCGGTTCGGCCACTGGCCGCAGCTGCCCCGTACGATCGCCGTCGCCAATGGCGCGGGCAACGGCCGGGGCCTCCCCGTCCCGCCCGGCGACCTCGCACTGAAGATCAACGGCCCCGTCTTCCCTGGTACCGCCCTCTACACCCAGGGCGCGGGCGACGGCGTCCGGGTCGCCGACCTGAAGCGGCTGCTGCCGCCCGCCGCCCAGCGGATCACCACCGACGGGTTGCCCGAACTGGACGGCGCCCCCGGCGGCACTCTCGACGCCTACCGGCTCCTCGCCGAGAGACTCGACGCCCACGGCGCGGAGACCGACCTGCGCCACCCCACGGTCTGCGCCGTCCCCTCGGTCAGCGCCGTCGCCATCCGCGACCTCGACCGGCACGACGACCTGTACGCCGACATCGCCAGCCTGCCGCCCGAGCAGAGCGAACTCGACGAGTTCCACTGCTCCGCCACCAATACCGGCCACACCGCCCTCACCCGGGAACTGTGCACCTGGATCATGGACCGCCTCCCGGTCTGACGCGACGAGCCGTCACGCCCCCAGCCGCTTCTCGAAGAGCGTGACGGCGTACCGGCTGCCGCCCGCCCCCTCCTTGATGACCGGCTGCTTCCCGACGACGGTGTAGCCCGCGCCCTCGTAGTAGGTGTGCAGCCGGGGGTTGGCCGCCCGGCAGTCCAGTCGGCTCAACTCCCGCCCGGCCGCGGCGATCCGCCGCTCCGCGTGCCGCAGCATCGCCCGTCCGGTCCCGGCCGGCGCGGCCGTGCGGTCCACCATCAGCCGGTGCAGATAGCCCGCCACCGGCGGCTGCGGCCCCCACGCGGGCTCGTCCCGCCACCACAGCTCGAAACCGCCGACGGTCCGCCCGGCCACCTCCGCGAACCAGACCTCACCGTCCCGCACCCGCAGCCGGAAATGCTCCCTGTCCTTATCGCCCGGCCGCCACTGGTCGATCCCGCAGGCCCGCATCCAGCGGGCCGCACCGTCGTACAGCCCGACCAAGGCTGCCAGATCGTCGCCACCGTCGTCGGCGAGCCGGAAAGTGATCATGTTCATGGAGGGATTGTGCCGCAGGAGCCGTAACCGGCTGAGGGACGCCGTCCGGACGGGCGGACGGAGGCCGTCGAGGGGCCGGAAGCACCGGCCTCAGCGGGATTTTTTTCCGGGTCACGCCGACTGCGTCCCCGGCGTCCGCAGTGCCCCCGGCCGGCCGACCAGTTCGCCGAAGATGCCGTCCGCCGGTTCGTCCGCCAGCATGCGGTCGACCACCTTCGCCATGCCGGGGTCGTACGCGGCGCTCACCGCCGCCGGCGCCGCGAGGTTGCGTCGCTCCCCGACCCCCATCCTGCGGCGCGCGCCGGTCGTCATGCGCACACGGGATCCAGCCGGGGCGCACCGCGGAATCACAGATCCAGCACAAGACCTCCGCCGCGGGCCCGGGAGACACAGATCAGCAGCGAGTCCGCGCGCTCGGCGTCCGTCAGCAGCTGGTCGCGGTGGTCCACCTCCCCGGCCAGCACGCGCTGTTGGCAGGTGCCGCAGAATCCCCGCTCGCAGGAGTACGGCAGGTCCGGCAGCGCCTGCGCGCGGAGCGCCCGCAGCACGCTGGTGTCCGCGGGGACGGTGACCGTACGGCCGGAGCGCCGCAGCTCCACCTCGAAGGCGGTGTCACCGGCCGTGTGCGCACCGGTCGGCGGGGGCGCGGCCGGGGTGAACCGCTCGGTGTGCAGCGTCAGTCCCTCGGGGCCCGCGGGCAGCAGCTCGGCCACCGCGTCCATCAGCGGCTGGGGGCCGCAGCAGTAGACGGCCGCGTGCGGCGGGGCACCGGCGAGCGCCGCCGCGAGATCCGGCCGGCCCGCCTCGTCCTCGGGCACCACCGTCACCCGTCCGCCGCCGGTCTCCGTGAACTCCTCGGTCTCCGTGAACCCGCCGGTCTCCGTGAACCCGCCGGTCTCCGTGAACCCGCCGGTCTCCGTGAACCCGCCGGTCCCCGTGAACCCGCCGGTCCCCGTGAACCCGCCGGTCCCCGTGAACTTCCCAGTCTCCGTGAACTCCCCGTTCCCCGCCAGCTTCTCGATCTCCGTCAGGAACGGCATCGACGCCCGCGACCGTCCCGCGTACACCAGCCGCCACGGCACCCCCGCCGCCTCGGCCTGTCGCAGCATCGGCAGGATCGGGGTGATGCCGATACCGCCCGCGATGAAGACATAGGCGTGGCACTCGGTGAGCCGGAAGCGGTTGCGCGGGCCGCGTACCTCGACGGTGCTGCCCTCGTGCAGCGCCTCGTGCACCTCCCGCGAACCGCCCCCGCCGTCCTCGATCAGCCGGGTGGCGATGGTGTACGAACCGCCGTCCGGCCGTACCGCGTCGGCCGGTTCGCCGCACAGCGAGTACGGGCGCACGGCGCCCGACGGCAGCACCAGATCGATGTGCGCGCCCGGCTCCCAGGCCGGCAGCCGTGTACCCGCCAGCCGCAGTGACACCACGCCGTCGGCCGCCACGGACCGCTCGGCGACCCGCAGCCGCAGCGGCGCCGGACGGTCCCGGTCCCGGCCTCTGCCGGACACCGGTTGCTCCAGTGCGGGCAGCGGCCAGAGCGGGGACTCCTTGATCCGGCGCCGCAGTGCCCGGCGGGCGACCAGCGCGGCACCGGCGACGACGAGCGCGGTACGGACCCGGGGCGGAACGGGGAGAGTGGGCAGCACGGGCATCTCAGGCGCCTCCGGGGGACGTCGCCTCGGCCGCGACGGCGGCCGGTGAACGGTGGAGATAGGCGACGGCCTGCTCGGTGCTGCCGTGCTGCGAGGGGTGGTAGGTCCGGCTCAGGTACTGCGGGACGGAACGCGCCATCGCCCCGGCCGTCGGCAGTACGCCCTGCCGCCCGCCGCGCAGGAAGTCCCGGAACCCGGCCCGGCCGTCGAGCAGCGAGGGATCGTTCGCCATGAAGAACCGGATGCCGCGCTGCCACAGGAACACCAGCGCGGTGAAGGCGGTCGCCTAGGTGCGTACCCGGCGCCGGTAGCTGCCGTCGAGATGCAGGAAGAGGTCGAAGGCCACCGAGCGGTGTTCCACCTCCTCCGCACCGTGCCAGCGCAGCAGATCGAGCATCGTCGGATCGGCGCCCCGGGCGTCCAGCGCCTCGGCGTTGAGCACCCAGTCACCCAGGAAAGCGGTGTAGTGCTCGATCGCGGCGATCGTGGCGACCCGCTCCAGCAGCCACCACCGGCGGGCCCGCCCCGGCGGCAGGGTGCGGTCGCCGAGCAGCTTCTCGAAGAACCAGTCCACCTGCGCGGTGTACGGCTCCGGGTCCAGGCCCAGGGCCTTCAGATGCGGCAGGACGTCGTCGTGCGCCTGGGAGTGCATCGCCTCCTGGCCGATGAACCCGATGACGTCCGCGCGCAGCCGAGGATCGCGGAGGTGGGGCAGCACCTGCTTGTAGACGTGCACGAACCAGCGCTCGCCGGCGGGCAGCAGCAGATGCAGCACATTGATCGTGTGGGTGCTGGCCGGGTCACCGGGTATCCAGTGCAGCGGGGTGTCCGCCCAGTCGAAGGCGACGTTACGGGCCTTCAGCGGGATGTGCTCGGACGCGGCCGGCTGGGGCCGCAACGAGGCCGTGTTAGACATGGCGTCAATGTACTGGCGAGTAAGGTGTTGGCAACAGCCTTCGGACACCGGAAAGTGGGGCCCGTCCCCGGCGCCCGCCGCGCCTCACCCGGTGCCGCTCTTCCGGCCTTGCCCCGCCTTCCCGGCCGTGCCCCGCCCGGCGCCGTTCATCCCGGCCTCGCCCCGCCCGGTCCCCCTCGGCCCGGTCCCGCTCAGCGCAGCGTCGTCAGCCGCTCTCCGTCCGCCAGCCGGGCCGTCAGCTCCGGCCGGTCGCCCGCCTTCGCCGGGATCGCGAGGAACCGCCCGGCCGCCTGCCCGCGCACCCCGCCGGTCGCGGTGATCGAGGTGACCTGTTCGCTGCCCGCCGCCAGCAGCCACCACCGCCCGTCCGGATGTCCGCCCGGGTGCCCGCCGGTGGCCTTCCACAGCACCCCGGCCAGCACCCGCGGGGCCCGTGGCCCGCAGGCGGTGCCGCCGTCGGCGCGGGCCACCGCCGCCCCCGGCGCCGCACCGGACCGGCCGCCCGGCGCGGGCGTCTGGATCTGCGCGAACGTGAGGCTGCCCGCACCGCGCCAGGTCTCCGCACGGGTGCACACCCACGCCGCGCTGCCCGCGCCCCCGGGCAGCGGCTGGCGCGCGAACTCCCAGGAGTTCACCGCGCTCACGCCCTGCCCGCGCAGGGCCGCCAGCTGGCAGGCCGTCCGCGCCCACACCGTCCGCGCCCGCGATCCGCTCACTGCCCCGGGCTCGCGCGGCGCGCCGTACGTCAGCCGCGCCGGGACCGGTTCGGCGAGGTCGGTCAGCAGCTCGCCGCCCGTCCGCAGCGCGGGCCACGCCGTGCACGTCGCCCCCGGGGCGGACGTCGGGACGGGGTGGGTCAGACCGTTCGCGTCGCGGTGCACCGCCCGGCCCGCGGCGTCCGGCTTCAGCAGATCCACCAGCCGCGCCGATGTCACCCAAGGGGCCGTCAGATAGCGGACGTTGCCGTGTGCACGGCTCGCCACCACCGCGTCCGCCGCCGTGCCCGCCGCGCCGTCCGTCCGCGCGAAGTCCAGCGTCGTACCGGACCCACCGGAGCTGTCCAGGCTGTCCGCGCTGTCCGTGCCGTCCGTACCGTCCGCCGCCTCGGCGTACCGCACCACCCGCAGGCCGTCGTGGAGGAGCACCACCACGGCGTGGTCCACCACGCCCGCGAACAGCAGCTGCGGAGGTCCCGCCGCGGGCCCGGCGGCGGTGCCCGGCGTCGCCGTGACCCGCACCCCGGCCCCCGGCCGGGCCCACACCGCGAGCGCCCGCCGCAGCAGCGCCCGGTCGCCGACCCGGTCGCCGCGGGCCGGCCAGGCCGTGAAGTCCTGGCGCGCCGCGCTCCGCCAGGCGGTCGCGGCGGCCGCCGTCACCTTCGCCGGATCCAGCGCCGCCTGCGCCGCGGCGTTCCGGGCGTACGGCGGCGCGGCCGCACCACCCGGGCCGTCCGGACCCGCCGGGCCCCAGCCGCCACCGGGCAGCCCCAGCAGCGCCCCGCACACCAGCACCGCCGCACCCCCCGCCAGCACCGCCCGGACGTGCTGCCGCCGCCGGATCAGGTCCGTCGGCCGGGCCTGCAAGGCGCAGGGGTCGAACTCCGCCGATTCCACCGGCGACCGGTCCCGGCTGCCGGCCGGTGTCGCGGTCCGCGCCGCCTCGTCCAGCGCCTCCCGGGTGTCGGCCACCCCGGCGGCCGCCAGCACCCGGAGCGCGTCCGCCTCCGTCAGCCGCTCCGGACCGCACAGCGCGAACGCGGCCCGCCCCGGCGCGGAGAGCGCCGACAGTGCTTGTTCCAGGGCCAGTTCATCGGCGCCGCCGGACCGCGGGGAGAGCCGCAGCCCCCACACCCGGGGGAGCAGCGGCGGCGGTACGGGCAGCCACCGCCGCCATCCCCGCCCGGTGCCGAGCGCGGTCCGCAGCACCCGCAGCCGTACGCAGGCGTAGCCGGGCGCGGCCGCCGGGTCCGCGCCGCCGCACGGGGCGGGCAGTGCGGGGCCGCGGGCGGCGGTGGGCCGGCGCGGCAGGGAACGCTGCACTACCGCATGGGCGGCCAGCACCCGCCGGCTGCGGCTCGCACCCGGCGGGAGGATGAGATAGGCCAGCCGTACCAGCCGTGGGTAGTGCTCGACCAGCGCGGCCTCGGCCTGTTCGACGTCGACGAGGCCGTCGAAGCGGTCGGCGGAGGTGGGGTCCGGACGCGGGGTTGCCGCCTGCTGCTGCTCCACGTTCCGTAAAACGAGTGAATCCTGTGATGGTCACCGAGGGGCGCTTTCGCCCCGACGGGTGATCATCACAGGATTCGGGTCCCGCGCGGGCACCTCAGGCGCCGGGCGGCGGCCCCACTGCCAGGTCGAACTCGCCGTCCCGCGCGCCGAGGACGAAGGCGCGCCACTCCGCCTCGGTATAGCGCAACACCACCTCCGGCTCCGTGGAGTTGCGCATCGCCACCGCCCCGCGCTCCAGGAAGGCGATCTCCACCGCCTCCTCGGACTCGCCGGGGGCGCGCTGCCAGGTGGCGTCGGAGATGTCGAGGGCGTAGAGCCACTCTTTCTCAGCTGCGGCACTCATACCGTGATCCCCTCGCTCGTGATCCGTCCCGGTCAGCGTACGCGGTGGCCGAGCGACGTTCCAGCGGCGGAACCCGGCCGTCCCGCGGGCGCCGGTGGGGGAGTTGGGGTCGGCCGGACGCCGCTCGGCGTCCGGCCGCGGGGCGGTTCCGGGGCGGGTACGGTCCGCTGACGGGACGTCGGCCCAGGTCCGGGAGCCGCCCGTCGGACCGGGCCCGGGAACGGCCTGCCCGGCCCGGGTCCGGGCACCGCCCGTCAGCCCCGGTCCAGGTAGGCCAGGACGGCCAGCACCCGCCGGTTGTCGTCGTCCGACGGCGGCAGCCCGAGCTTGCCGAAGATGCTGGAGGTGTGCTTGGCGACCGCGCGCTCCGTGATGACCAGCCGCGCCGCTATCGCCGCATTGGACCGGCCCTGCGCCACCAGCTCCATCACCTCCAGCTCGCGCGGCGACAGCTTCGCCATCGGCCGGTCCCGCGCACGCCGCGTCAGCAGCTCCGCGATGACCTGCGGATCCATCGCCGTACCGCCGGCCGCCACCCGCCGCACCGCGTCGGTGAACTGCTCCGCGTCGAACACCCGGTCCTTGAGCAGATAGCCCACCCCGCCGCTCCCGTCGGCCAGCAGCTCGCGCGCGTACAGCTGCTCCACATGCTGGGAGAGCACCAGTACGGGCAGACCGGGCCGCGCCCGGCGGGCGGCCAGCGCGCATTGCAGGCCCTCGTCGGTGAAGGACGGCGGCAGCCGGACGTCGACGACCGCGACGTCCGGCGTCAGCTCCGCCAGCGCCCGGGTCAGCTCGGGCCCGCTCGCCACCGCCGCGACGATCTCGAAGCCGAACGCCTCCAGCATCCGCGCCAGTCCGTCGCGCAGCAGGAAGAGGTCTTCGGCGAGTACTACGCGCACGGAATCTCCATCGTGACCAGGGTCGGGCCGCCGACGGGACTGCTGACGGCGAGGACGCCGTCGAATGTACCGAGCCGCCGTTCGACGCCGCGCAGCCCGGAGCCCGGCGCCCCGCCCCCGGCGTCGTCCGCAGCGCCGGAGTGCAGCACGGCGCCGCCCCGTCCGTCGTCCGTCACCGCGATCCGCAGCAGGGCATCGGCGTACCGGATGTCCACCCGCACCCGCTCGGCCCCCGAGTGCTTCGCGGCGTTCGTCAGGATCTCGCTGACCGCGAAGTACGCGGCCGACTCCACCGGCGCGGGCAGCCGCCCCGGCAGCTCGGCCGTCACCTCGACCGGCAGCGCCGTCCGCAGCGCCAGCGCCCGTACCGCATCGCCCAGTCCGCGTTCGGCCAGCACCGGCGGATGGATACCGCGGACCAGATCACGCAGCTCGGTCAGCGCCTCGGCCGACGACCGGCGGGCCCGGCCCGCCAGCTCCTTGGCGCGCGCCGGGTCCTTCTCGATCAGCGCCTCGATCGCCCCCAGGCTCATGCCCACCGCCACCAGCCGGGCCTGCGCGCCGTCGTGCAGATCCCGCTCGATGCGGCGCAGTTCGGCGGCGGACGCGTCCACCGCGTCGTGCCGGGTCTCGGTCAGCCGCGCCACCCGGGCCGCCAGTTCGGCCCTGGGCGGGGTGAGGAACACCGCGGCGAGCTGGAAGTGGGCCCGCAGCAGCGCCGGGTTCGCGTACCGGGCCAGTACCAGCAGCCCGGCGCCGACCGGCACCAGCGCGTAGATCAGCCCGGGGCGGCCGGTGGTCAGCGCGCCCAGGCCCAGCAGTTCGCCGCCCAGGCCGGTCAGCCAGTGCAGGAGCGGCAGCAGGACGAACCCCACGCCGTAGCCGACCAGCGAGGGCGGCAGCAGTACCAGCAGGAAACCGGCCGACAGATCCACCGGCAGCCACAGCAGCTCCCGCCAGGTCGCCGGGTCCCGCAGCAGCACGGCGCAGCGCTGCGCCTGGCCGAGCGGACCGCGCCGCAGCCGGGCGGGGAAGGGGCGGTACGCCGCCGGGATGCGCAGCCCGGCCACCTCGTACCCCCATACCCGGCGCAGCTGGGCGAAGGACCGGGCCCAGGACACCACGACCGGAGTGGTGAGGATGCCCACCCCCAGCACCATCAGCGCCATGGACAGCACGGTCAGCACGAACAGCGCCAGCGATCCGCCGTGCGCGACCAGGGAGAGCCCCAGCCCCCGCACCCCGGCGACCAGTGTTCCGCGGACCCTCATCTGTACGCTCCTCGCGCTTCACGCGCCCGGACGCCGGACACGGGAACAGTCTGCCGGGTGGAGAACGCCAGGTCATGGGGTTACGCCCCCGGGCCAGGGGGTACGTGGCACCACCTGTGCGCCCGGTACGGAACCTGACCCGGCATCATCCGCGACCCGCACCATCCGTGGGCCCCGCACCCGTTCCGCCGGCTCACGCCCGCGACCCCACCGCCTCCCCACTCCCCAAGGAGGGCTCCCATGAGCAGGGCAACGACCGCGTCCACCGCCATACCCGCACCCACCGCCATACCCGCGCCCGCTCCCGCGGCATCCGCTCCCCCCTCGGCCCCGGCCCCCGCCGACCCGGCCACCGTCCCCGCCTACACCGCCGAGATCGCCGGCACGCCCGAGCGGATCCGGGCCGCGCAACGGCTGCGCCACCAGGTCTTCGGCGAGGAACTGGGCGCGACCCTGCACTCCCCGCTGGCCGGCCACGACATCGACGCCCTCGACGCGCTCGCCGACCACCTCGTCGTCACCCACACCGCCACCGGCGAGACCGTCGGCACCTACCGGCTGCTGCCGCCCGGCCGCAGCCGGCGGCTCTACTCCGACGGCGAGTTCGACCTCGGTGCCCTGGAAGCGCTGCGCCCCTCGCTCATCGAGGCCGGCCGCTCCTGTGTGCACCCCGACCACCGCGGCGGCGCCGTCATCCAGCTGATGTGGTCCGCCCTCGCCCGCTACACCCTGCTCTCCGGCCACCGCTATCTCGCGGGCTGCGCCTCCGTCCCGCTCGCCGACGGGGGCACCGCCGCCGCGCACGCCTGGGAGCTGGGCCGCACCCGCCACGCCGCACCGCCCGCACTCCAGGTCACCCCGCACCACCCCTGGGAGCCCGCCGCCCCCCTTTCCGAGCTCGTGCCCGGCGGCCCCCGCGCCGCGCAGCTGCCCCCGCTGCTGCGCGGCTATCTGCGGGTCGGCGCCTGGATCTGCGGTGCGCCCGCGTACGACCCGGAGTTCGACGTCGCCGACTTCTTCGTGGTCCTGGACATGGCGCGGCTCGACGACCGCTACCGCCGCTACTTCCTGGAGCAGCGGTGAACGGCCCCTGGGACATCTGGTCCGCCTGCACCCCGCAGTGCGCCCGGCACGCCGTACCGCCGGTGCCGGCGGCCGAAGCCGCCCGGCGCGGTGTCGCGTTCGCCCGCGCGGTGCGCCGGGCGCTGGCCGTGCGCGGCACCCCGGCGGACGGCGGACGACCGCCCGACCCGGCGCTGCTGCGCGCCCATGCCCGCGCGCTGCTCACCGCGCTCGGCATCCGCCTGGAGACCGCGGACGACGGACTGCGGGTGCCGCGCCCGGCCGCCCCGGGGGCCGAGCGCCACGGCGGCCCCGGCACCCTCGTCGTCGCCAACCACATCTCCTGGCTCGACATCCTCGCGTTGCTCGCCGTCGAACCGGTGACCCTGCTCGCCAAGCGCGAGGTCGGCGGCTGGCCGGTCGTCGGCGGCCTGGCCCGCAGTGCCGGTACGCACTTCATCGACCGCACCAGCCCGCGCCAACTCCCGCACGCCGTAAGAGAATTGACCGAGCTGCTGGGTGCCGGGCACTCGGTGGCGGTCTTTCCGCAGGCCACCACCTGGTGCACCCCGGCGCAGGGCGCCTTCCGCCGCGCCACCTTCCAGGCCGCGATCGACGCGGGCGCCCCGGTCCGGCCGGTCACCCTCACCTACACCCAGCACGCCCGTCCCAGCACGGTGGCCGCGTTCTGCGGCACGGACACCTTCGTCTCCTCGCTGCGCCGGGTGCTCACCGCGCGCGGCCTGACGGTACGGGTCGCGGCGCACCCGGGCCTGCCGGCCGGGCGCGACCGCCGCACCCTGGCGGCGCTGGCCCGGACGGCCGTCATGGGCGAGGCGCCGCGCCCCGTGTGGGACGTACCGGCCGTCCCGGACCCGCCGGTTGGCGGCGCACGGGTGCCGGAGCCGGAACGGGCCCCGGCACCGGCGTCTCAGATGCCCGGTACGTACTTGTAGCCGACCCGCCGCACCGTCACGATCGACGACCGGTGCTCGATGCCCAACTTGCGGCGCAGCCGGGCGATATGGACATCGACGGTGCGGCCGTCGCCCACGTGGCCGTACCCCCACACCGTGGTCACCAGCTGGTCGCGGGTGTGCACCCGGTGCGGATGCGCGACCAGATGGGCCAGCAGCTCGAATTCGAGGTAGGTCAGGTCCAGCGTCCGGCCCTGGACCTGCACGGTCCGCTGTTCGGGGTCGATCCGCACGGTCTCGTCGCCGGTGGTCACCGGCCGTTCGGCGGTCCGCTGCGGGCCGGTGGCGGCCTGGTCGGCCGGTACGAGCACCAGATAGCCGACCATCGGCGGCTGGCCCGGCAGCACGGGGAGGGTGTGCTGCGGCGCCGGCAGCCAGGTCGCGCCGGAGTTCAGGAGTTCGGCGACGGGCGGCACCTCGTCGGGCGCCACGGCGCGCAACCGCTGGCGGTGCGGTGCGGGGACGGCGGGGAGGGGAGCCAGTGCGGAAGGGGCGGGCAGCGTACGGACGTTCGTCATCGGGGGTCAGCTCTTTCGCGCAGAGGGTCGTCGGGGACGTCGTGCGCGCGGGCAGGGCTGGAGACGCCGGTCAGCGGCGTCGGGAAAGGGGGTGCGGGCCCGCGCTCAGTGCGCGCGGCAACACAGACGGTCGTACGCGTGCGCCTGCCGGGAGGGCCAGAAAGGCTCAAGGTCGCTGCGACCTGTCGCGGTATCGGTGAGGCTGGCCATGCGCCCTATTGAACCAGACAGTCGGTGATCTGTCCCTCGTACTGGCGTCGGTTTCCGCTCACACCGACCCCGAGGGTGCCGCGGATGCCGTCGGGCGGCATCCGCGGCGGGACGGCGGTCGCACCCTCACCGTCCTCCGGCGTCCGCCACGTCCTCGCTCGGGCCCGCCGCGTGGATGCGTCCCGCGTCGAGACGGTGGACGGTGTCGGTGTAGGCGGCGATGAGGTCCAGCTCATGGCTGACGAGCACGAGTGTCAGCCGGCGTTCGGTGCGCAGCCGGGTGAGCAGCTCCATGACCGCGACGGCGGTCGCCGGGTCGAGTGCGGAGGTGACCTCGTCGCAGAGCAGCAGGTCGGGCTCGGCGGCGAGGGCGCGGGCGATGGAGGCGCGCTGGCGCTGCCCGCCGGACAGCTCGTGGGGATAGCGGTCGGCGAAGTCGCGGGGGAGACCGACGTCGTCGAGGAGCCGGCCGACCCGGTCGGGCCGCTCCGCCCGGCCGGCGGTCCGGTGGAGTTGCAGCGGGCGGGTGAGGGACGCGCCGATCGTGCGGGCGGGGTTGAGGGCGCCGAGGGGGTTCTGCGGGACCAGCTGGATGCGCCGCTGCTGGTCGCGGCTCCGCTTGCGAGCGGGCACCGGCAGGGGCTCGCCGTGCCAGGTGAGCGTGCCGGAGACCGGCGTCTGGAGCCCCGCCAGCGTCCGCAGGAGGGTGGATTTACCGGATCCGGAGGGGCCGATGATGCCGGTGGCGGTGCCGGCCGGGGCGTGGAAGTCCGCGTCCCGCAGCGCGTGGTGGGTGTGGCCCTGGTGGGTGAAGGCAACGGACAGGTCCGTGGCGCGCAGGCCGTCGGCGGCGGGGACGGCGGCCGGTGCGGGAAGGCCGGTCCGCGCCAGCCGGTCCGGCGGTCCGGAGGGGTTTCCGGGCGTTCCGGCGGGGGCGCCGAGGACGGTGACGGCGTCGGCGCACGCCTCGACGAGCCGAGGGTCGTGGCAGGCCAGGACGATGGCGACGCCGCGGTCGGTGGCGAGGCGCCGGAGGAGGCCGGCGATCTCGTCGCGCAGGGCGTTGTCGAGTCCGGCGGTGGGTTCGTCCAGCAGGAGGACGGCGGGCCGCCGGGCCAGGGCGCGGGCGAGGGCGAGCCGGCGTTGCTGTCCGCCGGACAGCGCCCCCGGGCGGTGGTGGACGAGCGTCTCGGGCAGCCGGCATTCGGCCATCAGCGCCGCGACGGCCGCGGGCGAGCGGTCGGCGGCGACCTCGGCGATCAGACGGCCCGCGCGCATCCGGGGGTTGAGGGCGGAGCCGGGGTCCTGGCCGACGTAGGCGACGCGGTGGCGGCGGAGCGCGCGCAGCGCGTCGGGCGCGAGGGCGAAGACGTCCTGGCCGAGGACCGACACGGTGCCGGACGTGACGCGCGCGCCGTGCGGGAGGTCGCCGACGAGGGCGCGGAGCAGGGTGGTCTTGCCGGAGCCGGAGGGGCCGGTGAGGGCGGTGATCGTGCCGGCCCGCACGGTGAGGCTGCTGGTGCGCAGCAGGGCCGGGCCGTCGGGCAGGGCTATTCCGAGGCCGGTGACGGTGACCGGCGGCGGGGCGTCGGGCAGGTCTGTCCGGCCGTCCCGGGGTATGCGGTCGGCGGGCGTGGCGGGGTGCCGGGTGGTGGTCATCGAAGGGCAGCCTTGCGTGCGGCGGCGGGGGCCAGGGCATCAGTGGCGAGGTTGACGCTGATGGCGAGCAGGCCGATGGCGAGGGCGGGGGCGACGACGGCCCAGGGGTTGAGGAGGATGCCGGGCGCGTTCTCCCGGATCATCAACGCCCAGTCCGCCTCGGGGGGCTGGGGCCCGAGTTGCAGGAAACCGGCCATGGAGATGACGTACACGGCATCGACGAAGCGCAGGCCGAACAGGGCGAGCACGGTGGCGCGCAGATTGGGCAGGATCTCCCGGAGCGCCAGGTGTCCCACGCGTTCCCCGCTCGCGACGGCCGCCTCGACGAACCCGGTGGCGGCGAGCGGGGCGGCGGCGCCGGCGACGATCCGTACCGCGTACGGGGTGCCCAGCACGATGGCGGCCACGGTGATCGCGAGGCGCCCGCCGCCGGGCCAGGCCAGGGCGAGCAGCATGATGCCGAGCACCGGCGGCAGCAGGATGGCGGTGTCCGCGGCGCGTTCGACGAGCCGTCCGGTGCGTGGGCTGACGGCGGCGAAGCAGCCGAGCAGGGTGGCCAGCAGCGTGACCACGGCCGCGACCGTCAGGGCGCCGGCGATGAGGGCGCCGCCCCCGTGGAGGAGACGGCTCAGCACGTCCCGGCCGAGCTGGTCGCCGCCCAGCAGCGCGTCCGCGCCGGCCTCGCCGTAGGGGGCGGTGACGGGCTTGTCGACGGGCTCCGCGGCGAGCAGCGGACCGGCCAGGGCGGCCAGTACGAGCAGCGCGGCGGGGGCGACGCGGAGCAGGGCCCCCGGCCGGGCGCGGCGCAGGCGCCGGCCGTCGGACACGGTCGCGGCGCTCATGAGCGGGCTCCCAGGGTGCGGGCGCGGACGAGGTCGGCGAGGAGCAGGACGAGCGTGATGACGGCGGCGGCGCAGGCGACGACGCCCGCGATGACCGGGGTGTCGCGGTCCGCGACGGCGCCGGCCAGTACGGTGCCGATTCCGGGGTAGTTGAAGAGGGTTTCGACGACGACGGCGCCGCCGAGCAGCATGCCGGTGGAGGTGGCGACGCCGGTGGCGATGGCGGGCCAGGCGCCGGGCAGGGCGTGCCGCAGCAGGACGCGCGAGGTGGACAGGCCGTCGAGGCGGGCCGCTTCGACGTGCGGGGCGGCGGCCTGGTCGGCGAGGGCGGCGCGGACGATGCGGGTGTTCCAGCCGGTCTGCGGGACGGCCAGGGCCAGCACCGGCATGACGAGCATGGTCCAGGTGGCGGGCGAGCCGTCGGCACCGGTGACGGTGGCGGCGGGCAGCCAGCCGGTCCACAGGGACAGCACCAGCAGCAGACCGATGGAGACCACGAACTCGGGCAGGGCGAAGGCCGCGGTGGAGGTGAGATCCACGATGCGGTCCACCGCGCCCCGGGGACGTGCGGCGGCCCAGAGGCCCAGGGCGAGGGCGCCGAGCACGGTCAGGACGAAGGCGGTGCCGCCCAGGAGAAGGGTGTTGGGCAGCGGCGCGGCGAGCAGATCGGTGACGTGCTGGCCCCGGGCGGAGGTGCCCAGGTCGCCGGTGGGAAGGGCGGTGATCCAGTCCCAGAAGCGTTCCCACACGGGCCGGTCCAGGCCCAGCAGATGGCGGCGGGCCGCGAGACCGGCGGCGCCCTCACCGCGTTCGGAGGTGGCCGAGGCCGCGTCGCCCGGCAGCAGCTCGATCGCGGCGAACACCACGGCGAGCAGGACCAGCAGCATCACGAGGCGCTTGGCGAGCACGGCGGCGACGCGGACCGCCAGGACGCCCGCCCGGCGCGCGGCCGGGGCCGCCGCGGGCCGGGCGGCGGCCTCGGCCGGTGGCGCGGTGGTGTCGGTCACCGGGCCAGCCAGACGTGTTCGAGCTGGACGCGTCCGTAGCCGGGGAGTGCGGGCAGGCCGTGCACCTTGGGCGCGGCCAGGTCGATGCCGTCGGCCATGCCCCACAGGAGGTGGCCGGACCGGTCGTGCTCGATCTGCTGGAGGTCGCGCAGGGCGGCGGCGCGGGCCTCGGGGGAGCCGGTGGCGATGGCCTTGTGGTACGCGGCGTCGAAGTCCTTGTCCGACCAGCCGGCTTCGTTCTGCCCGGCTCCGGTGGTCATGGTCTTGGACGCGAAGAAGACCACGGAGTCGTTGGTGCCCCAGTAGTTGGTGTAGAAGTCGCCCTTGAGCCAGGTCTTGTCGTAGAAGGTGCCGGACTCCTGCTTGACGACCTCGACCTTGACGCCGGCCTCGCGGGCCTGGGCGGCGAACAGGGTGGCGGACTCCGCGAGCCCGGCGATGTCCTCGGTGGTGACCAGCTGGTAGGTCTTGCCGAAGTCGAACCCGGCCTCCGTGAGCCGCTGCTTGGCCTTGGTGAGGTCGCGGGTGCGCTGCGGGATGTTCTTGGCGTAGCCGGGGTCGCCGGTGCCCAGGATGTCGTTGGCGACGGTGCCGTATCCGGACAGGACCTGCTTGACCATGGCCTCGCGGTCCACGATCAGCTTCATCGCCTCGCGGACCCGGGGATCGGCGAACGGGCCGCCGGAGGTGCGCATCACGAGGGGCATCGCCATATCGTTCGGGCGCCGGACGACCTGGATGTCCTTACGCGCACCGGCGGTGCGGGCCGCGACGGCGCCGGCGTTGGAGGCCAGGTCGATCTGACCGGACAGCATCGCGTTCGCCATCGCCTGGGGGCTTTCGAACATGGTCACCTCGATGGCGTCGAGCGGGACCGGGCCGCCGTGCCAGTGCTCGTTGCGCAGCAGCCGGGCGTTGCCGCCGCGGTACCAGTCGAGCTTGAACGGGCCGGTGCCCGGTGCCTTGGCGATGTCCTTGTCGGGGGTGTCCTTCTTGAGGATGAACGTCGACAGACGCGTGATCATGGGGAGATCGGCGTTGGCGAAGTCGGAGACGAGGACGACGGTGTCCTTGCCGTCGGCGGTGATGTGGTCCGCCGTGATTCCGGGCAGGCGGGCCGCTCCGGCGGGGGTGTTGCGCAGGCGGCGCAGCGACCAGACCACGTCCTCGGCGGTGACCGGGCTCCCGTCGTGGAACGTCGCCCCCTTGGCGATGGTGAAGCGCCAGGTCTTGAGGTCCGCCGAGGGCTTCCAGGCGGAGGCGAGGCGGCCGACGGTGTTCTCCTTGAGACCCGGTGCGGTGAGGGTGTCGTGGACCAGGGCGATGACGAGATAGTCGCTCTCGTTGCCCTGATTGCCGTGCGGGTCGCGGGTGATGGCGGAGGCGCGGCCCAGGGCGCCGACGCGCAGTGTGCCGCCCTTCTGCGGAGTGCCGCCGGAACCGGAGGTCGCCGCTTCCTTGCCGCCCCCGCAGGCGGCGAGCAGCGCGGCCGCGCCTATGCCGCCGCCGGCCCACAGCACCTGGCGCCTGTTCCAGTCCACGTCGCCCTCGCTCCACTCGTCCGCAAATTCTTAGGGTTGCCTATCCTAATGACGGCCATTTTCACAAGAGTGCGGGGTCCACCGATAGTGCCCGGCCTCCGTCGGCTGCCGTCGGCCGGTGCTCGCGGGGTGGTGATCGGCCCCTTGTGGGGCGGGAGTTCCGCGTGGTGGGGCGGGAAGTTCCGTGGGTGTGCACAGAAGTGAAAAATAGTTAGGCTTGCCTTGCCTAAGTCGAGTGGGTAGCTTCCTCACATCCGCCGGACGCCGGGTACGGAGACCGCGCACCGAACCGTCCCGTACCCCGGCCGCAGAGCGCGCTCCGCCATGCCCGGGGAGCCGCGCGCGGACCCGATCGCCGCCCTCGTTCGCCGCCCTCAACGGAAACGGACCGCCTCGACATGAGCACGGGAACCGCCCCCGTCCGCCCACTCGACACCGCCGGCGCCGAAGAACTGCGCCGGGCCGCCGAGAAGATCCACACCGAATTCGGCACCTCGGCCACCTCGCCCGAACTCCTGGCCCGCGTCGCCGAGTCCGCCGCCGGACTGAGCGAACCCGTCCGCCACCAGCTGCGCCCCGTCGACACCGACGACGGCCTGTTCGTCCTGCGGGGCCTCGACGCCGACGACGACGAGACAGGACCCACCCCCGCCGGCTGGGCCGCCGCCGGCGACAGCGCCGCCGTCCACGACATCGTCCTGCTGCTGCTCGCCACGGTCATGGGCAACCCCCTCGCCTGGGAAGGACAGCAGAACGGCCGCTTCGTCCACAACATCGTGCCCGCCCCCGGCCACGAGACCGAACAGACCGGCGCCAGCAGCACCGTGCTGCTCAGCCCGCACACCGAGGACGCCTTCCACCCCGGCCGCGCCCATCTGCTGATGCTCGGCTGCCTGCGCAACCACGACGACATCGCCACCACCGCCGCCAGCATCCGCAAGGCCCGGCTCGACGAGGCCGATATCGCGCTGCTGACCCGGCCCGCGCTGCCGATCCTGCCCGACGACGCGTACACCGTGGCCCGGGACTTCGACGGAGGACGCCCGCCCGCCGTCCCCGTCCTCTTCCGCGCCGAGGACGGCCTGACGCTGCGTTTCGACCCCGCCTACACCCCGGTGGCCGACGCCCCGCCCGCCTACCGGGCCGCGTACGGGCGGCTCGCCGACGAACTCGCCCGCGTCTCGGTCGCCGTGAGCCTGCGTCCGGGCGAGGTGCTGATCGTCGACAACGACCTCGTCGTCCACGGCCGCGTCCCGTTCCGGGCCCGCTACGACGGCACCGACCGCTGGCTCAAGCGCGCCTCCGTCCGCGTCCCCGGGCGGCGCACCCGCCCGCCGGCCGAGGCCGCCGAACACGGCTACGGTCAGGCCGCGGTCGAAGCCCACGCCGCCTGACCACCCACCCACCGAGGACGGACATGACCGAGACGAAGAACCCGGCGGCCGACGCCGCCCCCGGCATACCCGCCGACGACAGCACCCTGCGCGTACTGTCCACCAGCGACCTCGCCGGAATCGACATCACCCTGACCGACGTCGTCGACACAGTGGAGGGCGCCTACCGCACCCTGGCCGCGGGCCGGTCGGACAACCCCCGCAAACTCACCGTGCGGCCCGCCGACGGCCACTCCGTCTCCTACGCGATGCTCGGCCGGGACGGTTCCCGCAACGTCGTCGCCGTCAAGACCTCGTACAAACACGGTCTGGACAAGGGCCGCGCGGAGCAGCACTACTACACCGCCCTCACCCTCTACGACGACGTCACCGGCCTGCCGGTCGCGATGATGGACTGCGGCCGCATCGGCGCGCTGCGCACCCCGGCCGTCTCCGCGCTGCTGGCCCGCGAATGCGCCCGGCCCGGCGCCCGCAGCGCCCTGGTCATCGGCACCGGCACCCAGGGGCGCCTGGCCCTGCCGTTCCTGCTGACCACCCTGCCGGACCTGACGCGCCTGATGCTCTCCGGCACCCACCCCGAGGGCATCGCCGCCGTACGGGAGCAGCTGCGCACCCACTTCCCCGACCGGGACCTGGAGGTCGTCACCGACCTGCGGGCCGCGGCGGCCGACGCCGACATCATCATCGCCACGGCCGGCGGCCACACCACCGCCGCGGTCGAGGCCGACTGGCTCAAGCCCGGCGCGCTCACCGTCCTCGTCGGCCACGGGCTGGCGCCCTCCACCCTCCACCGCGCCGACCGCGTAGTGGCCACCAGCGAGGCGCAGATGAAGGTCACCGGCACCGACATGGCCGACGCGACCGGCGGATTCCCGGCCGTCGACACCGAGTTCCCGCCGGTCATCGCGGGCATCACCGCCGGCCGCCGCTCGGCGCGGGAACACGTCTTCGCCTACAACAGCGGGCTCGTCGTCACCGACATCGCCCTCGGCCACCGCTTCGCCCAACTCGCCATCGACCAGGGCCTGGGGCAGCAGGTGGCGCTGTGGCGGTGACCGGCCCGCGCACCACGGACCTGCCGACCCTGCCGGCCCACCCCGACCCCGAAACCGACCAGGTGCTGGACAGCGGCCTGCTGCACGAGCTGTCCTACGCCTTCGGCGGCCCCTTCCACTTCCTGCTGCCGCACCGGTTCGACGCCAACCTCGCCGCCTTCCGCACCGCGCTGCGCGACGCCGGTGTGGCGGGGCAGGTGTACTACGCGAAGAAGGCCAACAAGGCCGCCGTATGGCTGGAACGCTGCGCCGCCGACGACGCGGGCGTGGACGTCGCCAGCGCCCCGGAACTGCGCCAGGCCCTCGGGCACGGCGTACGCGGCGAGCACCTCGTGGTCACCGGCCCCGCCAAGAGCGAGGAACTGCTGCGCCTGGCCGTCCGCCACGGCAGCCTGATCGCGGTGGACGCCCTCGACGAACTCGACCTGCTCAGCACCCTCGCCCAGAACGGCGCGGGACGCCCCGCCCGGCTGTTGCTCCGCCGGCTCCCGCCCGCCCAGCCGCACAGCCGCTTCGGCATGCCCGACACCGAGCTGACGGCGGCCCTGGACCGGTGCGTACGCGCCGGGGACGCGGTACGCATGGAGGGCTTCAGCTTCCACCTCGCCGGCTACGCCACCCGGCCGCGCGCCGACCTCGCCGGCGAACTCCTCGACTGGTGCCTGCGGGCGCGGGCCCTGGGACTCCCGGCGGACCGGATCAGCATCGGCGGCGGCTTCGCCGTCGACTACACCTCCGCCGGCCACTGGCACACCTTCCTCGCCGGCCAGCGCCCCGAGCACTACCACGCCGGCAAGACGTTCCGGAACGCCGACTTCTACCCCTACCACTCACCGGTCGCCGGAGCCGACGCGCTGCGCGAGATCCTGGCCACCGTCCCCGCGAACGGGCACACCACCCTGGCCGCCCGCCTCCGCGAGACCGGCACGCGGCTGCTGACGGAACCGGGCCGCGCCCTGCTGGACACGGCGGGCGCGTCCGTCTTCCGCGTACAGGGCGTCAAGGACCGCGACGGCTACCGGATCGTCACGGTCGACGGCACCAGCCTGAGCCTGTCCGAGCAGTGGTTCAACAGCGAATACCTCCCCGACCCGCAGCTGGTGACCCCCGCCGGCCGGGCCCACGGCGACGACGTCCACCCCGCTTGTGTGGGCGGCGCCTCCTGCCTGGACTCCGACCTGCTCACCTGGCGCAAGATCCCCTTCCCCGCCCGCCCCCGCGTCGGAGACCTGCTGGTCTACCCCAACACGGCCGGCTACCAGATGGACTCCAACGAGTCCCCCTTCCACGATCTGGCGCTGCCGCCCAAAGTTGTCCTGGACCGCCTCGGCGCCCGCCCGCGCTGGCGCCTGGACCGCCGCCCCGCACTCTGACCTCCCCTCACCTGCCCCAGGAGTTCCCCCATGAACGAGGCCCTCGCGCGCCCCGCCGTGGTCTCCCGCATATCCGACCTCATCGGATACACCCCACTCTTCGAGCTCTGCCGCACCGAGACCGGCAGCCGCCTCCTGCTCAAACTGGAGATGTACAACCCCACCGGCACCGCCAAGATCCGCATGGCCCGCCAGATGGTCCTCGACGCCGAGGCACGCGGCGAACTGCGGCCCGGCGGCCGCATCATCGAGTCCACCTCCGGCAACACCGGCCTGGGACTGGCGGTCATCGCCGCCGAACGCGGCTACACCTTCACCGCCGTCGTCGACCACCACGCCTGCGCCGACAAACTGCGCGCCATGCGGGCACTGGGCACCGAACTCGTCTACGTCGCCGAGGACGGCACCGACGAACTGGCCACCGCCGCCCGTGAGGAACTGGCCGAGGACATGGCCCGCGGCCAGGACAACACGATCTTCACCGAGCAGCACAACAACCCCAGCAACGGCATCGGCTACTTCCCGGTCGCCCACGAACTGCATCAGGCCCTGGACGGGCATCTCGACGTCCTCATCGGCGCGGTGGGCACCGGCGGCGCGCTCTGCGGCACCGCCCGCGAACTGCGCACCCTGGTGCCCGGCGTCACCGTGATCGGCGTCGAACCCAAGGGCTCCATCGCGTTCGGCGGCCCCGCCCACGACTACTACCAGTCCGGCACCGGCACCCCCGAAGGCGCCGAGATCGGCGCGCTCGTCGACTACGACCTGATCGACGAAGGCGTCAAGGTCGGCGACATCGAGGCGTTCGCCACCGCCCGCGCCGTCGCCCGTACCGGCCTCCTCATCGGCGGCTCCGCCGGCGGCGTCGTCCACGAAGCCCTCACCCGGCTGCCCGCCCTGCCCCCGGGCACCACTATGGTCGCCCTGGTCAACGACGGCGGCGAAAAGTACCTGGACACCGTCTTCGACGACGACTGGATGAACGCCCGCAACCTCATCGACCCCGCCGTGGAACGCGAGATCGACGAAACGCTCACCAAACTCCGCAGGAACTGATGCCGCCATGCAGCTGATCACCCTCCTCCGCGACAGCCGTGCCCTGGCCACCCTCGCCGTCCCCCTCATCCTCACCCAGCTCGCGCAGGTGGCCCTGACCACCACCGACACCGTCATGATGGGGCTGCTCGGCACGGTCGACCTCGCGGCAGGGGGGCTGGCCATCGTCATCTTCAACCAACTGCGCACCATGGGCGTGGGGCTGGTCACCTCCGTCGGCAACCAGATCGCCGCGGCCTCCGCACGGGCGGAAGCGGCACAGGGCTCCGGGGCACCGGACGCCGGCCGGGAGCGCGGCGGAGCCGGTGAACCGGCGGAGAACGGCGGAGCCGGTGAACCGGCGGAGAGCAGTGAGGAGGTCCGCCGGATCGTCCGCGCCAGCCTGGCGGTGGCCACCCTCGCCGGGGTGGCCGGAGCCGTCCTGATGCTCCTCATCGGCCAGGCACTCACCCCGCTCGGCCAGGAGGCCGACGTCGTCGACCGCGCACAGACGATGCTGCTCGCGCTCGCGCCCGGCCTGGTGCCCTGCCTGTGGTTCCAGGCCATCCGCCAGTTCACCGTCGGCATGCGCCGCCCGCAGGCCCTGCTCCAGATCACCATCGCCTCCGTCGCCGTCAACGCAGCCGTCAACTGGGCGCTCATCCACGGCACCTGGGGCCTGCCGAAGCTGGGCCTGCCCGGCGTCGGCGTGGCCACCTCGCTGGTCTACCTGCTCTCCTTCCTCGCCCTGTACGCCTCCGCGAAGCGGGACGAGGTCCTCGGCCCCCTGCTCAGCCTCAACATCGCGGCGGCCGACCGCGCCACGGTCCGCCGCCTCATCAAGCTCGGCATACCCATCGCCGCGACCTACGGTTCCGAGGCCGGGTTCTTCTCCGTCACCGCCCTGATGGCCGGGTCCTTCGGCAGCGCCGCCCTGGCCGCGCACACCGCCGTCAACCAGCTCGTCTACATCGTCTTCCAGGTCGCGGTCGGCCTCTCCCACGCCGCGTCCATCAACGTCAGCCGCGAACTCGCCCTCGGCCGCACCGACACCGCGCTGCGCATCAAGAACACCGCGCTGGCCTGCGCCGCCGCCGTCATGGCCGTCGTCGCGGTCCTCTACATCACTCTGCCCCACCTGGTCCTGAGGCCCTTCTTCGACACCGGCGACGCCAAGGACGCCGAAGCCGTCGCCATCGCCACCCACCTGCTCCTCGTCATCGCCGTCCTCCAGTTCTTCGACTGCGCACAGAACATCGGCGTCGGCCTGCTGCGCGGCCTCGACGACACCAAGAGCGGATTCCGCATCACCCTCATCGGCTACTGGGTCATCGGCCTGCCCACCGCCTGGCTCCTCGGCTACGCCGCCGGACTCCACACCCTCGGCATCTGGCTCGGCCTGCTCACCGGCCTCGCCGTCACCGCCGTCCTGCTCCTGCGCCGCTACGGCGCCAGTCTGCGGGCGAGGGGCGTCGGACGGGAGGCGGCGCCTGCGACGTAGGGGGGTTCTGGCGTGGCGGGTGGGTGGGTGGTTGGAGGCCGTGGTTGGAGGCCGTGGTTGGTAATTGGTCGTGGGTGGTGGGTGGTTGGTGGTTCGAGCGGTAGGTGGTGTGGGTGGGGGAGGGGTGCGGGTCGGCCGGGGTGGGGCGGACGGGCTGCGGTGCCGGCGCCGCCAGTGACACCGCCACCGAGGCCGGCGCCGCCCACGCCACCGAGGCAGACATCGCCCCGGCCATCGCCACCAAGGTCATCACCGCGACCGCGACCGCGACTGCCACCGCGACCGTCACCGGCATCGCCCGCACGGGGCCCGTTGTCGTCCGGCCCGGCCCGGCCGGACCTCGTGCTCACCGCCGCGCTGGTGACCGACCCCGTCGTGCGCCCATCCCCGCTCCGATGCCGACCCCGAGCGCGATCGCTATCAGATGACCGGTGTCGGTGAACGTCCGCTCCGGTCGCAGCACCGGCCGGATGCCCAGCGCCAGCAGCCCGGCCGTCGAGGCGGTCCGCGCGCCACGGTGCGGAACGGTCATGGCGAGCGCGCCGAGCGTGGCGTTCAGCCCGTAGCTCACCCCGACATCGATCGCCCGCGCCGTCACGTCGGGCGGATCGGCGCGCACCCGGCCGCGCAGACCCGCGTAGACCAGCAGGCTGGCACCTATATGACCCGCCGCGAACACTCCGGCCGCCCGCCGCGGGCACCATCGCGCCTCGGCCGTGCCCAGGGCGGCGAGCAGCGCCGCGCTGTACGGCAACGGCAGCGGCTCCTCAAGGAACGCCGCACTGGTGACCAGCGTCCGCCACTGGCGGGCCCGCAGATTCTCGACGTTGGTGGAGTGCGCGCGCAGCAAATCGGCCCGCCGAGCGCCCGGCAGCCGCGCGGCGGCGTACGCGCCCACCCCTATGGCGACGACATACAGCGGCGCGACCCAGGGCAACCGGCGCCGCCCGGCCGAGCCCGAGGACACGGGCGCGAGCGGGGGCGTGGCGGCGGCCGGGGGCACGGACAGGGGTGCCTGCACGGGCGTGGCCGGGAGTTCGGCCGGAGGCGCGGACGCTGACGTGGACGGGGATTCGGATGCGGACGGGGACATGGCGGCAGCGGGCGGCGCGGAGACGGACGGGCGGCCGGACGAGGCCGGGGGCTTTGACGCGGACGGGGACCCAGGCGCGGACGAGGGCTTCGATGTGAGCGGAGACTTCGACGTGATCATGGACTTCGGTGTGAGCGGGGACTCCGAGGTGAGCGGGGACTCGGGCATGGGCGAGGGCCTTGGTGCGGACGGGAACAGGGATGAGATCCATCGGGAACCTGAGACCCACCGGGAACCTGAGACCCGTCGCGAGTCTGAGACCCATCGGGAACCTGAGACCCATCGGGAACCCGCGCCCCCTTGGGGAGCCGAGGTAGATCGGGAACCCGAGGCAGTGGGGGAACCCGAGGCAGTGGGGGAACCTGAGGCCGGGTGAGAGCCCGAGGCAGGGCGGGAGCCCGACGCCCACCAGGAGCCCGACGCCCTCCGGGACCCGGCCGAGCCCGACCGGGAGCCAGGGGCCGGCGGGGGCACCGAAGAGACCCACCGCGAGGCCACCGAGACCGACCGGGAGCCGACGGAGACCGACCGGGAGATCACGGAGACCGGCCACGAGACCGCAGCGAGGACGGAGAGGCGTCCCCAGAGGGACTTGTTCGCCGACATCTCAGACCCCCTCCGGCAGCCGCTTGCGCCGACCCGGCCCGGCGGCTTCGACGACCTGCTCCGGATCGCCGACCCACCGCACCGGCGGGCCCGCCGCTATCCACCGTGCCTCGTCCGGCCGCACCTCGTCCGGCGAGACCGGGCGGTCCCCGGCGGCGCAGGCATCACGCGGGCCCGCCACGAACGGGCCTTCGCCGTCACGCCGGATCCGCGCGAACATCTGGCTCTGCCCGGGGACCCGCTCGGGGACCGCGAACGGGTCGTCGTAGCCGCCGAACCGCCCCAGCGGGCTGGACGGTTCGCCGTCGGCCGGGCGCGGGTGGACCGGCCCGGTCTCGGTCTGCACGGTGATCGCAAGCATGGGTACAGCGTGCCAGCCGCCACTGACAACGGCCCGACCGGAGTGCCGCCCAGCCCCTGACCGCGGCGCCCCGGACCCAACTCCCTTCCAGCCCACACCTCTTAACCCGACCTCAACTCTCCTTCACCTTTCTTCCCATCCCCAACTCCTGCTCCGTACACCGCCGTCACGCCACCCCATCGCACCCACCCCTGGACACCACAGCCTGCCTGCCACAGCCCTGCCCGCCACAACCCCGTGCGCCCCGGACGTGAACTCATCGGACGTGAACTCATCGGACGCGCGCTCCTCAAGACGCGCGCTCCTCAAGACGCGCGCTCCTCGGACGCGCGCTCCGCGGTCCGGCACACCGCGTCCCGCGCCCCGGACCCGCGCGGCCGCCCAGGCCGCACGCCGGGCCCCGTATCCGCGCCGCCCGGCACCGCGACCCACGGCCACCGGCACGCCGAGACGCCGGCACCCGGATACGCCGGCACCCGGATACGCAGCCACGCAGCCACGCAGCCACGCAGCCACGCCGCCACGCCTATACACCGGCCCGCAGCAACCGGAGTATCTGCCTCCCCCTCCCTGATCCCCGCCGCACCACGCGGAACACTGTCCCCATGACCTCCACGCCTCCTCCCATGGCCTCTACGTCCCCGGTGACCTCTACGTTCCCCGTGGCAACCCCGCGCATCGGACTTCTCGGCACCGGCCCCTGGGCGCAAAGCGTCCACGCCCCCGTGCTCGCCGCCCACCCCGGCGTCGACCTCACCGGCATCTGGGGGCGCAGCCCGGCCGCCGCCGCGGAGCTGGCGCACACCCACGGCACCCGCCCGTACGCCACCCCTGACGAGCTGTTCGCCGCCTGCGACGCCATCGCCATCGCCCTGCCGCCCGCCGTCCAGGCCCCCTTGGCGGTACGCGCCGCCGAGGCCGGCTGTCACCTCCTTCTGGACAAGCCGGTAGCCACCACCGTGGCCGAGGCCCGCGCCGTGGCCGACGCCGCCGACCGCGCGGGCACCGCCACGGTCGTCTTCTTCACCCTCCGCTTCGGTCAGCGGGAGGGAGAGTGGATCGCCGAGCAGGCCGCGGCCGGCGGCTGGTTCACGGCGCACGCCGACTGGCTCAGCTCGGTCTTCGCCGACGGCAGCGAAAGCCCGTACCTCGACTCCCCCTGGCGCCGCGAGAAGGGCGCCCTCTGGGACATCGGCCCGCACGTCCTGTCCGTGCTCCTCCCACTCCTCGGCGACGCGGAATCGGTCACCGCGACCAGAGGCCCGGCCGACACGGTACTGCTCACGCTGCGTCACCGTGGCGGGGCGGCGAGTTCCGCGGCGGTCAGCCTGACCGCCCCCGAGGCCGCCGCCAGCTACGACGTCACCGTGCACGGCGCCGCGGGCACCACGTCCCTGCCGAACGGTCAGGAAGGACCCCGGCCGGCCTACCACCGAGCCGTCGACGCCCTGCTCGCTGCCGCCCGCACCGGCCGCCCCCACCCCTGTGACGCCCGCTTCGGCGTCCGCGTCACCGAAATCCTGGCGGCCGCGGAGGAATCCCTGAAATGACGCCGCCAGGCACCCCCTGAACCCCATACCGCCCCCTGCACCATCCACAGACCTACGCCTTCCGGACCACGGCAAATTGGCGCTTTCGGTCGTGGAAGACAGCAACGATTCGTCTTAACGTCGGGGTCGTTGTTCGTGCCACTCCCGGAGCAGCCAGCACGGCCAGCACTGCCGGCACAGCCAGCACGACTGGCGCGACCAGCGCAGCCGGAACATCCAGCACAGCCTGAACAGTCGGAACAAGGAGTCACATCTCCGCCATGACGACCCCCGCGAACACACCAGGCCCCGACCGCGCCCCCGCCCCTACCGACCCGGCCGCGGACACCCCCGACCCGGCCCCGGCCCCCTTCACCAGCTACGTCGAATCGATCCTCACCTCCCTGGCACGCGTCCCGGACCGCCCCGTGGTGACCACCGCGGACGGCGACGAGATCACCGCGGGCGCCTTCCATGCCACCGTGCACCGCATGGCGGCCGAGCTCGCCGACCGGGGGATCGGCCGCGGCCGGACCGTCTCCCTCCTCAGCGGTAACCGCCCCGAAGTCCTCGCCGCCCGCTACGCCGCCAACCTCCTCGGCGCGCGGGTGGTCTTCCTCTACGACGGTATGGCGCCCGAGACCCTGGCGCGGATCGCGGAGAGCGTGGAAACCGCCCTGCTCCTGGTCGACCCCGACCTGCACGACACCGCGAAGGTCCTGCTCACCCACCTCCGCGGCGACCGCCCCGCCGTCCTGACCCTCGGCCCGGCACCCGACGCGACCACAGGTGCGGCCACGGACACGGCGCAGGCCACGGACACCCGAAATCACCGCCCCCACGCCGAGCCCCTCGGCCCCGACCTCCTGGCCGCCTGTGCCGCCCGTCCCACCACTCCCACCGTCCCGAGCGCCGCCCGCCCCGAGGACGACTGGTGTATCCGCCACACCGGCGGAACGACCGGCATCCCCAAGGGAGTCCGGATGGCGCACGCCCCGTACGCCCGGATGCTCACCGCCGGCGGCCCGGGAGGCGCCGGCGAACCGCCCCGCTTCCTCGCCTGCACCTCACTCGCCCACCTCGCCGGGGTGATGACCGACCTCACCCTCGCGGCCGGCGGAAGCGTCGTCCTCCACCGCACCTTCGACCCCGCCGCCGTACTCGCCACCATCGCCCGCGAGCGCATCACCCATCTCTGGCTGCTGCCCCCGCTCCTCTACCGCCTCCTCGATCACCCCGACCTCCCCACCACCGACCTCAGCTCCCTCACCCGCATCAGCTACGGCGGCTGCCCCGCCTCCCCCTCCCGACTGCGCGCCGCCGCCCAGGCGTTCGGCCCGGTCCTCTACGGGGGCTACGGGCAGTCCGAAGCGATGATGATCAGCGAAGCGAGCCCGGACGAGCACACGGTGACCGGTCTCGGCGGCCGGATCACCGTCGGCCGCGCACGGCCCGGCGTGGAGATCGCGATCCGGGACGCCGACGGCCGGACCCTGCCACCGGGGGAGCAGGGCGAGATCCAGGTACGCTCCGCCGGCGTGATGACCGGCTACTGGAAGCGGCCCGATGCCACCGCCGAGGTTCTCTTGCACGACGGCTGGCTGCGTACCGGCGACACCGGCTGCCTCGACGCCGACGGTTACCTCTTCATCGTCGACCGCCTCAAGGACCTGATCATCGTCGTCGGCGGCCACGTCCACCCGGCGGAGCTCGAAGACCTTCTGCACACCCACCCGGCGGTCGCCCACTGCGCCGTCTACGGGGTGCGTACCGCCGACGAGACCGAGGAGGTGCACGCCGCGATCGTCCCCGCCGCGGGCCGGACCGTCGACGCCGACGCCATCCGCGCCTTCGTCACCGAGCACAAGGGAGTGATATACGCCCCGGCCGCCGTCCACCTCGTCGACGAGATCCCCCTCACCCCGGTCGGCAAACCCGACAAGGTCCGCCTCCGCGCCACCGCCTGACAGGGTCGCCCCGAAGGCCCCAAATCCCCTCTGGCCAGGGGCGATTGTCAGTGTCCGACGGTAGAATGGGAACCAGTCAGTGAGGGTTCACCACAGCATCAGGAGGTCTCCGTTGGCCACTGCCACGCTCATGACGAAACCTCTCCCGGCCCACCCGCTGCCCAGGAAACCCCTGCCCGCCGGCTGGCCGCGCGAGCGCTACGAATCCCACAACCGCCGCCTGAAGGCCATGCGCCTGGCCATAGCCCTGCTCGACACCGGCGTCTACCGCCCCGCCCAGGCCCATAACCACAAAATCCGCACCACCGCGGCCCAAATAGGAGTGCGCCCGCCCTCCGACACCACGTGCCGCCTGGTCCGCGCCCTCCTCTACGACAACTGCTGACGCCCCCAGGGCCGCGCCGACGCCCCGACCAGTCAGGGGAGTTCCCCCTGCACTCCGCGGCACTCAACACTGACCCAGCACCACTCCCACGCTGAGCCGACGCGAGTCCCACGCTGGGCCGGTGCCGGGCCGGTGCCGATCGAGCACCGGCCCAGACCCCGGCCCGGCACCATCCCAGCACGGCTCACCCCTGACCCTCGTCGCAGCTCGCAGCTCGCAGCTCGCAGCTCACCACGCACCGCTCATCGCCCCCTTGCGACCGCCCACCGGACGGCGGCGAACCCCAACCGACAGACCCGCGAACCGTGCCGCCCTGGAGCGTGCCGCCCCGGAGCGTGCGCTCCCCGGAGTCCGAGGCCGGGACCGCGCCCGCGCCTGCTGCCGCAACCGAAGGTCGAGACCGAGCCGGCAGCGGCGCCACGAAACCCCTACCCCTCAGCGACCCCCACCCTGACCCAACGACGGGGAGGCCCGCCGACCGGGCTGCCGTCGTTGAGGCGCATACCGGCCGTCCAACAGGCATACGCCATCTCCCGCGCGCTGTACGACGACGGATGGGCCCGGTCCCAGAGACGGAACAGCCACCACTCAGCCGCCACATCGGGAGCGGGGGAGAGCGGCAGCTCACCGTGCCATTCGACCGCCCCGTTCCGTGCGCCCGCACCGTATGTCCCTCCCCCGAGGCCAAAAGAGACCCCGCAGGCCGCGGTGGACGGGGAGAGGGCCGTCACCAGACGCGCCGAACTCAGCTGACGGCCAACGGTCTGCATCAACACACAGCCACCCGGAACCCCCGTCACCCCCGCGTAATTCCGCGCCTCGTCGTAGTCGTTCGGGTCGAAGCCACCCGGCCCCGTTCCGTACGGTCCGGGCGCACGGTCGAGGTCGAGCACCGGATGCTCGGCGGGATCGGCGCCGAGCCGCCGTATCACCTGCTCCTCGTCCAGCCCGGCCACGAAGGCGACACTCAGGCCGTCCGCGTGCACTCCGTCGAAGACCGCGATCAGCTGGTCCGCTTCACGCTGGAGTGCCCGTTCGCCGGCGGTCGCCCCCGAGGCTCCCGGCAGCCGCTCGAAGAGAGGCGCCAGCGAGGGAACCGTCAGCGCCAGGCCACCCGCAGACCGTCCGCCGCACTGCGACAGCCAGGGATCGGCACCGGCCGCCAACAGCAGGGAGACGTTCTCGGCCCGCCCCTGGCAGACCGCCTGCCACAGGGCCGTGAATCCCCGGCCGTCACGCCCGTCGATGTCCGTTACCCGGCCGGCCAGTTCGACGACGACCTCCGCCGAACCGTGCGCGGCGGCCTCGAACAAGGCGGTGTACGGATCAGCGCCGGCACCGAGCCGTGCCCGTACGAGCCGCAGATCGTCCCCTTCCTCGGACCACCTGATGCCGTCCCAGTCGGCCCGTGGCGCATACCGGGCCGGATCATCGCGAGGATCCTGCGCCCGCTCCGGCGCCTGCCGGAGCGCAGCACCGCCCGCCGTGGACAGGTCCGTCCCAGGGCTCCCGAACGAGAGCGCCGGAGCGAAGGCCGGGACACCGTCCGGCTGCGGGACCGGCGGCTGAATCCCTGGCCGCCTGTCGACGACCCCGTCCACCGCCGCCCGGATCTCACCCGCATCGATCCGTGTACGGGTCTCCGGTATGTCCTCGTCCGGCCACTCCACCACTAACGTCAGCTCACCCTCGGGCGGCAGCGCGGACAGCCACAGATCGACGGTCCGGTGGAACCCGCCGCCCCCGCCCCCGACCGTCCGCAGCCGCACCCGCCGTCCCTCAGCCGTCCCCGCAGGGAGCCAGGGCTCCCCGTCCAAGGTCGTGCCCCGACGCCCGTCCGCCAGCACCAGCCCCACCCGCAGTCCACCAGCGGCCGTCCCGCCGAACACCACGCGGTCGTCACTCCGGAACCGGCGCCGGAAGACCGCAAGGTGCAGCGTGACCGAATCGGGCCACACGGAGAAGCCCGTGAGCATCACCCGCGCGCAGCCACCGTGGCCGACCTCCGCGGTGTGGTTCACCACCTCCGGAAGGAAGTGCTCCGCAGGCGGAAAGGCACGGACCATGTCACCCGACGGACCGAGTTCCACGAACTCCGGCTCCGCCGGCTCGGGTTCGGCCGCCACCACCAGATCCTCGAAAAACCCCACAGCACACCCCTCCCCACGGCGCCCCTTCGCCGGCACCCGCTGATGGAAACGATGCTGACAGAGGGGTCTGACAATTCCGGCGGCGAGAACACCACGACCAGGACGACTGTGACTGGTCGAGATGCTTGTCACCTGGTCGCGATGTCTGTCACCGGAGCCAGTTCGGCGGCTGCCATCTTGTGAGCAGTGACACGGTGGTTGGAACCTGGCCACGAGGAGTGGAACCACCGTCGAGTCCCTGGCGAGGTTGACCCCGGCCGGGCTCTTCCGGCCCAACTCAGACCCAGCGAATGTCGACCAGACCGGTTCCGGCGAAAGTGGCAAGTCGCCGCAGGTGGCAACTCTCGGGCTGGACGCGGGCGCAGGCCGACTCCGTCGTGGCTGTCGTTGAAGAAGAGAATGAACGTCCAGACCTGATCCGCAGACTTGATCAGGCCGATGCGCAAGGCCTCGTCTTCTGAGTGTTCGAGGATCGCGACGGTCTCGGCGAGGCCGGGTGTCGCGACCGCGCGCCTCCGGGTGCGGGGGAGCAGGGTCCGGTAGGTGCGGAAGAGTCGGTCGCCGGCTTCCGGCTTACCCGGCGCTCCGGTTCAAGGTGGCGCGCAGGGACCCAAGCAGGCTGAGGGCCTGCGCGCTGGAACTGCCGGGCTCCGCCTGGTAGACGACCAGCTGCTGGCCGGGAGCGTCGCGCACGTCGAAGGTCTGGTAGGTGAGGGTCAGCTGGCCGACGTCCGGGTGGCGGAGGTGCTTGGCCTCCTGGGTCTTGCCGCGCACCGCGTGGGCGTTCCACAGACGGGTGAAGTCCGTGCTGTGGCCGGTGAGGGTGCGGACGAGCTCCCGCAGCCGGGGGCTGTCCGGGTCGAGCCCGGCCGCCTGCCGCAGGTGGCCCACGACGGCCTGGGCCGTGTGGCCCCATCGTTCGTAGAACTGCCGGCCCGCCGGGTCGAGGAAGGCCATCCGGGCCGCCAGGACGTCCAAAGTCCGGTTGATGACGAACGCCGGGGCGGCCGGGTAGCCGTCCAGCAACTGGCGCAGGGCGGGGCCGACCCGGTCCGTGGTGTGGGCGAACCGGCTGCTCGGCACCGTCCCCGCCAACTGGTGCAGGTGCGTGTGCCCGTCCGAGTCAAGCCGCAGGGCGCGGCCGAGCGCGTCGAGGACCTGGGCCGATGGGTGGCGTTCTCGCCCCTGTTCCAGGCGGGTGTAGTAGTCCGCGTTCACCCCGGCCAGGACGGCGACCTCCTCCCGGCGCAGTCCGGCGACCCTGCGTACCCCGTGGCTCGCTACGCCGGCGTCCTGCGGCAGCAGGGCCGCACGGCGTGCGCGCAGGAACTCTCCCAGGTGGTTGTCGGTCACGCTCTCACCCTAGGCCGCGCCGGCGGAGCCTTGCCTGGGTGCATCGCACCCAGGCAAGGCACGTCCTGGTCGGTCACCCGCGTCCCGCCCAGACTCGGTCGGGCGGAACGGATCCGCATCCATCGACGAGGGGAGTCCGTCCTTGACGGGCAATGCCGAGAAGGGCCGTGCCGATGTGGTCGGCATGTGGGTGACGGCGGACGGTCACATCCGCCAGGAGCCGCAGGCGGACGGACGGTACGACGAGGCCCGCGGCACCCACCGCAGCGCCTTCACAGGCCGCTACACGGTGACTGGCAGTCACATCGACTACGTCGATGACACCGGGTTCACCGCCACGGGCGACATCCGAGACGGGGTCCTGTTCCACGAACACCTCGTGCTCCACCGGGAGGAGAAGCAGGCATGACGCAGACATCCAAGGTCGTGCTGGTCACCGGAGCGAGCAGCGGGATCGGGGAGTCCACCGCCCGCCGTCTCGCCGCCGACGGCCACCGCCTGTTCCTCGGGGCTCGGCGCACCGACCGCCTCGACGAGCTCACCGGCGAGCTCACCGCCGCAGGCGGCACCGCGGCGTTCCGGCGCCTCGACGTCACGGACGCCGCCGACGTCCAGGCCTTCGTGTCCGCCGCCCGTGAGCGCTACGGCCGGGTCGACGTCCTGGTCAACAACGCCGGAGTCATGCCGCTCTCGCCCCTGGAGGCACTGAGAACGGACGAGTGGGACCGCATGATCGACGTGAACCTGCGGGGAGTCCTGCACGGCATCGCCGCCGCGCTGCCCGTGATGCGGGCCCAGGGCGGCGGGCACTTCGTGAACATCGCGTCCGTCGGCGCGTACGAGGCCTCTCCCACCGCCGCCGTCTACTGCGCCACCAAGTTCGCCGTCCGCGCGATCTCCGAAGGGCTGCGCCAGGAGTCCACCGGAGACATCCGGGTCACCCTCGTCTCTCCCGGCGTGACCGAGTCCGAACTCGCCGAAGGCATCTCCGACCCCACCGCCAGGGAGGCCATGAGGGCGTACCGCGCAGTGGCACTGCCCGCCTCCGCCGTCGCGGAGGCCATCGCCTACGCCGTGTCCCAGCCCCGGCAGGTCGACGTCAACGAGCTCGTCGTCCGCCCCGCGGCGAGCGCCCAGTGACCGCCCACGGCTTCCCGTCGGTCGCAGTGCCCCGCTCGCCCCCTGATCAGGTGGCCGCCCCGCCCGGCTGGTGACCGCCGACGCCACCGGTCTCCAGGCGAGCTGGCAGGTCGCTGGACCACGAGGCTCAGGTCTGCCGACGGGAACGATATGACCGACGATGATCTGCTGACGGCCCTGTAGGGCGGTGGCTCGGCTCGCGGCATCTGCGGTGAGCACGGGTGGTGGCCGCTACAGCTGGAGTTTCTGACCGTCCGGTGAAGCCTCTTCGGACAGTGGAATCACCGTCTGCTTGGGTGACAACCGGGCTGAAAAGTCGAGGCAGGTGACAACAAGGCCGACCATCTGGTGACAAGTAGCGTGACCACCGAGCCACTGAAGCCCAGGTCGGCCGTTGAACCGGTGACATCCATCTCGACCAGTCACAACGACACCCCACATCCCCCACATGCTGACTGCCGCATTGCCGCCCCCGGCGGGTGCCAACAGCTGAGCCGAAGCTCACCCCGGCCGAGGTCCCTCGGCCGGGACAGCACTGTGCCCCGTCACCACCGGATGGATGGTGACGGGGCACACGCGTCCGCGTCCGGACCTTGATCTTTAGATGTCGAAGTACAGATGGGGAACGGTCCTGAACTGCACGTTCCCTAGGATCGCGCGATTACCGGTGCACAAGGGGTGCACACGACAGACTCCTCCGCAGTCCGGAGGTCAGAACCTCACCGCGCCGCTGGATCGCTGGGCGACAGTTCGTCCCGCGGCTCGGCTTTCCCAGTCGTGTGTAATGAGGCAGCGAGGATCCGGCAGACCTCAACTCGTTGCCCTTGGTCACAGCCCGCTATAAGTCGTTCCAGGTGGCGAAGCACCGCCAGATCCCGTACGTAGCGTGCGACGACTCTCAGGACCATGCACGCCGGTAGTAAGAGCGCCATCCCGGACAGGGTCATGACTCGTAACCCTCCTTGATGGACTCCACGACATCCTCAGCACTGCGGCCGTACAGACATGACCCGTGCCGATTCAATATCACAGTGCGATCGCCGAGATGAGCAGAGTGCTTTGAGATCAACTCGATCGCCTTTTCCCCGGGCACGTCGTCAGCGAAGCCGTGGGCCAAGAGAACCGCACAGAGCGCTTCAACGGTGTCGCCGCAGCACCACTCGATCACGAGATCGCCAGCGTGATGTGTGTAGCAGTTGGCGAATCCGTGTGGCTCTGCAGTCCTGTTGACCAACCCTGGGAGCCGCAGAATTCGACTCAGCAGCAAATCGCGCACCCGCAGGTCCTCGATCCCCCGCGAGACTGTCCACTCCTCAGTCTCCTGCCTTTCGTCGCGAGAGAGGCCACCGGGAACTCGTTTCCAGAGAAGCACCTCGCCGTCGCGCGCGGAAGGCAGACGGATGGGTCCACCGTCCGCACGCGTTACGGTGACGTGAGCCGAGCTGGCCGCGTCATGGAGGTTCAATTCCCTTTCGTTGCCCCGAACGCGCAGGCCGGCGACCCCGCGCACGCCACCGTAGAAGTGATCGAATCGCGGGAGGAGTTCACGGAGGACCTCGTCCGCCATGTCGGACTCCAGGGTCAGCTTCACGCTCTGACCCTCTGGCTCTGCTTCTCGCACACCAAGGAGAGCAGCATTGAGCTGACGATCCCGGAAGCTGCTGGCCAGCACGTGGGCCATGTGCGCTTCCAGGCGGCGTTGACGTGGGTCGGGGGAATCTACGACCGAGGATCCGAGGTAGACATGGGCCTGCTTCGCCAGTCTTGAAGCAGTCGCCTGTTTGAGCGACGTCTGGCGAACGATTTTCTTCGCCAGACTGTTGGCATTGCGCGACTTGGACATACCTTGCCCCTTCCACTGCCGCCCGGCGACGACAGGAGAGACAGATCGGATGTCCTGATGCGTACTGACTGCCAACTGCGGGTGACTCTCAAGAGCCCACTGCTCGCTCCGGCGCCGGGACCGGATGTAGCGAGACGCACTGCCGCAGCAGCGCCACAGACAAGGTACGCCAGCATCTTGCGCTTGAGTCAGCAAACGGACGGTGAGTGCTGGACAGCGCTGCTCCTGGGCCCTTTCACCGGCATGCGATGGCGTCAGATCTGGGTAGTCCAGCCGTAGCCGTCACCGGGCAACCCTACGGTCATGACCTGTTCGCCGGCCCCAAGGAGGCAGAAGTGAACCGCGATTTGGAGATTCGGGCGTCGAAGATCTTCAAGAAGCAGCGAGGCGAGATTTTGTGGCCCTACGGGCTCGCTACCCCGAATCGGCGACGCAGTGGGCTCGGCGAGGAGCAGTATGAGAAGGCTGCTGCCCACGCGCGCGTGGCTCAACTGGTCATCGTCGAGTGGGCCGAAGACCACGGACTGTGCTGCAGCGAGAGTGGGTGCTGCCCACGATGGCTGTTGCGCAGCGCCAGCAGGCAGTGCGAACCCGACGCGTGTGGCAACTACGGTTCCCGGCCTCGCAACGACAGGCGCTGGCTTGATCACCCCATCTTCTGGCTCAAGGACGGGCTGCCGACCGCGATCACGTCCTCGCCGTATTCGGTGAGTGAGGACGACCGAAGCCGTATCGAGCAGTGGCAGGAGTCTGGCCTTGTGGCAGGGTTCGGTGGGCCAGGTTGGTACGGGTACGGCACAACACAGATCGTCATGTGGCATCCCGAGCGCCTTGCCTCCGTGTACCTAGCAGAAGACGCCGACAGGCTCTTGAGGCACAGCAAGTAGTCGGAGTGGACGGAGTTTCCGGCAGCAGCCCGCATGTTGCGACACCTCGTGCGCCGGAGTCAGACCGCAGCCCGGTACTGTTGTCCGATTGCCTTGCGCGCCTTCTGAACGGCCGCCCCCATGCTCCGCGGATGCTTCCCCAATGAAGCCTTACGCCAAGCCGCCTTCGGTGCAGTGGCCGAACTCGCCTACCTGGCTGGCTGGAAACACCACGACCTCGGCCAGGAAGGTGCCGCCCAGCGCTACTACCAGGTCGGCTACCAACTCGCCTGCGAAGCCGACCCACACGGCCACGCCGCCTGGATGATGCGCGCCCTCGCCCACCAGGCCATCAGCCTCAAACAGCCCCACCACTGCGTCGACCTCGCCGCCGCCGCGCTCACCCACGGCCTCGGCCGCATCGACGGCCAGACCGAAGCCCTCCTCCACATCACCCACGCCCGCGCCTACGCCGCCATCGGAGAGAAACCCTCCGCAGCCCGAGCCCTCCTCGCCGCCGAAGACGCTCTCCTCCGCGACGACCGCCCCCAGCCCAGCTACTCCCGCGGCAGCGGCCCGGCCGCCGGCACTGTCGCCAGCCACACCGCCCGCACCCTGACCGACCTAGCCGACCACATCGGCACCGAGCAGCAGCACCGCGACGCGCTCATCAGCTGGGACCCTCAGAAGTACAAGCGGGTCCATGCCCTCACCTACGCCGACCTCGGCGACAGCCTCGCCGCCCAGGCCCGCGCCGACGAGGCTGTCGCCGCCTGGTCCCAGGCCCTGACCCTCATGGAAGGCATGACCTCCGACCGGACGCGCAAGGCGATCACTTCGCTCAGATCAACCCTTGCCGTCTATCAGCGGCGCAAAGTACCGGGCGCCGCCGAACTCGCCCGCCGCACACGAGAAGTACTGGCCTAAGCTGCCCACCAACCGGCCGACGAAGGGATGCACCGTGGCCCAGCCGAAGATCGACGACCAGCCCAAAGCACTCAAGCCCGCCCTCGACTCCATGACTCTGCTGGTCGCCGCCGTCATCGTCCACGACAAGGCCACCAACCGCGTCGTCCTCCTCCAGCGCAGCGATCAGGCCAAGTTCGCCCAAGGCATGTGGGACCTTCCCGTCGGCAAGAGCGAACCCGGCGAACCGATCACCGAGACCGCCGTCCGCGAGCTCTACGAGGAGACGGGGCTGACGATTAAGCCGGAGTCCTTGAAGGTCGCCCACATCATCCATGGTGCCTGGGGCGTGGAGGCCCCCAATGGCTTCCTTACCGTCGTCTTCGCAGCCCACGATGGACCGGCGAACCCGAAAACTGTGAACCCCACAAGCATGCCCAGGTCTGCTGGATCGACGCCAACGCCATCCCCGAGGAGTTCGTGGACACAACCGCCCATGCCCTTCATCGCTACCTGACAGGTGGCCAGGAAGTCTCCCTCAACGGCTGGGGTTGATCATCCGTGCTTCGTGTAGCAACCATGGCTTGTCTATAAACGACGCAGAATCTCGGCAGCAGCGGTACGTTCCCCCCCCAGCATCACGTCGCACGTGTTACCCGGGGGAACCTGAACATGCTTGATCCCGAGCTTGTCTCGATAGCGACCGGCGCAGCGGGAACGATCGTTGCGTCCATGGTCACTGGCGGAGCGGTTGCTATCCGTCCGAAGATCGCCCAGCTCTTCCGCAAGGGCACCCAGGACGAACAGACCCTAGCCCTCAACGCCCACCACAACGACAGTCGGACGCTTGCAGAGTGGGCCCGCGCAGCAGACTCCGACGCCGCCATCGCGCCCGACCTCGCACGCGCCCAGGAACAGATCGTGCAGGAGTGGGCTCAGCGGCTGGCCGAGTATGTCGCCAGTCACCCGGAAACCCGCTCCGATCTTGAAGCCATCGTCGGGGCAGGGGGCTCCTCAAACAACGGGAGCCAGTACAACACCGGATCGGGAACGTTCGTCAACGGGACCATTGTTGGTGGCATTCACAACACCTACGGCGGGGGATCTCAGTGACGGCGGCAAAAGGAAACCCGGAGCCCGAACCTCGCTCGCAACACAACATCGGCTCAGGAACATTCGTTGCAGGCAACGTGCAAGGCAGCATTCACAACCATTACGAGCAGCTCAGCAAGGGGACCAAAGAGCACCTGAAGATCATCGCCAAGACGTCCCCCGGGCTTGCTGGGTTGCTCACTGCAGCTGCTGTACGGAGTACGCGGGACGCGGATACCGCCGAACTGATCGCCGTCGCAGCGCGGCGGTTCAACCTCGCCGACTCCGCCGAACTCCTCGCAAACGCCGCCGCTACCTTTCAGCGTATTGCGCTCCCCGATACAGCCGTGCTGCTCTCGGACACGGCGCATAAGCTCGAAAAGGTACTACCCAGGCTCCTGGCCGCGGCGGAAACTTTGGATTCCAACCGCAGAGGCCGTGGTGGTTGGACGTGATGAGCAGTGTCTGACAAACAGGGGCGCGAGCAGCGCAACGAAGGACCTGGAACTTTCGTCGGCCGCGACGTCCATGGTGGTGTGTGGAACTTCTTCGTGGGCCATGTATCCCCGAAGCAAGCCAATGCGCGTGCTTCGCGCTCCGCCCGGCGCGACGACAGTGACAAGGAACAGCCCGACGACGTTGACGACTACGACGACTTGCTATTCACCATCGGTGCCATTGCGGTCGTCATAGCTTTCCCTTCGGGAGCGGCCGTCTGGTACTGCCTGCTAGGGAAGCCCTTGACGGCTGGTCACCCACCGCCGGGACTTGGCACACGCATCATTGGAGCGTTGCTTGGCGCCGCGGCGTTTTTCGCCTCTCTGGCGGCAGCACTGGCCAGAGTGGCTCAGGTTTTCGAGCTCTGGTCAGAGCGGGCGGCACAGATAGCCGTGCGCAATGCTCCCAGGTGGAGGCTCATCGCGTGGGGGCCGGCCGCCATCTCCAGCGGGACAGCGTGGGTGGCTGGCGCCGTTGCGGTCGGTGCGGCGGTGCTGGCCGCGATGTACGGATGGACCGAGTTTGCGGGCGAGATTGCCGACCGGGCTCACTTCGCTCGATCGAGGGCAGCAGGTAACGGAGCAACCGCGCGCGCAGCCGTACGCGCCAAGCGCTGAGACTGGCGCCGTGGCTCTGGAGCCCGGCGCCGCGGTCACGCTGGTACAGAACTGGATCGTCAGTGTCACCGCGATCCGCCCACAATCCGTAGGCCACCCGATCGCGGCTGTCAGGCCCATCGCCACCGGCTGAAAAAAGTCGACGTTATCGGCCTACTGAGGGCATCCTCCAACCTGGCCAACTGGCCGGTAAGCGCCCCGCACTGCCAACCCAGTGAGGGCCGCTACCCGGATCCGGGTAGCGGCCCTCACTGGTCAAACTGACATCACGTCAGAAAACTAGCCGGGTGGTGCACACGCGGTGCACAAGGGGGTGGAAAACAGCTGGGAACCATGAGAACTCGCGAGAAGAGTTTTCGCAGGTCACAGTCGGTTTTCCGGGCTCCAGCCCAGGTCGCCCAACCCTACTCTTTAGATGTCGAAGTAAAGCTCGAACTCATGCGGATGCGGCCGCAGCTGGATCGGGGCGATTTCGTTCGTGCGCTTGTAGTCGATCCAGGTTTCGATCAGGTCGGGGGTGAAGACGCCGCCCTGCTGGAGGTACTCGTTGTCGGCCTCGAGGGCTTCGAGGACGGCCGGGAGGGAGGTCGGGACCTGGGGGACGCTCGCGTGCTCCTCGGGGGCGAGTTCGTAGAGGTCCTTGTCGATCGGCTCGGCCGGCTCGATCTTGTTCTTGACGCCGTCCAGGCCCGCGAGGAGGAGTGCGGAGAAGGCGAGGTACGGGTTCGAGGACGGGTCCGGGGCGCGGAACTCGACGCGCTTGGCCTTCGGGTTGGAGCCCGTGATCGGGATGCGCATGGCCGCGGAGCGGTTGCGCTGCGAGTAGACCATGTTGACCGGGGCCTCGAAGCCGGGGACCAGGCGGTGGTAGGAGTTCACCGTCGGGTTGGTGAAGGCCAGCAGCGACGGGGCGTGCTTGAGGATGCCGCCGATGTAGTAGCGGGCGGTGTCCGAGAGGCCCGCGTAGCCCTGCTCGTCGTAGAAGAGCGGGGTGCCGCCGGACCAGAGGGACTGGTGGACGTGCATGCCGGAGCCGTTGTCGCCGAAGATCGGCTTGGGCATGAAGGTCGCGGTCTTGCCGTTGCGCCAGGCGACGTTCTTCACGATGTACTTGAAGAGCATCAGGTCGTCGGCCGCGGCGAGCAGCGTGTTGAACTTGTAGTTGATCTCCGCCTGGCCGGCCGTGCCGACCTCGTGGTGCTGGCGCTCGACCTCCAGGCCGGCCGCCTCCAGCTCCAGGGAGATCTCGGCGCGCAGATCGGCGAAGTGGTCGACCGGCGGGGCCGGGAAGTAGCCGCCCTTGTAGCGGACCTTGTAGCCGCGGTTGTTCTCCTCCGACCCGGTGTTCCAGGCGCCGGCCTCGGAGTCGATGTGGTAGAAGGACTGGTTCGCGCTGGTCTCGAAGCGCACGCTGTCGAAGACGTAGAACTCGGCCTCGGGGCCGAAGTACGCGGTGTCCGCGATGCCGGTGGAGGCGAGGTACGCCTCGGCCTTCTTGGCGATGTTGCGCGGGTCACGGCTGTACTGCTCGCCGGTGATCGGGTCGTGGATGAAGAAGTTGATGTTGACCGTCTTGTCCCGGCGGAACGGGTCCACCCGAGCGGTCGACAGGTCCGCGCGCAGCGCCATGTCGGACTCGTGGATCGCCTGGAAGCCGCGGATCGACGAACCGTCGAAGGCCAGCTCCTCGGTCGGGTCGAACGCCTTCGCCGGGATCGTGAAGTGCTGCATCACACCGGGCAGGTCGCAGAAGCGGACGTCGATGAATTTGACGTCCTCGTCCGCGATGTACTTCTTTGCCTCGTCGGCGTTCTGGAACATCCCTACTCCTCCTAGCCCGGTCACCGGTCGGCGGACGCGGGGTTGCTACGCGGAGCGCGCCCATGTGCGGTGGCGCGCTTGCCCGACCATAAGCAGGCGTGATTTCCCAAGCATGACCCATTTGTTTCGCCGAGGTTAACCGGCGCGCGGCCCGTCGCACGCTCCGGCGTGCGCCGCCGACGGCCCGTCCGGTCCGCGTCTGCCGCCCCTCCGCGAGGTGCACGTATGCGGTCGCAGTACCGTGGACGGGTGGACAACAGGCAAGCAATCGGATCGTGGATCTCCGGGCCCCGCGCGGCAGCCGAGGACATGGGCGTCGAATTCGGCTACCGCGGCCAGCGGCTCGGGCTGCCGGAGGAGGGACCGGGTTCGGTCGCCCGTCCCGGGCGCCGCGTCGCCGCCCTCTTCATCGACTGGGCGCTGTGCATGCTGATCGCCTACGGGCTGCTCAGCGGCGGCAAGATGCAGTCGGCGAGCAACTGGGCGCTGGTCGTCTTCGCGGTGCTCAGCGTGCTGACGGTCGGCACGGTCGGCTTCACGCCCGGCAAGCGGCTGGTGGGCCTGCGGGTCGCCGCCGAGGGCGGCGGCCGGATCTCGCTGCCGCGGGTGGTGCTGCGGACGCTCCTGCTCGTCGTGGTCATCCCGGCCGTCATCTGGGACCGCGACGGCCGCGGCCTGCACGACCGCCTGGCCCGCTCGGTAGAGGTACGGATCTGAATGAAGAGGTAGGAGAGGTAGGAGAGGTAGGGGGCTGAGCGGTTCGGATCGCTCGCCTGCCAGCCTGCATCCCGCTCAGGTACGAGCCGGCTGTGTACGGGCCCCGTACGAACTCCCTGCCGCTCGTATACGGACGGCACCGCCCGTGCCCGTACCGCGGACCCCCACACCGCGTACCGCACCCGGACCGCCTACCGCCCCCGGACCGCATACAGAACGCCCCGGAGCTCTCCGCTCCGGGGCGTTCGTGGTTTCTCGTCGGGGCCGGGATGTCCGGCCGTCCGGCCGGTCAGCGCGTCTTGCCGCCGCCCTTGGGCATCCGCATGCCCTTCGGCATCGGGCCCTTAGGCACCGGCATGTTGCTCATCAGGTCGCCCAGCGCGCGGAGCCGGTCGTTGACGGCCGTGACCTGGGCGCCGGGCAGTACGCGCGGCAGCTTCAGCAGGGTCGTCCGGACCTTCTTCAGCGCCACCTGGCCCTCGCCGTCGCCCACGATGAGGTCGTGGACCGGGGCATCGGCGACGGTGCGCGCCATCCGCTTCTTCTCGGCGGCGAGCAGGCCGCGGAGACGGTTCGGGTTGCCCTCGCCGACCAGCACGATGCCGGCCTTGCCGACGGCGCGGTGCACGACGTCCTGGCTGCGGTTCATCGCCACCGCCGGGGTGATCGTCCAGCCGCGGCCGACGTTCTCCAGCACGGCGGCCGCCGCACCGGGCTGGCCCTCCATCTGCCCGAAGGCAGCTCGCTCCGCGCGGCGTCCGAAGACGATCGCCATCGCGAGGAAGGCCAGGACGAAGCCCAGGATGCCCGCGTAGATGGGGTGACCGATCAAGAAGCCGATGGCAAGGAGAACGCCGAATACGACGATGCCCACGCCAGCGACGACAAGACCGACCTTGGAGTCGACCCGACGGGTCATCTTGTAGGTCAGGGCGATCTGCTTGAGCCGCCCGGGGTTCTCAGCGCCGGCAGCGCCGTCTGATTTTGCCTTCCTCGCCATACAGCGAAGTTTACGTGGCCTGTGGACGCCTGGTCGCCGCGGCCTCCAGTACGTCCTGGGCCTCGTGCCGGTCCTTGGCCCGGCGGCGGTCCTCCAGCACCGACGTCCAGGCGTTCCGGCGGGCGGTGCGCTGTCCGCCGCGCAGCAGCACGGCCTCGACGGCACGCAGTGCACCGGTGACGGCGGGGATGGAGCGGGCGGTGGCGCGGAGCTGCGCGGCCTGCATGTCAGGTCTCCCTCAGGCGGTCGAAGGTGCGGGAGCGGTGCGTGCATCCATCGTCACCGAAGGGTGTTACCAACGGATGACCTGCCGGTCAAACACCTATGAAACGTTGACGCGGCCCGCACCGCCCCCGCCCTGGGGGAGCGCGGGCCGCGCGTCCTCTCAGCATGTGCCACGATTCACAAGATGGCGCGCCGGGCGGCTCAGACCGCCTGAGTGGACGCCTCGACCTCGCGCCGTTCGATCGCCTGCTGGTAAAGGCGGCCGGCGCGGTAGGAGGAGCGGACCAGCGGGCCGGACATGACACCGGCGTAGCCGATCTCCTCGGCCTCCTCCTTGAGCTCCACGAACTCGGCGGGCTTGACCCAGCGCTCGATCGGGTGGTGCCGCACGGACGGGCGCAGATACTGCGTGATCGTGATCAGCTCGCACCCCGCGTCGTGCAGGTCCTGGAGCGCCTGGCTGATCTCCGCGCGCTCCTCGCCCATGCCCAGGATCAGGTTGGACTTGGTCACCAGGCCGGCCTCGCGGGCCTTGGTGATGACCTCCAGGGAGCGCTCGTAGCGGAAGCCGGGGCGGATCCGCTTGAAGATCCGCGGCACCGTCTCGACGTTGTGCGCGAGCACCTCGGGCCGCGAGGAGAAGACCTCGGCCAGCTGCTCGGGGACCGCGTTGAAGTCGGGGATCAGCAGCTCGACGCCGGTGTCCGGCATCCGGGTGTGGATCTGCCGGACGGTCTCCGCGTACAGCCAGGCGCCGCCGTCCGCCAGGTCGTCACGGGCGACGCCGGTGATCGTGGCGTACTTCAGGCCCATGGTCTCGACGGACTCGGCCACCCGGCGCGGCTCGTCGCGGTCCAGCGCCTGCGGCTTGCCCGTGTCGATCTGGCAGAAGTCGCAGCGCCGGGTGCACTGGTCGCCACCGATGAGGAAGGTCGCCTCGCGGTCCTCCCAGCATTCGTAGATGTTGGGACAGCCCGCCTCCTGGCAGACCGTGTGCAGGCCCTCGCTCTTCACCAGGCCCTGGAGGTGGTTGTACTCCGGACCCATCTTCGCCCGGGTCTTGATCCACTCGGGCTTGCGCTCGATGGGGGTCTGGCTGTTCCGGACCTCCAGGCGCAGCATTCGCCGGCCGTCAGGCTTGGGCATTGACTGCCCGTCGGGTGCGACAGCGGACACGTCCGGCTCCCTACGACTTCGATTCTTCGGCGTCCACCAGGGTACGCCCGTAATTCGCACGTCTTTACGTGCAGAGCAACCCTGCATGCCAGGGGTGCATTCCCGCCGTGCGGTTCAGACGGCGCGGGGGAGGATCTCGGCGCCCTCCAGGACGTCCCGCAGATGCTTCTCGACGGCGGGCAGTACCTCGGCGATGGTGATCTCGCGGCCCAGCTCGGCGGAGAGCGAGGCGACGCCGGCGTCGCGGATACCGCACGGCACGATCTTGTCGAACGAGGTGTTGTCCGGGTTCACGTTGAGCGCGAAGCCGTGCATCGTGACGCCCTTGGCGACGCGGATGCCGATGGCGGCGAGCTTGCGGTCCTCCCGGCGCTGCCCGGCGTTGGACGGCGCGTACTCCGGGCCGTTCAGCCGCGCGTCGAACATCTCGTCCGCCACCCGGGGGTCGAAGTCCAGCGTCAGACCGCCCAGGGCCGGCCGCTCCTCGACCGGGTCGCCCAGCACCCAGACGCCGCTGCGGCCCTCGATCCGGGTGCCCTCGACGCCGAAGTCGGCACAGACCCGGATCAGGGCCTCTTCGAGGCGGCGGACGTGGGCGACGACGTCGACCGGGCGCGGCAGCTTCTGGATGGGGTAGCCCACCAGCTGGCCGGGGCCGTGCCAGGTGATCTTTCCGCCGCGGTCCACGTCGATGACGGGGGTGCCGTCCAGGGGGCGCTCGTCGTCGGCCGTGCGGCGTCCCGCGGTGTAGACGGGCGGGTGCTCCAGCAGCAGACAGGTGTCCGGCACCTCGTCGGCGAACCGGGCGGCGTGCACCCGGCGCTGTTCCTGCCACGCCGCCTCGTACTCCACGGCGTCCGCTCCGAAGCCCAGGTGCACAAAGCGCAGCCCCTCGGGTACGGGGGTCTCCCCCCGAGAGATCGCAGTCACGGCAGCTCCTCTTCGAACCTTTGGTGCGGTTCATCGCCACATTTGATGCCACTTCGCGGCCTTGCCACTGTACGGGCGCCCGGCGGCGTCGCCGCAGGCGGCCGGATCGGGACGGTGCGTACCCCGGGGGAGGGGCGGGTGCCGGACCGCCTGCCGCACCGTAAGCGCCCTGCTCACACGATCGGATGAACGCGGCGCACAGGCGGCGAGAAAGGCACCGAAGGCCGTTACATTCACGCCGTTCCACAAGGGCGAGGAGTGCACCGGGCGGGGCCGGCCGAATCCGGCGGCCCGGCCCGAAAGGCAGGAGACCGGTAAAGCCGATGACCGAACGACCCCCGCAACACATGCCCAACCGCCAGCTCGCAGGGCTGATCGCCGAGGCGGGATTCTCCAATGCCGGGCTGGCCAGACGGGTGGATCAGCTCGGCATCGAGCACGGCCTCGACCTGCGCTACGACAAGACCTCGGTGACCCGCTGGCTCCGCGGCCAGCAGCCGAGAGGCACCACACCGGCGCTGATCGCCGAGGTGTTCACCCGCCGGCTGGGCCGTCGGCTGTCCGCCCAGGACCTCGGCCTGGACGCCTGCGCACCGGTGTACGCCGGGCTCGAATTCGCCGCGACGCCCGGTGAGGCGGTGGACATCGTCACGGGCCTGTGGCGCAAGGACTCCGGCAGCCACGCCGAACTGCGGAAGATCGCCTTCACCCCGGCCGGGCTGGTGGTGCCCAGCCGGGACTGGCTGATCGGCCGCGCCGACGAACGGGTGGCCCGCGGCGACCCGCCGGCCGACGGCGCGGGCCGGGTGCCCGCCCAGGGCCGGATGCCGGTGCCCCGGCAGCGCCGGACCGACCGCACCGACCGTCCGCAGGGCGCCCGGGTCTGCGCCGGCGACATCGCGGCGCTGCGCTCGGTCGGCGAGCTCTTCCGGGCGCTGGACCACGCCTACGGCGGCGGCCACGCCCGGCAGGCCCTGGTGCGCTATCTGGAGCACGAGGCCGAGCCGATGCTGCGCGGCACGTACAGCGAGGCGACCGGCCGCCGGCTCTTCGCGGCCGCCGCCGACCTGACCCGGCTGGCCGGCTGGACCTCGTACGACATCGCCGCGCACGGGCTGGCGCAGCGGTACTTCGTCCAGGCGCTGCGGCTGTCCCAGGCGGCCGGTGACCGGGCGTACGGCTCCTACGTCCTGGTGACGATGAGCCGGCAGGCCGTCTATCTGGGGCACGGCCGGGAGGCCGTCCAACTGGCGCGGGTCGCCCAGCAGGGCGTCGGCAGCAGCGCGCCGCCCGTGGTCCAGGCGCTGCTGCACGCCGCGGAGGCGCGCGGGCACGGTCTGCTGTCCGAGGTCCGGGCCTGCACGGCGGCGCTGGCCCGCGCCGAACGGGCCCTGGAGACCGCCCGGCCGGGCGACGAGACCCCGCACTGGGCGCGCTTCTTCGACGAGGCGCAGCTCGCCGACGAGCTGGCGCACTGCCACCGCGACCTCCAGCAGTACCGCGCCGCCTCCCAGCACGCCGAGCGCTCGCTGCAACTGCGCGCCGCCGGCTTCGCCCGCAGCAGGCTCTTCTGCCGCGTCGTCCTGGCCACCGCCCGCCTCGGCCTGGGCGAACTGGAGCAAGCCTGCACGCTCGGTGCCGAGGCGGCTCTGCAAGCCTCCGAGATGCGCTCGGTACGCGCCCATGAGTACGTCCGGGACTTCGAACGCCGCCTGGAGCCGTACCGGGACGCGGCGCCGGTACGGGGATACCGGGACCGGGTCGCGGCGCTGGGCTGACCGGGCCGACCGATACGCGGGGCCGGGACCGGCGGGTGGCGGGGCGGCGGCCCCGCCACGGCCGGGCGGGGCCGGATCAGGCCGCGGTGCGCAGGGTGTTCGGCTCCACCAGCGGCGGCAGACCGAAGTCCCGGAGCAGGGCGCGGGCGGCGCGGTGGCCCGAGTGCAGGGCGCCCTGGACGGTGCTGATGTCGCGGTGGTCGCCGCACACATAGAGGCCCGACAGCACCCGCACGGGACGCTCCGGATCGTGCGGGACTGGCATCGCGGGCACCGCGTAAGGGTCGTGATGGGCGGTCAGCAGCTGCCAGTCGTCGCCCGCGGCGCCGTAGATCCGGTCGAGCTGGGGCCGGACCGCTCCGTCGAGAGCGGACAGCGGCAGCGAGGCCGCGGCGCCCAGCACGACGGTGGTGACCAGGGAGCGGCCGGGCGGCGTCCGGGACGGGTCGATCGCGCCCGCGGCGTACGAGTACGCCACCGGGCCCTCCGTCGGGAGGACCAGCGCGGTGCCGTGGTACGGCGCGGTGCGCGCTCCGGTGACGGTGCCCGCGGTGTGGTGCAGGACCGTCACCGGGTGGAACGCGGGCACCCGCAGCCCCGGCAGCAGTTCGGCCGCATCGCGCGCGCCCGTCGCCACCAGCACCGCCCGGCAGGGGACGAGACCGTGCTCGGCGGTGCGCACGCCGGTGGTGGAGACCGCCGTGGCGCGGACGGAGGTGCGGACCGTACCGGGCGGCAGCGCGGCGGCGAGGAGTTCGGGGACGGCCGAGGCGCCGCCGGCCGGCAGGCACAGCCGGCCCTCGGCGAACGCGCGCAGGACCTGCGCGGCACCGCGGCCGGAGCCGCGCAGCCCCGGATCGCACAGCAGCGCGCCGAGCAGCGGCCGCAGGAAGGCGTCGTGGCCGCGCGGCGGGAAGGCGGGGCGGCTCGCCAGGGCCTCACCGACCGGGCGGTCGGCGGGAGCAGGCGGGGTGGCCCGCTCGCCGTAGCGGTCGGTGTGCCGGTCCGGTCTGCGGTCGGTACGCCGGTCGGCGCGTGAGAGGGCGCGTGCCGCGGCCAGTGCGCCCCTTGTGCTCCGGGGCGCGCTGATGCGCTGCGCCCGTTGGCCGTTGTGGAGCCAGAGGCCGGCCGCGAACGGCCGCAGCGTCAGACCGCCGAGGCCGGGAATCCTGCGAAGTTCGGCGGCGGTGGCGACCAGCGGCCGTCCGCCGCGGTCCAGCCGGAAGCCGTCGAGATCGTCCGTGGCGGCCCGGCCGCCGATCCGCGGGGCGGCCTCCAGCACGGTGACCGACAGGCCCGCGCCGGTCAGCTGCCGGGCGGCGGCGAGTCCGGCCGGGCCGGCCCCCACGATGACGACGTCCACGGCCGATGCGATACGCACCACGTGCCCCTCCCGAGGTCGGTCCCGGCGGCCCCGCCCCGGGGCTGGCGCCCGGTGCGGCCGCGCGGGATGCCGAGATGTGTGCCCGAGACGGTAAGGGGGCCGGGCGGCGGCGGACAGGGGGCTCGCGGGGCGCGTCGGGGTTCGTCCCGGGGCACCGTCCGGCGGGGGCACCGTCCGGCCGGGGGCCGCGTCCGCGTCCCGCCCGGCGGGGGAGCGGGGCGGCCGTTCCCGTCAGGGGCCGGTGCGGGCCACCGCCGCCGGCAGCCTCACGCCGCCCGGACCGCGTCCGCGATGCCGGGATGGGCGAACGTGAACCCGGAGGCCAGCAGCCGTGCCGGGACGACCCGCTGGCTGCCGAGCACGTCCCCGGCGAACTCACCGAGCGCGACCCGCAGCACCGGCGCCGGTACGGGCACGAGCGTGGGGCGGTGCAGGACGCGGCCCATGACGGCGGTGACCTCGCGGTTGGTGACCGGTTCCGGGGCGGTGAGGTTGACCGGCCCGGACAGGCCGTCGGTGTCGATCAGGTGGCGCACCGCCGCCACCTGGTCCTGGAGGGAGATGAAGCTCCAGTACTGGCGGCCGTCGCCGAGCCGCCCGCCCAGGCCCAGGCGGAAGACCGGGAAGAGCCGGCCCCAGGCGCCGCCCGAACGCGCCACGACCAGACCGGTGCGGGCGAAGACGGTGCGGATACCGGCCTCCCGGGCGGGCGCCGCGGCCGCCTCCCAGTCGACGCAGACCTCTGGCAGGAACCCCGTACCGGGCGGTGCGCTCTCGTCCGTCCGCCGGTCGCCGGTGTCGCCGTAGTAGCCGATCGCCGAACCGCAGACGAAGACCCGCGGCGGGGTGTCCATCGTGGCGAGGGCCGTGGCGAGGGCCCGGGTGCCCAGGACGCGGCTGTCGTGGATCTCCCGTTTGTAGGCCGCGGTCCAGCGGTGGTCGCCGACGCCCGCGCCGGCGAGATGGACCACCGCCTCGCAGCCGGCGAGCCCGGCGGTGTCCACCTCCTGGCGCCGCGGATCCCAGCGCACCTCGTCCGGGGCGGTGGGCGGGTGCCGGACGAGCCGGACGACGTCGTGGCCGCCCGCCGGGCCGCCGGGCCGGGCGCTGTCCCCGGCGCGCAGCGACCGTACGAGCGCCGTGCCGATGAGACCGGTCGAGCCGGTGATCGCGATCCGCATGTGCCCATACTGCCCGCACCCCGTCCGCACCGCCGGGCGGGTCGCGGCGACGCCACGCCGGTGACCCGCCCTACGGCCGGAAGCGGTCCCAGAGCCGCGGGAAGCGTTCCGCCAGGGCCCGGTCGTCGTCGAAGTCGAGGTAGGTGCCGAGCGGTTCGGGCGGCTGCGGGGGCAGGCCGAGGTCGGGCAGCACGGCGCCGGTCAGCTGCTCGTACGCCTCGTCGGCCGCATAGCCCAGCTCCTCGGCGTCGCCGTCCACCGCCTCGTCGAAGTCGCCCACGAGGTCGGCGAGGCGGTCCGGATCGTGCAGCGCGCCCTCGAAGACCTCCCGGCCCTGGCCGATCAGCCAGCAGCGGAAGAAGTCGAACGCGTCGTCGCTCGCGCCGCCCAGCATGATCCCCGCCGCCGCCCACAGCTCCCAGGCGTACGCCCGGTTGTAGCGGGCCTCGAAGTGGCGGGCGAAGTCCACGACGGCGTCCGGATCCCGCCCCGCCAACCGCTCGACCAGCAGGTCGGCCTGTTCCTCGGGGTCGCCCTCGGCGGCCTCGCGGGAACCGTCGATCAGTTCCCAGAACTCCGTCTCGTCCATCACCGCTCCAGCATCCGCCCTGCCACCCGGGCCCGCACGCGGAAGACACCGGATGTGACAAGGGCGATATCCGCCGGTGTCCGCCGCCCGTCGGAGCGGTCCGCCGCCGGGTGACCGGCCCCGGATTCACTCGTTGGAAGGCGTGCAACGACGACATATCCCCCCACCCCGTGAAGGGCTGTTCAGCATGCCCATGGACGAACGCACCCGGGCCGATGTCGAACGGGCGGAGGCGGCCCTTGTCGAGCACTACCCACGGCTCGTCCGCCTCGCCTACCTCGTACTGCCCCCGTCGATGGGCCGTCACCGCCGGGTGCTCACCGCCCACGGCCTGGTCCAGCGGGCGCTGCCGCGGACCGGCCGCGGCCGGCCGGCCGGTGCGCCGCCCGGCGGGCCCGGCCGGGCGGCGGCCACCGGGTCCGGTTACGCCCTGGTGCGGCTGCGCGCCCTGCGGCAGGCCCTGGCGTACGAGCGGGTGCCGCGCCGCCGGTCCGCCCGGCTGCTGCCCGCCGTGCCCCTCGTCTGGGGGCTGCGGCTCTTCCCGCTGGCCGGTGGCGCCGACGAACTCGCCCTGGACCGGGCGCTCTCCGCGGTCGCGGCACCGGTCCGGGCCGCCCTCGGACTGTGGCATCTGGAGGGGCTGGACGAGGAGGGCACCGCCGCCGTGCTGGCGGCGGCCGGGATCGAGGACCCGGCCGCGGTGCAGCGGGCGGCCGGACAGCTGGACCGGGGGGCCGGCGCCGGTGCCGCGGCGCTGCTGAACTCGGGCGAGTTCGACCCGTGCACGGTGCAGACCCGGCCGACGGATCTGCTGCGCCGCCGGCAGCGGGTGCGGGCGGCGGTCGCGGTGGCGGCGGTGGTGGCGGCCGGCGCGGTGGTGGCCGCCGTCCCGGGCGGCGACGGCGCCGCGTGGGACACGGCCGGCCGCCGGCCGGCCGTCACCGAGGCGCGGCAGGCGCTGGACCCGGGACGGCTGGTGCGCACCCCCGATGAGCGGTGGGCCGCCACCTCGCGGACGGACTTCACCGCCTGGCCCGCCCGCGGACGCGCCGCGGGCGACCAGGCGCTGCTGGGGCGGGCGCTGCGGGTCTGGGCGGCACCGCCCGCCGGTACGCGGATCACGGCATCCGCCGGGACGTCCACCCGGCCGCCGGACCATCCGCCGCAGCTGCTCTACGCGGGCCTGATCGACAATGTGCGAGTGGTGGTCTGCCACGACGGCGAGCGGCTGGTGCGCTACGCGGAGCCGGCCGGCGCCACCCCGACGCTGCACTTCGCACGGGTCGACGGCGCCGATCTGACGACCGGCGCCGCGCTGGTGATCGGGCGGGGCGACGGCTGGCTGCGCTACCTGATCGCGCCGTGGGTCGCTGACGCCGCCACCCGCGATCTGCTCGCGCCCCGCGCCCCGGACCGTCCGCTGCACATCGCCCCGGACGGTGTCACCGACCGGGTGCCGGCACCGCCGGCGGCGGGCGGCGGCTGCGGGCGGTGGCCGGTGGTCCGGTTCCGGTCCTCGGCGCGGATCGTGGCGCACCACACCTTCCTCGTGACCGACCTCGGCGAGCCGGCGCCGGTGCACCTCACGTACCAGCCGCCGTCGGCCGACGGCGAGCCGCCCCGGCAGCCGGACGAGGCGACCGGCCCCCCGGCGCTGCTGAGCTGGGCCCGTACCGCCTGTGCGCTGCGGTCGCTGCGCGGTACGGGCGTACGGTCCGTCAACAACTGGGCGTTCGCCCGGCAGGACCTCCCGGAGGGCGGCGGCAGTGCGACCTGGGTCTGTACCCGCGCGGACACCTGGCGCGGGTCCGGCCAGGTCACGGTGCGGCTCCAGCCGGCCGCCGCGCGCCCGGCCGACCCCGGGCGGATCGCCGGACGGGCCCGGGACACCGCCGCGTGCGGCCGTTTCGGCCGCCAGGTGGTCGGCGCCGTCCGCTGGCGGTCGGCGTCCGGGACGTGGTACCTGCTCGCCGCGGGCAGCCGGGCGGTCACCGGTCTCGACGTCACCGGCGGGGTACGGGCCGCCACCGGGGAGGGCACGCTCGCCGTACCGGCCGCGCCGCACACCCGTGCCGAGGTCGCGGGCCGGCTGCGGACCGGCGCCGGTCCGCGCGCGCTCCGGCCGTAGTCCCGTCCCCGGGGCGGAGCCGTCGGGACCTCGCGGGGAAGCCGGGACAGCCGGGCGGGAGAACGGACGGAACGCCGGACGGAAACCCGGCGGAAAACCCGATGGAAAACCCGATGGAAAACCCGACAGAAGATGTCGGGTTTCGCTGCGAAGGTCGCGCTGTACGGATGAACGGCGTACGGGGCACGGCGTATGGCGCATGGTGCGCGGTGCCCGGTGCCCGGTGCGCGAACAGCGAGGAGTGGCGGACGTGACGGAGCAGGCGGGCGTGACGAGGCAGGCGGATGTGACGGAGCAGGGGCGGCCACTGACGGGGCGGGTGGCGCTGGTCGCGGGGGCGACCCGGGGCGCGGGACGGGCGATCGCCGTGGAGCTGGGCCGGGCCGGGGCCCTGGTGTATGTGACGGGGCGGACGACCCGGGAGCGGGTCAGCGAGGTCGGGCGGGCCACGGAGACGATCGAGGAGACCGCGGAGCTGGTCACGGCGGCCGGCGGCACCGGGATCGCCGTACCGGCCGACCACCTCGAACCGGACCAGGTCAAGGCGCTCATCGCACGCGTCGACCGGACGCACGGACGGCTGGACGTGCTGGTCAACAGCGTCTGGGGCGGTGACCATCTGCTCGAATTCGACACCACGCTGTGGGACCTCGACCTGGCCGACGGGCTGCGGATGCTCCGGCTCGGCGTCGAGAGCCACCTCGTCACCAGCCACTACGCACTGCCGCTGCTGATCCGGCGGCCCGGAGGGCTGGTCGTCGAGATGACGGACGGCACCGCCACCTTCAACCGGACCTACCGCGGCAATCTCTGCTTCGACCTCACCAAGAACGCCGCGCACCGCGTCGCGTTCGGGCTCGCGGCCGAGCTGGCGAAGCACGGCGGCACGGCCGTCTCGCTCACCCCCGGCTTCCTGCGGTCCGAGGAGATGCTGGATCACTTCGGGGTGACGGAGGAGACCTGGCGCGATGCGGTGGCGCAGGAACCGCACTTCGCCGTCGCCGAGTCGCCGCTCCTGGTCGCCCGCGGCGTCGCCGCACTGGCCGCCGACACGGACAAGGCGCGCTGGAGCGGCCGGTCGCTCTCCAGCGGCCAGCTGGCGAAGGAGTACGACTTCACCGACGCGGACGGCTCGCGGCCGGACGGCTTCGGCTACTTCGAGGACGTGGTCCTGGGCGGGAAGGACGGGAGCCCGGAGGACTACCGGTAGCGGCGGTCAGTCATAGAGCGCGGCGGCCCCCCGGGCGGCCGCCGCGAACCGCTCGCGCAGCGCGCGGGGCGCCAGCACCTCACCTTCCGGGCCGAGCGCGAGCAGCTGGGCGTAGGCGATATCGGCGGACTCCACGGCCAGCGTGACGGTCAGCCGGCCGTGCTCATCGGGTGGGCCCGCCCGCTCCGCCCGCTCGATCGCCTCCCGCGCCGCCGCGCGCTCGGTGACGTACGGCAGCTGCCGGACCCCGCGCGCGGAGAGCCGCAGCACCACCTCCGCGCGCAGCAGCGAGCGGGCGAACTGCTCGGCCCGTGCCGCCCAGAACGCGGGCAGGTCGAAGGTCTCGTCGCGGGTGAAGCGCTCACCGGTGGCGGTGACAGCGGTGAAGCGGTCCACGCGGTAGACCCGGTAGGAACCGGAGTCCGGCGCGGGCGCGGCCTCGGGGGTGCCGCCGGGGCCGGGCGCGGGGGTGCCGCCGGCGCGGGCCGCCAGATACCAGACCCCGGCCTTCAGCACGAGGCCGTACGGCTCCAGCTCCCGCCCGACCTCGCGGTCCTTGCGGTGGTAGCGGGCGGTCAGACGGCGGTCGTCCCACACCGCGTCGGCGACGGCGGGCAGCAGGGCGGGGGTCCCGGGCTCCTGATACCAGGCGGGCGCGTCGAGATGGAAGCGCTGGGCGGCGCCCGCCGCGGCGTCCCGCAGCTCGGGCAGCAGCGCCGCGGACACCTTGAGCCGGGCGGCGGACGCGGCGTCCGCGAGGCCCATCTCGCGCAGGGCGGTGGGCACTCCGGACAGGAAGAGCGCCTCCGCCTCGCTGCGGCCGAGGCCGGTGAGCCGGGTGCGGTAGCCGCCGATCAGGCGGTAGCCGCCGGCCCGGCCGCGGTCGGCGTAGACGGGCACGCCGGCCTCGGAGAGGGAGAGGACGTCCCGGGCGACCGTGCGCTCCGAGACCTCCAGCTCGCGCGCCAGCTCGGCGGCCGTCATCGACGGCCGGGACTGGAGCAGCAACACCATCTTGATCAGCCGGGCAGCGCGCATGCCGTCATCATGCCGGGCGGCACTGACACTCACCGGCGGCCCGGGAAGGGACCGCCGGTGCTGGGTGGTACGGCCCGGCCGCCGCCTCGAAGGCGCGGCCGGGCCGTACCGGTGCGATCCCGTGCGAAGACCCCGGGCGCGGTGGTGATCTCCGCACGGGAGCGGGGCGGGCGGCACCCGGCGCCGGCCGGTGCCGCCCAGGTCTCACAGGCCGTAGCGCTCCCTGGCCTCCTTGACGGTCTCCGGCTTCACCTCGCCGCGGCGGGCCAGCGCGGCCAGCGTCTGGACGACCACCGACTGCGGATCGACACCGAAGTGCCGGCGGGCCGCGTCACGGGTGTCGGAGAGGCCGAAACCGTCGGTCCCGATGGAGACCCAGTCCTGCTCGACCCAGGGCGCGATCTGGTCGGGCACCGCCCGCATCCAGTCGCTGACCGCGACGACCGGGCCGGGGGCACCGGACAGCGCACGGGTGACGTACGGAATCCGGTCCTCGCCGTCCAGCCGGGCCGCGTCGCACTCCAGCGCGTCGCGGCGCAGCTCCGTCCAGGACGGTGCCGACCAGATGTCCGCCGCCACGCCCCAGTCGGCGGCCAGCAGCCGCTGCGCCTCCAGGACCCAGTGGATGGCGGTGCCGGAGGCCAGCAGCTGCACCCGCGGGCTGTCGGCCTGCGGCCGGGGGCCCTCCTGGTAGCGGTAGAGGCCCTTGAGGATGCCCTCTTCGACGCCTTCCGGCATGGCCGGCTGGACCTTGGTCTCGTTGTAGACCGTCAGGTAGTAGAAGACGTCCTCGGCGTCGGGGCCGTACATCCGGCGCAGCCCCTCCTTGACGATCACCGCCACCTCGTACGCGAACGCCGGGTCGTACGAGAGGGCCGCCGGGTTGGTGGAGGCGATCAGGTGCGAATGGCCGTCGGCGTGCTGGAGGCCCTCGCCGGTCATGGTCGTGCGGCCCGCGGTGGCGCCGATGACGAAGCCGCGGCCCAACTGGTCGGCCAGCGCCCAGAACTGGTCGGCGGTGCGCTGCCAGCCGAACATCGAGTAGAAGATGTAGAAGGGGATCATCGGCTCGCCGTGGGTGGCGTACGAGGTCGCCGCGGCGGTGAAGTCGGCCAGCGAACCGGCCTCGGTGATGCCCTCGTTGAGGATCTGACCGTTCTTGGCCTCCTTGTAGTACAGGAGCTGGTCGCGGTCGACGGGGTCGTAGGTCTGGCCCATGGGGGAGTAGAGGCCGGCCGACGGGAAGAGCGACTCCATGCCGAAGGTGCGGGCCTCGTCGGGGACGACCGGCACCCAGCGCCGGCCGGTCTCCTTGTCCCGCATCAGGTCCTTGACCAGCCGGACGAACGCCATGGTGGTGGCGATCTCCTGGTTGCCGGACCCCTTCTTCAGGGCGTCGAAGGACTTGTCCGCGGGCATCGGCAGCGGTTTGGCGACGACCTTGCGGGCCGGCGCCGGGCCGTCCAGGGCGGCGCGCCGCTCGCGCAGGTAGCGCATCTCCGGGGAGTCCTCGGCCGGGCGCCAGTACGGCACCAGGCCGTCCGCGAGCGCGCTGTCCGGGATGGGCAGTTCCAGGAGGTCGCGCATGGTGCGGAACTCCTCCCCGGTCAGCTTCTTCATCTGGTGGTTGGCGTTACGGGACTCGAAACCCGTACCGAGGGTGTAGCCCTTGACGGTCTGCGCCAGGATGACGGTCGGCGCACCCTTGTGCTCGACGGCGGCCCGATAGGCGGCGTACACCTTGCGCGGCTCGTGGCCGGCGCGGGAGGTCTGGAACAGCTCCAGCAGCTTGGCGTCGGAGAGCGTGCGGCCGATCGCCTGGAGGGCGGCGTCGGCGCCGAAGAAGTGGTCGCGCAGGTAAGCGGCGTCGCGGGTGGCGTACGTCTGGAACTGGGCGTCGGGGACCTCGCGCAGCCGGCGCACCACGGCGCCGTCGGTGTCCTGTGCGAAGACCTCGTCCCAGGCCCGGCCCCACAGCGACTTGACGACGTTCCAGCCGGCCGCGCGGAACTGGGCCTCCAGCTCCTGCACGATCTTGAAGTTGGGGCGGACCGGGCCGTCGAGGCGCTGGAGGTTGCAGTTGATGACGAAGGTCAGGTTGTCCAGGCCCTCGCGGCCGGCCAGCGCCAGGGCGGCGGTCGACTCCGGCTCGTCCATCTCGCCGTCGCCCAGGAACGCCCAGATGCGGGAGCGGGAGGTGTCCTTGATGCCGCGGTGGTGCAGATAGCGGTTGAAGCGCGCCTGGTAGATCGCGGAGAGCGGGCCCAGGCCCATGGAGACGGTGGGGAACTCCCACAGCCAGGGCAGCCGCCGCGGGTGCGGGTACGAGGGCAGACCGGCGCCGCCGGCCTCCTGGCGGAAGTGGTCGAGCTGCTCCTCGGTCAGGCGGCCGTCGAGGAAGGCGCGGGCGTAGATACCGGGGGAGGCGTGGCCCTGGAGGTAGAGCTGGTCGCCGCTGTCCGTGCCCTCCTTGCCGCGGAAGAAGTGCTGGAAGCCGGTCTCGTAGAGCCAGGCAGCGGAGGCGAAGGTGGCGATGTGGCCGCCGAGGCCGTACCGGGCGCCGCGGGTGACCATCGCGGCGGCGTTCCAGCGGTTCCAGGCGGTGATCCTGGCCTCCAGCGCCTCGTCACCCGGGAAGTCGGGCTCGGCGGAGGTCGGGATGGTGTTGACGTAGTCCGTCTCCAGGAGGGACGGGAGGGCGGTGCCTTCGGTGCGCGCGGTGTGCTCCAGGGCACGGCGCATCAGATAGGCGGCGCGATGCGGGCCCGCTGCCTTGGTGACGGCGTCGAGCGACTCGCGCCACTCGGCCGTCTCCTCCGGGTCGCGGTCCGGGAGCTGGTCGAGCTGGCTGTACGGCAGGCGCACGGGATCGGGCATGGATGGCCCCTTTCCGGACGGGGGGTGAATGCGTGTTCGGCAGGCATTCGGCAGGCAGGGGTATCGCGCCCCAACGGCGACGATACGCCTCTGATCGATGATCGATCAACGCACTTCGGGCGAATAACCGCAGGTCGGCACGGGGTGCCGCCTTTTCCGGCACGCGGTGCCAGTCGGAAGGGGGTCGCGCGGCGCCGCCGTCCGGCCCCCTCCCGGACCCCCCTCAGACCCTCGGCGCGCAGCTCAGCACATGCGTCTTGAGCAGGGTGCCGATCCTCGGGTCGCGCCGCCGGAACGCGTCCACGATCTCCTGGTGGTCCTGGGCGTGCGAGCGCGGCTCCGGGCTGAACCAGCGGATCGAGAGCGTCGTCCAGACCTCGACGCCCAGTGACTCCCAGGTGTGCAGCAGTACGGCGTTCCCGGCCGCCCGCACGATCTCGCGGTGGAAGGCCACCGTGTGCCGCACCTGAGCCTCCCCGTCGCCCGTCCGGTCGGCCTCCCGCAGCGCCGCCACCTCGCGCTCCAGCGCCGCCGTGTCCGTCGCCAGCCGGCCGGCCGCCAGCTCCGCCGCCACCTGCTCCAGACCGGCCCGCACCGGGTAGCTCTCCTTGAGGTCGTCCGCGGTCAGATTCCGCACCCGTACGCCCTTGTTCGGGGCCGACTCGATCAGCTGGAGCGACTCCAGCTCGCGCAGCGCCTCCCGTACGGGGGTCTGGCTGACCTTCAGCTCGACCGCGATCCGCCGCTCCACGATCCGTTCGCCCGGCTGCCAGCGGCCGCTGACGATCCCCTCAAGGATGTGCTCGCGGATCTGCTCGCGCAGCGAATGGACGACCGGCGGGGTCATGACGTGCTCCTTCAGAGCGGTGGTGACAATCGGGTGGAGAAGTGACAAGGGGGCCATTATCCGGGAAACGCAAAGGGACCGGCCCCGGCTCGTCATGAGCCGGGGCCGGCCCCCTGTGCACCTACCGGAGGGCTACCGGATTCAGAGACCGATCTCGGTCTCGAACTCGGCGGCCTCCAGGATCTGCTTGACCGTGGTCAGGTAGCGGGCGGCGTCGGCGCCGTCCACCAGACGGTGGTCGTAGGAGAGCGCGAGGTAGGTCATGTCGCGCACCGCGATGGTCTCGCCGAGGTCCGGGTGGTTGATGACCACCGGGCGCCGGACGGTCGCACCGATACCCAGGATGCCGACTTGGTTCGGGGGCACGATGACCGTGTCGAACAGGGCGCCGCGCGAACCGGTGTTGCTGATGGTGAAGGTCGCGCCGGCCAGGTCGTCCGGGGTGATCTTGTTGCCCCGGACCTTGCCCGCCAGCTCCGCCGTCTTCTTGGCGATACCGGCGATGTTCAGGTCGCCCGCGTCCTTGATGACCGGGGTCATCAGGCCCTTCTCCGCGTCCACCGCGATACCGACGTTCTCGGTGTCGAAGTAGGTGATGGTGCCCTCGGCCTCGTTGATCCGGGCGTTGACGACCGGGTGGGCCTTCAGCGCCTGGACGGCGGCCTTGACGAAGAACGGCATCGGCGAGAGCTTGACGCCCTCACGCTGCGCGAAGGATTCCTTGGCCTTGTTGCGCATCCGCATGATCGCGGTGATGTCCACCTCGACCACGCTGGTCAGCTGCGCCTGGCCGTGCAGGGCCTTCATCATGTTGTCGCCGATGACCTTGCGCATCCGCGGCATCTTGACGGTCTGGCCACGCAGCGGCGACGGCTCGATGGAGACGCCGGGAGCCTTCGCGGCGGCGGCCGGAGCCGCGGCCGGCGCCGGGGCGGCGGCCTTGGCGGCCTCCGCTGCGGCGATGACGTCCTGCTTGCGGACCCGGCCACCGACACCGGTGCCCCGCACGGTGGCGAGGTTCACACCGCTCTCCGCGGCGAGCTTGCGCACCAGCGGGGTGACGTACGCGCCGTCGCCCTCACCCGCGGCCGGAGCCGGGGTGACGGGGGCCGGTGCGACCGGAGCCGGCGCGGGGGCCGGAGCGGGCGAGGGGGCCGGCGCCGGAGTGGGCGCGGGCGCCGCGGCGACCGGCGCGGGAGCCGGGGCCGGGGCGGGTGCGACCGGAGCCGGGGCCGGAGCGGGCGCGGGCGCGGGCGCGGCGGCGGGGGCCGCGGCCTGGGCGGCCGAACCGATGACGGCGAGCTTGGCGCCGACCTCGGCGGTCTCGTCCTCGGCGACGGTGATCTCCAGCAGCGTGCCGGAGACCGGCGCCGGGATCTCGGTGTCGACCTTGTCGGTGGAGACCTCCAGCAGCGGCTCGTCGGCCTCGACCGACTCACCGACCTCCTTCAGCCAGCGGGTGACGGTGCCCTCGGTGACGCTCTCGCCGAGCGCGGGGAGGACGACGTCGGTGCCCTGGGCGGCGCCGGCGGGGGCCGCCGGGGCCGCGGCGGCCGGAACCGGGGTGGGCTCGGGCTGCGCGACCGGCGCCGGGGCGGCCGGGGCCTCGACGGCGGCCGGGGCCGGGGCGGCGGCCGGCGTACCGGTGCCGTCGTCGATGATGGCCAGCTCGGCGCCGACCTCCACCGTCTCGTCCTCGGCCACCTTGATGGAGGCCAGGACGCCTGCGGCCGGGGCCGGGATCTCGGTGTCGACCTTGTCGGTCGACACTTCGAGCAACGGCTCGTCGGCCTCTACGCGCTCACCCTCGGCCTTCAGCCAGCGGGTGACGGTGCCCTCGGTGACGCTCTCGCCGAGCGCCGGAAGGGTTACGGAAACCGCCATGGTTTCTGTTGCTCCTTACGGATGGGATCTCCCCTGCTCGCTGATGCGAGAGCCTGGGGAAGTGCGGATGTGGTCGCGCCCGGGACTGGGGGTCAGTCGTGGGAGTGGAGAGGCTTGCCGGCCAGGGCCAGGTGGGCCTCGCCGAGAGCCTCGTTCTGCGTCGGGTGCGCGTGTACGAGCTGCGCAACCTCGGCCGGCAGGGCCTCCCAGTTGTAGACCAGCTGGGCCTCACCGACCTGCTCGCCCATACGGTCACCGACCATGTGGACGCCGACCACGGCACCATCCTTGACCTGGACGAGCTTGATCTCGCCCGAGGTCTTGAGGATCCGGCTCTTGCCGTTGCCCGCGAGGTTGTACTTCAGAGCGACGACCTTGTCGGCGCCGTACAGCTCCTTGGCCTTCGCCTCGGTGATACCCACCGAAGCGACCTCGGGGTGGCAGTACGTCACGCGCGGCACGCCGTCGTAGTCGATCGGCACGGTCTTGATACCGGCCAGCCGCTCCGCTACCAGCATGCCCTCGGCGAAGCCGACGTGCGCGAGCTGGAGGGTGGGGACGAGGTCACCGACGGCCGAGATGGTCGGCACGTTGGTCTGCATGTACTCGTCGACCAGGACATAGCCGCGGTCCATCGCGACGCCCTGCTCCTCGTAGCCCAGCCCCTGGGAGACCGGCCCGCGGCCGATCGCGACCAGCAGCACCTCGGCCTCGAAGGTCTTGCCGTCGGCGAGGGTGACCCGGACGCCGTCGGCGGTGTACTCGGCCTTGTCGAAGAAGGTGCCGAGGTTGAACTTTATGCCCCGCTTGCGGAAGGCCCGCTCCAGCAGCTTGGAGCTGTTCTCGTCCTCGACCGGGACGAGGTGCTTGAGGCCCTCGACGATGGTCACGTCGGTGCCGAAGGACTTCCACGCCGAGGCGAACTCGACGCCGATGACGCCGCCGCCCAGGACGATCGCGGACTTCGGCACGCGGTCCAGCTTCAGCGCGTGGTCCGAGGAGATGATGCGGTTGCCGTCGATCTCCAGACCCGGCAGCGACTTCGGCACGGAGCCGGTCGCCAGCAGGACGTGGCGGCCCTCGACGCGCCGGCCGTCCACGTCGACGGAGGTCGGGGAGGAGAGCCGCCCCGTGCCCTCGATGTAGGTCACCTTGCGCGAGGCGATCAGACCCTGGAGGCCCTTGTACAGGCCCGAGATGACCTCGTCCTTGTACTTGTGGACCGCGTCGATGTCGATGCCCTCGAAGGTGGCCTTGACACCGAACTGGGTGGCCTCGCGCGCCTGGTCGGCGATCTCACCGGCGTGCAGCAGCGCCTTCGTGGGGATGCAGCCGTTGTGCAGGCAGGTACCGCCGACCTTGCCCTTCTCGATCAGGGCGACGTCCAGGCCCAGCTGCGCCCCGCGCAGGGCGGCGGCGTAACCGCCGCTACCGCCTCCGAGGATCACTAGGTCGAAAACGGTGCTGGCGTCGTTCGCCACGTCACGTCCTCCATGCATGGGTACGCCGGAGCCGGTCTCCAATGACCGGACGGCGGCTGTTGATCGGCCGCTTTTACGTCGGCCCTGGGTAAGGGGGGCCCTGTCCTGCCGAGAACCCATCTTCGCACTTGTTGAACGAAGCCGGGACGCCGGGCCGGGCCGGGGGCGGCCGGAGGGCCGCGCCACAGGTGTTACTGCTGCGTACGCACGTGCGGATTTCGTCGAGGGCGAACGCATACGTACGGCCCCGGGGACGCTGCCCGGGGCCGTACGGACAAAACAGGCGAGACCGGGACGGCGTCAGCCGAGGTCGCCCGCGGCGGTGCGCTCGGCCAGCCGGACCAGGGTGCGGACCGCGGAGCCGGTGCCGCCCTTGGGGGTGTAGCCCCACGGCGCGCCCTCGTGGAAGGCCGGGCCCGCGATGTCCAGGTGTGCCCAGGAGATGCCCTCGCCGATGAACTCCTTCAGGAAGAGTCCGGCGGCCAGGCCGCCGCCCATCCGCCCGCCGATGTTGGCGAGGTCGGCGACCGGGGACTCCATGCCCTTGAGCAGCTCGGCGGGGAGCGGCATCGGCCAGGACTGCTCGCCGGCCTCCTCCGCGATCTCGTGGATCGAGGTGCGGAAGGCGTCGTCGTTGGCCATGATCCCGAAGGTGCGGTCGCCCAGCGCGACCATCATCGCGCCGGTCAGCGTCGCGACGTCCACGATCGCGTCCGGGGACTCCTCCGAGGCGCGGGCCAGCGCGTCGGCCAGCACCAGGCGGCCCTCGGCGTCGGTGTTGAGCACCTCGACCGTCTTGCCGCTGTACATGGTCAGCACGTCACCGGGGCGGGTGGCGGAGCCGGACGGCATGTTCTCGGCGAGCGCCAGCCAACCGGTGACGTTCACCTCCAGGCCCAGCCGGGCGGCGGCCACGACCGTGGCGAACACCGCGGCCGCGCCGCTCATGTCGCACTTCATGGTCTCGTTGTGGCCGGCCGGCTTGAGCGAGATGCCGCCCGAGTCATAGGTGATGCCCTTGCCGACGAGCGCCAGGGTCTTCGTCGCGTCGGCGTGCGTGTGCGCGATCCGCACCAGCCGCGGCGGCGCCTCCGAGCCCTGGCCGACGCCCAGCAGACCGCCGTAGCCGCCCTTCTTGAGCGCCTTCTCGTCGAGCACCTCGACGGCGAGGCCGAACTCCTTGGCGGCGGCCTGCGCCTCGGCGGCGAAGGACTTCGGGTCGAGGTCGTTGGAGGGCGTGTTGATCAGGTCACGGGCGCGGTTGATCTCCGCGGCCAGCGCCTGGGCGCGCTCGGCGGCGGCCTTGAACGCCTTGTCGCGCGGCTTGCCGCCGAGGATGGCGGCCTCGGCCAGCGGCGCCGACTTGGCGTCGTCCTTCTTCTTGCCGCCGTTGCTGCGGTACGCGGTGAAGGTGTACGCGCCGAGCAGCGCGCCCTCGGCGACGGCGGCCGCGGCCTCGGCGTCCTCGACCGGCAGCGCGAAGGCGGCCTTCTTGGTGCCGGTCAGCGCGCGGGCGGCGCTGCCCGCGGCGCGGCGCAGCGACTCGTGGCCGTAGCCGTCGCCCTTGGCCGGGGCGTCGCCGAGGCCGACCGCCAGCACGACCGGCGCCTTGAGGCCGTCGGCGGCGGGCAGCTTGGTCACCTCGCCCTCGGCACCACTCGCGCCGAGGGTTTCCAGCACGGCGGCGAGCTTTCCGCCGAACGCCTTGTCCACGGCCTCCGCGCCGGGGGCCGTGACGACGCCCTTGGCGCCCTTGGCCACGCCGACGACGACGGCGTCCGCACGCAACGTTGCGGCGGAAGAAGTACTGAGGGTCAGTGCAGTCACGGTGATGAAGGTCCTGTTCCGTCAGGGGAATCCGGTCGCGCCCAGGGCGCTGCTGCGGCCGAGCCTACGCTCGGCGTCGCCGCCCGGTCCCGTCCGCCGCCGCACCGGGGCGTCACCCGGCGCCGCCCACCGCCGCCCGCCCGGGGTGAACCGTCCGTCAATGCGGGGGAGTTATCCCCTTTCGGGTAGTTTCGGTTCCTTTTTCTGGCGGTTCTCGGCGGTTCCCGGCGGCGTATGCCCGTACCGATGAGACGCGCGCCACAGCGGCCGGTGAGGCGGCGTCACCTCTCCGGCGGCTCCTCCCCGGTGCTCCTGCTCGGCGGCGCCGCGCTGCCCGGTCCCGCCGTACGACGGGGCGTCAGCCGAGCGCGAGGACGACCAGTGCCGCCAGCCCCGCGCTCTCCGCGAGCGCGCCGAACACATCGCCGGTCACCCCGCCGAACCGCCGCCGGCAGTGCCGCAGCATCAGTTCGCCGGTCCCGAGGCCGGCCAGCGCCGCCACCCCGGCGTGCAGCGCGCCCCACGGGCCGGACAGCGCGCCCGCGGCGGCGCACAGGGCCGTCACCAGGGCGGCGCACAGCAGCGCCGCGCGGAGCGGAACGATACCCGCGACCGCCGCGCCGAGCCCGCCGGGCCGGGCGGCCGGCACCCCCGTGCGGGAGGCGAGGGTCAGCGCGCAGCGCGCGGTGACCGCCGCGACGGCGACGGCCGTCGCACCCCGCGCCCAGCCGTCCGCGTACAGTTCGGACACCGCCGCCACCTGGGCGAACAGGGCGAACAGCAGCGTGATGACCCCGAACGGGCCGATGTCGGACTGCTTCATGATGCGCAGCGCGTCCGCGGCCGGCCGGCCGCTGCCCAGGCCGTCCGCGGTGTCGGCGAGCCCGTCCAGATGCAGGCCGCGGGTGAGCGCGGCGGGCACCGCGGCGCTGCCGACCGCGGCGAGCAGCGGCCCGCCGCCCAGCAGGAGCAGCGCCCCGCCGAGCGCGGCCGCGGCCGCCCCGACGACCAGCCCGGCCAGCGGTGCGCAGAGCATCCCGCCACGGGCGGTCTCCCGGTCCCAGCGGGTGACCCGCACCGGCAGCGCGGTCAGCGTCCCGAAGGCGAAACGCAGCGCGTCGGTACGGGACGGGGGACCCGGGGCGGCGGTCGGGGCGTCGGGGGCTTGGCTCATCGCCGCAGGCTACCCCGGTTGCCGCGGCGTTAAATTGCCCTCATATGACGGAAAGCTTGCTGTGACAGAAGGGGAGTATGTGGCATGGGTCACTGGTGGGTCCGCAACATCATCGAGCCGGGGAAGCTGCCGCTGCTGCTCGCCCTCGCCTCCTTCGCGCTGACCTTCCTCGTGACCCGCGTCATCACCCGGCTCATCCGCGCGGGCAAGGGCCCGTTCCGCAACATCACACCGGGCGGGATACACGTCCACCACGTCGTCCCCGGCGTGATCCTCATGGTCATCGGCGGCTTCATCGGGATCGCCGGCGGCCCGCGCGGCTTCGGCTCCGCCGCCGCGGCCGTGCTCTTCGGCATCGGCGTCGGCCTGGTCCTGGACGAGTTCGCGCTGATCCTGCACCTGGACGACGTCTACTGGACCGAGGCCGGCACCAAGAGCGTCGAGATCGTCATCATCACCGCCGCGCTGGTCGCCCTGATCCTCTGCGGCTTCCTGCCGTTCGGCGTCAACGAACTGAGCCCCCACGAGACCCACGACCGCTTCCTGGTCGTCCGGACCGTCGGCATCAACTTCCTCTGCGCCCTGATCGCGCTGTTCAAGGGGAAGGGCCGGATGGCCGTCATCGGGGTGGTCATCCCCTTCGTCGCGCTCGTCGGGGCCATCCGGCTGGCCCGGCCCAACTCCCCCTGGGCCCGGCGCTTCTACGCCCGCCGGCCCAGGGCGCAGGCGCGCGCGAAGGTCCGCGCGTACCGCCACGACGTGCGCTGGTCGGGGATCCGCCGCCGGATCGGGCACCTCATCGGGGGTGCTCCCAGCCGCTGACGTGCTGGATACCGCCGGGTTTGCGGCGGCGCCCGGCGATCTCCCACACCGCGCACAGCACCAGCACCGCCGCGACGGCCGCGATGTGCTCCTTGCCCGCCAGGTTGTTCTTGATGAACAGCACCTCGACGATCATCGCGACCACCACCGCCGCGCAGGTGTACCAGGCGCGGTAGCGCCAGGTCACGACCAGCGCCAGGCCCACCACGGCCGCCGAGGGGCCGGTGTCGATGACGTACGCGTCGGTGGGCGGCAGCCCGACGGGGGTGCCGGGCCCGAGCCAGATGCCGAGCCGCGCGTACATCGTCCCGGCGAGCGTGGCGAGGTACGCGACGGCCAGCATCTGCCGCCGGCCCAGGCAGATCTCGGCGATCCCGAAGACCAGCAGAAGCTGCACCAGCGCACCCCAGACCGGCAGATCGAGGGCGGGCACGAACAGCGAGAGCGGGGTGCGCAGCAGCGCCAGCCACAGATGCTCACCGGCCTGCACGGAGCCGATGTTCTGGATCGGCCGGTAGCCCCAGGGCTGGTTCTGCACGATCTGGAAGACCAGCGTCAGCAGCACCGCCGCGAGCGTCACCGGGATCGCCCGCAGCTTCCGCTCCGCCAGCGCGGACGTCACGGTCCGAAGGAGCGGGCCCCACTCGGCGCGTACGGCACGACGCAGGGCCGGCTCCGTCATCTCATGTTCTCCAGGTGCTTGCGGTTCAGCCACTTCGGCAGACCAGGGGCCTCCAGGAAGCCTTCGGCGCGGGCGCCGGCGACTCCGATTCGCAACAGATCGGTGCTCTTTTCGAAGAGCATGTACCGCGGTTCCCAGATGGGCCGGTATTTGGCATTGGCGCGGTAGAGCGATTCGATCTGCCACCAGCGCGAGAAGAAGCTGAGCAGCGAACGCCATACGCGCAGTACCGGACCCGCGCCGAGCCGCGATCCACGTTCGAAGACGGAGCGGAACATCGCGAAGTTCAGGGAGATCTGCGTGATCTCCACCTCTTTCGCCCGCTGGATCATCTCCAGGACCATGAACTCCACCAGGCCGTTCTCGGAGTCCCGGTCACGCCGCATCAGGTCCAGCGAGAGGCCGCTGTCGCCCCACGGAACGAAACTCAGCAGCGCCCGCAGCCGCCCCTCGCCCTCCCCGTCGCCGGCGTCCCGGCATTCGAGCATCACGCACCGACCGTCCCCGGGATCCCCGAGCCGGCCCAGCGCCATGGAGAAGCCCCGCTCGGTCTCCCCGTCGCGCCAGTCGTCGGCCAGCCGCAGCAGCTCGTCCATCTCCGGCCCGGGAATGTCCTCATGGCGCCGGATACGGACGGTGTACCCGGCCCGCTCGACCCGGTTGTACGCCTGCCGGACGGTACGCATCGCGCGCCCGCCGAGCGTGAACTCCTCGGTGTCCACGATCGCTTCGTCGCCGATCTCCAGCGCGTCCAGACCGTGCCGGGCGTAGATCGTGCCGCCCTCCTCGCTGGCGCCCATCACGGCCGGCGTCCAGCCGTGCTCCCGGGCCTCGGCGAGCCACCGATCGATGGCACCGGGCCATGCCTCGGGATCGCCCAGCGGGTCGGCGGAGGCCAGCGACACCCCGCCCACCACGCGGTAGGTGATCGCCGCCTTGCCGCTGGGGGAGAACAGGACGCTCTTGTCGCGGCGCAGCGCGAAATAGCCCAGCGAATCGCGGTCGCCGTGCCGGGCGAGGAGCGCGCGCAGCTTCTCCTCGTCGTCCCCGGTGATCGGGTCGGTGCTGCGCACGGACCGGAAGGCCGCCCACAGGACGGCCACCAGCAGCGCCGTACTCATCACGTTGATGGCGACATCCACCCAGTTCGGGGCGGAGATCTTGAGGAATTTCAGTTCGTCGGGGGCGAGCGAGACCAGCCGCATCAGGCCGTACCGCCACCGCTCCAGGAACGTCGAGGACGCGTTCTGGGCGGTGTCGGTGACCGTGACCAGCAGCGCCGCCAGCAGCGAGGCGGTCAGCAGCCCGCCGACCGCGGTGACCGCGGCCAGCTTCGGGTTCGACCGGTCGCCCTTCGCGTAGAACTCCCGGCGGCCGACGACCAGCGCGACGACGAACAGCAGCGTCAGCACCAGCGACACCCAGTTCTGCGGATGCGCGCGGAACTCCGGGACGAACGCGAGCACGGAGCCGATCAGCGCCAGGAACAGCCCCGACAGCACCAGACTCAGAATCCAGGCCGCCCGCTTGCGCCGCCGCAGTGTGACGGCGAAGAACAGCGAGAAGGCGCCGGAGGCGAACCCCGCGGTGAGCAGATACGGGGTGAAGAACTCGTCGACGTTGTGCCGGCGGATGTTGTTGCCGAACGACACCCACACCGCACTGAGGAAATTGATGAACGTGACGGTGCGCAGATACCAGACGCCGAACGCGGCGCCGCGCTGTGACCAGGGGCCGCGGGGGCGGTCCTCATCCGGGCTCAAGCGACATCTCCCATGAAAAGTGATCCTGTGGGCGCCGCTGACGGACCGGAATGTGCGTGACGTGTGCGCGCTCTTCCGGACGCCGTGAACCGGCGGCCGGCCGCTCGGGTCCGGCGCCGCTCAGTCGCGTACGGGCAGTTCTGCCGACAGGGCCGCGGCCGCCCGTACCAACGGCAGAGCCAGCAGCGCCCCGGTCCCCTCACCGGCAGTGACGCCGTGATCGAGCAAAGGGTTGAGTGCGATCCGGTCCAGCGCCTTGCCCTGCGCCGGCTCCCCGCTCGCCTGCCCGGCCACCCACCAGTCCGGCGCCCGGAACGCCACCCGCTGCGCCACCAGCGCACAGGCCGCCGAGACCACCCCGTCCAGGATCACCGGCGTCCGGCGCACCGCGCTCTGCAACAGGAACCCGGTCATCGCGGTCAGATCGGCGCCGCCGCAGGTGGCCAGCAGCTCCAGCTGGTCGCCGAGGACCGGCCGGGCCCGCCGCAGCGCGTCCCGGATCGCCGCGCACTTGCGCATCCAGGCCAGATCGTCGATGCCCGCACCGCCCCGTCCGGTGACGACAGAGGCGTCCGTCCCGCACAGCGCGGCGATCAGTGTGCTCGCGGCGGTGGTGCCGCCGACGCTCAGATCGCCCAGCACGACGAGGTCCGTACCGGCGTCCGCCTCCTCGTCCGCGATCGTCATCCCGGCCCGGAACGCCGCCTCGGCCTCCTCGGGCGTCAGCGCGTCCTCGGTGTCGATCCGCCCGCTGCCGCGCCGTACCCGGTGCCGGGTGACCTCCTCGGGCAGCTCCGCCGGATCGCAGTCCACCGCCATGTCCACCACCCGCACCGGTGCCCCGGCGCCGCGGGCCAGCACGGCGGCCGGGCTCACACCGTCCAGCACGGCCCGGACGAGATCCTTGGTGCCGCCGGCCGGACGCGCCGAGACGCCCAGCTCCGCCACCCCGTGATCGCCCGCGAACAGCAGCACCCGCGGGTGTGCGAGGGGCCGCACCGGTACCTGCTGCTGGACGGCGGCCAGCCACGCGCCCAGCTCGTCGAGTCGGCCGAGGGCGCCCGGCCGCACGGCCAGCCGCGCCCGCCGTTCCTCGGCGTCACGGCGCGCGGCGCTGTCGGGGCGCTCGATCAGTGGGGCGAAGTCATCGAGGTTCAGGGCGCTCATTCGGCGCAGATTACCGGCAACGGACCGCGGGCGACGCGCCCGGCGGCCGATGACCGCGCACCGGCGGCGGCCCGGCGGCCCCGGACGGCGCTCCGGAGGTCCGCGGTCCGCCCCGGCCACGCGCTCAGGGACCGGCGAACCGCACCTCGCACACCAGCGGCAGCAGCGCGCGCAGCACCGGGACCCGGTGCCGGTACGGCGCCGGCCGCCCCCGGGGAGCGGCGGGGACCCGCGCCGGGGGCGGGGGCAGTTCGCGGACCGCGACGATGCCCGGATGCGCGCTCGCCACCCGCGGCAGCTCGGCGCGGTCCAGGCTCCAGCGCACCGGCGCGGGCCACCGGCCGCCGGACAGCGCACCGCACCGGCGGGCCAGCCCGGCCGTCCGGCGCGGCAGTACGTCGAAGACCAGCGCCCCGCCCGGAAACCGCTCCGCACAGGCCGCCAGCAGCGCCCGTACCTCGGGCGGCGGCAGCCGCATCAGCACCCCCGCCGCCGTGACGACGACCCCGCGCCGCGGCTCCGGCACCGCGTCCAGCCAGCCGTGATCGGTCGCGGCACGGGCGACCGTACGCCGCCGGGGGCCGTCCGGCAGCAGTATCCGGCGCACCGCGGCGGTCTCCGGCGGCTGCACCGTCAGCCAGGTCAGCCGCCCGTTGTCCAGCCGCCAGAACCCGGTCCCCAGCCCCTCCCCGAGCGCGACCACGGTCGCCTCCGGACGCCGGTCCAGATAGCGGCGCACGGCCGCCTCGACACACCGGCCGCGCGGGCCCGGATCCCGCGGGCCGCGGGCGTCGTACGGGCCGGGGCCGGACCGGACGGCGCCCGGCCGCGGCGCGGTGCGCGGCACCCGGCCGGGGCCGCCGCCCGGTGCGGGCACCGGCCCCACCGGGACGGCCGGCGCCGGGTGGCCCGCCGCGCCCGGCGGTTCGGATTCGGTCAGCTCGGATTCGGTCACGGTCCAAGAGCACCCGCCGCCACGCCCCCGGGCAAGCGGACACGGGCACCGGCCGGCCGCCGTCAGCCACGCAGCGCAAGCGCCTGGCCCGCGACGACCAGCAGCAGCTGCTCGCACTCGGCGCCGAACGCGGCGTTCAGCCGGCCCAGTTCGTCCCGGAAGCGGCGGCCCGACGCGGTCGCCGGGACGATTCCGGAGCCGACCTCGTTGCTCACCGCGACCACCGTCCGCCGGGTCGCCCGGACGGCCGCGACCAGGGCGTCGGTCCGCTCCCGCAACGCCTGCCGCCCGCCCGCCTCCCACGTCGCGTCGTCCCAGGCCCCGACCTCGTCCATGACGTGCGTCAGCCACAGCGCCAGACAGTCGATGAGCAGCGGCGCCGCGCCGGGCTTCCGGCCGGTACCGGTACCGGGCACCGCGCCGAGGTCCGTCCCGGCGCCCGGGGAGGCCCCGCCCCCGGCCTCGGCCCCGTCGTCCAGGAGCAGCGGCACCAGATCGCAGGTCTCGGCGGTACGCCAGCTGCCGGGGCGCCGCTCACGGTGCAGCGTCACCCGCTGAGCCCACTCCGTATCGCCCTCCCGGGTGCCGCCGGTCGCCACGTACAGCACGTCGGGGAAGGCCGCCAGCCGCCGCTCCGCCTCCGCCGACTTGCCGCTGCGCGCACCGCCCAGCACCAGCGTGCGGCGCGGCAGATCGGGCACCGCGTGGTACTCGCCCACCACCAGCGAACTGCCGTCCGGCACCGCGCGGGCGCCCGCCGCGGCCAGCCTGCGGTGCAGCTCGGGGCCGGGCGGCACCCCGTGGTCGATGTGCACGGCGACCACGTCCGTCGCCGCGTCGACCGCCTCGCCCGCCCGCAGCCGGGCCAGCGCGTCGGGGCGCGCCAGGACGTCCAGCAGCACCAGGTCGTACGGGCCGCCGCCCGCCCCGTGGGCATCACCGCGGCCCGCGGTGGTGCCGTTCCCCTCACCGAGGCCGGCCGGGGCCGCGCCGGGCGGCAGATAGAGCAGCCGCTCCCCGTCGGGGCCGCCGATCTCGTAGCCGGTGCCCGGGACATCCACCGCGACGGCCCGCACCCGGTGCCCGTCGAGCAGTGCCAGCTCCCGCCCGTCCGCGACCCGGCCCGGCTGCGGCAGCCCGGCCGGCACCTCCAGCGCGGGCCCGTCGTGCGGATGCGAGAGCAGCACCTGCCGTACGGCGGTGAGCGACTGACCGGCGCGGGCCGCCGCGAAGGCGGGGCCCGGCGTCAGATCGATGAGCAGCGCGCCGTCGACGAGCAGCGCGGTCGCCGCCCGCGCCTCGCCGCCGACGGCACGGGCACAGGCGGCGCACGGGCAGCCGGGGCGCGGCAGCCCCCGCGGGGCCCCGGTGCCGAGGAGAGTGAGTTCCACCTGCCGAGTTTCTCGCGTCCGCGCCCGGGGGGCGCGCGGGGGGCCGCCTCGGCACCGCCGTTGGACGGGCGGAACCGGACGGGCCCGTGCGGACGGCACCCGTATGGACCGGCCCGGCGGCCGGGTGCCCGTCAGAACTTCTGCTGTTCCGCCCCCGGGGGCAGGAAGCACGGGGTGCTGACGGACAGCCGGAGGGTGTTCGGGGGTTTGACGGTGTCGGCGATGATGCCGAAGTTCTCTCCGTCGTGGCGGCCGTAGAGGGTGACCTCCGAGTTTTTCTCCTGGTAGCCGGTGATTTTCACGCCCGCATGCTTTTCCAGTGCCGCGCGGAGTTTACGGACCGCCGGAATGTGTGCCGCCAGCGGAAGATCGGCGTACGCGGTATAGGTCAGGGTGTACCGGCCGTCGCCGGCCACTTCGTCATTTTCGCCGATGCATTCCTCGAAATCCGTGAAGGGGCCGAAGGCGTTGCCTATCTTCACCTCCGCGTAGTGCGCCATGGTCGAGGTGTACTGCTTCGCCCAGGCCAGGGATTCCGCACGGCTCTTACGCGGCAGCGGCTTGTTGGGATCTTCGGATTTCTGAGGCATACAGGCTCCGGCGTACAGGAGGACCGAGGCGGCCAAGGTGATCAGGACAGGGGTGAGGATTTTCCGCTTCACCCTGCGGGGAGATCCGCTCACGGATTGGCCTTCACATTTTGATGGGTGTATGCAGTGCTTCATCCGGCTGCTGACCGGCGATGATTTTCCCTTGATTGGCGAGACTTTCGCTGTTCTCGTCCCAATAGCCGCTGTGTCCATGGGTATCGGTGCTGAACCGGGTGCCGCCGAAGACCTGGGTGTTCGGGTCGGGGCCGAGCGTCAGATCCTGTGCGTTTTTGATGGGATCATCGTCGGCGAGTCCCGAGTAGAAGTGGCTCGGGTCGACGTGGAGATCGGACGCCTTGCCCACGGTCATGCCCGGACTGCCGACGACGGAAATACTGTCGGCGTCGAGGCCGTTTCCCCCGGCGTCCGCGTCGCCCACGACAGTGGCGCCATAACTGTGCCCCAGCACCGTCATGTGCGCTCGGTCCGGCCCCTCGTGCGAGGCCCGCAGACCGTGGGTGAAATCCCGCAGGTCCGGAGCCGCGGCATCCGCCCGGCCCGTGCCGGCGACGGCGAGATTCGGGGCCTCGGCCACGGGAATTTCCGGCGCGTCGTAACCGAGCCAGTAGACCATCGAGGTGTTCGCCGACGGATCGGCCCGCTCGGCCGATCTCTGAAGTTTGTCCATCCGCGCCAGCTGGCCGCCGGTCGAGTCCATCGTCGTGGCGGTGCCGGGCACCTGCACACCGATGTTGTCGGCGGTGTCCGGGTTTCCCATGGCGAGGACGGTTTTACCGTCCTCGAACCCGTCGAAATCGAGCAGATAGAGTTTCTTGTTTCCCGTTGCGCCGTCTCGTTTGTCGAGTTCGGCCTTCAGGACCTCAAGGTTGTGACGGTGTTCCGGAATGCCGGGGATGGACTGGTCGCTGCCGCTGACGAAGTTGAGCTCCTGGTCCAGCGCGAGCCGGTTCGCATCGTCGCGGACGGTGCTCGGGAGGCCGTTCGCCTTGCCGATCTGCTCCGGGTACATGGCCGCGTACTCCTGCCGCGACGCGTCGTCGAGGCCCCGCCACCAGTCGGCGGCGTCCTTGGGGTCCTCGGGGATCTGCGGCCCGTTGACGCCCAGATCCTTCATGGCCTGCCGGCTGTCGCCGGCGGATTCGGCGGCCATGTGGGTGTTGGTGCGGTCCATGATGTCGCCGCGCAGCTCCGACAGCGCCTTGCCGCCGTCGTCGCTGGCCTGCCGCGCATCCTGCACCGCGGTGTCGATGGCCTCCTGAAAGTGCTTCATCCGGGCCGGCTTCTGCTGTGCGTCGGCCTCCGCCACGTCCACCTCGCAGGAGGCTTCCCCCACGGAGCCGGAGTCGTTGACGAGGAATCCCTCGGCTTCCGCGCTCCGCACGGCGTTGCGCAGGTCCGTCTGCGCCTGCTCCATGCGGAAGCGCACCGTGTCGATCGACTTCGCGAGGGTCATCGACTCGCTGCGGACCACGTGGATGCGCGTCTCGATGTCCTCCAGGAACGTCAGGGCGGCCTTGGCGTCGTCCCCTTCCCAGGAGGCGTGCAGCGGACCGGTCACCTTCGTACGGTGCCGGTCGAAGGCGCCGTCCATCGCCTGCGACACCTGCCGCCAGGAGTCGGCGGCGGCCGTCATGTCCGCGAAGTCCTGCTTCAGCAGGCGTGCGTAATCGGAAGCCATGACTTATCCAAAGGGGGTGTCGTCGGTACGTGCGCCGGCCGCCCGGCCCGGCATCGCACGGACCTCGCCGGGGTCGTACACGGGCATCGCCGGCTTGGCGTGCAGCATCTCGTCCGTGCCGGGCGCGGGCGTACCGGGCGGCGGCGGCTGGTACGCACCGACGTCACCGCGTATCGCGTCGGTGTGCCCTGCACCGGGGCGCGGCAGCCCGGTGTGGACCGGTGGCGGCACCGCCTGTCCGGCCGTACCCGGATGCGGCATCCCGGGGCCGCCGCCCGAGGCGGGGGCCGACATGATCACACCCACCATGTCCCCGTCGAAGTCCTCGAAGTCCTGATCAACCATCTGTTCGTTCCACGCGTGGTTGTCGGCGGTGTCGCGAAGATTGCCGGCGCCCTGCCGCAGACGCTTGTGCAGCCCGTCGAGAGCGGGCTGCCAGGTCTCACTGATCATGTGCAGGGCCGAGGCGACGGACCAGCCCTCGGCGGAACCGGCGGCCGTACCGGTCTCGGTGACGGCCTTGTCGCAGGGCTTCTTGAGGTCTTCGGCGATGCCGTCCTGGGCGTGCGCGGATGCCCGCAGCTCGTCGGGCTGAACCGACATGTTGTCCGACACGGAACGTGCTCTCCCCCGTAACTATGTGCGAGGGAGACGTTATCAAGCCGCTTTCGCCCCAGGTCCGGGCGTATCGCCCGCGCCCGCCGCCTCCCCTGGCGGGCGCACGGCCCACCGCCGGACGCGCCGATCTAAGCTGCGGATCAGCACAGCAGGCAGGACCCGGAAGCAAGGCTCGGGAAGCAAGGCTCGGAAGCAGGACCGGGCGGGGCGCGGTGGACGCGGTCCGCGGTGGCTCTGACACGTACTCGGTGGGATCCAGGAGGCGGACATGGCGTGGACGTGGCGGTTCGAGAAGACGGACGGTACGGAGACCGCACCCGCGGTGGAACCGGAGGAGTTCACCACACAGGGCGACGCGGAGTCCTGGATCGGTGAGGTTTGGCAGGATCTGCTGGACGGTGGCGTGGACCAGGTCAGGCTCTTCGAGGACGGTACGGAGATCTACGCGGCCCCGATGAGCCTGCACGCCGAGGCGGGCTGAACCGGACGGTGAACGCGGCGCCCGCCGACCCGTCCGGGGCCGGCGGGCGCCGCGTTTCTCCGTCACCGTGCGGGGCCGCGCCGCACTCACACGGTCAGCCGGCCGCCGCCGGGCCGCCCCGGCCCGCCGCGGCCACCTCGTCACCGGCCGCCCTGGCGCCGGGCACGCCGGCACCTGGCCCGTCACCCTCCGGCCCGCCGCCGGTCTGCCCGGGGCCGGGCACCCCCGCGTCACCGGCCGTCCCGCCCCCTGGTGCGGACGCCAGGAACTGTGTCGCCGCCAGCTCCCCGTACAGCGGATCGCCGGACACCAGCTCCGCGTGGGTGCCCACCGCCCGCACCCGGCCCGCTTCCATCACCACGATCCGGTCCGCGAGGGTCACCGTGGACAGCCGGTGCGCGACCACCAGCACCGTCGTGGACTCGGCCGCCCGCGCCACGGTCTCCCGCAGCGCCAGCTCGTTGACCGCGTCCAGCTGGGAGGTCGCCTCGTCCAGGAGCAGCAGCCGGGGCCTGCGCAGCAGCGCCCGCGCGATCGCCACCCGCTGCCGCTCACCGCCCGACAGCTTGCTGCCGCGGTGGCCCACCGGCGTCCCGAGCCCCTCCGGCAGCCGCGCCACCAGTCCGTCCAGCCTGGTCCGCGCCAGCACCTCGGCGATCTGCGCGTCGGTGGCGTCCGGCGCCGCGAAGACGAGGTTCTCGCGGAGCGTGCCGGCCAGTACGGGCGCGTCCTGCTCGACGAAGCCGATCGTCGCGCGCAGCCGGTCCAGGGGCCAGTTCCGGACATCTTCGCCGTCCACCAGCACCCGTCCGCCGGTCGCCTCGTAGAACCGCTCGATCAGCCCGAAGACGGTGGTCTTGCCCGCGCCCGACGGGCCGACGAAGGCGGTCAGCCCGCCTCCGGGCACGGTGAAGCTGACGCCGTGGTGCACCGGTGCGAGCTCCGGGCCGTACCGGAACGACACGTTCTCGAACGCCACACTCGCCGGTGGCCCGGCCACCGGCCCCGCCGCCGGAGCCGCCCCGCCGTCCGCCGACTCCCCGCCGTCCGGCTCCACCTCCAGCTGCTCGGCCTCCGCCATCCGCGCGATGGCCGCCGACCCCACCTGGTACGAGGACGCCGCCTCCACCAGATGGGAGATCGGCTCGATCAGGTAGAAGAGGTAGAGCAGGAACGCCACCAGGGTCGCGATGTCCACGGCGCCGGACGCCACCCGCGCACCGCCCACCCCCAGCACCGCGAGGAACGACACCTGCACCGCGAGCCCGATCGAGGACATCGCGACCGACTGCCACTTCGCGGCCCGGACCCCGTGCCGCCACGCCTCGCGCGACGCCGCCTCGATGACGGCACCCTCCCGGGCCTCCGCCCCCGACGCCTTGACCGTGCGGAACGCCCCGAACGTCCGCTCCAGCGCCGCCGAGATCGCCCCCACCGACGCCTGCGCCTGCTGCGTCGCCTTCGAGATCCGCGGCAGCACCAGCCCCAGCGCGCTGCCGATCAGCACGATGACCCCGAGCGTGACGCCCAGCAGCACCGGGTCGAGCAGCGCCATCATCACGATCGCCCCGACCAGCGTCAGCGCGCCGGTCGCCGCGGAGACCATCGACCGGGTGGTGACCGCGCGCAGCAGCGTGGTGTCCGAGGTGACCCGGGACATCAGATCGCCGGGCGGGACCTGCTCCACCGCCGGCATCCGCAGCCGCAGCAGCCGGCCGACGAGCTGCCGACGGGCCACCAGCACCACCGACTCGGCGGTGCGCTCCAGAACGTACGCACCGACCGACGCGATCGCGGTGCCCGCCACCACCAGCACCGTCAGCCCCACCAGCAGACCGGTGATCGACCCCTCGCCGCCGAGCCGCCCGACCAGCGCCTTCGCGGCCATCGGCTGGACGAGACCGGTGAGCGTACCGATCAGGGTGAGGAGCCCGCCCAGCGCGATGGCGGCGCGGTGCGGCCGGACATGGCCATAGAGGATCCGCCAGGTCCGGCGGAACGGCAGTTTCGGCCCGGCCTCGGATGCGTCGGCCGCGGGCACGTCGGCCCGCTCCGGGGTACCGGGTACCGCCGCCCCGGGCCGTGCGGTGTCGGGGGCTCCGCTCCCGGGCGGGGCTACAGGGTCATGGCTCACGTCGGACAGGACGCAGCCGACGGCCGTTCACCTGACCGGAGAGCGGCCGGAACGCGCGCCGGAATATCTCCGCGGTACCGCACGCGGCCGGCTCCGCCGCGCACTCCGCGTTTCAGCCGCGCACTCCGCACAGATGCAGCAGCGCCGCGACCGAGCGGTACGGGTCCGTCCGGCCTGCCCGTTCCTCGGCGGCCAGCAGCCCGGCCAGACCGTCGGGGGAGGGCGGCGCTTCGCCGTCGGCCGCGAGATCGGTGAAGACCCGCACGCCGTACCAGGTGGCCAGCGGCGCGCCGATACCGGCGAGGGTGGCAGTCAGCGCCGTCAGCCGGTCCGCCCGTACGGGCCGTCCGATGCGGTTGGTGTACTCCGGCGAGTCGAAGGCCGCCAGCGCGGTGGCCCAGTCACCGGACAGCCCGGGGCGCATGGCCAGCGCGTCGGCGTTGCGCACGACCAGCGACAGCAGACCGCCGGGCGCCAGCACCCGCGCCAGCCCGGCCAGCATCGGGTCGGGCTCCGCCACGTACATCAGGACACCGTGGCACAGCACGATGTCGAAGGAGCCGGGCAGGAAGTGCGCACCGGTCTCCCGGCCGTCGCCGTCCCTCAGCCGCACCCGGTCCTGGATGCCGGCGGGTTCCTCGGACAGCGCCGCGCGGGCGGCCGCCATCATCTGCGGATCGGACTCCAGCCCGGTGACCTCGTGGCCCGCCCTGGCCAGCCGCAGCGCCTGGGTGCCCTGGCCGAGGCCCACATCCAGCACCCGCAGCCGCTGCCCGACGGGGAACCGCCCGGCTATCTGCTCCTCGATCTGGCGGGCCACCAGCTCCTGGCGGACGGTGTTCCGCAGACCGCCGAGGCCCTCCAGCCAGGCGCCGGCCGCGCCCCGGAAACCGGCCGTCGGCGTGGTGCTCAGGGCCGCTCTCCGCGCTTGACCTGCGGCTTGGGCAGCCGCAGCCGGCGCATCTGGAGGGTGCGCATCACCGCGTATGCCTTGACGCCCTTGAGGTTCTCGTTCGGGAAGCGCTCGTTGAGCCGCTTGCCCAGCCGGATCCAGATGCCGATCGAGTCGAGCACGATCAGCACGATGATCGCGAGCCAGAGCAGCAGCGCGATGGTCTGGATCTGCGGCACCCGGACCATGGTGAGCACCAGGATCACCACGGCCAGCGGCAGGAAGAACTCCGCCACGCACCAGCGCGAGTCGACGAAGTCGCGGGCGAACCGGCGGACCGGTCCCTTGTCACGTGCGGGCAGATAGCGCTCATCGCCGCTGGCCATGGCCTCGCGCTGCTTGGCCATGTCGGTACGGCGGGCCTCGCGCTGGGCCTTCGCCGCGTCCTTGCGGTTGGTCGGGGTGTGCGCGCGTGCCCGGCGCTGCGACTGGGAGTCGCTGCGCTTGGGCGTCGGGCGGCCTTTGGGGGCCTGCGGGTCGCGGGGCTGCTGGGGCTGGTCCGCGGTCACCTTGGCGGTCGCGGCCTGCTCATCCTTCGAACGGCTTCGGAACACAAGACCCAAGGGTACGGGGTAGCCGGGTGTGGACCCTTGTCGGCGGGGGAACGATCCGGCAACGGCACGGGCCCCCGAGGGGGGTCGTACCAGGACAGACCGGACGTGACGGCGGTTTCTCCGGTCTCCTCTACTCCCTGCGCCGGAGTGGACCGATCGCCTAGATCGTCCTCCAGGATGAGCGCATCGGGGCCCGAACAGTGCGGTAATGGAACCAAGGCCCGTACTGTGGGGTCTGTAGATGTGCTGGAGCCTAAGCCCGATGTAACTCGGTCAGAAGGGGGCGCGCGAGGCCCATGAGCGGTGTCATGAAGCGGATGGGGATGATCTTCCGCGCGAAGGCCAACAAGGCCCTGGACCGGGCCGAGGACCCGCGCGAGACCCTCGATTACTCGTACCAGAAGCAGCTTGAGCTGCTTCAGAAGGTGCGTCGCGGCGTCGCCGACGTGGCGACGTCCCGCAAGCGCCTGGAGCTTCAGCTCAACCAGCTCCAGGGGCAGTCCAGCAAGCTGGAGGACCAGGGCCGCAAGGCGCTCTCGCTCGGCCGGGAGGACCTCGCCCGCGAGGCGCTGTCCCGCCGCAGCGCGTTGCAGCAGCAGGTCAACGACCTCCAGACGCAGCACCAGACGTTGCAGGGCGAGGAGGAGAAGCTCACCCTCGCCGCGCAGCGCCTCCAGGCCAAGGTCGACGCCTTCCGTACGAAGAAGGAGACGATCAAGGCCACGTACACCGCCGCCCAGGCGCAGACCCGGATCGGCGAGGCGTTCTCGGGAATCTCCGAGGAGATGGGCGACGTCGGGCTGGCCATCGAGCGGGCCGAGGACAAGACCGCGCAGATGCAGGCGCGGGCCGGCGCGATCGACGAACTGCTGGCCTCGGGTGCGCTGGACGACCCGACCGGTATGGCCAAGGACGACATCACCGCCGAGCTGGACCGGCTGTCCGGCGGCACCGATGTCGAGCTGGAGCTCCAGCGGATGAAGGCCGAGCTGGCGGGCGGCCCGTCCGCCGGCAAGCAGGCCATCGAGCCGGGGCAGGGCGGCCAGGCCCAGCAGGCCCAGCCGCACGACCAGCCGCGCTTCGACAAGAAGTGACGGTCCTCCGCGGATAACCTCGTAGAGATCGTCGGACCGGAACCAAGGGAGACCGTCGTGATCGTACGGATCATGGGGGAGGGCCAGGTGAAGCTGGACGATGCCCACTTCACCGAGCTCAACAAGCTGGACGATGAGCTGCTCGACGAGATGGAGAGCGGCGACGAAGAAGGCTTCCGCCGGACCCTCGGCGGCCTGCTGGACGCGGTGCGCCGACTGGGCTCGCCGCTTCCGGACGACGCCCTGGAACCGTCCGAACTGATCCTGCCGTCCCCGGACGCCAGCCTCGACGAAGTCCGGGACATGCTCAGCGACGACGGCCTGATCCCGGGCTGAGCGGCCCCGGCCGGCGCGCCCCCCGGGGTGCGCCCCGACCCGGTACCGCTCGTACTCCAGCACATGACGGACAACGCCCCGGCCCCCGATGGGACCGGGGCGTTACCGTTTGCTCTTGTGACCTCCCACGACCCCGGCCAGGAAGTGCCCCGCGCCGGCCGTTTCCGCTGGCACCAGACGCACCCGCTCGCGTTCGACGCCGTCCTGGCGGCGGTCGCCCTCGTCGTGATCCTGTCCACCTCGGTGGCCGATGTGCACGGCCCGCAGGGTCCCCGGTTCGGGGTCCGTCCCCTCTCGGCCACGACGGTGTCGCTGGCCGCCGTCGCCTGCGCCGCCCTGGTGCTGCGCCGCCGGCTGCCCCGCACGGTGCTGGCCGTTACCGGTGTGCTGACCATCGTCGAACTGATCACCCAGGGCGGCGGACCGCGCGCCCCGGTCGTCGGCCCCGCCGTGCTCGCGCTCTACACCCTGGCCGCCGTGACCGACCGGCCCACCACCTGGCGGATCGGTGCGCTGACCATGGTCGTGCTCACCGCCGCCGGGATGATCTGCGGGACCCGCCCCTGGTACGCCCAGGAGAACCTCGCGATCTTCGCGTGGACGGGTATGGCCGCCGCCGCGGGCGACGCGGTACGCAGCCGGCGCGCCTATATCGACGCCATGCGGGAGCGCGCCGAACGCGCCGAGCGCACCCGTGAGGAGGAGGCCGGGCGCCGGGTCGCCGAGGAGCGGCTGCGCATCGCCCGCGAGCTGCACGACGTCGTCGCCCACCACATCGCGCTGGTCAACGTCCAGGCCGGGGTGGCGTCGCACGTCATGGACAACCGCCCCGACCAGGCCAAGCAGGCCCTCGCGCACGTCCGCGAGGCGTCCCGCTCGGCGCTGGAGGAACTCCGCGCCACCGTCGGCCTGCTGCGCCAGTCCGACGACCCCACGGCGCCCACCGAACCCACACCGGGGCTCGGCGTCCTGGACCAGCTCGTCGACGGGTTCGTCCGCGCCGGGCTCCCCGTCGACCTGGAGCTCCCGGAGCCGGCCGGCGCGCTGCCCGCCTCCGTGGACCTCACCGCCTACCGCGTGGTCCAGGAGGCGCTGACCAATGTGCACAAGCACGCGGGCGACGGCGCCCGTGCGACGGTGCGGATCGTCCGCACCGGATCCGGCCTGACGGTGACCGTCCAGGACGACGGCGCGGGCCGGTCCGGCGCGGACCGCCGCGGCGGCGCCGACGGGCCGGACGGCCGGCCCGCGCACGGCGGCGGCCACGGCCTGACCGGTATGCGCGAGCGGGTCCTCGCGCTGCGCGGCACGCTCGTGACGGGCCCGCGCGCGGCCGGCGGTTTCCAGGTGCTGGTCACCCTGCCACTTCAGTCCGTCCGTACGGGGGAGTCGATATGACGATCAAGGTGCTGCTCGCCGACGACCAGACGCTGCTGCGCAGCGCGTTCCGCATCCTGGTCGACTCGGAGCCGGACATGCGGGTGGTCGGCGAGGCGTCCGACGGCGCCCAGGCGTACGAGCTGGCCCGGTCCACCGGCGCCGATGTGGTCCTGATGGACATCCGGATGCCCGGGGTGGACGGCCTCGCCGCCACCCGCATGATCAGCCAGGACCCGCAGCTCACCGCGGTCCGGGTGGTCATCCTGACCACGTTCGAGGTGGACGACTACGTCGTGCAGTCGCTGCGGGCCGGGGCCAGCGGTTTCCTGGGCAAGGGCGCCGAGCCCGACGAACTGCTGAGCGCGATCCGGATCGCGGCGGCCGGTGAGGCGCTGCTCTCGCCGGTCGCGACCAAGGGCCTGATCACCAAGTTCCTCGCCCAGGGCGAGGGTTCGGACGGCGCCGGACCGGCCGGCCGCGGCGCCGAACGGCTGGCGACGCTCACCGGCCGCGAGCGTGAGGTGCTGGTGCTGGTCGCCGGCGGCCTGTCCAACGACGAGATCGCCGAACAGCTGGCCGTCAGCCCGCTGACCGTCAAGACCCATGTGAACCGCGCGATGGCCAAACTCGGCGCCCGCGACCGGGCCCAATTGGTGGTCATCGCGTACGAAACCGGACTCGTACGCCCACGGGTGCAGTGAGGGTGGAGGCCCCCGTACTCCGAACGCGGTACACAACCGGGCCGGAAACCGACTTGCGAGCGAGGAAATCGGGCCGGGGCATGACGGAGGGTGTAGGTGGGCCTGTGGAGGTGTTCAGGCCCTCCGCCGGCTTTTTTCAGATCAGAAGAGAGAACCCCACCCATGTCCTGGCTGTCCCGACTCAGCCTCGTACAACGGGGCCTGGTAGCGCTGATATCGGTCGTCGCGATCGCCTTCGGCGCCATCGCGATCCCGCAGCTCAAGCAGCAGCTCCTGCCGTCCATCGAACTTCCCATGGTGTCCGTGCTGGCGCCGTACCAGGGCGCGTCGCCCGATGTCGTAGAGAAGCAGGTGATCGAGCCGCTGGAGGACGGAATCCAGGCGGTCGACGGCATCAAGGGCGTCACCTCGACGGCGAGCGAGGGCTCGGCCGTCATCATGGCGCAGTTCGACTTCGGCAATGACTCCAAGCGCCTGGTCGCCGACGTCCAGCAGGCGGTGAACCGCGCCCGCGCGAAGCTGCCCAAGGACGTCGACCCGCAGGTCGTGGCCGGCTCGACGGACGACATTCCCACCGTCGTCCTCGCCGTCTCCGCCACGGACAAGGACCAGCAGACCCTCGCCGACCAGCTGCGCCGCAGCGTCGTACCGGACCTGAAGAACATCGACGGCGCAGGCCAGGTCACGGTGAGCGGCGTCCAGGACCGGATCGTCGCGGTCACCCCCGACAACGGGAAGCTCGCCGCCGCCGGACTCTCCCCGGCCGCGCTCGGGCAGGCGCTGGAGGCCGGCGGCGCGTCCGTGCCCGCCGGCTCGTTCGCCGAGCACGGGCAGAGCAAGACCGTCCAGGTCGGCGCCGGCTACACCTCCGTGCGGCAGGTCCAGGACCTGATGGTCGCCCCGGCGGCGGGCGGCGCGGGCGGGGGCGGCGGCCAGGCGGCCAAGCCGGTCCGGCTCGGTGACGTGGCCACCGTCAAGGAGGAAGCGGCCACCCCGGCCTCCATCACCCGCACCAACGGCAAGCCCAGCCTCGCCGTCACGGTGACGATGGACCGGGACGGCAGCGCCGTCGCCATCTCCGACGCGGTCAAGGACAAGCTGCCCAAGATCCGCCAGGACCTCGGCAAGGGCACCGCCGTCACGGTCGTCTCCGACCAGGGCCCGGCCGTCTCCAAGTCGATCGAGTCGCTGACCACCGAGGGTCTGCTCGGCCTGGTCATGGCCGTGATCGTGATCCTGGTGTTCCTGCTGAGCCTGCGCTCGACGCTGGTGACCGCGGTGTCCATCCCGCTGTCCGTCGTCCTCACCCTGATCGTGCTGTGGACCACGGACCTCTCCCTCAACATGCTCACCCTCGGCGCGCTGACCATCGCCATCGGCCGCGTCGTGGACGACTCCATCGTCGTCCTGGAGAACATCAAACGGCACCTGGGCTACGGCGAGGAGCGCCGCGAGGCCATCCTCACCGCGGTCCGCGAGGTCTCCGGAGCGATCACCTCCTCCACCCTGACCACCGTCGCCGTCTTCCTCCCCATCGGTGTCGTCGGCGGCATGGTCGGTGCCCTCTTCGGCTCCTTCTCGCTGACCGTCACCGTCGCCCTGCTCGCCTCCCTCCTCGTGTCGCTGACGGTCGTACCGGTGCTCTCGTACTGGTTCCTGCGCGCCCCGGAGATCCCCGAGGGCGCCGACCCGGAGCAACTGCGCCGCGAGGCCGAGGAGAAGGAGACCCACAGCGCGTTGCAGCGGCTGTACGTCCCGGTGCTGCAATTCGCGACCCGCCGCCGGGTCACCAGCGTGGTGATCGCCGTCGTCATCCTGCTCGGCACCTTCGGCATGGCCCCCCTGCTGAAGACCAACCTCTTCGACCAGGGCTCCCAGGACACCTTGAGCATCAAGCAGGAGCTGAAGCCCGGCACCAGCCTGGGCGCCGCCGACGCGCAGGCGAAGAAGGTCGAGACGCTGCTCGCCGGCACGGACGCCGTCGAGGACTACCAGGTCACCGTCGGCTCCTCCGGCTTCATGGCGGCCTTCGGCGGCGGCAGCGGCGCCAACCAGGCGTCGTACCAGGTCAAGCTGAAGGACGCCAAGGACTCCGACAAGGTCACCGAAGAGCTGCGGACCGGGCTCCACAAGCTCGGCACGGGCATCGGCGAGACCACCGTCACCGCGGGCGGCGGCGGTTTCGGCAACCAGAACCTGAGCGTGGTCGTCAAGGCCGGTGACGCGAACGTCCTCAAGACGGCCTCGGAACAGGTCCGCAAGGCCGTCGCGGGCCTCGACCACGTCACCGACGTACAGAGCGACCTGGCGCAGAGCGTGCCGCGGATCTCCGTCACGCCCAACGACAAGGCCGCGGCGGCCGGTTACAACCAGGCCACCCTCGGCGCCACGGTCGCCCAGGCGGTGCGCGGCACCACCAGCGGCAAGGTGCTGCTGGACGACACCGAGCGCGATCTCGTCGTCACGTCGGCCCACCCGGCCACCAGCGAGGCCGAGCTGAAGGCGCTGACCGTCCCGACCCCGGCCGGCGCGGTCGCGCTCGGCGACATCGCCACCGTCCGGACCGTCCCCGGCCCGGTCCAGATGACCCGGATCGACGGGGCACGTTCCGCGACGATCACGGCCAAGCCGACCGGCGACAACACCGGCGCGGTGACCGCCGACCTCCAGAGCAAGGTCAAGGCGCTGAAGCTGCCGGCCGGCGCGACCGCGGAGATCGGCGGCGTCTCGCAGGACCAGAACGACGCGTTCTCCTCGCTCGGCCTGGCCATGCTCGCCGCCATCGCGATCGTCTTCATGCTCCTGGTCGCGACCTTCAAGTCCCTGATCCAGCCGCTGATCCTGCTCGTCTCGATCCCGTTCGCGGCGACCGGCGCGATCGGTCTGCTGGTCGTCACCGGCACCCCGCTGGGCGTCCCGGCGATGATCGGCATGCTGATGCTGATCGGCATCGTGGTCACCAACGCCATCGTGCTGATCGACCTGATCAACCAGTACCGGGCGCAGGGCTACGGCGTGGTGGAGGCCGTCATCGAGGGCGGCCGGCACCGGCTGCGCCCGATCCTGATGACCGCCCTGGCGACGATCATGGCGCTGCTCCCGATGGCGCTGTCCATCACCGGTGACGGCGGCTTCATCTCCCAGCCGCTCGCGGTGGTCGTGATCGGCGGTCTGATCACCTCGACCCTCCTCACGCTGCTCCTCGTCCCGACGCTCTACGCGGTGATCGAACTCCGCAAGGAACGCCGGGCGAAGAAGAAGGCGGCCAAGGGGCCCGGGGCACAGCCGGCGGAAGCCGACCGCGCGCCGGAGCCGGCGGGCGTCTGACGCCGGTCCGTCCGATGCAGAAACGATGCCCCCGCGAGCGTGTGCTTGCGGGGGCATCGCGCTGGGCATGCCCGGTCCGGACACGGCACGGCGGGCGCCCGGCGCCCGGCCACGGCCGACGCTGAAGACCACCAACGGAGGGGCTGTTCATGGGGAAGCACGGTGACGGCAAGGGCGGCGCGGACGGCGACAAGCAGCAGAGCCCGAAGGAGTCCGACGGCCGGTGGACCAAGCCGGTGACCAACCCGCCCAAGAAGTAGGGAGCGACACCATGTCCTCGCCGAGCCGGCTGGTGGAGATCCTGCGCAACAAGGGCGCCCTGGAGCCGGAGTGGGCACCGACCGTGGCGGCGGTCGACCGTGCCCACTTCGTACCCGACACGTTCGAGGTGGGCGACCGTACCGTCTCCCGGTCCGCGGACGAGGCGGAGTGGCGCCGCATGGTCTACGCCGACCTGCCGCTCATCACCCAGCACAACGACGGTGACGCCACGGACGGCCGGGTCGCCTTCCCCACCTGCGCGACGTCGATGCCCTCCCTCATGCTCGCCATGGCCGCGATCGTCCGGGACGGCGACGCGGTACTGGAGATCGGGACGGGCACCGGCTACCACTCCGCGTGGCTCGCGCACCGGCTCGGCGAGGACCGCATCACCACGATCGAAACCGACAAGGCCCTGTACGACATCGCCCGGCACAACCTGCGCCGCGCCGGATTCAGCCCGCACACGGTGTGCGGCGACGGCCTCGCGGGCGTTCCCGGGCGGGCGCCCTACGACCGCACCATCGCCACCTGCACGGTCCGCGACATCCCGTACGCCTGGGTGGCACAGAGCGCGCAGGAGGGCACCATCCTCACCCCCTGGGGCTCGTCCTTCCACTCCTACTCGTTCGCGACCCTGACCGTCCGCGACGGACAGGCCACCGGCCGCTTCTCCGGCCGCCCGGCCTTCATGTGGGCGCGCCAGCAACGCCGCTCCTACGGCCGCATCCGGGACTGGTACCACGGTGAGCGGGGCGACCTCGCGACGACCACGATCGACCCGCGGATCCTGGAGGAGGACCACCACGCCCGCTTCGCCGTCGGACTGCGGGTCCGGGACGCCTGGCCGCTGCTGAGCCCCGCCGACGACGGCAGCGACGAGGCCACCTACTGGCTCTTCGACGACGCCCGCACCTCCTGGGCCACCGTCGAATACGTCCCCGGCCGCGACCGCTACGAGACGGAACAGCACGGCCCCCGCCGCCTCTGGGACGAGGTGGCCGCCGCCTACCGCGCCTGGACCGGCGCGGGCAGCCCGCCGCGCGACCGCTACGGCATCACCGTCACCGCGGACGGCCAGCGCGTGTGGCTGGACGACCTGCCGCGGAGCTGACCGCGGATCCCGGCGCGCCGCCGGGCCAGGCCCGTCCCGGCGCCGCGTCGAAAAGGGCCGGGGTCCGCACCGTCCGGCGCGGGCCCCGGCCCTCACGTGTATCCCCCGCGCCTCTACGGCAGCGCCAGCATCCGCTCCAGCGCGAGCTTCGCGAGCGCGGCGGTCCTGGGGTCCACCTCGATCCGGTTGACCGTCTTGCCGGCCGCCAGCGATTCCAGTGTCCACACCAGGTGGGGGAGGTCGATCCGGTTCATGGTCGAGCAGAAGCAGACCGTCTTGTCGAGGAAGACGATCTCCTTGTCCTGGTCGGCGAAACGGTTCGCCAGCCGCCGGACGAGGTTCAGCTCGGTGCCGATCGCCCACTTCGACCCGGCGGGCGCCGCCTCCAGCGCCTTGATGATGTACTCCGTCGATCCGACGTAGTCCGCCGCCGCCACCACCTCGTGCTTGCACTCGGGGTGCACCAGCACGTTGACGCCGGGGATCCGCGCCCGTACGTCCTCGACCGACTCCAGCGAGAACCGGCCGTGCACCGAGCAGTGCCCGCGCCACAGGATCATCCGGGCGTTCCGCAGCTGCTCTGTGGTGAGCCCGCCGTTCGGCTTGTGCGGGTTGTAGACGACGCAGTCCGCCAGGGACATGCCCATGTCCCGTACGGCGGTGTTGCGCCCGAGGTGCTGGTCGGGGAGGAAGAGCACCTTGCTCGTCGCGGGGTCGCCCTGCGCGAACGCCCAGTCCAGGGCCCGCTTGGCGTTGGAGGAGGTGCAGATCGTGCCGCCGTGCTCGCCGGTGAACGCCTTGATGTCGGCCGAGGAGTTCATGTACGAGACGGGCACGACCTGCTCGGCTATGCCGGCCTCGGTGAGCACGTCCCAGCACTCGGCGACCTGTTCGGCGCTGGCCATGTCGGCCATCGAACAGCCGGCGGCCAGGTCGGGGAGGACGACCTGCTGGTCGTCGCCGGTGAGGATGTCCGCGGACTCGGCCATGAAGTGCACACCGCAGAAGACGATGTACTCGGCGTCCGGCCGGGCGGCCGCGTCCCGGGCCAGCTTGAAGGAGTCGCCGGTCACGTCGGCGAACTCGATGACCTCGTCGCGCTGGTAGTGGTGTCCGAGGACGAAGACCTTGTCCCCGAGCTTCGCCTTGGCCGCGCGGGCGCGCTCGACGAGGTCCGGGTCGGACGGCGCCGGGAGGTCGCCGGGGCACTCCACACCGCGCTCGCTCCGCGGATCGGCCTCGCGACCTAGGAGGAGCAGGGCCAGCGGGGTCGGCTGGACGTCCAGGGGCTGGGCGGTGGTCACGACACGCACCCTCTCTTTTCTGCGGACAGCAGACGGTAGACAGCGGGCGGCAGCGGTGGGCGAACCGCCTTTTCGTCTATTTGACGCTATCTATCATAGCGGCTTCGTGTCACGTTGACGACGGCCATAGTGTCGATGTGACGCATCCGCCTCCGGGCTTTTCCGGGCGACCGTGAAGCGCCGTCCGCCGGTGTGCGAGCATGAAAGGGAGAGCCTTCCGGCGATGCCCGGAGGCTTCTTGAGAACTTGCGCCCAGCCGGAATTAATCCGGGGCCCCGTCGGTTGCAGCCGAGGGCAAGCGGTCCGTACAACCCGGGAGAGATGTAGATGAGTGTTCAGGACGAGACCACCGTCAGCGACGGCATCATCCTGTCCGACGCCGCCGCGTCGAAGGTGAAGGGGCTGCTGGAGCAGGAGGGCCGGGACGACCTCGCGCTGCGGGTGGCCGTGCAGCCCGGCGGCTGCTCCGGACTCCGCTACCAGCTCTTCTTCGACGAGCGTGCGCTCGACGGCGACGTTGTGAAGGACTTCGACGGCGTCAAGGTCGTCACCGACCGGATGAGCGCCCCCTACCTGGGCGGCGCCTCCATCGACTTCGTCGACACCATCGAGAAGCAGGGCTTCACGATCGACAACCCGAACGCCACCGGCTCCTGCGCCTGCGGCGACTCCTTCAGCTGAGTCCGCGGGTACGAAAGGCGGCGCCCCCCCGGTCGGGGGAGCGCCGCCTTCGTCGTTTCCCGCTCTGCCCGGTGCCCTCGACGGATTCCGGTGCCGCCGGCGCGCTCCGGTACCGCCGGCCGGCTGACGGGCCCGGCGGACCGGCCGGATCTCCACGGTTTCCGGCCGACGGCCGCCGTCAGCGCTTCGGCACGGTCCCGCCGCTCGACACATCGACCACCTTCCGGCCGTCCAGCGGCTCCGCCAGCGTCACCGTCGCCGTGAACTCCTTGGCGATCTTGACGCAGACCTGCCCCGGCTCCCGCTCCGTGCCGACCACCTCGGCCCGCACCGTCGTGGCCGACTCCACCGCGCTCGCCGCGTAGCTGCTGCACACCCCGCCCCAGAAGCGCAGCGTCAGCTTCTTCCCGTCCTCGGTCACGGCATACGAGTCCAGCGCCGTCACCCCGGCCTTCCCGGACGGCCGCGGACCGTGCGGCGCGCCGCCGCCCCGCCGCGTCAGATACTTCGGCTGCACCGCGGGATGCGCGACCGTGGCCGTAGCGTCCGGGCCGTCGCCGGTGGTGCCCGCCTGGCGCACCGTGAACAGCCACGACGGCACCAGCGCCGGGCCGCCGTCCACGTACCGCATCGCGAGCCCGAAGACCGCGCCGGTCACTTCAGCCGGCTGCGGCGCCTTCGCCGGCGACGGCTCGCACGGGGCGATCCCGCCGGTGCCGGCGCCCTTGTCCGGCCCGGTGTCGGTCTGCGGCGTCCCGGTCTGCGGTGACGTGCAGCCGTTGCCGGGGCCGGGCCGCCCGCCGGACGAGTTCAGCAGCGCCAGCGTCTTGTCCGCACTCAGCACCGGATAGTCGGCTCCCTTGACGGGCCGCGCCAACTGGCCGCTGCCGCCGACCACTTGGCCGTCGGAGCCGACCTGGAGGGTGCTCTGCCAGCCGTATGTCGGCAGCCCGCCGAGCACCGGACGCGCGGTCACGGTCCGCACCGCGCCGGACAGCCCGCCCGTATCGAGCTTCGCGTCCGCCTGGCCGAGCGCCGCCAGCACCGGCCGTACCGCCTGCTCCGCCTTCTCCGGCGGCACCGCGCCCCCGCCGCCCTCGTCCGGGGCTGTGGCACCCACGTCGGCCCGGTACGAAGGGCAGCCCGGCGGGCTCGACGCCGGGCCCGCGGCGCCGCTCCCGCCGGACCCGGCCTTCGGCGAGGCGGGCAGCGGACAGTTCGTGCCGCCCGGGGTGCCGTACCGCGTGTACGTCCACGCGCCGGAGCCGGTCCGGTTCACCTGGAGGACGGGACCGTGGCCGTCCTGGGTCGGCCCGCCGACCCGCCAGACCGTGCCCTCCGAACGAACCTTTCCGGCCATATCCAGGGCCTTCGCCAGCCGCTCCACCGCGTCCTGGCCGATCTGTCCCTGTGGGCGGTACACGGGCGCGGCCGCCGGCCCGCCGGGCAGCTTCACCACCGCCCGGTAGCGCGCGCCCCGCGGGTCGGGCTCACCGGCGGCGATTGAACCCCCGCCGGCGGCGCCGTCGAGTGCCAGCGGCGGCGGGTCACCCTGGGCCGGTGCGCCCGTGCCGGATGCCGCGGCGCCGCCCGAGGACGCGGCCCAGTACGCCGCGCCGCCCCCGGTGAGCAGTACGGCGGCGGCCACCGAGGTGACCACCAGTGGAGTGCGCCGCCTGCGCACCGTGGGCAGCGAGGTGTCGGGGTTGCCGGGGCTATCGGTGTTGTCGGTGTTATCAGTGTTGTTGGTGTTGTCCGGGGTGTCGGGGGTCTGCACCGCATCGCTCCTTCGGCTCCGCTGGACATCTGACGTGTCATCCTCCGTGAGAGGAACGCCGATGGGACGGAGCCGGGGCGCGAGCGGTTCCCCGGCGTCGCCGCTCAGCCGCCGGGCTCGGACATACCGTCAGTCGCCGTACTCGGACATACCGTCGACAAGTGCGGCGGAGGCGGCCGGCACCTCGACCCCGCGCAGCTCGGCCGCGCGGCCCGGCGCCGGCGCGGCGGACCGGCCGGCCCGCCAGCGCGGCGCCATCCGCGCGCAGTCGCCGCGCAGCTGGTCCAGCGACTCCGGACCGTCGGCGGACCGCCGTCCGGGGTGCCCCGCCGCGCCGGCGCCCGCCGGGTCACGCGAGATGCCGGAAGAGGCGGAGGTGCTGGAAGCGCCGGAGGGGAAAGAAGTCCCGGAAGTGACGGAATGCGAAGTGGCGGGTTTCACATGCTTGGTCATACCGGCACCGTACGCACCGGGCAGCCTGCGGAGAAAGACCTACTATTGGGTAGATTCGTCAGGTAGGAGCGCCCAGGGCAACCCGGTAGCGTTGCCCTCCGTCCGCCGCCCCTTACGCCATCCGCAGGAGCAGATCCGTCGTGCGTATCGCAGTCACCGGCTCCATCGCCACCGACCACCTGATGACCTTCCCCGGCCGCTTCGCCGACCAATTGGTCGCCGATCAGCTGCACACGGTCTCCCTTTCCTTCCTGGTGGACCAGCTCGACGTCCGCCGCGGCGGCGTCGCCGCCAACATCTGCTTCGGCATGGGCCAGCTCGGCACCGAGCCGATCCTGGTCGGCGCCGCGGGCAACGACTTCGACGAGTACCGCGCCTGGCTCGACCGCCACGGCGTGGACACCCGCTCGGTGCACATCTCCGAGATCCTGCACACCGCCCGCTTCGTCTGTACCACCGACGCCGACCACAACCAGATCGGCTCCTTCTACACCGGGGCGATGAGCGAGGCCCGGCTGATCGAGCTCCACACCGTGGCCGAGCGGGTCGGCGGGCTGGACCTCGTCGTGATCGGCGCGGACGACCCCGAGGCGATGATCCGCCACACCGAGGAGTGCCGCACCCGCGGTATCCCCTTCGGCGCGGACTTCTCCCAGCAGATCGCCCGGATGGACGGCGACGGCATCCGCACCCTGCTGGAGGACGCGGCCTACCTCTTCTCCAACGAGTACGAGAAGGGCCTGATCGAGTCCAAGACCGGCTGGAGCGACGCGGAGATCCTCGCCAAGGTCGGTACCCGCGTCACGACCCTGGGCGCCAACGGCGTCCGCATCGAGCGGGTCGGCGAGCCGGCCATCGAGGTCGGCTGCGCGGAGGAGCGGACCAAGGCCGACCCGACCGGTGTCGGCGACGCCTTCCGCGCGGGCTTCCTGTCCGGTCTGGCCTGGGGCGTCGGCCTGGAGCGCGCGGCGCAGGTCGGCTGCATGCTCGCGACGCTGGTCATCGAGACCGTCGGCACCCAGGAGTACGAGCTGCACCGCAGCAACTTCATGGACCGCTTCACCAAGGCGTACGGCCACGAGGCCGCCGGCGAGATCCAGCCCCACCTGGTCTGAGCCCCACCTGGCCTGAGCCGTAGCGGCCGGGGCGGGGCCGGCCGTTCCGCCCCGGCCGGGCCGTCAGACGCGGCGCCGCACCAGATACGCGGCGCCGCGCTCCGCCGCCCGCTCGCCCAGGTACTCGTGATCGCGCATCGCGCACCAGGCGGGAATGTCCAGCCGCGCGGCCTCGTCGTCGGCGAGCACGGTCACCGTCCCGCCGACCGGCACCTCGCCGATCACCTTCGCCAGCTCGATGACCGGGAGCGGACAGCGCTTGCCGAGCGCGTCGAGCACCAGCTCACCGGGGGAGCCGGTGCCGGCTTCCGGGGGCGCGGCTTCCGGGGTGGCGGTTTCCGGGACGGCGGCCGCCGGGGACTCCGGCGCCTGCCGGGCCGCGCCTGCCGCCGGTCCCGCCGGCACCCCCAGCCGCTCCCGTACCGAGCGCACCACCTCCGGCAGCACCGAAAGGAAGCGGTCCACCGCCTCCTCGGGGGTGCCGTACGGGAGCGAGATCCGGACATTGCCCTCCGACAGCACACCCATCGCGCGCAGCACATGGCTCGGCGTCAGCGTGCTGGACGTACAGGACGATCCGGACGAGACGGAGAAGCCCGCGCGGTCGAGTTCGTGCAGCAGGCTCTCCCCGTCGACATAGAGACACGAGAAGGTCACCAGGTGCGGCAGCCGGCGGACCGGATCGCCGACCACCTCCACGTCCGGGACCAGCTCGGGCACCCGGACCCGGATCCGGTCCACCAGCCGCCGCAGCCGCGCCGCCTCGTCCGGCCCGCTCTCCGCCGCCGCGCGCAGCGCCCGCAGGGATGCCGCCGCGGCGATCACCGCGGGCAGATTCCCGAACCCCGGTACGCGGCCCGACTCCCGTTCGTCCTGCGGCCCCTGGGGTGAGAACCGGGTGCCCTTGCGGACCGCCAGCAGCCCGACCCCGGGCGGCCCGCCCCATTTGTGGGCGCTCGCCGCCAGCAGCGACCAGCCGCCGGGCACCGGCCCCCAGGGCAGCGACTGGGCCGCGTCCACCAGGAGCGGTACGCCCGCCTCCCGGCAGCGGGCCGCCACCGCCTCGACCGGCTGCTCGGTGCCCACCTCGTGGTTGGCGGACTGGAGGCAGACGAGCGCGGTGTCCGGCCGCAGCGCGGCCGCGACGTCCTCGGCCGCCACCCGGCCCGTACGGTCCACGGGCACCTCCGACAGCGTGCCGCCGGCCGCCTCGTGGCGGGCGGCGGCGTGCAGTACCGAGGAGTGCTCGACGGCGGAGTGCAGCAGCCGGCGGCCGACACGCCGACGGGCGGCGAGCGCGCCGGAGATTCCGGAATGCACGGCATACGTCCCCGAAGGGGTGAAAACCAGTTCGTCGGGGCGGCAGCCCACCGCCTCCGCGGCGGCCTCCCGCGCGGCGTCCAGCAGCAGCCGGGCCCGCCGCCCCTCGCGGTAGAGCCGGGCCGGATCGGCCCAGCCCTCGTCGAGCGCGGCGAGCAGGGCCTCCCGGGCGACGGGGTGCAGCGGGGCGGTGGCGGCGGCGTCGAAGTAGGGCACGTACGAGACGGTAGATCACGGTGCCCGGCACGGCACCGGCCCCGGGTCCCGGCGCGGCCGTGCGGGGCGGGGCAGGTGCCGCACGGGCCCGGGGGCCGGGCGCGGCGCCCCGGCGCGGTGCCGGGCGCCGCGTCAGATGCCTGGTGGGACCGGGGTTTCGGCCCCTTGGGGGTGCGGCGCGGCGCGTTGGGCACCCTCCCCGCGCGACCCCAAATAGCGTCCAGTAGGGTTTGGTCCGCATAAACATCCAAACCCCTGCCCGTGCCAGGGCCGGCGACCGACCAGCGAGACGGCCGCAGCCGGTCTCGCGGGCGAGACTCTCGGGAAGGCGCTACGTGAGTCCCAACGGCTCCGACCGCTCGTCGCGGCGCCCGATGCGGCGGAAGCTGCCGCAGGTGCTTGCTGCGGGCCTGGTCCTGGCGACCGCGACTGGTTGCACATACAAGGACTTCCCCCGCCTCGGCATGCCAACGCCCGTCACCGACGAGGCGCCGCGGATCCTCTCTCTTTGGCAGGGCTCCTGGGCCGCCGCCCTCGCAACGGGCGTGCTGGTGTGGGGCCTGATCATCTGGAGCGTGATCTTCCACCGCCGCAGCAGGACCAAGGTGCAGGTCCCCGCGCAGACGCGGTACAACATGCCGATCGAGGCTTTGTACACGATCGTGCCGTTCATCATCATCGCGGTGCTCTTCTACTTCACCGCGCGCGATGAGAGCGAAATCCTCAAGACCTCCAAGAAGCCGGACCACGTGATCAACGTGATCGGCTTCCAGTGGAGCTGGGCGTTCAACTACTTGGAGAACGTGGACGGCGACAAGTCGACCACGAACATCGATGCCAAGGAACTCGCCGCGATCCCGGACAAGTGGAAGAAGGGTGTGCCCGAGGGCGCCGAAGGCGTCTACGACGAGGGCACCCCGGCGACACGGAACCCGCAGACCGGCAACCCGGGCCCGACCCTGTGGCTGCCCAAGGGCGAGACGGTTCAGTTCATCCTGACGTCGCGTGACGTCATCCACTCCTTCTGGGTGGTGCCGTTCCTGATGAAGCAGGACGTCATCCCGGGCCACACCAACGTCTTCGAGGTGACTCCGAACCAGGAGGGCACCTTCATGGGCAAGTGCGCCGAGCTCTGCGGTGTCGACCACTCCCGGATGCTCTTCAACGTCAAGGTCGTCTCCCCCGAGAAGTACCGGGAGCACCTGAAGGACCTGGCGAAGAAGGGCCAGACCGGTTACCTGCCGTCGGGCATCAAGCAGACGGATCACGCCAGGAACGCGGAGACCAAAAACAAGTGAGCATCCTCAACGAACCTCAGGGTGCCGCCGCCGATACGGCTCCGGCAGCACCGCCCGTACGCCAGAAGCAACCCGGTATCGCTGTGGTGAAGTGGCTCACGACCACCGACCACAAGACCATCGGCACGATGTATCTGGTCACGTCGTTCGCGTTCTTCTGCATCGGCGGCGTGATGGCGCTCCTGATGCGCGCCGAACTCGCTCGCCCCGGCACGCAGATCATGTCGAACGAGCAGTTCAACCAGGCGTTCACGATGCACGGCACGATCATGCTGCTGATGTTCGCGACGCCGCTGTTCGCAGGATTCGCGAACTGGATCATGCCGCTCCAGATCGGCGCGCCGGATGTGGCGTTCCCGCGGCTGAACATGTTCGCCTACTGGCTCTACCTCTTCGGCTCGCTGATCGCCGTGGCCGGCTTCCTCACCCCGCAGGGTGCGGCCGACTTCGGCTGGTTCGCGTACTCCCCGCTCTCGGACGCGGTGCGTTCGCCGGGCGTCGGTGCCGATATGTGGATCATGGGTCTGGCCTTCTCGGGCTTCGGCACGATTCTCGGTTCGGTCAACTTCATCACCACGATCATCTGCATGCGTGCCCCCGGCATGACGATGTTCCGGATGCCGATCTTCACGTGGAATGTGCTGCTGACCGGTGTGCTGGTCCTGCTGGCTTTCCCGGTGCTGGCCGCCGCGCTGTTCGCCCTGGAGGCGGACCGTAAATTCGGTGCGCATGTCTTCGACGCGGCCAATGGCGGGGCATTGCTCTGGCAACACCTCTTCTGGTTCTTCGGGCATCCAGAGGTGTACATCATCGCGCTGCCGTTCTTCGGCATCATTTCCGAGGTCATTCCGGTGTTCTCCCGGAAGCCGATGTTCGGTTACATCGGTCTGATCGCGGCGACGATTTCGATCGCGGGTCTTTCCGTCACGGTCTGGGCGCACCACATGTATGTGACGGGCGGTGTGCTGTTGCCGTTCTTCTCCTTCATGACGTTCCTGATCGCGGTGCCGACGGGGGTGAAGTTCTTCAACTGGATCGGCACGATGTGGAAGGGCTCACTGTCCTTCGAGACGCCGATGCTGTGGGCGGTCGGCTTCCTGATCACCTTCACGTTCGGTGGTCTGACCGGTGTGATCCTGGCGTCGCCGCCGATGGACTTCCACGTCTCGGACTCGTACTTCGTGGTGGCGCACTTCCACTACGTCATCTTCGGCACGGTCGTCTTCGCGATGTTCTCCGGATTCCACTTCTGGTGGCCGAAGTTCACCGGCAAGATGCTGGACGAGCGGCTCGGCAAGATCACATTCTGGACGCTGTTCGTGGGCTTCCACGGCACCTTCCTCGTCCAGCACTGGCTCGGCGCCGAGGGCATGCCGCGGCGTTACGCGGACTACCTGGCGGCCGACGGCTTCACGACGCTGAACACCATCTCGACGATCAGCTCGTTCCTGCTGGGCCTGTCGATCCTGCCGTTCTTCTACAACGTCTGGAAGACGGCGAAGTACGGCAAGAAGGTCGAGGTCGACGACCCGTGGGGCTACGGCCGTTCGCTGGAGTGGGCGACGTCCTGCCCGCCGCCGCGGCACAACTTCCTCACGCTGCCGCGTATTCGTTCCGAATCCCCGGCGTTCGACCTGCACCACCCCGAGATCGCCGCCATGGACGCGCTCCAGAACCACGGCTCCTCGGATGACAAGGCGCTCGCCGGTGGCAAGGAGGCTGGCAAGTGAAGATCCAGGGCAAGATGTTCATCTGGCTCTCCGTCTTCGTCCTCGCCATGGCGGTCGTCTATGGCGTCTGGTCGAAGGAGCCCGCGGGAACCACCGCGCTGTTCCTCGCCTTCGGTCTGTGCATCATGATCGGCTACTACCTGGCCTTCACGGCCCGGCGGGTGGACGCGGGTGCGCAGGACAACGAGAACGCAGAGGTCGCGGACGACGCCGGCGAACTGGGCTTCTTCAGCCCGCACAGCTGGCAGCCGCTGTCCCTGGCCGTCGGTGGCGCGCTCGCCTTCATGGGCGTCATCTTCGGCTGGTGGCTGCTCTACTTCTCGGCCCCGATCATCTTCGTCGGACTCTTCGGCTGGGTCTTCGAGTACTACCGCGGCGAGAACCGCACGCAGTAGGCGCGGCGCACGTCGTACCGGGCGGGCCCGGACACCTCAACAGGTGTCCGGGCCCGCCCCGTTTCACCGCGGCCGACGCCCCCGTTTGCACTCCTCCAGCGCGCTGAAACGGGGGATTCTTCATATTTTTGGGTCATGAGTCACAGACCTCGAACCCGGACGGTGCTGAGGTGCGGCCTCCTGCTCGTGCCCCTTGCGGTGAGCGCCACCGCCTGCGGGGGCTCGGCGTCGGACCCGCTCTCCGCCAAGCCCTACGACGCGGCCGACCAGATCGCGGCCAACATCCCGGACGGCAAGCAGCGAGCGGACCCCAACAAGCCGATTGAGGTCTACGTCAAGGGGGACGACACGCGGATCACGGACGTGACCGCCACCGACGCCGCCGGCCGCCACGTCCGCGGCGAACTGAGCGCCGACGGCAGACACTGGCGCACCACCGCGCCGCTGGCCGCCGGCGCCCGCTACACGGTGCAGGTGAGCACCGAGAACGCGGACGGCGCGCCCGGCCGCAAGACCCTCGTGGCCGACACCGCGGACGCCGGTGACCGGCTGACGGTCAAGTTCGGCCCGGACAGCGGCGAGTACGGCGTCGGCCAGCCGGTCACCGCCACGCTGAGCCGGCCGGTCACCGACCCGAAGGCACAGGCCCTTGTCGAGAGCGCCCTGAAGGTCGACTCCTCCCCGCGCGTCGAGGGCGCCTGGCACTGGGTGGACGGCAAGACGCTGCACTTCCGCCCGAAGGACTACTGGCCCGCCCACGCCACCATCGCCGTGCACAGCAACCTGGACGGCCTGAAGGTCTCCGGAGGGCTCTACGGCGGCGCCGCGAAGCCCGTACGGCTCACCACCGGCGACCAGGTGGAGGCGATCACCGACGCCGCGGCACACACGATGACGGTGCTGCGCAACGGCGAGGCGATCAACACCGTCCCCGTCACCACCGGCAAGCCCGGCTTCTCCACCCGCAACGGCGTCAAGGTCGTGCTCGGGAAGGAGAGCTTCGTACGGATGACCAGCAACAGCATCGGCATCGCGGCAGGCAGTTCGGACGCCTACGACCTGCCGGTCTACTGGGCCACCCGGGTCACCTGGAGCGGCGAGTACCTGCACGCCGCGCCCTGGTCCGTCGGCTCGCAGGGCGCCGCCAACGTCAGCCACGGCTGCACCGGCATGTCCACCGCCAACGCGCAGTGGTTCTTCAACACCGTGCACGTCGGCGACATCGTCAAGGTCGTCAACAGCGGCGGCGACACCATGACGCCGTTCGACAACGGCTTCGGCGACTGGAACATGCCCTGGAAGGAATGGCGCGACGGCAGCGCCCTGAGGGGCCAGGGGACCGGTACCACGGGAGCGGCCGAGCAGCAGCCGGAGGCCGCCGATGCCGCCCGGCTGCGCCCGCGGATCTGAGGAGCGCGCCAGGGGCCGCTCAGGCCCCCGCGAGGAGCCTGGTGCGCAGCAGGGCGGCCAGCGCGTCGGCGAACGCCACCGGGTCCAGCGGATGGGTCAGCACGGCGTCCGCGCGGCTCCAGGTGGCCAGCCAGGCGTCCTGCGGGCGCCCGATGAGCAGCAGCACCGGCGGGCAGTGGAAGATCTCGTCCTTGATCTGCCGGCACACGCCCATCCCGCCCACGGGCGCCGTCTCGCCGTCCAGTACGCAGACGTCGATACCGCCCTGGTCCAGGGCCTCGATGACGGCCGGCTGGGTGGCGCACTCCAGGATCTTGAGCTGCGGGACATCGGCGGCGGGCCGCCGGCCGGCCGCCAGCCGGACCTGCTCGCGGGTGTTGGCGTTGTCGCTGTAGACCAGCACCGTGGCAGTCGCCTGCATCGTTCCTCCACGCTCTCGTAGCGGCACAGCATCGGGTGGGACCGTTGCGCGGATGCTACTCCCGCACCGGGCGCCCGCAGGAGGGGCCGGACCGGACCAAGATCTGTGCGACGGCCCGTCAGGACCCGCCGGGACCCGGCCGGCGAGCGCCGGGGACGGCCGTGCTTCGCCCCTTCGGGCGACCGCGGGAATGAGCCGTACGAGCAGGGCATACGCCCTTGACACACCGAACGGCACCCCCCGGAGTGAGGGCGGGATAAGCGACCGACATAATGTCGGTCGTGGCGACAGCAACGACAGTAGAAACCGGGCACGCGCACCCGTCGGTCAATCGACCGAACCTCACCAGCGTCGGAACCATCATCTGGCTGAGTTCCGAGCTGATGTTCTTCGCGGCCCTCTTCGCGATGTACTTCACCCTCCGATCGGTGACCGGAGCTGCGTATTGGAAGGAATCCGCTTCTGCGCTGAATCTTCCGTTCTCCGCGACGAACACCACGATCCTGGTGCTCAGCTCGCTGACCTGCCAGCTCGGCGTATTCGCCGCCGAGCGCGGTGACGTCAAGAAGCTGCGGGCATGGTTCGTGGTCACCTTCGTCATGGGTGCGATCTTTATCGGCGGTCAGGTCTTCGAGTACACCGATCTGGTCAAGCACGAGGGCCTCTCGCTCTCGTCGGGCCCGTACGGTTCGGTGTTCTACCTCACCACCGGTTTCCACGGACTGCACGTGACGGGCGGTCTGATCGCCTTCCTGCTGGTCCTGGGCAGGACGTACGCGGCCAAGAGGTTCACCCACACGCAGGCCACCGCGGCCATCGTCGTGTCCTACTACTGGCACTTCGTCGATGTCGTCTGGATCGGCCTCTTCGCCACGATCTACCTGATCCGGTAACCGGACCCGCATTTCAGACAGACCTAACCAAAGCATCGACGCAGAAGATCCTGACACCGGGGTAATCCGTGAAAAAGCTCTCCGCACGACGGCGCCATCCGCTGGCGGCGCTCGTCGTCCTACTCTTCGCGCTGGCGGTCACCGGGGGGCTGTACGCCGCGTTCGCGCCGGCGGACAAGGCTCAGGCCGATGACGCCGCCCAGTCTCTTGCCATCAAGGAGGGCAAGAAGCTCTACGCCGTGGGCTGCGCAAGCTGCCACGGCACCGGCGGTCAGGGCAGCTCCGACGGCCCGAGCCTGGTCGGCGTCGGCGCCGCCGCCGTCGACTTCCAGGTGGGCACCGGCCGTATGCCCGCCCAGCAGCCCGGCGCCCAGGTGCCGAAGAAGAAGAACATCTACAGCCAGGCCGAGATCGACCAGCTCGGGGCGTACATCGCCTCGCTGGGCGCCGGCCCCAGCGTGCCGACCAAGGACCAGTACAGCCCGGACGGGGCCGACATCGGCAAGGGCGGCGAGCTGTTCCGCACCAACTGCGCGCAGTGCCACAACTTCACCGGTCAGGGCGGCGCCCTGACCAACGGCAAGTACGCGCCGTCGCTCGAGGGCGTGGACCCGAAGCACATCTACGAGGCCATGCAGACCGGCCCGCAGAACATGCCCTCCTTCGGTGACGGTTCGCTGTCGTCGGAGAACAAGAAGGACATCGTCGCGTACCTCGGTGCCGTCAACAGCGATGACACCCCGAGCCCCGGTGGCCTGAGCCTCGGCGGTCTGGGCCCGGTCAGTGAGGGCCTCTTCGGCTGGATCGCCGGTATGGGCGGGCTGGTCGCGGTCGCCATCTGGGTCGCCGCCCGGACTACGAAGGCCAAGAAGTCATGAGTGAGACTGGACGACACGAAGACGTGCCAGAAGAAACCCTTCCCAGTGAGCGGGAGACGGCTCACGCCGGCGCGGTGCAGGTGGCGGACGATCCGTTCGCCGATCCGGGGCTGCCGGCCCACGAGCACCGCGTCCAGGACATCGAAGAGAAGGCCGCCCGGCGCTCCGAGCGCACCGTGGCCTTCCTCTTCCTGCTGTCCATGCTCGCGACGGTCGGCTTCATCGCCGCGTATGTGATCTTCCCGATCGACAAGATCGTCTACATCTGGCCGTTCGGTCACGTCAGCGCGCTGAACTTCTCGCTCGGCCTGACGCTCGGTGTGGCGCTCTTCTGCATCGGCGCCGGCGCGGTCCACTGGGCCCGCACGCTGATGTCGGACGAGGAGGTCGCCGACGAGCGGCACCCGATCGAGGCCGCGCCGGAGGTCAAGGCCAAGGTTCTGGAGGACTTCGCGCAGGGCGCGAAGGAGTCCGGCTTCGCCCGGCGCAAGCTGATCCGCAACACGATGTTCGGTGCGCTGGCCCTGGTGCCGCTCTCCGGCGTCGTCCTGCTGCGCGACCTCGGGCCGCTGCCCGAGAAGAAGCTGCGCGGCTCGGGCTGGAAGAAGGGCATCCGCCTGGTCAACCAGTCCACCAACCTCCCGCTGCGTCCCGAGGACATCGCGGTCGGCTCCCTGACGTTCGCCAAGCCCGAGGGCCTGGAGGAGAGCGACGAGGATTTCAACCAGCGGATCGCCAAGGACGCCCTGATGCTCGTGCGGATTCAGCCGCAGAACATCAAGGACAAGCAGGAACTCGCATGGTCGCACGAGGGCATCGTCGCCTACTCGAAGATCTGCACCCACGTGGGTTGCCCGATCAGCCTCTACGAGCAGCAGACGCACCATGTGCTCTGCCCGTGCCACCAGTCGACCTTCGACCTTGCTGACGGTGCCCGAGTGATCTTCGGCCCGGCCGGACACGCGCTGCCGCAGCTGCACATCACGGTGAAGGACGGCTACCTCGAAGCCGTAAGCGACTTCGCGGAGCCCGTCGGCCCGAGCTTCTGGGAGCGCGGATGAGTAACGAGACGAGCGCGACCACCACGCGCCGCGGCAAAGCGCCCGCCGGCGAACGGGTCGCGGACTGGGCGGACGGCCGGCTGGGCATCTACAGCCTGGCCAAGGCCAACATGCGCAAGATCTTCCCGGACCACTGGTCCTTCATGCTGGGCGAGATCTGCCTCTACAGCTTCATCATCATCATCCTGACCGGCGTCTACCTGACGCTGTTCTTCCACCCGAGCATGGCCGAGGTCGTCTACCACGGCTCGTACGTGCCCATGCACGGCGTCCGGATGACGCAGGCGTTCGAGTCGACGCTGAACATCAGCTTCGACGTCCGTGGCGGTCTGCTCATCCGGCAGATCCACCACTGGGCCGCCCTGGTCTTCCTGGCCGGCATGATGGTCCACATGATGCGGGTGTTCTTCACCGGCGCCTTCCGCAAGCCGCGCGAGGTCAACTGGCTGTTCGGCTTCCTGCTGTTCGTGCTGGGCATGTTCACCGGCTTCACCGGCTACTCGCTCCCGGACGACCTGCTCTCGGGCACCGGCGTCCGCTTCATCGAGGGTGTCATCCTGGCGATCCCGCTGGTCGGGTCGTACCTCCAGATGTTCATCTTCGGCGGCGAGTTCCCGGGGCACGACATCATCCCGCGGTTCTTCACGGTGCACGTGCTGCTGCTGCCGGGCATCATGCTCGGTCTGCTGGTGGCGCACCTGATCCTGGTCTTCTACCACAAGCACACGCAGTTCCCGGGTGCCGGCAAGACCAACAACAACGTCGTCGGCATGCCGCTGCTGCCGGTCTACATGGCGAAGGCCGGAGGCTTCTTCTTCCTGGTCTTCGGCTTCATCGCGGTGATCGCGGCGGTGGCCACCATCAACCCGGTGTGGGCGATCGGTCCGTACCGTCCGGACCAGGTGTCCACCGGCGCCCAGCCCGACTGGTACATGGGCTTCGCCGAGGGCCTGGTGCGCGTGATGCCCGGCTGGGAGTGGGACATCTGGGGTCACACCATCAACTTCGGTGTGCTGATCCCGATCGTGATCTTCCCGCTGGTCCTGGTCGCGATCGCGGTCTACCCGTTCGTCGAGTCCTGGATCACCGGTGACAAGCGCGAGCACCACCTCCTGGACCGTCCGCGCAACGCCCCGACCCGCACCGGCTTCGGTGTGGCCTGGCTGACCGCGTACTTCGTGATGCTCATCGGTGGCGGCAACGACCTGTGGGCCACGCACTTCCACCTGTCGATCAACGTGATCAGCTGGTTCGTCCGGATCGCGTTCTTCGTCGGGCCGGTGCTCGCCTTCATCGCCACCAAGCGGATCTGCCTGGGTCTCCAGCGGCGTGACAAGGACAAGGTGCTGCACGGGCGCGAGTCCGGCATCATCAAGCGCCTGCCGCACGGTGAGTTCGTCGAGATCCACGAGCCGCTCACCCAGGAGCAGCTGCACACGCTCACCCAGCACCACCAGCCCGAGCCCATGGAGATCGGCCCCGTGGTCGACGAGAACGGGGTCGAGCGCAAGGTGCCGCGTTCGCAGAAGCTGCGTGCCAAGCTCTCGCAGGGCTACTACGGCGAGAACAATGTCATTCCGAAGCCCACGGCGGAGGAGTACAAGGAGATCACCAGCGGCCACGGCCACCACTGATCCCCGCAGCGTCCTATAAGGGCGCGGTTGTGAGTACGCCACCCAGAAGGCCCCGTCCTGCCTCATCCGGACGGGGCCTTCCGGCATGCCCGGGGGTCGATAGGGTTGGCCGCACAAGCAGGAGACGAAACCAGGAGCGTGGACCATGAACGTTGTGACCCCGGTTGGCGGCGACAGCGTGGCGGCCCACACCTGGCCGGGCATCCTGAACGCCCTGCTGGACGGCCGTGACCTCGCCGCCGCCGACACCGCGTGGGCGATGGACAAGATCATGCGGGGCGAGGCCAGCGACGCGCAGATCGCCGGTTTCGCGGTGGCGCTGCGGGCCAAGGGCGAGACCGTCGCGGAGATCTCCGGAATGGTCCGGACGATGTACGCGCACGCCCGGCTGATCGAGGTGCCGGGGCCCAGCGTGGACATCGTCGGCACCGGCGGCGACGGCGCCAAGACCGTCAACATCTCCACGATGTCCTCGATCGTGGTGGCCGGCACCGGCGCGAAGGTCGTCAAGCACGGCAACCGCGCGGCGTCATCGGCGAGCGGCGCCTCCGATGTGCTGGAGCAGCTCGGCGTCAATCTCGATCTGACACCGCAGCGGGTCACCGAGGTCGCGCAGGAGGCGGGCATCACCTTCTGCTTCGCGGTGAAGTTCCATCCCTCGCTGCGATATGTCGCCCCCGCCCGCCGTGAGCTGGGCGTCCGCACCACGTTCAACGTGCTCGGCCCGCTGACCAACCCGGCGCGGGTCCGTGCCCAGGCGACCGGTGTCGCCGACGCCCGAATGGCGCCGATCCTCGCCGGGGTGCTCGCCGAGCGCGGCTCGTCGGCGCTGGTGTTCCGCGGCGACGACGGGCTGGACGAGCTGACCACGACCGCGACCTCCCGGGTGTGGACGGTGCGCGACGGCGCCGTGCGCGAGGAGCCCTTCGACCCGCGAGACGTCGGCATCCCGCTGGTCCCGGTGGCGGCGCTGCGCGGCGCGGACGCGGCGTACAACGCGGAGGTGGCGCGCCGGCTGCTGGACGGGGAGAAGGGTCCGGTGCGGGACGCCGTGCTGCTGAACTCCGCGGCGGCGCTGGTGGCGCTCCGGCCGACCGACGCCCCGTTGGCGGAGCAGATCCGGGCGGGTATCGAGCAGGCCGCCGAGTCGATCGACTCCGGGGCGGCCAAAGCGGCGTTGGCGCGCTGGGTGGCGGCCAGCAACGCCTGAGCGCGGCCGCTCCCGGGCACGGGAGGTGGCGCAAGGCCCGGTCCGCATGACGGACCGGGCCTTGCGCCTTTTTGTTCGTGTGGCATGATTCTGCCCAGGTCACGAGTGACAGCGATGCAGGCCCCGGCCCGCTGTCCGGCAACCCTCCTTCCGTGGCGGGGTGCCCCGGGTGATGACCAGGTCGCAGGCAACGAGGTCTGCGGCAAGCGCGGATCCCTCGCCAGGGATCCTGGTCCCCGAGGGAGCACCTTCCGTGATGAAGCGAATGCGATAGGGCCGAAGGCCCCTTTCTCCGCGTTGTTCCGCGCTTTTCCGCGCGTCTTCTCTCTTTCTTCAGCACGCTGCGCCCGCGCCTTTTCGCGCCGGTGCGCGCAGCGAATTCGCTTTTCTCTCACGGGAGTTCGCCATGCCTGTTTCCGTCGTTTCCGCCGTTTCCGCGGACTCTGCCGACCGCGCCGGTTCCGCCGACCGTTCCGGCTGTGCCCCGCTGCCCGTTCTGGGACGGGACGTCCGTGTCCCGCTGGTGACCGGTGGCGAGGCCGACTACGCCGCGCTGGACTACGCCGCCAGCGCCCCGGCACTCCAGCGGGTCTGGGACGACGTGGCGGCCTACGCGCCGTACTACGGCAGCGTGCACCGCGGTGCCGGATACCTCTCGCAGCTGTCCACGGACCTGTTCGAGAACAGCCGCCGGACGATCGCCGACTTCCTGGGCTGCCGCCCGGACGGCGACGCGGGCGACCAGGTGGTCTTCACCCGTTCCACGACCGACTCGCTGAACCTGCTGGCGGCCGCGCTCCCGCAGGACACCCAGGTGTTCGTCTTCGAGACCGAGCACCATGCGTCGCTGCTGCCGTGGGAGCGGCGCGCGGACACCGTGGTGACGTACCTGGACGCGCCGCGCACCCCGCGGCAGGCGGTCGACATCCTGGCGGCGGCACTGGCCGGCCGCGAGCCCTCCGCCGGCCCGGCGCTGGTGTGCGTGACCGGTGCGTCGAACGTGACCGGTGAGCTGTGGCCGGTACGGGAGCTGGCGGCCGTGGCGCATGCGCACGGCGCGCGGATCGTGCTGGACGCGGCACAGCTCGCACCGCACCACCCCATCGACATCGGCGCGCTGGACGTGGACTGGGTGGCCTTCTCCGGGCACAAGCTGTACGCCCCGTTCGGTGCCGGGGTGCTGGCCGGCCGCGCGGACTGGTTGCAGGGCGCCGAGCCGTACCTCGCGGGCGGCGGGGCCAGCCGTACGGTCGCGCGGCGTACGGACGGCGGGGTGGACGTCGACTGGCACACCACCGCGGCCCGGCACGAGGCCGGTTCGCCGAACGTCATCGGCGCCTACTCCATCGCCGCCGCCTGCCAGGCGCTGACCGAGGCCGGCTTCGACGAGCTGGTGGCGCGCGAGCAGCGGCTGATCGCCCGGGTCCGGGAGGGCCTGGCCACGGTCCCCGAGGTGCGGGTGCTCTCGCTGTTCGGCGACGACGCCCCGCGGGTCGGCGTCCTCTCGTTCGTGGTCGAGGGCTGGAACAGCTCGCACTTCGCGGCGGCGCTGTCGGCGGAGTACGGCATCGGGGTCCGCGACGGCCTGTTCTGCGCGCACCCGCTCGTACGGACCCTGCTCGGCAGCGAGTCCGACGAGCCGGGGGAGTGCGGCGCCCCCGAGGCGGCGCCGGGCGAGAAGTCGCTCAACGCCATCCGGGTCAGCTTCGGCGCCGGCACCCCCGATGAGCACATCGAGCGGTTCGTGCGGGCGGTCCGGGAGCTGGTGGCGGACGGTGCGCGCTGGAACTACCGCACCGAGGGCGGCCGTTGCGTGCCGGACCCCGCCGCCTGAGGGCGGCCGGGCGGTCCGCGTCGCCGGCCGCGACCGGCCTACGCGTCCAGGCCGATGGCGAAGGCCGCCTCCAGGTCGTGCTGCGAGTAGGTGCGGAAGGCGATGTGCGTCTCGGTGGAGGCGACGCCCGGCACCTTGCTGATCCGGCCGGGGATGACGTCGGCGAGGTCGTCGTGCGCGGCGACCCGGACCATCGCGATCAGGTCGTGCGCGCCGGTGACGGAGTAGACCTCGCTGACCCCCTCCAGCGCGGCGATCTTCTCGGCGATCTCCGGGATCTGGTCCACGCTGGTCTTGATGAGCACGATCGACGTGATCACGGCTGGCTCTCTCCCTCGGTCGCCGGTGCGTTGCTCCTGGTGGCCACCACACTATCCCTCCGGTAGCGGAGCCACGCGTAGAGGAAGCCGAGCGCGAAGCCCACCACATGGGCGAGGTAGGCGACGCCCGGACCGCTGGGGCCGTCCTGCGCCGACCGCCACTGGAGGAAGAACCAGAAGAGCAGCACGGCCCAGGCGGGGAAGCGCAGCGGCAGGAAGAAGAGGAACGGGAAGACGCTGGTGACCCGGGCCCTGGGGAAGAGGTGGAGGAAGGCGCCCAGGACGCCGGAGATCGCGCCGGAGGCCCCCACCAGGGTCTGGCCGGACGCGGCGTGCGCGGCCGCGTAGCCGAGCAGCGCCAGATAGCCGGTCGAGAGGTAGAAGACGGCGAACGGCAGCCGGCCCATCCGGGCCTCGGCCATCCCGCCGAAGACGTACAGAAAGAGCATGTTGCCGAGCAGATGCAGCCAGCCGCCGTGGACGAACAGGGCGGTGAGCGGCGTGACCAGGGCCCGGACCGAACCGCTCCACAGGTCGGCCGGGATCACCCCCCACTGCGCGAAGTAGGCAGCCTGGGCCCGGAGCAGCGCGTTGCCGGTGCCGTACACCCGGTTCAGGCCGGAGGCGGGGCCGAGCGCGAAGACCGCGCAGTTCAGGGCGATCAGCACGGCCGTCACCCGGGAGAACACGGCGCGCAGGGACCGGGCGGGCTGGGCCGGCCGGGTGAAGCGGGGAGAACGTGAACCACGTGAACGACGTGAACGACGTGCGGGACGGGGAGAACCGGGGAATTGCGACGGCGCCGTCATGAAGTGATCATGACGTAACGGGGGCAACCGGGACAGAGTGCCTCGCCGCGTCCGGGCTCTCGGGGAGCGCCCGCACCGGCCCCTGCGAGGCCGTAGGGTTACAGGCAGTATTTTGACGTACTTCCGCAGTCCGACGGTGCACCGCGGGAAGCTGCACGGCACGAGCACGACGAGCACGAAAGAGGACTTCACGATGGCGCTTCCCCTGCCGACGGCCGAGACGCGGTGGCGCTGCACCCTGTGCGGCAACCTCACGCGTTTCGACGTGACCCGCCGGTCCAAGGTCGTGGAGTACGTCCACCTGGATCTGGCCGGGGAGCCGAGGGTGGAGGAGCGCGAGGTCCTCGATGAGAGCATCGAGTCCGTGCGCTGCCGCTGGTGCAACGCGGTCGACCAGATCGAGCTGGTGGACCGGCCGGGCGCGAGCGCCTGAGATCGGAGCGATGCAGCCGTGGAGGAGCGTCCAGAGGGGGAGCCGGGCTCAGCGCACGACGACGCACCGGAGGGTGCGGCCGACGAGGTGCTCGACCGTCCGCTGCCCGAGGGCGTACGGCGCCGCGTCGTGGCGCTCACGGCGGAGGCGTTCGGCGGTCTGACGGTCGCCGAACTCCCGCCACCGCTACGGCAGTACGCACGTTTCACGCCGACTCGCCGGGCGAAATTCGCCGGTAATGCGATGGCCGCGGCGCTGGAGAGCGATGCGGTCTTCCGGCAGCGGATCGCGGGCAAGCTACGCGAGGCCCAGCCGGAACTCGCCGAAGCCCTGGAGCACGGCACCCCGCCCGCCGCCGCCGACCCGCTGGATGTCGCGGCGGCGGCCTATGTGCTGCGCCCGGAGGGCTGGGTCAAGCTCGTCGCGGCGGCCGGCGAGGAGGCCCAGCGGGTCCGTGCCGAGCGGGCCGGCGAGGAGGCCGAGCGGGAGCTGGCCCGGCTGCGCGAGGAGCTGGCGCAGGCGCGGACGGACGCCCGTACGGAGTCCGACCGGTCCCGGGCCGACCTGGACGCGGTCCGTAAGGAGAACGAGTCGTTGCAGCGCAAGCTGCGCAGCGCGCTGAGCGACGTCAAGCGGGGCGAGGCGGCGGTGCGCAAGGCGGTCGCGGCGCTGGAGGCCGCGCGGGCGCAGGCGGCGACGGAGAAGACCGCCGCGGACAGCGAACTGCGCCGCCTCAAGGCCCGGATCGCCGAGGCCGAGGCGGCGCTGGAGACCAGCAGACGGGCCGTCCGGGAGGGCCGCAGTGTCGAGGACATGCGGCTGCGGCTGCTGCTGGACACGGTCCTGGACGCGGCCCAGGGGCTCCGCCGCGAGCTGGCGCTGCCGCCCGCGAACGTCCATCCTGCGGACACCGTCGAGGCGGTCGTGCCGGGCCGGATGACGCCGAGGGACATCGCGACCCGGGCGCTGTCGGAGATGGACCCGGCACTCCTCGACCAGCTGCTGGCCCTGCCGCAGGCGCATTTGGTGGTGGACGGCTACAACGTCACCAAGACCGGCTATCCGACGATGCCGCTGGACAAGCAGCGGCTGCGGCTGCTGGGTGGCCTCGCGGTACTGGCGGCGCAGACCGGCGCGGAGATGACCTGCGTCTTCGACGGCGCGGAACTGGCGGCGCCGGTGCTGCTCGCCCCGCCGCGCGGGGTACGGGTGCTGTTCAGCAAACCGGGCGTGACGGCCGACGAGTTGATCCGCCAGCTGGTGCGGGCCGAGCCGCCCGGCCGTCCGGTGGTCGTGGTCTCCACGGACCGGGAAGTGGCCGACGGCGTGGCGAAGGCCGGCGCCCGGCCGGTCGCATCGGCCTTGCTCCTCAAGCGACTTGCCCGGACCTGACGAACCCGCGAATCCGGCGGCAATTCGTGCCTGAGCGTCAAGTTGCCATTACTGCCTGTGCGATGTTGGTAAAGGATGGGGCACCTGACGCAGTTTTTCCCCGTGAGGATTTGAAGGGATCACAAGTCGGTTACTAAGGTCGGGCCCCGAACCTTCATACAGGTGATCATCCAACCGGGATGAACAGTGAAGGAACCGCCGAGTCCGCGGTGTGCGCGCGGAGCCGGGGTCTCGTCCCCACTTCCCGGTAGGCGGCTGGAGGAAGAAGGAGCTCGCCTTCGTGGCGTCCCACCGTCGACCCAAGCAGCCGAGCCGTACTCGCGTGACCGTGCTCACCGCTACCGCCGCTGCCGCCGTTGCCCTCTCGTCCCAGGCCGCCCAGGCCGATCCGAAGCCGGCCAAGAAGGACGTCAAGGCCGAGGTTGACAAGCTCTACGAGCAGGCGGAGCAGGCCACCGAGAAGTACAACGGCGTCAAGGAAGACCAGGACAAGCTCCAGAAGGAGGTCGAGGGCCTCCAGGACAAGGTCGCCCGCGGCCAGTCGGAGCTCAACCAGCTCCGCAAGGGGCTGGGTGTCGTCGCCTCCGGCCAGTACCGCAGCGGCAGCATCGACGCCTCGGTGCAGCTCTTCCTCTCCGGTGACCCGGACACCTATCTGGACAAGGCCGCCACGCTCGAACAGCTCAGTGGCAAGCAGGCCGAGCAGCTGAAGGTCATCGCGGACAAGCAGCGCCGGCTCGCCCAGGAGCGGACCGAGGCCGCGGGCAAGATCAAGGACCTGACGGACACCCGTAAGGCGCTGGGTGACAAGAAGGACGAGGTCAAGGGCAAGCTCGCCAAGGCGCAGGAGCTGCTGAACACCCTCACGGCCAAGGAACGCGCGGAGCTGAAGGCCGAGGACGACAAGAAAGCGGCCGGCGGTGACAACCGCAGCAGCCGCGGCAACGACCGGGTCGACCTGGGCAACGACGCCCCGGCCTCCGGGCGCGGTGCGGCCGCCCTGGCCGCCGCGCAGTCGAAGATCGGGATGCCCTACGTCTGGGGCGCCACCGGTCCGTCCTCCTTCGACTGCTCGGGCCTGACCTCCTGGGCGTACAAGCAGGCCGGTCAGACGATCGCGCGCATGTCGCAGGACCAGGCCAACGCCGGTACCCGGATCTCCTCGCAGAGCGCGCTCAAGCCGGGCGACCTGGTGCTCTTCTACGGCGACCTGCACCACGTCGGCCTGTACGCGGGCAACGGCCAGGTGCTGCACGCGCCGAAGCCGGGCGCCTCCGTGCGCTACGAGGCGATCGGCAACATGCCCTTCATGTTCGGTGTGCGCGTCTGAACCGGCCGGACACTCCGGAACGGCCGCCCGAACGGGCGAATTGCTCCTTGCGCCGCTGACTTCCCGCCCCGCCGGTGACCTGCGCAGTCACCGGCGGGGCGGCTTTTTGCATATGAGCCGGGGTCTTTGGCCGCCGTGTATCCGCGCGGTTACTGTCTGCCCTCGCAGCCGCCGGTCACCGACCGCTCTTCCCGGGCGGCACGGGCTGCACACAGAAGGAGTGCGGCCCACGTGTCCCATCGCCGTAGCGCGCGGCCCGGCCCCGTCACCCTCACCGGTGTCACCGTCCTGTCGGCCGCCCTGGCGACCGCCGCCGCCGCGCTGACCGCGGCACCGGCGTCCGCCGACCCGGCGGACCACACCGCGGCCCGCGACGCGGCCGTCGCCCGGGTCGCCAAGCTCTACGAGCAGGCGGAGCGCGCCACCGAGCAGTTCAACGCCGCCGGCGAGCGGACCGGGAAGCTGCGCGGCGAGGTGTCGGCCCTTCAGGACCGCACGGCCCGCGCCCAGGAGCGGGTCAACCGGATGCGCGGCCGGCTCGGCGCGCTGGCCGCCGCCCAGTACCGGGCCGGCGGGATCGACCCCAGCATCACGCTGATGCTCACCGAACGGCCGGAGAACTATCTGGAGAAGGCCGCCGTGCTCGACCGCCTCAGCAGCTCCCGCCTCGGCGAGCTGCGCGCACTCCGGGCGGCACGGCGGGGCCTGGAGCAGCAGCGCCTGGAGACCGCGAGGAGGCTGGCGGACCTGGAAGCGGGCCGTAAGGCCGTCGAGCGCCACAAGGCGGAGGTCCAGCGCAAGCTGGCCGACGCCCGGCGCCTGCTGAACGCGCTCCCCGCGGGTGACCGGGAGACCTACGACCGGATCTCCCGGGGCGACGGGCACGGCGCCGGTGCCCCGGACCTCTCCGGGGCACCGGCGTCCTCGGGGCGGGCGGCCGCGGCCGTCGCGGCGATCCGCGCCGCCATCGGCTCCCCGTACGCCTGGGGGAGCACCGGGCCTTCGTCGTTCGACTGCTCCGGACTCACCCAATGGGCCTACGGCCGGGCCGGGGTCGCCCTCCCGCGGACCTCGCAGGCCCAGCGGGGCGCCGGGCATCAGGTGCCGCTCGCCCAGGCCCGCCCCGGCGACCTGGTCATCTACCGGTCGGACGCCAGCCATGTCGCGATGTACGTCGGCAACGGCCGGGTGGTGCACGCGCCGTATCCCGGCGCGCGGGTGCGCTACGACCCGGTGGGCATGATGCCGGTCTCGTCCGTCACCCGGCCCTGAGCGGACGCCCAGCGCTGTTGCCCCGGCCGGACCGCACATACGATCGGCCGCATGTCGGGTCAGCGAGCGGGACGGCGGCGGCCGTCGCGGGCCGGGGTGGCGGGCTGCGCCGCCCTGCTGCTCGCGCTGCTCGCCCAGCTGGCCGGCTGCGCGCCGCCCGCGCCCTCCTCACGCGACCGCTTCCCGGACGTCCAGCGGATGCTCGACGCACGGGCGCGGGCCGTCCGGGACCGGGACGCCGCCGCCTTCCTGGACACCACCGACCCGCGGGCCACCGGCTACCGGGCCCGGCAGCGGGAGATGTTCGGCAATCTGGCGGCGGTACCGCTGGCCGACTGGCGCTACGACCTGGTCGCGACCGGTGCCTTCCCGCTCCCGGACGGCGGCAGCGGCGAGCGGCTGGCCGCGCAGGTGCGGCTGCGCTACCGCCTGAAGGGCTTCGACACCGCACCGGTCACCTCCGTCCAGTACCTCACGCTGACCGCCCGCGACGGCCGCTGGCGGATCTCCTCGGACACCGACGGCGCGGCCGCCGGCCGGGCGGGCACCCGCCAGCTGTGGGACCAGGGTCCGGTGCAACTGGTCCGCGGCCGGTACACCCTGGTCCTCGGCACCGCCGTGGACCCGGCGCGGCTGCGCGATCTGGCGGACCGGGCGGACGCGGCGGTGCCCGCGGTCCGCGCCGCCTGGCGGGGGAACTGGCCGGGGCAGGTCGTGGTGGAGGCACCGGACTCCGTCGGCCGGATGGCGCAGCTGCTGGGCAGTGACGACCCGTCCGGCTACACGGGGATCGCGGCCGTCACGACCACCGAGGCGGGCGCCGCGGACGCCGCGCCCGCGGACCGGGTGATCGTCAACCCGGACGCGTACGACGAGCTGAACGACCTCGGCCGCACGGTCGTGCTCACCCACGAGACCACTCACGTCGCCACCCGCACAGCCACCACGGCGGCCACCCCGCTCTGGCTCTCCGAGGGGTTCGCCGACTGGGTTGCCTACCGCGGCTCCCGGCGCGCGCCCGCCGTCGCCGCCCCGGAACTCTCCCGGGCGGTCGCCGCCGGGCAGCTGCCGGTCCGGCTGCCGGCCGACGACGACTTCGGCTTCAAGGGCGGCGCGGACCGCCTGGCGCGGGCCTACGAGGGCGGCTGGCTGGCCTGCCGGATGATCGCCGACAAGTGGGGCGAGGCCACGCTGATGGCCTTCTACCGGGAGGCGGGGAAGTCCGGCAAGGGACAGGGGCACGCGGGGCCGCCCGCGAGCGCGGCGCCGTCCGCCGGGGCCGGTACGCCGTCCGGCACGGCGGTGTCCGGCGCTCCGGGGCCTTCGGGGACTTCCTCCGGGGCCACCGAGGACAACCGGCAGTCGGTCCGCGCGACCCGGCTGGACCGGGCGATGCGGGCCCAACTGGGCGTCGGGCTGGCGGAGTTCACCCGGCAGTGGCGCGCTTACGTGAAGGGCGAGCTGCACTGAGCGCGGGGTGGGCCGGCCGCCGGCTCACCGGGTGAGCGGCCCGGGGCCGGGCGGGCCCGCCCGGCCCCGGCGGCGGGCCCGGCGGCGGGTACGAGGGTCACGCCCGCCGTGGCCGGTCGCCGGGGCGGTACTGTCGGCCCCGAGCCGCCCCACCGGCCCCGCCCGCGTGGCCTGCCGCGCGGGCCCGCCCCGCCGACCCCGACCGCCGAAAGACCATCGTGCACAAGACCCTCATCGTCACGAACGATTTCCCGCCCCGGCCCGGCGGTATCCAGGCATTCCTGCACAGCATGGCGGTGCGGCTGGACCCCTCGCAGGTCGTCGTCTACGCCTCGACCTGGAAGCGGAGCGCCGAGGGCGTCGAGGCCACCGCCGCCTTCGACGCCGAACAGCCGTTCCCGGTGGTCCGCGACCGTTCGACGATGCTGCTGCCCACCCCGGCGGTCACCCGGCGGGCCACCGGTCTGCTGCGCGAACACGGCTGCTCCGCCGTCTGGTTCGGGGCCGCCGCGCCGCTCGGGCTGATGGCGCCCGCGCTCCGCGCGGCCGGCGCCCGCCGCATCGTGGCGACCACCCACGGCCACGAGGCGGGCTGGGCGCAGCTGCCGGCCGCCCGGCAGCTGCTGCGCCGGATCGGCGAGGGCACCGACACCCTCACCTATCTCGGCGAGTACACCCGGTCGTGGATCGCCGGGGCGCTCACCCCCGAGGCCGCCGCGCGGATGGTCCAGCTCCCGCCCGGCGTGGACGAGGAGACCTTCCACCCCGGCCCCGGCGGTGACGCCGTACGGGCCCGCCTCGGGCTCGCCGGCCGGCCGGTCGTGGTGTGCGTCTCGCGGCTGGTGCCGCGCAAGGGCCAGGACACCCTCATCGAGGCGATGCCCGCCATCGTGGCGGCGGTGCCCGACGCGGTGCTGCTGATCGTCGGCGGCGGTCCCTACGAGGAGAAACTGCACGCACTGGCCCTGGCGAAGGGTGTCGGGGACGCGGTGCGCTTCACGGGCGCGGTGCCCTGGGCGGAGCTGCCGGCCCACTACGGCGCGGGCGATGTGTTCGCGATGCCGTGCCGCACCCGGCGCGGCGGGCTGGACGTCGAGGGGCTGGGCATCGTCTATCTGGAGGCGTCCGCCACCGGGCTGCCCGTCGTGGCGGGGGACTCGGGGGGTGCGCCGGACGCGGTGCTGGACGGCGAGACCGGCTGGGTGGTGCCGGGCGGTTCGCCGGAGGCCGCCGCCGAGCGGATCGTCGCGCTGCTCCAGGACCCCGCGCTGCGCCGCAGGATGGGCGAGCGCGGCCGGGCCTGGGTCGAGGAGAAGTGGCGCTGGGACCTGCTGGCGGAGCGCCTCAAGGAGCTGCTCTAGCCAGTCGTCGTACGGGGTGTGGCCGATCTGACATACCCCGCCCCCGTACCGCGCCGCGTTCCGGGGGCCGGCCGAACTCCGGGGCTAGCCCCGGTAGATGGCCTCGATCTCCTCGGCGAAGTCCTTCGCCACGACGCTGCGCTTGAGCTTCAGCGACGGCGTGACATGGCCGGACTCCTCGGTGAACTGGGTCGGCAGGATACGGAACTTGCGCACCGACTCGGCCTTCGAGACGGCGGCGTTTCCGTCGTCCACCGCACGCTGCACGGCGGCCAGCAGCTCCGGGTCCTCGGCGATCTCGGCCGGGGTCACGTCCGCCGGGTGGCCGTGTTCCTGTGCCCAGCGCGGCAGGAACTCCGCGTCGAGGGTGATCAGCGCGCCGATGAACGGCCGGCCGTCGCCGACGACCATGCACTCGGCGATCAGGGCGTGCGCCCGGATGCGGTCCTCGATCACCGCCGGGGCGACGTTCTTGCCGCCCGCGGTCACCAGGATCTCCTTCTTGCGGCCGGTGATGGCCAGGTAGCCGTCCTCGTCGAGGGTGCCGAGGTCACCGGTGTGGAACCAGCCGTCGGAGAGGGCCTCCTTGGTGGCCGGCTCGTTGTTCCAGTACTCCGTGAACAGGTGCTCGCCGTGCAGCAGCACCTCGCCGTCGTCGGCGATCCGCACCACCGAGCCGGGCAGCGGCTGCCCGACGGTGCCGATCTTCTGCCGGTCCCACGGGTTGAAGGCGGTGGCCGCGCAGGACTCCGTCAGGCCGTAGCCCTCCAGGGCGGTGAAGCCGACGCCGCGGTAGAAGTGGCCCAGGCGCTCGCCGAGCGGGGCGCCGCCCGAGATGGCGTGCGTGGCGCGGCCGCCGAGGACGGCCCGCAGTTTGCGGTAGACCAGCCGGTCGAAGATCTTGTGCTTGATCCGCAGGCCGAGGGCCGGCCCCGGTGCGCCGTCCAGCGCGCGGCTGTACGCGATGGCGGTGTCCGCCGCCTTGTCGAAGATCTTGCCCTTGCCGTCGCCCTGCGCCTTGGCCCGCGCCCCGTTGTAGACCTTCTCGAAGACCCGGGGCACGCCCAGGATCAGCGTCGGCCGGAAGGAGGCGAGGTCGTCGGTGAGGTGCTTTATGTCCGGCGCGTGCCCCAGCTTGATGGGGGCCATCACGGAGGCCACCTGCACCAGCCGGCCGAAGACGTGCGCGACGGGGAGGAAGAGCAGTACCGAGGAATCGCCGGTGCTGAAGAGCGGCTTGAGGCGTTCGACGACATTGCCGCACTCCGCGAAGAAGCTGCGGTGGCTGAGCACACAGCCCTTGGGGCGGCCGGTCGTCCCGGAGGTGTAGACGATGGTGGCGGGCGCGTCGGCGTCGGCGAGCGCGCTGCGCGCGTCCACCTCGTCGTCGGAGATATCCGCGCCCGCCGACCGCAGCCGGGTGATGGCGTCCCGTTCGATCTGCCAGATGTTCTCCAGGAGGGGCAGCCGGTCGCGTACCGACTCGACGGCGGCCTCGTGTTCGGGGGTCTCCACCAGGCAGGCGACCGCGCCCGAGTCGCCGAGGATCCACTGGATCTGCTCGGCGGAGCTGGTCTCGTACACCGGGACGGTGATCGCGCCGGCGCTCCAGATGGCGAAGTCCAGCAACGTCCATTCGTAGCGGGTGCGCGACATCAGCCCGACGCGGTCACCCGGCCCGATCCCCGCGGCCATCAGGCCCTTGGCCGCGGCCCGGACCTCGGCGAGGAAGACGGTGGCGGTGACGTCCTGCCACTGTCCGTCCACCTTGCGTCCCATGACGGCGACATCCGGGTGCTGCGCGGCATTCCGGCGGATCAGATCCGTCAGGTTGCCGTCCGCGGGGACCTCGTACAGGGCCGGAAGGCTGAACTCGCGCAAGACTGCTGCTCCTCATTGGCGCCGGCGCCACGACGCTGTGTGTTCGCCGGCTGCGGTCCATGATCAGGCAGGGGATTGGACTGCCCGGACGTTACCCACCGGTATTGCAATTGGCATAGAGGGTCACCCCCAGATGTTCGATGCGTCACACGCTTGTGGACGCGCCAGGGGACTGCTCCGCGCAGAGTAGACCAGCCCTTTGGTGACCGGAAAGTAACCGCAGGTCGCGGCCCTCTCCCCGCATCGGCTCCGGGGATCTAGGGTGACTCCATGCGCGTGCATGTGGTGAGCGACGTACACGGCAACAGCCGGGACCTGGCCGCGGCCGGTGCCGGCGCGGATGCCGTCGTCTGCCTGGGCGACCTCGTGCTCTTCCTCGACTACGCCGACCACTCGCGCGGCATCTTCCCCGACCTCTTCGGCGTGGAGAACGCCGACCGGCTGATCGAACTCCGCACCGCCCGCCGCTTCCAGGAGGCCCGCGAGCTGGGCCGCAGCCTCTGGGGCGAGCTGGACCGCACGGGGACGGGCCGGGAGGCGGCCATCGAGAGCGCCGTACGCAAGCAGTACGCGGAACTCTTCGCCGCCCTCCCCACCCCCGCGTACGCGACCTACGGCAATGTCGATATGCCGAGCCTGTGGCCGGAGTACGCCGGACCCGGTATTACCGTCCTGGACGGCCAGCGGGTGGAGATCGGCGGCCGGGTCTTCGGCTTCGTCGGGGGCGGACTGACGTCGCCGAAGCTTCCCCCGGCACGCCGCTCCGTTCCCACCGGGGAGACCCCGATCCCGTACGTGATCGGTGACGAGGAGTACGCCGCCAAGGTCGAGGCACTCGGCGAGGTGGACGTGCTGTGCACGCACATCCCGCCGGACGTCCCCGAGCTCTGCTACGACACCGTCGCCCGCCGGTTCGAGCGCGGCAGCGCGGCGCTGCTGCACGCCATCCGCACCACCCGGCCCCGCTACTCCCTCTTCGGCCACGTCCACCAGCCGCTCGCCCGCCGGGTCCGGATCGGCGGTACGGAATGCGTCAATGTCGGGCACTTCAACGCGACGGGAACGCCGTACGTCCTCCAGTGGTGAGCGGCTCCGGCCCCCGGCGGCCGGGCCCCGCGGACCCCGCGGCCGCGGCGCGCGGGACCGGCCGTGCGGCGCCCGCTGATGTCCGGCGGCGGCCCGCCGCGCGGTAGCCTTCAGCAGCAGCGACACCGAGTTCGACGCCAGTCGGCGGACCGGTCTGTATCGGCATGGAGGAGTCACGGCGATGGCCGAACACACCAGCTCTAGCATCATGATCGAGGCGGCACCCGCCGAGGTGATGGGGGTGATCGCCGACTTCGACCGCTACCCGGAGTGGACCGGCGAGGTCAAGGAGGCGGAGGTGCTCGCCAAGGACGGCCGGGGCCGTGCCGAGCAGGTGCGCCTGCTGCTGGACGCCGGCGCGATCAAGGACGATCACACCCTCGCCTACACCTGGACCGGTGAGAACGAGGTCAGCTGGTCGCTCGTCAAATCGCAGATGCTGCGCGCCCTCGACGGCACCTACCACCTGGCCGCGCGCAACGGCGGCGCGAGCACCGAGGTGACCTACCAGCTCACCGTCGACGTCAAGATCCCGATGCTCGGAATGATCAAGCGCAAGGCCGAGAAGGTCATCATCGACCGCGCGCTGGCCGGTCTGAAGCAGCGCGTCGAGAGCCCCGAGAGCCCCGAGAGCCCCGAGGGCCCCGGCGCAGCCGCCGACGAGGCCGAGAAGCACTGAGCATGCGCACCCTCCTCGTCACCGGCACCGGCGGCGCGGGCCGCACCACGCTGGCCGCCGCGACCGCCCTGGCCGACGCCCGGCGGGGAGCGCGCGTACTGCTGCTCACCACCGAGAGCGGTGCCCCGGAAGCGGTGCTGGGCACGCCCCTCGGCGCCGCCGCACCCACCGAGATCGCCCCCCGCCTGCACGCCCGGCGGATCGACTCCGCCGACCGCTTCCGCCAGGAGTTCCTCGCCTTCCAGGAACGCGTCGGCGCCGCCCTCGACATGTTCGGCGCGGCCCCCCTCGACGAGGACGAACTCACCGAACTCCCCGGCTCCGAGGCGTTCGCGCTGCTGCACGCGCTGCGCGCCGCGCACGCGTCGGGCGACTGGGACACCGTCGTCGTCGACATGCCGCCGGCCGCCGAAACGATCCGCCAGCTCGCGCTGCCCGCGCAGGTCCGCCGCTATCTGCGCCGGCTGCTGCCGCCCGAGCGCCAGGCCGCCCGCGCCCTGCGCCCGGTCCTCGCCCAGCTCGCCGGCGTCCCGATGCCCGCCCAGAAGCTGTACGAGGCCGCCGAACGCTGGGAGCACGAACTCGCCGCCGTCCAGCGGGTGATCGACGACCCCGGCACGGCCGTACGGCTCGTCACCGAAGCCGGTCCGGTCGCCGCCGCGAACCTGCGCACCGTCCGCGCCGGGCTCGCCCTGTACGGCCGCCGCGTCGATGCCGTCCTCGTCAACCGGCTGCTGCCCACCGGCTCGGCGGACCCGTTCCTCGCCGCGCTCTCCGGCAGCCAGCAGACCGCGCTCAAGGCGCTCCGCGACGAGTTCCCCGAGGTCCCCGTCCACGAGGTGCCGCACCTGGGCCGCGACCCCCGGGGCGTCGACGAACTCGACGCACTGCTCGACGGCCCGGCGGGCGGCACCGCCCCCGCCGCGGCGACCGCTCCGGCAGCTGCCGCCGCCGCGCCCCGGCCGCCGCTCCCGGACACCGACCCCTGGACCGTCGAGGACCGGCGGGCCACCGACGGCGTCCTGCTCTGGCGGGTGCCGCTGCCCGGCGCCGACCGGGAGGGCCTGGGCCTGGTGCGCCGCGGCGACGAGATCGTCGTCACCGTCGGCCGCTTCCGGCGCATACGCACGCTCCCCTCCGCACTGCGCCGCTGCACCGTCTCCGGCGCCGGGCTGCGGGACGGTGTCCTCGACATCCGTTTCACCCCCGATCCCGGCCTGTGGCCCAAGGACCACTGAACGCCGTACCACCATTCGGGTACCGTCGAGGGTGAGTCCCGTCCCGAAACATCCGCTTCGCCGCCGTACCCGCCGCGCCGCAGGAGTCCACGGAGTTCACCATGAGTGATGCCACCGATCGTCCCGCCGACCGCCAGGCCGAGCCCGACGCCGACGCCTGGGCGGCGGCGTGCGCCGAGGACCTCGCGGCCGAAAAGGCCCGCCGCCGCGCCGAGTACGGCCCGCAGCCGGGCAGCGCCGCCGAGGAACTGCGCAAGCTCGCCGAAGCCGTGACCGACAAGCTCAGCGGCATCCAGCTGCCCGGCGCGCTGGGCCAGCTCGCCGGACAGGGCGCCGTCGGCCAGCTGTTCCGGCAGGCCAAGGCCGCCGTCGAGCCGGTCATCGAGCGCAACCCCGACGTCTTCGACCACCTCGCCGCGGCCGGCTCCGAACTGCTCGCCGCCTACCGCTCCGCCGTCGAGGGCAGTGAGGGCCGCTGGACCCGCGAGGACCTCGGCAACCCCCCGGGCCCGGCCGGCGACGCCCGTGCCACCGACCCGCGCGACGACGACGGCCCGGCCGGCACCGAGCGGATCGACCTCGACTGACTCCCCGCCGCGGCCGTCCCGGCGCGGGGCACCCCGGGCCGGCGGCCGTGCGGGACCGGGGAGCCGCCCCCGCCTCCGGTACGGTTGTCCCCGGCGGGGTTCGAGCGAAAAACTGAGGGACACATGGGACTCACCATCGGCGTCGACATCGGCGGCACGAAGATCGCGGCCGGCGTGGTCGACGAAGGGGGCGCGATCCTCGAAACGTGCACGGTGCCGACCCCGCAGGCCACCGACGCGCTGACCGAGGCCATCGCGGACGCCGTCCGGACGGTAGGCGCCGGTCACCGGATCGAGGCGGTCGGCATCGGCGCCGCCGGCTATGTCGACGAGAAGCGGGCCACGGTCCTCTTCGCGCCGAACATCGACTGGCGCCACGAACCGCTCAAGGACAAGGTCGAACAGCGCGTCGGCCTCCCCGTCGTCGTCGAGAACGACGCCAACGCCGCCGCCTGGGGCGAGTACAAGTTCGGTGCCGGCCAGGGCCACAGCGACGTCATCTGCATCACGCTCGGCACCGGCCTGGGCGGCGGCATCATCATCGGCAACAAACTGCGCCGCGGACGCTTCGGCGTGGCAGCCGAGTTCGGCCACATCCGGGTCGTCCCCGACGGACTGCTGTGCGGCTGCGGCAGCCAGGGCTGCTGGGAGCAGTACGCCTCCGGCCGCGCCCTGCTGCGCTACGCCCGCCAGCGCGCCTTCGCCACCCCCGAGAACGCCGCGGTGCTGCTCTCGCTGGGCGACGGCACCTCCGAGGGCATCGAGGGCAAGCACATCAGCGAGGCCGCCCGCCGCGGCGACCCGGTCGCCATCGACTCGTTCCGCGAACTGGCCCGCTGGGCCGGTGCGGGCCTGGCCGACCTCGCCTCGCTCTTCGACCCGTCCGCCTTCATCGTCGGCGGCGGCGTCTCGGACGAGGGCGAACTGGTCCTCGACCCGATCCGCAAGTCCTTCCGCCGCTGGCTGGTCGGCAACCAGTGGCGCCCGCACGCCCAGGTGCTCGCCGCCCAGCTCGGCGGCAAGGCCGGTCTGGTCGGGGCCGCCGACCTGGCGCGCCAGGGCTGACCGCGATGGTGGCCGAGCCGCCCGGACTCCCCGCGTCCGGCACCGCGGCGGACGGCTCCGCGGTGGTCCGCGTGCTCAGCTACAACATCCGCTCGATGCGCGACGACCGGGCGGCGCTGGTCCGGGTCATCCGGGCCTGCGCCCCCGATCTCGTGCTCGTCCAGGAGGCGCCGCGGTTCTTCCGCTGGCGCAAGGCCGCCGAGCGGCTGGCCCGCGCGTCGGGGCTGGTGTACGTCACCGGCGGCGGTACGACCGCGGGCCCGATGATCCTCTCCACGCTCCGCGCCCACGTGGAGCGCACGGAGGACGTCCTGCTGCCCCGCACCCCCGGACTGCATCAGCGCGGTTTCGCGACCGCGGTGCTCCGGTTCGGGGGCGCCCGGCTCGGCGTGCTCAGCTGCCATCTCAGCCTCTCCGCCGCGGAGCGTTACGGGCAGGCCGGGCTGCTGCTGGCGCGGCTGGCACGACTGGACGTGCCGTACGCCGTCGCCGCCGGAGACCTCAACGACCGGCCGGACGGCCGGAGTTACCGGCGGCTGGCGGACCGGCTCACCGACGCCTGGGTGGCGAAACCGTGGGGCGGGGAGTTCACCTCGACACCGGCCGCGCCGCGGCAGCGCATCGACGCGGTCTTCACGACGGACGGCGTCGAGGTGCTGGGCTGCGGCGTCCCGTACGGCCTGCCGGGCGTGCGCGAGGCGGACCTCAGGGCCGCCACGGACCATCTCCCGGTGCTGGCGGCACTGCGCGTCCCGGCCGCCCCCGCCCACCGGCCCTGAGCCGGACGCCCACCGGCCCTGAGCCGGGGACCTGCGTCACCCGGCTCCGCCGCGTCCGCTAGACGACCGCGCCGCTGCCCGGCAGATCGTCGTCGTCCTCGTCGTCGTGCTTCATCCGGGCCACGAGCGTGGCGAAGCCCCCGAGGAAGCCGCCGATGCCCAGCACCGTGATCCACCACGTCACCGGCTGCTGGAAGAGCATCATCAGCACCAGCAGCAGCGGACCGCCGAGCACCGCGAGCCAGGCGAACTTGGTGGTGACATCGGCGCTCGGCAGCGGGGGCGGCTCGGGCGGGGTGAAGTGCCCCTCGTCGCTCGCGTCGAAGTCGTCGTCGGACGGCTCGGCGGCCGACCAGTCGCGCGGCCCGACGCCGGGCGCGAAGACGATGAAGCCACCCGGCCGGCCGGTGCCCGCCGGGCTGCCGGGTCCGCCCTGATCGGGACCGTTCTTTGGCCGGTTCTCGCGCGCGGCGCCGTCCGCCGCTCCGTCGCCGGCCGCGTCCCCGGCGGCCGGCGGGCCGGCCTCGGCCGTGCCCGGCTTCGTCAGGTCGAGGGCGCCGGGGGTGCCGGGGACACCCGCCGGACCGGCGGCGCCCGCCGGCCGCGCGGCCGTGCCGTCGCCACCGTCGCCGCGGTCCTTGCCGCCGCCGCTGTCGTCGTCCGGTGCCGGGAACGGCGGCCGCTCGCCGTAGCCCGCGACGATCTCGGCCCAGGCGGCCTCCTCGTCCAGCGGATCCCGGGGGTCGCGGGGGCTACGCTCCACCACTGGCCGCCGTCCCCTCCCGTGCCGCGCCCGTCCGCGCCTCCGGTGCGAGCCGGGCGATGAAGGCGAAGGTGTCCTCGAAGATCTGCTCGGCGTCGTGGTCGAGCGTCGCGACGTGATAGCTGCGCTCCAGCAGTCTGTGCCGTACGTCCGTCGAGGACACCCGGCTCAGGATGCGTTCGGAGTCCGTGGGCGGGACGACATGGTCCTGCGGGCTGGTCATCACCAGCAACGGCTGGGTGACGCAGGGGAGTTCGGAGTCGACCTGGCGGAAGAACCGGCGCACCGAATGCGCGGCGTGCAGCGGCACCCGGTCGTAGCCGACCTCCCGCGCGCCGGGCTTGGCGATATCGCTCGCCACTCCCTTGGTCGTCCGCACGACATGGCGCAGCACCGGGAGCAGCGGCGCCGCCGCGTCGTGCACGCCGTTGGCGGGGTTGACCACGGCCACCCCGCTGATCGCGTCGCCGTGCCTGGCGGCCAGCCGCAGCGCCAGCGCGCCGCCCATCGACAGCCCGCACACGAAGACCCGTGAGCAGCGCTCGGCCAGCGCCCGCAGTTCGCGGTCCACCTCGGCGTACCAGTCCTGCCAGGTCGTGACCTGCATGTCCTGCCAGCGGGTGCCGTGTCCGGGCAGCAGTGGCAGCGCGACGCTCAGCCCGCGGTCGGCGAGATATTCCGCCCAGGGGCGTACGGACTGAGGGGAGCCGGTGAAGCCGTGGCACACAAGGACGCCGACCTCTCCGCCGTCACGGCGGAACGGCTCGGCTCCGGGAAGGAGCGGCACCGGAGGACTCCGATCGATGAGGGGAGCTGGATGGTTACCTCAGGGTACGCGGCGCGGCGCCCACCGGGTAGGCCGGACGACGGCCGCGGGAGCAGGTCGCGGGGCCTGCGCCGGGCGTCGCCGGGCGCTCGTCGCCCCGCCGCGGTGAGCCGGACGCCGGGGCAGGTTAAGGTCTTTGCGTCACACACAGGAGGCAGTCGGTTGATCTACGGCGCAATGAAGTTTTCCATCGGCGGGTCCCTGAAGCTTGCCTTCCGGCCCTGGGTGGAAGGCATCGAGAACATTCCCGCCGAGGGTCCCGCGATCCTCGCGAGCAACCACCTGTCCTTCTCGGACTCCTTCTTCCTGCCCGCGGTGCTGGACCGCAAGGTCACCTTCATCGCGAAGGCGGAATATTTCACCTCTCCGGGGGTGAAGGGGAAGCTGACGGCCGCGTTCTTCAAGGGCGTGGGCCAGCTTCCGGTCGACCGTTCGGGCGGCCGCGGCGCGGGCGAGGCGGCGGTCCGCAGCGGTATCGAGGTGCTGGAGCGCGGTGAGCTGTTCGGTATCTACCCGGAGGGCACCCGCTCCCCGGACGGCCGGCTCTACCGCGGTAAGCCGGGCGGTCTGGCGCGGGTCGCGCTGGCCACGGGCGCGCCGGTCATCCCCGTCGCGATGATCGACACCGAGAAGGTGCAGCCACCTGGCAAGATCGTGCCGAAGATGATCCGGCCGGGCATCCGTATCGGCAAGCCGCTGGACTTCGCCCGCTATCAGGGGATGGAGGGCGACCGCTTCATCCTGCGGTCGGTCACCGACGAGGTCATGTACGAGATCATGAAGCTGTCCGGCCAGGAGTACGTCGACATCTACGCGACCGCGGCCAAACGGCAGATCGCCGAGCAGGCGAAGGCGGCGGAGGCGAAGAAGAAGGCCGACGCGGAGCAGCAGAAGACCGACACGCCCTAGGGCGGGGCGTCACCGTGGCACCGTTCGCCCGAAGGGCGGGGTGTCCGGTGCGGCGCCCTGCGCGGCGGCGGGTCGCCCGGATCCCGCGTGTACGGGGCGGGTCCGGCAGCGCCGCGTGAGGGCATCCCCCCCGGCGGTGGCCGGGGAGCGGCGTGCGGGGCGCCACCGGGCAGGTACCACGGTGGCGACACGTCCTGGGTCCCGCCGGGCGGGCGGACACGACGGACCAGGCGGGCCGGAGCGGCCCGGACGGCGCGGGCAGGACCGGTGACGGCGACCGGCCGGGCCCGGCGAGGGGTGGGGACCGGCATGACGGAAGCAGACATACCGACGGTGCGCGGTGGCGTCACCAGGGGCAGCGGCAAGCGTCCGAAGACGGTACGGATGTCCGTCGAGCTGCCGCTGTGGCGCGCGCTCACCGGCTACCGCATTCTCACCTTCTGCTACACCTTCGCCCTGGTCGCGTTCTCCTACCGCCACTACGCCCATCCGCTGGGCGCCGCCGCCTACATGGGCACGCTCACCGTCTGGATGGCGCTGACCTGGCGCCGGACGACCTCCGCCGAGCGCTGTACGCGGCGGTTCCTGGTCATCGACCTCACGCTGGTGGTCGGCGGCATCCTGCTCACCTCGCTGGTCGACACGCACGCCCGCATCATGGGCGGTTCGCCGACGCTGCCGTCGATCTGGGCGGCGGGCGCCGTGCTGGGCTTCGCGATCAAGGGCGGCTGGCGGTGGGCCGCGGCGGCGTCCAGCGTGGTCGCCGTCGCCAACCTGATCGAGCGTCAGGAGCTGGCCCGCGGCACCATCCACAACGTCGTCCTGGTGTGGGTGGCGAGCGTGGCGATCGGCTATGTCGTCGAGGTGGCCCGCGCCAGTGAGCGCACCCTCGCCCGCGCCCTCCAGATTGAGGCCGCCACCCGGGAACGGGAGAGGCTGGCCCGCGACATCCACGACAGCGTGCTCCAGGTGCTGGCGATGGTGCAGCGGCGCGGTGCCGCGATCGGCGGTGAGGCAGCCGAACTCGGCCGGATGGCGGGCGAACAGGAGGTCGCGCTGCGCACCCTGGTCTCCGGCGGACTGGTGGGACCACAGCGCGTTGCGGCGCCGGACGCCGCGGCGGACACGGTGGCGCCCGCGACCGGTGCCGGACCGCCGCCCGCCGGCCGGACCGGGCCCGCGCGCCCGGCGCCCGTCACCGGTCCGTGCGACGTCCGGGCGCTGCTCGCGCCGTACGCCGGTGCCGGTGTCACCTTCTCCGAGCCCGGCGCCCCGGTGGAGCTGCCGGCCGCGGCGGCGGCCGAGCTGGCGGCCGCTGTCGGTGCCGCGTTGGACAATGTGCGGGTGCATGCGGGGGCCGCCGCCCGCGCGTGGATCCTGGTGGAGGACGAACCGGACGCGGTGCTCGTGACGGTGCGCGACGACGGCCCCGGCATTCCCGAGGGGCGGCTCGCCGACGCCGAGCGGGAGGGCCGGCTCGGCGTCGCCCTCTCGATCCGCGGGCGGCTGCGGGAGCTGGGCGGCAGCGCCGACTGGATCTCGGTCCCCGGCCAGGGCACGGAAGTGGAGTTGAAGGTCCCCAAGGGCGCCGCGCCCGGGGGCACGAGGCGGGGGAGGGCGAGAGCGTGAGTGAGCAGGCGGGCCTGCGGGTGATGGTGGTCGACGACCACCCGATGTGGCGCGACGCGGTCGCGCGGGATCTGGCGGAGGCCGGATTCGACGTGGTGGCGACGGCCGGGGACGGCCTCCAGGCGGTGCGCCGGGCGCAGGCCGTAGCGCCCGACGTACTGGTCCTGGATCTCAATCTGCCGGGGCTGCCCGGCGTCCAGGTGTGCAAGGAACTGGTCGGCGGCGATCCGGCGCTGCGGGTGCTGGTGCTCTCCGCGAGCGGTGAGCACGCCGATGTCCTGGAGGCGGTCAAGTCCGGCGCGACCGGCTATCTCCTGAAGTCGGCGAGCACCCAGGAGCTGCTGGACGCGGTGCGCAGCACCGCCGCCGGCGACCCGGTGTTCACCCCCGGTCTGGCCGGTCTGGTGCTCGGCGAGTACCGCAGACTGGCGACCGAACCGGCCCCGGCGGCGCCGGACGCGCCCGGCGCGCCGCAGCTGACGGACCGGGAGACCGAGGTGCTGCGCCTGGTGGCCAAGGGGCTCTCGTACAAGCAGATCGCCGAACGGCTGGTCATCTCGCACCGCACGGTGCAGAACCACGTACAGAACACCCTCGGCAAGCTCCAGTTGCACAACCGCGTCGAGCTGGTGCGGTATGCGATAGAGCGCGGCCTCGACGGGGTGTAGCGGGGCGTAGCCGCCGGCCGGACAGCCCGGTCCGCTCGTACGGGTGAACGCCGTGTCCCAACTCCCCGGCGAATCAACGGAGTCGGCGCCCGCCCCATCCCGGAGTGACCCAGATCACCTTTAGCGTGACCGGGGTCGGCTCATTCACGGCCGCGTGCGCGGCCACTGACGGGATGTAGGTGAAGCAGCGATGCGGGTCGGAGTGCTGACCGGCGGTGGCGACTGCCCCGGTCTGAACGCGGTGATGCGAGGCGTGGTCCGCAAGGGCACCCAGGAGTACGGATATGACTTCGTCGGCTTCCGGAACGGCTGGCGCGGCCCGCTGACGGGCGACACGATGCCGTTGGACATCGCGGCGGTGCGCGGCATCCTGCCCCGGGGCGGCACGATCCTGGGCTCCTCGCGGACCAACCCCTTCAAGGAGGCGGACGGCGTCCGCCGGATCAAGGCCACCCTGGCCAAGGAGGAGGTCGACGCACTGATCACGATCGGCGGCGAGGACACCCTCGGCGTCGCCGCCCGGCTCTCCGGCGAATTCGGCATCCCGTGCGTCGGCGTCCCCAAGACCATCGACAACGATCTCTCGGCCACCGACTACACCTTCGGTTTCGACACCGCCGTCGGCGTCGCCACCGAGGCCATCGACCGGCTGCACACCACCGCCGAATCGCATATGCGGGTGCTGGTGGTCGAGGTGATGGGCCGGCACGCCGGCTGGATCGCGCTGCACTCGGGCCTGGCCGGCGGCGCCAACGTCATCCTCATCCCCGAGCAGCGCTTCGACGTCGGGCAGGTCTGCGGCTGGATCGACGCCCGCTTCAAGGTCCGCTACGCGCCGATCGTGGTCATCGCCGAGGGAGCGATGCCCAAGGACGGCCAGATGGTCCTCAAGGACGGCAGCACCGACTCCTTCGGGCACGTCCGGCTCTCGGGCGTGGGGGAGTGGCTGGCCAAGGAGATCGAACGGCGTACGGGCAAGGAGGCGCGCACGACCGTGCTCGGGCACACCCAGCGCGGCGGCACGCCCAGCGCCTTCGACCGCTGGCTGGCCACCCGCTTCGGTCTGCACGCCGTCGACGCGGTGCGGGACGGCGACTTCGGGAAGATGGTCGCGCTGCGCGGTACGGACATCGTCCGGGTGCCGATCGAGGAGGCGACCGCGAAGCTGAAGACCGTCGATCCGGCGCTCTACGCCGAGGCCGGCGTCTTCTTCGGCTGAGCGGCCGCTACCCGCCGGGGCTCCCTGCCGCCCCTCCCGGGCCGGTGTGCCCCGGGGTGTTCCCCCGCCCGGTCTCCGGACGGCACCGCCGAGCGATGGGCCGTATATTCGGCATATTCGTCATATTCGGCCTATCGCTCATCAGCGGGTGAATCGGGATCGGTGGGAGAAACGTGGATATCGTCGCGTTCGGCGTGCAGGTGGACGAGCGGCCGTTGCTGGAGAAGGCGTTCGCCGAACGGCACCAGGTCCGCTGTCTGGATTTCTTCCTCAACCGCGACACCGCGCCCATCGCCGCCGGGTACGAGGTCGTCAGCGCGAGCGTCAACGACGATCTGAGCGCCGAGGTCCTACAGTCCCTCGCGGCCGGCGGCACGAAGATGATCGCCCAGCGCTCCACCGGCTTCAACAACATCGATCTGGAGGCCGCGGCCGACCTCGGACTGACCATCGGCCGGGTCTCCGCCTACTCCCCGTACGCGGTCGCCGAATTCGCCTGGACCCTGGCGCTGGCGGTGAACCGGGGGCTCGTCCGGGCCGTCAACCGCACCCGCAACTTCGACTTCCGGCTGGACGGTCTGATGGGCCGTGACCTGCGCGGCCGTACGGCCGGGGTGATCGGCACCGGCAAGATCGGCGAGGCGTTCACCCGGATCGCCCACGGTTTCGGGATGGACCTGCTGGGCTGGGACGTCGCCGAGAACCCCGCCTGCCTCGACCTCGGCATGCGCTACGTCGACCAGCGGCAGCTGTTCGCCGAGGCGGACCTGATCACCCTGCACGTCCCGCTGCTGGCGGCCACCCGGCATCTCATCGACGCCGACGCGCTGGCCGCTATGAAGGACGACGCGATCCTCGTCAACTCCAGCCGCGGCGGGCTGGTCGACACCGCGGCGTTGGTCGAGACGCTCAAGGCGGGCCGGCTCGCCGGCGTCGGGCTGGACGTCTACGAGGAGGAGGCCGGGCTCTTCTTCCTCGACAAGTCCCTCGACGTCATCAGCGACGACACCCTCGCCCGCCTGATGACCTTCGGGAACGTACTGGTCACCTCCCACCAGGCGTACTTCACCGCGGAAGCGGTCGGCCAGATCGTCGACACCACCGTCGCCAATGTCGAGGACTATCTGGCCGGCCGCACCAACGAGAACACGCTCGTCACACCAGGACAGCGGCCAGCAACTGTGCGGTGACCGAGGCGCCGTCCAGGGACAGCACCGACTCGGGGTGGAACTGCACGCCCGCGAAGCCGGGGCCGCGCAGCGCGTGCACCTCGCCGGTGTCCGCGTCCCGGCTCAACTCCACCCGGTGCATGGCCAGTTCGGCGGCCGTGCGGTCGTCGCAGCGGGCCGTGAAGGTGTTGTAGAAACCGACCGTCTCCGGGCGCCCGAAGAAGTCGATGCGCTCCTGGGCGCCCTGGAACGGCACGTCCTTGCGGACGATCTCCAGCCCCAGCTCCGCGGCGAGCAGCTCGTGCCCGAGGCAGACCCCGAGCAGCCCGTGCCGGTGGCCGGCGACGAGTTCCGCGGTCAGGGAGCGCAGGAAGCGCATCTTGGGGTCGGCGGCGTCGGACGGGTTGCCGGGGCCGGGGCCCAGCACGACCGGCCCCCGGTGCGCCCGGACGGCCGCGCGCAGCCCCGGTTCGTCGTAGCGGCGGACGGTGACGGTCAGCCCCGAGGTGCGCAGCAGATGCGCCAGCATCGCGGTGAAGGTGTCCTCGGCGTCGACGACCAGCGCGTGGCCGCGCAGCGCGGCGGTCGGCGCGGTGCTCTGCATCCGCAGCCAGAAGGGGGCGAGATCGGCGCGGCGGGCGTCGAGCGCGGCGCGCACCCGCGGGTCGTCGGCCAGGTGCGGCGGCGGCCCCGCGGCCCCGGCGCCGGCCGGTGCGGACCGTACGCCCAGCGCGGTGAGCACCCCGGCCGCCTTGGCGTGCGTCTCGGCGACCTCGCCGTGCGGATCGGAGGCGCGCACCAGGGTGGCGCCGACCGGCACCCGCAGCCGGCCGTCCGCGGCGATGTCGGCGGTACGGATCAGGATCGGCGAGTCCAGCGTCTGCGCGCCGCCGGCGTCCCGGCCGATCAGCGCCAGCGCGCCCGCGTAGTAGCCGCGGCCCCGTCCGTCGGGCCCGGCGGGCTCGTACCGGGCGATGACCCGGCAGGCGTTCTGCACCGGCGACCCGGTGACCGTCGCCGCGAACATCGTCTCCTTGAGCACCTCGCGCACATCGAGGGTGGACCGGCCGCGCAGTTCGTACTCGGTGTGCGCCAGGTGAGCCATCTCCTTGAGCCGGGGCCCGACGACCACACCGCCCATGTCGCCGACGGTGCACATCATCTTCAGCTCCTCGTCCACCACCATGGACAGCTCCTCCACCTCCTTGCGGTCGCCGAGGAACGCCAGCAGGCTCTCGGCGGTGGGGCCCCCGGCCGGGTAGCGGTAGGTGCCGCTGATCGGGTTCATCACGACCGTGCCGCCACACATCCGCACATGCACCTCGGGGCTGGCGCCGACGAGGGTGCGCACCCCGGGCCGGTGCACGACATACGTCCAGTACGCGCCGCGCTCGCCGGCCAGCAGCCGCCGGAAGAGGGCCAGTGCGTCGGCCGCCGAGAAGCCCGCGATCTCGCCCTCGAACGTCCTGCGGATGACGAAGTTGGCGCCCTCGCCGGTGCCGATCTCGTCCCGGACGATCCGCCCGACGGTCCCCGCGTACGTCGCGTCGTCCACATCGAACGCGCCGTCCGTCACCCGGACGTCGTGCGTGGGGAGCGCCGCCAGCAGCGCGTCCAGGGGGATTTCGGCGCACTCGCGGGGGCGCAGCACGGCGAGCGGGGTGCCGTCGTCATGGGCCTCGAAACCGCGCTCGCGGATCTGCCGGAAGGGGATCAGCGCGAGCGCGTCGGTCACCGGCGCGTCGGGGACGCCGTCGCCCAGCGGGATGTCCGCCAGCCGCTCGACCTCGGCCACCTCGCCGATCAGCACCTCGACGGCGGTGGTGTCCCGCCCCGGGGAGCGGCGGCGCAGCAGGGCGAACGGCGGGCAGCCGGGATCGAGCAGCCGCTGGACGAGGGCGGCGGCATCGGTACGGGGGACTGCGGGAGGGGTGGGGGTGTGGTGCACGGCGGGTTCCTTCCGGGAGGGGAGGAACGGCCGCCGTACGACGGAAGGCCGCCCCTCGGGGCGGCCTTCGCGAAGTCAGTGGTGCGCGCGCGAATCAGTGGGCCGCCGGATGAGCGGTCCACCACCAGTTCATGCTCATGACCGGTTGCGCGTACATGGCGGGAACTTTACCCGACGCCCGGCGCCGGGGCGGGGGACGGACGCAGACCGGCCAGAAATCCGGCCAGCGCCGCGTCGAAGGCGGTGGGCCGTTCGAGGTTGGGCAGATGGGCGGCGTCCTCGATGACCGCGAGCGTGGCACCCGGGATGCGCCGGTGCAGGAATTCCGCGTCGGCGACCGGTGTGTAGGTGTCGTCCCGTCCGACCACCACCAGCGTCGGCACCGCGATCCGCCCCAACAGGCCGGTGTAGTCGGGGCGTTCGGCCCGGCCGCGGAGCGCGGCGGCGGCTCCCTCGGGCGGTGTGCCGAGCATCATGCGGCGGACGTGCCCGGCGACCTCCGGCTGCCGTGCGACGTTCTCCGGCGCGATCATCTTGTCCAGTACCTCGTCGGTGTAGCCGCCCATGCCCTCGCCCAGCAGCCGGTCGGCGAGGGCGTTGCGCCGCGCCCTGCCCTCGGCGCTCTCGCCCTGCGCGAAGGTGTCGGCGAGGACCAGTCCGCGCAGCCGCTCCGGGAACAGCCGGGCGAACTCCAGGGCGATCTGGCCGCCCATCGACAGCCCGCCGAGCACGATCCGGTCGGCCCCGAGGCCCAGTACGTCCAGCAGCCCGGCGATATCGCGGGCGAACGTCTCCAGCGGTGTGACGCCGGGGACGACCGTCGACGCGCCGTACCCGCGCAGATCCGGCGCGATCACCCGCCATCCGGAACCCGGTCGCGCCGCGCCGAACGTCGCGGTCTGCGGCGCCCACATCGTCCGGTCGAAGGGATGCCCGTGGACGAGCACCAGCGGCACCCCGGTGCCCTGGTCCTCGTACCCGACGGTGATTCCTCCGACGGCAGCCGTACTCAACGCAACTCGCCTCATTCGCCTGGTTGTTGACGCCGTCGCCGGATGCCGGCGCCGTCGTGCGGCCCTTGACGTCCGATGCTAGGAGGCGCACACTCTCGGTGCAATAAAAACATTGCTCTCGGTGCAATGTGGGGCAATGGGCGGAACCAGGCGGAACGCGAGCAGGACCCGGAAGGGCCGGCAGGACCCGGACGGAGAGGGGCGGATCATGAGCGCGGAGGACTACCGGCGCATCGCCGACGCCGTCGCGGCGGACATCGCCGACGGACGGCTGCGCCCCGGCGACCGCCTTCCCACCCAGCGCGCCTTCGCCCGCGCGCACCGCATCGCCAACTCCACCGCCACCCGGGTCTACCGCGAGCTGGCCCGCCGCGGCCTGACCGTCGGCGAGGTCGGCCGCGGTACGTATGTGCGCGCCGCCCGGCACGCGCCGGGCCCCGCGCTCGCCGAACCGGCACCCGCGGGCACCGTCCCCGTCAACCTCGAACTCAACTACCCCGTCGTCCCCGAACAGTCCGCCCTGCTCGCCGCCGGCCTCGCGCCCCTGCTGCGGCCCGACGCCCTCGGCGCCGCCCTGCGCCCGCTCGCCCCGGCCGGTACCCCCGCCGCCCGCGCCGCCGCCGCGGCGCTGCTGAGCGGCCCGGCCCTGCGCGCGGACCCCGACCACCTCCGTTTCGCCGGCAACGGCCGGCAGGCGATGGCCGGCGCGCTCGCCTCCCTCGTCCCGCCGGGGGGACGCCTCGGCGTCGAGGCGTTCACCTATCCGATGGTCAAGGGCATCGCCGCGCGGCTCGGCATCACCCTCGTTCCGCTGGCCACCGACGCGGACGGACTGCGCCCGGACGCGGTCCGCGCCGCCCACCGCGCCGCCCCGCTGCGCGCCCTCTACGTCCAGCCCACCCTGCACAACCCGCTCGGCGTGACGATGTCCGCCGGGCGCCGCGCCGAGCTCGCCGCCACCCTCGGCGAGCTGGACCTGTGGGCCGTGGAGGACGCGGTGTGGGCCTTCCTGCACCCGGACGGCGCGGCGGACGGGGACGGGGCGGCGTCCGGGGCGGCAGGCGGGGACCGTACGGGAGAGGGGGACCGTACGGCGGACCGGGACCGCGCGGCGGACAGGAGCTGTCCGGGGGACGCGGCCGCTCCGGACGCCACCTCCGCCACCGGCACCGCCCGCCCGCCGCTCGCCGCGCTCGCCCCCGACTGCACGATCCTCGTCGACAGCCTCTCCAAACGGCTCGCCCCGGGCCTGACCGTCGGCCTCGCCCTGGCGCCCCCGGCGCACACCGGCCGGCTCTCCGCCGCCCTGCGCTCCGGCGGCTGGACCGCGACCGGCTTCGCCCTGGAGGCGGTCACCCGCTGGCTGACCGACGGCAGCCTGGAGCGGATCGTCGCCGCCAAACGCCAGGACGCCGCCGTCCGCCAGGCGCTGCTCCGCGAGCGGCTGGCCGGCTTCCGCGTACACGCCGACCCGCGTGCCTACTTCGCCTGGTGGGAGCTGCCCGCCCGGTGGCGCGCCGAGACCTTCCTGGCGGCCGCCGCGCGCCACGGGATCGCCGTCACCCCGGCCGCCGCCTTCGCCGTCGCGGCGGAGGGCGCCCAGGGCGCGGGTCCGGCGCCGAACGCCGTCCGGCTCGCGCTCGCCGGACCCGCCCATGAGCCGCTCGCCCAGGCGCTGACCACCCTCGCCGCGCTCGCGCACGGGACGCCCGACGACTCCCTCCCGGACTGACCGGACGGCGGAGCCGGACAGGCCGACGGCGGAGGGACGGGCCGAAGGGGAGTGCGGGGCCGGGAACCCCGCGGTCCGGGGCCGGGCGGAGCGCGGGCGGCGCCGAGGGGGCGGGTCCCGCCGAGTGGGCACTGTCTCAAAGTCCGGGCGGGGAAAGGGCGACTCCCGAGAACCCCGTAATGTTGGCCATGTGACCGTGAACGCTGAAACCCACGCCGGTGGCCACACCTGGCGAGACCTGCCCGCGGCGCAGCAGCCCGACTGGCCGGACCAAGAGGCTCTGCGCGATGTGATCGCGGAGCTTGAGTCCTATCCGCCGCTCGTCTTCGCGGGCGAGTGCGACCAGCTGCGCGAGCGCCTGGGAGCGGTCGCCCGTGGTGAGGCGTTCCTGCTTCAGGGCGGCGACTGCGCGGAGGCTTTCGACGCCGTATCCGCCGAGCACATCCGGAACAAGCTCAAGACGCTGCTCCAGATGGGCGCCGTGCTGACCTACGCCGGGTCCGTCCCGGTGGTCAAGGTCGGCCGGATCGCCGGCCAGTACAGCAAGCCGCGCTCCAAGTCGACCGAGACCCGCGACGGCGTGACCCTGCCGACCTACCGCGGCGACTCCGTCAACGGCTTCGAGTTCACCGAGGCGGCCCGGATCCCGGACCCGCAGCGGCTGAAGCGGATGTACCACGCCTCCGCGGCGACCCTCAACCTCGTCCGCGCCTTCACCACCGGCGGCTACGCCGACCTTCGCCAGGTGCACGCCTGGAACCAGGACTTCGTGAAGTCCTCGCCCTCCGGACAGCGCTACGAGGCGCTGGCCCGCGAGATCGACCGCGCGATGAACTTCATGAAGGCGTGCGGGGTGGAGCCCGAGGAGTTCCGCACCGTCGAGTTCTTCTCCTCGCACGAGGCGCTGATCCTGGACTACGAGTCGGCGCTCACCCGCACCGACTCGCGCACCGGCAACCTCTACGACGTCTCGGGCCACATGGTCTGGATCGGCGAGCGCACCCGCCAGCTGGACGGCGCGCATCTCGAATTCGCCTCCCGGATCCGCAACCCGATCGGCGTCAAGCTCGGCCCGACCACCACGCCGCAGGAGGCGCTCACCCTCGTCGAGCGCCTCGACCCGGACCGCGAGCCGGGCCGGCTGACCTTCATCACCCGGATGGGCGCGGACAAGGTCCGCGACAAGCTGCCCGAGCTGGTGGAGAAGGTCACCGCCTCCGGCGCCAAGGTCGCGTGGATCACCGACCCGATGCACGGCAACACCTTCGAGGCCGCCTCGGGTCACAAGACCCGGCGCTTCGACGATGTGCTGGACGAGGTCAAGGGCTTCTTCGAGGTCCACAAGAGCCTCGGTACGCACCCCGGCGGCATCCACGTCGAGCTGACCGGCGACGACGTCACGGAGTGCGTGGGCGGCGGCGACGAGATCTTCGTCGACGATCTGCACCAGCGCTACGAGACCGCCTGCGACCCGCGGCTCAACCGCAGCCAGTCGCTGGACCTGGCGTTCCTGGTGGCGGAGATGTACCGCGATCAGTGAGGCCGTCCGGCGCTGACGGCGGCCGGTGACACACGCGTGGGGCGCGGATCCTGTGATCCGCGCCCCACCGCGTTGTGGAGCGCTCCTCGCGACAGGTAAGGTAAGGGTTACCTCACTCGCGATCATCCGGATCGGCGAGCCCAGTTCCTCTCGGGGGTGAACCGCGTGTACGTCTGCTCCTGCTTCGGGATCACCGAACAGCAGGTCCGTGACCACGCGGATACCGGCGCCTGTACGCCGCGCCAGATCGCCTCCGCCTGCAAGGCCGGGACCGACTGCGGCGGCTGCGTACGCCGCATCCAGGCACTGCTCGGCCGCGGTGCGTGTCCCCGGCGCCAGCTCGTCGAATCGGGTGCGCCCGAGCCGCTGGGTGCCCAGCCGCCGGCCGCGGGGATGCCGGCCGTGGTGGTGGCGGAAGCGGCGCCTGTGGGGCTTCCGGAAGCCGCCTAGCCGGTGCCGCGCGCCCGGTGCACGGACGTCGGCGGGGCGTGTGCGGCCGGCCCGGCCGTTTGGTGATCAGCTCGGCTGCTTGATGACCTGGGCGATGTAGAGCGGTTCCCCGAGCTTCTCGACCAGTTCCAGCTGGGTGTCGAGATAGTCGATGTGGTGCTCCTCGTCCGCGAGGATGTCCTCGAAGATGTTCGCCGAGGTGATGTCCGCCTTGGCACGCATGACCTCGATACCGCGCTTGAGCCGGTCGATCGCCTCGGCCTCGATCTGCCGGTCGGCCTGGAACATCTCGGTGACGGTCTGGCCGACGCGAACATGGAACAGGCGCTGGTAGTTCGGCAGACCTTCGAGGAAGAGAATGCGGTCCGTCAGGATCTCCGCATGCTTCATCTCGTCGAACGACTCGGCGCGGGTGTATTTCGCGAGCTTCGTCCAGCCGAAGTTCTCCTGCATCTTGGCGTGCAGGAAGTACTGGTTGATCGCGGTCAGCTCGGCAGTCAGCTGCTCGTTGAGGAATTCGATGACCTCGGGGTCGCCCTGCATGGCAGCGGGCTCCTTCCGCGCGAGAACTGGGCAGGTGCCGCGCATCCTCGCACCGCCCCAGCGGGCCGTCCAGTAAGTGCACACTTAGTACGAGTTGTCCGAATCCCTCCCGCCCCGGTCACGGGCACCCCTTCCGGTCTGACAACATGGAGGACATGGGTCAGCCGGAAAGCCGCGAAGAGGAGCATCCTCAGCTGCCCCCGGGGCAGCGTCTTCAGCGAGGCTGGCCGGTCACGCATTACGGACCGGTGCCGAAGTTCCGCCCCGACCGCTGGGAGTTCCGGGCGTTCGGTGCCACCGCGGACGGCGACAAACACTGCTGGACGCACGAGGAATTCACCGCGCTGCCCTACACAACGGTCGTCGCGGATATGCACTGCGTCACGAAATTCAGCATGCTGGGCGCCGAATGGGGCGGGGTACGCACCCGCACCATCCTCGATCTCGCACCGCCCGCGCCCGATGTCACACATGTGATGGTGTGGGCCGAGTACGGATTCAGCTCGAATCTGCGGCTGGCGGATTTCGCCGCGGAGAAGTGCCTCTTCGCCACCCACCGTTCCGGCGAACTGCTCACCGCCGAGCACGGTTTCCCGGTCCGGCTGATCGTGCCGCAGCTGTATGCCTGGAAGGGCCCCAAATGGGTCCGCGGTATCGAGTACATGACGGCGGACCGCCGCGGCTTCTGGGAGGAGCGCGGCTACCACAATCTCGGCGACCCGTGGCGGGAACAGCGCTACTCCTATCAGGAGGAGCCGGGCGAGGGCCCGGAGCTCTGAACCCCGGGCCCGGTCCCGCCGGGAGACCGCCGCCCGCCGTCCGGCGCCGGCGCGGCTTCGCTCAGCGTTCGCGCAGCTCCTTCAGGAGCGCCACGTCCGCCGCGTGCCCCTCCTTGCCGCCCGGTGTCTCGATCACCAGTGGCACCCCCTCGGTCGCCGGGTGGACGAACAGCTCGCGGAACGGCTCCGCGCCGATGTGACCGGCGCCGATGTTCGCGTGCCGGTCCTTGTGGGCGCCGGTCACGTCCTGGGAGTCATTGGCGTGGATCAGCCGCAGCCGGCCCTCGCCCGCGACCTCCACCACCTCGTCCAGCAGCGCCTTCATCCCGCCCGGGGCCGCCATGTCGTGACCGGCCGCGAAGGCGTGGCAGGTGTCGAGGCAGATCCCGAGCCGGGGATGCCGGTCCAGCGCGTCGAAGTACGGCCCGAGGTCCTCGGCCCGTGCGCACAGCGAAGCCCCCTGGCCGGCCGTCGGCTCCAGCAGCAGCCACGGGTCGTCGTCCCGCGTCAGCTCGTCGAGCAGCGGCCGCATCCGCTCCCTGACCTGCGCCAGCGCCTCCGCACGCGGCCGGCCGCCGGTCGCCGAGCCGGTGTGCACCACCACGCCGAGCGCGCCGATCTCCCGCCCGCGCCGCAGCGAGTGGCGCAGCGACTCGACGGACCTGTCCACGGTCGCCTCGGTGTGCGAGCCGAAATTGATCAGATACGGCGCGTGGACATACGCGGGGACGCCCTCCCGCGCACAGCCCGCGCGGAACTCCTCGTCCTGCTCGGGGCTGCCGGGCGGCGTCGCCCAGCCGCGCGGATTGGCCACGAAGACCTGTACGGTCTCGCCGCCGATCTCGCGGGCGTACGCGATACCGACCTTGGCCAGGCCGCCGGCCACCGGCACATGGCCGCCGACCGGATTGCGGGTACGGGCGCGCGGCTCGGCGCGCTGCGGGGAGGGGGAGGTGCTCACCCCTCCAGGGTGCCAGGCGCCCCGCGGCCGCCGGACGGCGGCGGGCCCGCCGCACCCGCCGCTACAGCGCGCCCTTGAGCTTGATGGTGATCTTGCTGCCCTTGGGGGCCTGGTCACCGCCGCCGACCGACTGTGTATCGACGGAGTCCTGCGGGAACAGCAGCGGCTTCTGCACCTCGACCTCGAAGCCGAGATCCGTGAGCTGCCGCTTCGCGTCGTCGGTGCTCTTGCCGGTGACGTCCGGGACGGTCACCATCTCCGGCCCCTTGGAGAGCGTGAGGGTGACCGTGTCGCCCTTGCCGAGCTTGCCGCCCTGGCCGGGGGACTGCTGGGCGACGGTGTCCTTCGCCTGCGGCGAGTAGACGGGCTCGTCCGCGAACTTCACCTGGAAACCGGCACCGGTCAGCGCCGACTCGGCGTCCGCGCGGGCTGCGCCCACCACATCGGGCACGTCCACCGGGGCGCCGCGGCTGATCGTCAGCGCCACCGCCGTGTCCGGCCGCCGCCTGCTGCCCGCGGCCGGGTCCGTACGGATCACCGAACCCTTGGCGACCTCGTCGCTGAACTCCCGTGCCTCGGTGCCCGGCGTCAGCCCGCGGTCCCGGAGCTCGCGCCGGGCGTCCGCGACCGGTGTGCCCGCCAGATCCGGGATCGTGACGACCTCCGGGCCGCGCGAGACGGTGAGGGTGACGGTGCCCGTCCCGCGGATGCGCTTACCGTTCTCCGGGTCCGTGGCCATGACATGGCCGCGCTCCACGTTGGGGCTGTAACCGCGCACCACCTTCACCCGCAGTCCCTCGTCGCGCAGCGTCTTCTCGGCCTTGGCCTGCGGCAGGTCCAGGACGGCGGGGACCGTGGTGAACTGGCCGGCGTTTATGTACCAGACGCCCGCGCCCAGCCCGAGGACCAGCAGCACGGCGGCCACGAGGGTGGCGGTCCGGCGCTGCCGGAAGAGGCCGGTACGCGGCGTCGCGGCGGGCGCCGGGCGCAGCCGGGTGGTCCGCTCGGCGGGCGACGCCGCGGCGGCCGCCGGCAGCTCCAGCCTGGCGGTGCGGTTCAGCTCCGCGTCGGCGGGGGACCCGGGCAGCTGGAGCTGCTCGGCACCGGTCCGCGGCAGCACGCTGGTCTTCTCGGTGTCGTCCCCGTCCGCCGGGACGTCCTTCGCGTGGGGCGGTACGAGGTCCAGCTGCGCGTCGGTGAGCGCCGCGCGGGCGCTGCGTGCCCGGGACAGCAGCGCCACCGCGTCCTGCGGCCGCCGGGCCGGCTCCCGGGCGGTGGCCAGCGCCACCAGGCCGTCCAGTTCCGGCGCCAGACCGGGCACGGACTCCGACGGCGGCCGCACGTCCTCGTGCAGATGCTGGTAGAGGACCTGCGCCGCGGAGCCGCCGGTGTGCGGTTTGCCGCCGGTCAGCATCTCGTAGAGCACCACGCCGCAGGCGTAGACGTCCACGCGGGCGTCCGCGGTGCCGCTCTCGATCTGCTCGGGCGCCAGATAGGAGACGGTCCCCAGAACCGTGCCGGTGGACGCGGTGGTGTTGTTGTCCACCGCGCGCACCAGACCGAAGTCGGCGACCTTGACCCGGCCGTCGTCGCCGATCAGGACGTTCTCCGGCTTCATGTCGCGGTGCACCAGGCCGGCGCGGTGCGCGGCGCCCAGGGCGGCGAGGACGGGCTCCAGGATGTCCAGCGCGGCCCGCGGCTGGAGCGCACCCCGCTCGCGCAGTACGTCGCGCAGCGTGCACCCCGCGACGTACTCCATCGCCAGATAGACGTACGTACCGTCCGTACCCTGGTCGAACACGCCCACCACGTTGGGGTGGGACAGCCGCGCGACCGACTTGGCCTCGCGGATGAACCGGTCGACGAACGCCCCGTCCATGGCGAGGGCCGGATGCATCACCTTCAGGGCGAGCTCCCGGTCGAGCCGGGTGTCCACGGCCCGGTAGACCGTGGCCATACCGCCGGCGGCGATGCGGGCCTGGACGCGGTAGCGGCTGTCGAGCAGCCGGCCGACGAGCGGGTCCTCAAGGGTCGTATCCACGGCAGACGAGTCTACGAGGACCCGCCGGCCACCCGCCCGCCCGGCCGCCACCCCGCCCGTACTGAAGCCGAACGGTGACCGGAACACGACACGGGGCGCACGGGCCGGGGCCGCCCGGGGCCGGGTAGCCGCGATCGGCGGGAGTTCGGGAGGGGCGCACGTCCCGGCCGGACCGAACCGGTCCGCAGACGGCCCGCCCCGCCCTAGAACGCCGGGCGTTCCGGGTCCAGCTCCGCCACGCCCTCGGTCGGCGAGGAAGCCCGCGCGAAGTGGCGGCGCGGGATGCGGCCCGCGCGGTACGCCAGCCGGCCGGCCTCGACCGCGTGCCGCATCGCCCCCGCCATCAGCTCGGGCTCCTGGGCACGGGTCACCGCGGACGCCAGCATCACCGCCGCGCACCCCAGCTCCATGGCCAGCGCGGCGTCCGAGGCGGTACCGGCACCCGCGTCCAGCACGACCGGGACGCCCGCCCGCTCCGTGATCAGCTCGAAGTTGTGCGGATTACGGATGCCCAGCCCGGACCCGATCGGCGAGCCCAGCGGCATGATCGCGGCGCAGCCCACGTCCTCCAGCTTGCGGGCCAGCACCGGATCGTCGTTCGTATAGGGCAGCACGGTGAAACCGTCGTCCACCAGGGTCTCGGCGGCGTCCAGCAGCTCGACCGGGTCCGGCAGCAGGGTGCGCTCGTCGGCGACGACCTCAAGCTTGACCCAGTCCGTGCCGAGCGCCTCCCGGGCGAGCCGGGCGGTCAGCACCGCCTCGCCCGCGGTGAAACAGCCCGCGGTGTTCGGCAGCACCCGGATCGCGTGCCGCGCCAGCAGGGAGAGCACCGAGCCCTGCACGGCCGGATCCAGCCGCCGCATGGCGACCGTCGTCAGTTCCGTACCGGAGGCGAGCAGCGCGCGCTCCAGGACGCCGAGGCTGGGCGCACCACCGGTCCCCATGATCAGACGGGACCGGAAGGTGCGGCCGGCGAGGGTGAGGAGATCATCGGTCATGGTGGCGGATCAGCCTCCCTGGACCGCGGTGAGCACCTCGACGCGGTCGCCTTCGCCGAGCGGGGTGTCGGACCACCGGGTGCGCGGCACCACGGTCTCGTTGACCGCGGCGGCCACCCCGCCGGACGCCCGGGACAGCGTCGCGACCAGCCGGTCGAGGGTGAGGCCGCCGGGGATCTCGCGCGCTTCGCCGTTGACGGAGACGGAAACGGTGGGGGCACTCATACGGACTCCTCCTCCAGGACGCGGGCGCGCTGCGGCCCCGGGGCGGACACGGCGGAAAAGCGCGTGGGGGAGAACGGGCGGACCGCCGCCGGGAGCTCTCCGGTGGTCAGCGCCTCGGCCATCGCGTCACCGGTGACCGGCGTCAGCAGCACACCGTTGCGGAAGTGGCCGGTGGCCAGCTGGAGACCGGGCAGCGCGGTCGGGCCGAGCAGCGGCGCGTTGTCGGGGGAGGTGGGACGCAGCCCCGCGCAGGTCTCGGCCAGCGGCAGTTCGGTGATGCCGGGGACCAGCTCGTGCGCGTCCCGGAGCAGTTCGTAGACGCCGCCCGCGGTCACGGTGGTGTCCCAGCCCAGCTCCTCGCTGGTGGCGCCGAGGACCAGCTCGCCGTTCTCCCGCGGCACCAGATAGAGCGGGCCGCCGCGGACCACGGCCCGTACGGTGCGGGACAGGAAGGCGGCGCCACCGGCCGGTGGCGCCGGCATCCGCAGCCGCAGCACCTGCCCCTTGACCGGGCGCACCGGCGGCAGCACCGCGTCGGGGACCCCGGCCAGCTGCCCGCTGCGGCTCCCCGCGGCCAGGACGACCTGACCGGCCGACAGCCGTGTCCCGTCGGTGAGTTCGGCGCCCGAGGCACGTCCCCGGGCGACCGTCAGCCGCTCGGCCGAGGCGCGGTGGAAGGCCACCCCGGCCCGCTCGCAGGCGACGAGCAGCGCGCCCGCCAGCCGGCGCGGATCGACCTGATGGTCGCCGTCCACCCGCAGACCGCCGCGGACACCGGGCGCCAGCATCGGCTCCAGCCGACGGCACTCGCGCCCCGTCAGCCACTCCGAATCCAGCCCCGACCGGAGTTGCAGGGCGTGCAGTTCGCGCAGCAGGGCGCGGTCGTCGGCGTCCAGCGCGACGGCCAGTGTGCCGCACCGCCGGTAGCCGATCCGCCGCCCGCTCGCCTCCTCCAGCTCGGCGGTGAAGTCCGGATAGCGCCGCGCCGAGGCGAGGTTGAGACCCAGCAGGGTCTGCTCTCCGTAGTGGAGTTCGGTGACCGCGGCCAGCATGCCGGCCGCGATATGGGCGGCGCCGCCGCCCGGCGCCGGATCGACGACGGCCGTCTCCAGCCCCCGGCCGGCCGCCCGCCAGGCCGTGACCAGGCCGATGATGCCGCCCCCGATGACGAGCACATCGGCGTGCTGCCCGCCCGGGGGCGGTGGTGCGGCCGATGTCGATGATGTGGCGGTGGACGGTGTGACAGATGGATGCATGGGCGTCCAGCCCCTCCCTTCGCCGGCATGACCCGGATCAGGTTCGTACGGTCGGAGGCCGCCAGCCTCCCTCTCAGCCCGGTGCGTCCGGGCTCCCGCGAGTGCGTGTATCCCTCACCCTAATACGGGCCCGCGACGCGCCGTAAGGGCGCGCCCGGCGGGGCCCCGGCCGTGCGGCCCCGGGGTGACCGACCGTGACGCTGTGTCAGAGATCTCCTTGCGCGCTGCTGCTGGCGGCGAGACACACCGTCTTACAGTGATCGGGTGAGCGAGCAGAGCACGTCCTCCCAGGCCCCTGACCGGACGCCCCGCGTCGTGATCGTCGGCGCCGGAATCGCCGGTGTGCAGACCGCGGTCGCCCTGCGCGAACAGGGCTGGCGCGGCGCGATCACCCTGCTCGGCGGCGAGCCGCACCAGCCCTACGACCGCCCCCCGCTGTCCAAGGCGGTGCTGCTCGGCAAGGCCGAGGGCTCCACCTTCGACATCGACTTCGGCGCGCTCGGCATTGAGCTGCATCTGAGCCGGCCGGTCACCGCCCTGGTCCCGGGCGCGCACACCGTCGAGACCGCCGAGGGCCCGGTCCCGTACGACTACGCGGTCCTCGCCACCGGCGCCGACCCGATCCTGCTGCCCGGCAGTGCGGGGCTGCCCGGCGTCCACCTGCTGCGCACCCTCGACGACGCCGAGCGGCTGCGGCCCGTGCTGGCCGCCCGGCACGAGATCGTGGTCGTCGGGGCGGGCTGGATCGGCGCGGAGTTCGCGACCGCGGCGCGCGAGGCGGGCTGCGCGGTCACCGTCGTCGAGGCCGCCGACCGCCCGCTGGCCGGCGCCCTGCCCGCCGAGGTCGCCGCCCATATGACCGACTGGTACGCCGACGCCGGCGCCGACCTGCGCACCGGCGCCCGGGTCGCAGCCGTCGAGGCGGGCGCGGTCACCCTCGCGGACGGTACGACGCTGCCCGCCGACGCCGTGGTCGTGGGGATCGGCGCCCGGCCCGCCACCGGCTGGCTGGCCGGCTCGGACGTCGCGCTCTCGCCGCGGGACGGCTCCGTCCTGGCCGACGAGCGGCTGCGCACCTCCGTCCCCGATGTGTACGCGGTCGGCGACTGCGCCTCCTTCCCGTCCGCCCGCTACGGCACCCGCCTGCTGGTCCACCACTGGGACAACGCCCTCCAGGGCCCCCGTACGGTCGCCGAGAACATCCTGCGCGGTGCGGCGGAGGGCATGGTCTACGACCCGGTCCCGTACTTCTGGTCCGAGCAGTTCGGCCGGTTCGTGCAGTACGCGGGCCATCACGGGGACGCCGACGAGCTGCTCTGGCGCGGCGACCCGGCCGGCGCCGCCTGGTCCGTGCTGTGGCTGCGGGGCGCCCGGCTGGTCGCGCTGCTCGCCGTGGGCCGCCCGCGTGACCTGGCACAGGGGCGCAAGCTGATCGAGCGCGGCGCGGCCCTCGACCGGGAGCGGGCCGCGGACGCGTCCGTACCGCTGAAGGCGGCGGCGCTCTAGCGGCCGCGCACGGGCACGGGGTACGGGGCGGCCCGCGGGGGCGCCGCCGTGGCGCGGCGGATGGCACCGCGGGTGTCACCCGCCGGTGTGCCTCGGGCCGTCGACGGCGATGCCCGGCTACCGGCTGTCAGTGCGAGATGGCACGCTTGTCCTGTGACCGAGATTGACGCAAACATCGATGGACTCGTCCCCGCCTGGCTCACCCTCCCCGACATCGCCGAAGAGATCGGCGTCGAGGTGACACGCGTCCGGCAGCTGGTCAAGGAGGGCCAGCTGATCGCGGTGCGCCGCGGCGAGAACAGGGCACTGCACGTGCCGGCCGATTTCATCAAGGACGGCAAGGTCGTCAAGGGCCTCGTCGGGACCTTGACCCTCCTGCGCGACGACGGCTTCGCCGACGAGGAGATGCTGGAGTGGCTCTTCACCGTGGATGACACCCTGCCCGGCACCCCGGCGCAGGCGCTGCGCGAGAACCGCGGCACGGAGGTGAAGCGCCGGGCTCAGGCGCTCGCCGTCTGATCCGCACGGCGCGAGCGCGCCCTCATCAGCAATCGCATCAGCATCCGTAACCGCATTCGCATCCGAGGGGTGTACGGGCCGGAAGGCCCGGCCCGTACGCCGCCGACCTGGGGGGAAGCCGCCCGATGAGCACCGCACGACAGGCCCTGGCCGAGGCCCGGCTGTATCTGTGCACGGACGCCCGCAAGCGGCAGGGCGACCTCCCGCAGTTCCTGGACGCGGTGCTCGCCTCGGGCGTGGACATCGTGCAGCTGCGCGACAAGACCATGGAGGCGGCGGAGGAACTCGCCCACCTCGAAATCTTCGCGGACGCCTGCCGGCGGCACGGCAAGCTGCTGGCGGTCAACGACCGCGCGGACGTCGCCCATGCGGCCGCCGCCCCGGTGCTGCATCTGGGACAGGGCGATCTGCCGGTCCCGGCCGCCCGCGCCCTCCTCGGCACGGACGTCCTGATAGGCCGCTCCACCCACGCCGAGGCCGAGGTGGACGCCGCGGCCACCGAAGCGGGGGTGGACTATTTCTGCACCGGACCGTGCTGGCCGACGCCCACCAAACCGGGCCGCCACGCCCCGGGCCTCGACCTGGTCCGCTACACCGCCTCGCGCGCTCCGGAGCGCCCCTGGTTCGCGATCGGCGGGATCGACGCCGGCAATGTGGACGAGGTGCTGGCGGCGGGCGCCCGCCGGATCGTGGTCGTCCGCGCCCTCACCGAGGCGGACGATCCGGGCGCGGCGGCGGCGGATCTGGCGCGCCGGGTCCGCGCCGCGGCGGAGTGAGTGGCGCATCCGGTAGCGGGATCTCCGGGCGTCCGGTGCGCCGGGCATCCGCAGAGGCACCCTCCGCACAGGCGATGAAGGGATGATCCGGGCATCTGGGTCCTTGGTCGCCGGTAGGGCCCGCATGCTGTCCCCGGATGACCGAGTGGTGATCCGCGCCTGTCCAGCCCGTGGACACGAATCGGCCATACCAGGCATAACGCCGGTGCCGGTTTGAGTGTGCCCGGCCGGTGGTTAACCTGCCCATATGGCCCTAGGTACAGCTTCCACCAGGACTGATCACGCGCCGACCGTGCGCGAGCTGCTGGCTTCCGGCAAGCAGTCATACTCGTTCGAGTTCGCCGCCCCGAAGACCGAGAAGGGCGAGCGGACCCTGTGGAACGCCATCCGCCGGATCGAGGCCGTCTCCCCGACCTTCGTCTCCGTGACGTACGGAGCCGGCGGATCCTCCCGTGAGGGGACGGTGCGCGCCACCGAGCGCATCGCCACCGACACCACGCTCACCCCGGTCGCCCACCTGACCGCGGTCAACCACTCCACCGCCGAACTGCGCAACGTCATCGGCCAGTACGCCGACGCCGGTATCCGCAACATGCTCGCGGTGCGCGGCGACCCGCCCGGCGACCCGATGGGCGAGTGGGTGCGGCACCCCGAGGGCGTCACCTACGCGGCCGACCTGGTCCGGCTGATCAAGGAGTCCGGCGACTTCTGCGTCGGCGTGGCGGCCTTCCCCGAGATGCATCCGCGCTCCACGGACTGGGACACCGATGTGGCGCATTTCGTCGCCAAGTGCCAGGCCGGCGCGGACTTCGCCATCACGCAGATGTTCTTCTATCCGGAGGACTATCTGCGGCTGCGCGACCGGGTCGCGGCGGTGGGTTGTTCGACGCCGATCATTCCGGAGATCATGCCGGTCACGAACGTGCGCCAGATCGAGCGGTTCGCGCAGCTCAGCAACGCGGCCTTCCCGCCCGAGCTGGCGGAGCGCATCCTCGCGGTCAAGGACGACCCGGCGGCTGTACGCTCCATTGGCATCGAGTACGCGACCGAACTGTGTGCGCGCTTGATGGCCGAAGGCGTGCCCGGGTTGCACTTCATTACCCTGAACCACTCCACGGCGACCCTGGAAATCTACGAGAATCTCGGACTGCACCAGCAGTCCTGATGACGGTGGCCGGAAAGCGGCGAAAGAGGGGCGTATATGGGCTGGACGGTCCTCTACATCGCATTCGGCTTCGTCGGGCTGTGGCTGCTGAGTGAGGTCCTGCTCCAGCACAAGGCCCGGCTGCGCTGGCGGCTGCTCGCCTTCACCGGCTTCCTCGGGGTGGTGGCCGGCGTCATCATCCCGTCGGTCATCGTGATCGCCGTGGGTGCCATCGCCTTCGCGGTCGGGCAGGTGAAGGTGACGCTCTCCTTCCGGCGCGGCTTCACGACCGGCTGGGCCCTGCGCCGCAAGCGGACGGAGAGCCGGCGGCGCAGGGCCCGCTCCGGGAACGCCAAGGCACCCGCCGCCGAGCCGGCCCTCCAGGTCTCCGGCCTGGAAGCGGTGCCGCTCACCGAGGGCACCGGCCACGGCACCGACGAGCAGGGGACGTTCACCCAGCGGGACACCCCTCAGGACCAGGGTGCCACCGAGGGCCAGGCGGACTTCCCAGGGCAGCACGGCCTGCACCAGGAGCCCTACCAGGGGCCGGGCCCGTACGACGCGCACCACGGCTACCAGGGCCAGGACCCCTACCAGGACCCGTACCAGGACCGCAGCGTCTTCGTACCGCAGAACTACCCGGACCAGGACGGCTATCCGCGCCCCGACGCCACCGCCGTCTACGCCCCACAGCCGCTCCCCGACGAGACCGGGCAGTACGGCGTCTACAGCACCGACGCCCGCACCCCGCAGACCGGCCGAACCGGCTACGACGCCTACGGCAACGCCACCGGCGGCAGCGACGGCGGCGGCAACGGCCCTGCGTACGGCGGCGGTTACGGCGCTCCCGCCGGGGAGCAGGACCCCTACGCGGGCCAGTACGGGACGTACGGGGGCGACGGCCAGGGCGGACAGCAGCCCTACGCCGACCCGTACCTCGGCGCCCAGCAGTACCCCGCCCCGTACGACCCGTACGAGCAGCCGGACCCTTATGGCCGCCCCCCGTACGTCCCGGAGCAGTACGACGGCCGGCCGGCCGACGGAACCGGGCAGCCCCAGGGGCAGCACCCCGGGCAGGGCTACGTCGAGACGCCGCCCGGCGGGGTCTGGGTCCCGCAACAGCGCGACGCCGAGCCCCCAGCCGGACAGCCGCCCTACCCGCCGCACCAGCAACAGGGTTACGACGAGCAGCACTACCGCTACTGAGCCCTGCGCGGCCCGGCGCCAGGTCGCACGGGCCGGGGCGCGCGGTGGCTTCGTCCCCACCGCGGGCCGCGGCCGGCGCGACCGGCCCGGACGCCGGATGCCGTCCGGGCCGGCGCCGGACCCCGCCCGTCGTCAGGCCCGGGGCCGGGCGCTCACACCGACCCGTGCCAGTCGTCGCCGTTCACGATCAGGCCCGCGACGATCGCGCCGGACATCCCGGCGTGCGCCAGCCCGCCGCCCGGATGCGACCAGCCGCCGACCGCGTATAGCCCGGGTATCCGGGTGCGGTTGGCGGGCCGCAAGAAGCGGCCGTCGGCGCCGGCCAGCGCCGGGCCCGGCACCGACTCACCGTCCGCGGGCGGCAGGACCTCCCGCCACAGCACCCGCTCCCGCAACCCCGGAACCGCGGCCTCGGCGATCTCGGTCATCCGGTCCGCGAGGGCCTCGTCCTCTGCCGACGGGCCGGGCACGGCGACCGTCGCCGTCAGCGTCACGGCCTCGTGGCCGTCGTCCGGGCGGCCGGTGGCGTCGTCCGGACGCAGCACCGTCACCGTCGGCCGGGCACACGGCACGCGCCGCCCCGGGCTGTCCCCGAACACGCCGGCCAGCTCGGCCGCGCGGTCCGGGGTGTGGACGACCGTCCGGTGCGCGGCGTCGCCCGGCCGCGCCCCGCGCAGCGCGAGCGCGACCGTGAACCGCCCCGGCGCACGGTCCCCGGGCCGGGCGGCCGGGCGGACGTCCTCCGCACCCCACGGCAGCCCCGCCCGCAACATCGCTGTCAGCCGGGCTGGTTCGACACCGGCGACCACCGTCTCCGCGTCGGCCACCCGGCCGTCGGCCAGCTCGACGCCCGCCGCCCGGCCGTCCTTCTCGACGATCCGGGTGACCTCCGCGCCGAAGGTGAACTCCACTCCACGGGCCGCGCAGCGTTCGTACAGCGCGTCCGCCAGCGCCCGCATCCCGCCGCGGGCGTACCAACTCCCGAAGGTCTGCTCCATGTACGGCAGCACGGCGGCGCTCGCCGGCGCGCCGCGCGGATCGAAGCCGTACGCCAGCGCATGGCTCTCCAGCAGTGCGACGAGCCGGGGATCCGCCAGCTCACGGGCGGCGACCTCGGCAAGGGTGGCGGTCGTGGGGCCCTTGCCGCGGCCGAACAGCCCGCGCCGGCGCACCGCCGGATACGGATCGCGGCCCAGCACCCGCCAGTCCTGCCACAGCGGCTCCTCCAGGAGCGGCCGCCGGGTGGCGTCCCACGCCTCGCGGGCGCGGCCCACGAACGCGCTCCAGCGCTCGCCCGCACCGGCGCCCAGCGCGCCGTCCAGGGCCGCGAGGACACCGGCCCGTGAGGCGTTCGGCAGGGACACATCGGTGCCGTCCGCGAAGACATGGCGGGCGGCGGGATCGACCTGCGACAGCTCGACGCAGCTCTCCAGCGGCTCGCGGCCGGTCTTGACGAACAGATCGCGGTAGACGGCGGGCAGATGCAGCAGACCGGGCCCCGTGTCGAAGGCGAAGCCGTCCCGCTCGAACCGCCGCAGCGCGCCGCCGTACGTCGCGCCGCGCTCGAACACCGCCACCCGGTGGCCCGCGACGGCCAGCCGGGCGGCGGCCGCCATCGCGCCCATCCCGGCGCCGATCACCGCAATCCGTGCCATGCCTGCGACTTTATCCGGGCCCACTGACAACGCCCGCGCGGGCGGTCGGCTCAGCCCGGCATCGGCCCCGTGTCACCGGCCGTGGCCAGCCGTTTCTCCTGGCGTCGCTGCCGCCGTCGGCGCAGGTACCGGCGGATCCGCGACCAGAGGAAGATCACCAGCGCGATACCGCCGATCAGCAGCAGCGCCGCGATGATCGCCGCCAGCACCGGATGGAACACGGCGAAGGCGACGAGCCCGGCGACCCCCAGATCCTCGGCCAGGCTCAGCACGATGTTGCTCGCGGGCTCCGGCGAGGTGTTGACGGCGATCCGCGTGCCCGCCTTGACCAGATGGCTCAGCAGCGCGGTGGAGCCGCCCACCGCGCCCGCCGTCACCTCGGGCAGCGAGCCGCTGTGACCCGCCAGCAGCGCCGCGACGACCGCACCGGACACCGGCCGGATCACCGTGTGCACGGTGTCCCAGACCGAGTCGACGTAAGGGATCTTGTCCGCGACGGCCTCACAGAGGAAGAGCACCCCCGCCACGATCAGCACATCGGGGCGCTGGAGCGACGCGGGCACCTCGTCGGTGACCCCGGTCGCACCGAGCAGGCCGAAGAGCAGCACGACGGCGTAGGCGTTGATCCCACTCGCCCAGCCACTGGTGAACACCAACGGGAGTACGGACACGCGGGAAAGCGTAGGGCAGCGCTGGGGCGGTGTGCTCAGGTTTGAGTATCCGTACTCAGACGCCGAGATGAGTAGGTACGCGGATGGGCCGGGACCCGCGTGGAAGGAAGAGTGGAGATCACGGAAGGGACGCGGCGCCGCACCGCCGGCACGGGGCGGCGGAACGGCGTGGCTCCCGGACGTGACGGGGGAGGTACGGGGGCTCCACGGGGGAAAACGGGGAGCACGGGGGAAGCGCTGTCCTGGTCGGATCGGTGGGGGAACGATCTGTGCCAGGGCAGCGCACTGCCGTGTGCGCGGCCTCGCGGCCGTCCGGCAGGCACCCTACGGCGCGCGTCCCATGGGACCGCCCGCTGCGGATCTCCCCGCGGCCGCCCGGTGCGGTTACGCGCCCCGGCCGCTGACCCGCCCCTGGAGAAGCCGCGACAGCGCCGCGTGCACCTCGTCGATCGACCGGTCCGGCTGGTAGGACTGCCAGTCCAGGGCGGCCACCAGAACCATCCCGAACAGCGCCGAGGCGGTGAGCGGAATGTCGATCTCGTCGCTCAGCTCACCGTCGGCCACGGCCTCCCGCAGGACCTCCTCCACCACGGTGATGGCTCGTTTCCGCACCACCATCAAGGTGGACTGCCAGGCGCGGTTGGTACGCCACAGCTCGGCGACGTAGAGCTGGGTGAGTGCCGGATAGCGGGAGATGAAGTCCAGGCCGGCCCGGATCATCGCGTCCAGGGCGTCGATCCGGCGGCCGCCCCGGTCGGCCACCTCGTCGGAGGCCGCCTGCAAGGAGGTCGCCAGCAGCTCGATGCCGTGCCGCAGCAGCTCCTCGAAGAGAACGTTCTTGCTCGCGAAGTTGTAGTAGACGGTGCCCTTCGCGACGCCCGCCCGCTCGGCGATCTCGTCCACCGTGGTGGAGGAGAAGCCCTGTTCGGCGATGAGCGTGACCGCCGCGTCGAAGAGTCTGCGTCGGGTGGCGTCGCGGCGTGTAGTGGAGCTGTCCATAGGGGCGATTGTGCCGGTCCCGGATGTGTACGCGTGCACAGGACCGGTTCTGGAACAGGTCCTCCCCGGCGCCCGCTCCCGGTTCGCCGCACCCCGCGGCGACCGCCGTGCCGGACCGCCGCGCAGGACCGCCGCGCGGCCGGTGCAGTCCGCGGCCGTGCGGCAACGGGCCGCGGAGCGGCGTGGGCGGCACCGGGAGCCACCCGGAGTCATTCCGTCTTTCCGGCGAAAGAGCAGGTCAGCGCCGATTGTCAGTGGTACCCGCCACGATGGGGTCAGACGGTCCCGAACCGGCATGCGACAACAGGAGGTTCGTCATGGCAGTTCGTTCCACGGCGGGCAGTTCCGCTGCGTACGCTCCCCCGAGCGATGTCCATCCCGTCCGGCGGCGGACGGCGGCACCGCCCGCCGCCCTCGCCCTGCTCGCCCAGGCCCGGCACGGCCTCGACGAAGCACAGACCCTGTCCACCCCCAACGAACGGTTCGCCACCGCCCATCTGGCTGCGCTGCGCACCGCGGCCGCCGTTCTCGCCGTGCGCGCCAGGCCCGAGAGCGCGCCGCGCCGCAGACCGCGCATCCGCAGCGCCTGGGAGGTCCTGCCGGAGGTCGCTCCCGAACTGGCCGAGTGGAGCGCCCTGTTCGCCTCCGGCGCCGATCGCCGGGCCAAGGCGGAGGCCGGCATAGCTGGCGCGGCCACCCGCCGCGACGCCGATGACCTGCTCCGTGACGCCGGCATGTTTCTGCGGCTCGTCGAACGGATGCTGCTGCTCCCGCCCGCCCTGCCGCCCCAGCGGGCGGGCTGAGGGGCGGCGGGCGGCACCCGGCGCGGCCGTGCGGCCGCAGCCGGGGTGCGCGGCGGCCCGTGGCGGCATTCCGTGGGGGCGTGCGGTGGACGGGCCTCCCGCAGGGCCACCCGTACGGGCACCCGGGCGGCGCACTCCGGGGCCCGGCCGGCCGGCAGGACGCCTGATGGCGGCCCACGCGGCGCCGCAGACGGCGGACGGCGCGGAACGCAATAGGGTGGTAGGCGCCTGAGTAGTTCATGCCCCCGTCGAGGAGCCACCCGCCGTGTCTGACCCGCTGCGCCCGCGCGCATCCCTTCGTACCGCCGTGGTCTGGGAGGTCCTCAAGGACGCCCTGGAGCGCCGGGCCAAGGCCGCCGGGCGCGACGCCCTGGACGTCCTCGACACCGGAGGCGGCACGGGCAACTTCGCCGTGCCGGTGGCCGGCCTCGGCCACCGCGTCACCGTCGTCGACCCCAGTCCCAACGCCCTTTTCGCCCTGGAGCGCCGGGCCGGGGAGGCGGGCGTCGCCGACCGGGTACGCGCCGTCCAGGGCGACGCCCACGGCCTGTTCGACGTCGTCGAGCGCGGCGGCTACGACGCCGTCCTCTGCCACGGCGTGCTGGAGTACGTCGACGATCCGGCCGAAGGCGTCCGCAACGCCGTCGCCGCACTGCGCCCGGCCGGCACCCTGAGCCTGCTGGCCGCGGGCCTGGGCGGCGCCGTGCTGGCCCGTGCCCTCGCCGGACACTTCACCGAGGCCCGCCAGGCACTCACCGACCCGGCCGGACACTGGGGCGCCGGCGATCCGGTGCCGCGCAGGTTCACCGCCGACCAGCTCGCCGGCCTGGTCTCCGGCGCCGGTCTGGAGGTCGGCGCCGTACACGGCGTCCGAGTCTTCGCCGACCTGGTCCCCGGTGTGCTCGTCGACGCCGAGCCGGGTGCCATGGAGGCCCTGCTGAAGCTGGAGGCGGCCGCCGCCGAGCAGCCCGCGTTCCACTCCGTCGCCACCCAGCTGCACGTCCTCGCCGAGCGCGACTGACCCGCGCGACCGCACGGCTACCGCGTGCGGTCGGCCACAGGCCACCCGATCAGCCCCTTCTCCCCGTATGATCGGGATACGACGTTCCGGCATGACGGACAGGCGGGTGGGGAATGCACGCAGCATCACCACCGGCCGCCGCAGCGGCCCGGACAGTGAAATGGCGTAGAGGGGCGGGTTTCACGGGGGCGATTCCCTGCCTATCCTGAAAGGGTCGCACCCGGTCGCCCCCCGCGACCGACGAGTAGGAGGACTCCGTGCCGCTCTCGGAGCACGAGCAGCGCATGCTCGAGCAAATGGAGCGAGCGCTGTACGCCGAAGATCCCAAGTTCGCGACAGCGCTTGAGGGAAGCGGGCTGCGCACGTACACCCGGCGACGGGTTTACCAAGCGGTCGTCGGCTTCCTGGTGGGAATCGCACTGCTCATGGCCGGAATGGTCGCGCAGCAGATCTGGATCAGCGTGGTGGGCTTCCTCGTCATGCTCGGCTGTGCGGTACTCGCTGTCACCGGATGGCGTAAGGCGCCCAAGCCGGGTGAGCAGCAGCCGGGCACGGCCTCCCGGGGCGCCGGCGGGGCCCCGTCGAGCCGCCAGGCCGGGCAGAAGCGCACGATGATGAACCGCATCGAGGACCGCTGGCAACGCCGCCGGGACGAACAAGGCCACTGAGTCCGCCGCCGGCTCAGCGGTTCCACCAGCCCCTTTTCGCCAGTTTTTCCAGCGCGCCGCTGTCCGCCGTACGGGGTGAGAGAGCCCCGAGCGGGACACCACCGAACCGGACAGCTCCTCGGCGTGACGCGCACCGGCTCGACGCATACCGACGTGATGCGGCCGTCCGACAGGATCGGGCGGCCGCATCACGCTGTCGTGGGGTACGGGGCGGAACCGGACACCCCCCGTGTACTGGTTCCGCGGTCCGGCCGGTCGCGGGCCGGACCGCCCGCGCCCCGGGTCCGGGATCTCGCGAGCCCTCCTTCGCCGGGGCTGCCCTCGGGCGTGGCGTGTCGTTACAGGGGCGTCGTGCGCCCGAGGGGCGGGTCCCGCGGTGTCCGGTGCGGTGCATCGCACGGCGGAGGGTCGCCCTGATACCGGGTGTATCGGGATCATCCCCGCAACGCCGCGTGGGGGTGCCACCCAGCGGTAGCTGGGGGAGTGCCGGGCGCCGGGGGCGGGCGCCTCTTTGCCGACACGCCTAGGCCCGCTGACGTTCCCGGCGGAGGGCGGCCGCCGCGCGGCGGGCGGCGGTGACCGGGCGGCTGTCGGCGCAGCGGAGCCGGAGGGCGCCCCACCGGGCGGCGAGGGCCCAGCGGAGGCGTGCCGCGGAGCGAGGGGCGAGCAGCGCGCGCAGGCGCAGCGGGCGGGAGGCCCCGGAGTGCAGTGCGGCCCGTACCCGCTGTACGTCCGCGGCGAGGCCGGTTACCGGATGTGGCCGCGGCGCGTACAGGACCTGCTCGACCGCGGCCGCCACCCGGTGGGCGGCGTCGGCGGCCTCCGGCGGGAGTTCCCCGGTGCGCACGATGCGGGCGGCCGCCTTGCGCGGGGTGAGTGAGCCGTCCGGCAGGATGCCGAAGTCCCAGCCGGTGTCGAGCAGCTCGCGCCAGGCGGCGAGGGTGGCGGCCGCCGGGTCCCCGTCCGTGCCGTCGGCCGTCAGCCGCCGGGAGCGCGTACGGGCGCGCCACAGCAGGGGGAGCGCGGGCAGCAGCAGGACGAGCAGTGCGGCGAGCACGATGCCGGTGACGGCCCAGGGGGACGGGCCGCCGTCCGACGGGCCCGCGTCCGACCGGGCGGGCGGGGCCGGACAGCCGGCCGACCCGGACCCCTGGTGGCCGGGGCCGCAGGACGGGGCGGCGGACGGCCCGGCAGCGGGGGCCGAGGGGCGCGACGGCTGCTGCGCCGGCGGGGCGGCGGCACCGGAGCGGGCATCGTCGCCGAGGGTGTAGTCCGGGGTGCTGCCGCGGCTCGGCGTCGGCTCGAAGCGCGTCCAGCCGACGCCCTCGAAGTACAGCTCGGGCCAGGCGTGCGCATCCTTGAGGCCGACCGATGTCGTACCGTCCGGCTGCCTGGTTCCCGGGGTGAAGCCGACCGCGACCCGGGCCGGTATGCCCAGCGTCCGCGCCATCGCCGCCATCGTGAAGGAGAAGTGGACACAGAAGCCCTCCTTCTGCTCCAGGAACCGCACGATGGCCTCGGAACCGCTGCCGGCCCGGACCTCCGTGTTGTAGCTGAAGCCGCCGTTGAGCGAGAACCAGTCCTGGAGCTTGACGGCCTTGTCGTACGCGGTCCGGGCGCCGTACGTCACCTTCCGCGCCGTGTCGTGCACCACCGGGGGCAGCGAGTCCGGCACCTTGGTGTACTCGCGCAGCAGCTCCGTGGGCGGCGCCGGGGCCGTGGCCAGCTGATGGGCGGTGGGCCGCACCAGCAGGCTCTCCACCTGGTACTGCACACCGCGGGTGTTCTGCCCGCGGTCGCCGACGAGCGTGCGGCCCGCGGGCTCGAAACGCCAGCGCCCGGCGATGTCCACCTTCGCCGCCGGGTAGGGGAGCGGCAGCCAGTTCTGGGCGTACCACTCGGCGGTCGAGAGGGAGGTGTTGACCCTGAGGGTGCGCACCGCCGGGGAGAGACCGGGCGGGTCCGGCAGCCGGTCCGGGACGTCCGTGACCGTACGCTCGGACGGCTTCCAGGCCGTGCCGTCGAACTGGTCCAGGGCGACGATCCGCAGATACATGTCGCGGGTGTCGTCCGTGGTCGTGCGGTAGTTGAGGACTTCCTTGTCGGCGGGCTGGTTGAGGCTGTTCTGGAGCGAGACCAGGGGGTTCACGGCGGAGATCGTGCCGCCCCCGCCCCCGGCCTTCTCACCGCCTGCCGGCGGGCCGAGCAGACCGCCGCCGAGCGAGGGCAGCGCGGCGGGCACCACCAGCGCGATCCCGAGCACCACCGCGCCGATCCGGTGGCCCGTACGGACCGGGGCGAACGCCGTCCCGCCGGGCCCGGCGGGACGGCTGCGGCCATTGTCCGGCCGGTCCGCACCGGGGCTCCCGCCGAACACCCGGCCCCACTGGGAGAGCCGGTCGCGGCCCTCGGCGAGGAGGAGCAGCAGATAACCGGCCGCCGCGACCAGGAACCACAGCCAGCCCGCGCCGCCCGGGGAGAGCCCCGCCGCCACCGAGTACAGCGCGAGCAGCGGCAGCCCGGCGGGGGCCGCCGCGCGGTACGTGACCGCCAGCGCGTCCACGCACAGGCCGATGACCAGCACACCGGCGACCAGCAGCAGCCGGATGCCGGGGGTGACCGGCGCGGGAATGGCGTACCGTCCGACGTCCGAGGCGCCCTGCTGCACCAGCCGGCCGAACTCCGCGACGGCCTCCGGCCCCGGCAGCACCCAGGCGATCGCCTGGCCGCGGGCGAAGAGCAGGGTCAGCAGCAGCACGGCGGCCAGCGCCTGCGCCGCGAGGGCCAGCGGTCTGACCGGTGACATCCGGCGGGCCGCCGCGCCCACACCGCTCACGATCGCCAGCAGGACCGCCGCCTGGCCCAGCCAGCCGATCGGTTCCACCAGCGGCAGCAGCGCGCAGGCCGCGCCCAGGGTCGCCACCGCCGCACACAGTGCCAGCCGCGCCCGGCCGTTCATGCTCGTGCCTCGCTTCGCTCGGGACCGCGTACCCGGGAGCCGCGCCGGCCGCCGGTCCATCCGCCGGGCGGCGGCGCGACGCGCCTGGCCGGGGCGTATCCGCCCGCGCCCCGCCTGCCGGTCACGCACGCACCGGCCGGGCACGCACCGGCCGGGCCCGCGCCCCAGGTCACGCCCCCACTCGCCGAGCCCCCGCTCATGCACCGCCCCCCGCCGCCGACGTCTCCGCGGCCCGCGCCGCCGGTTTCGGCACGGTGGCCGGGCCCGCCGGGGGGCTGCCCAGCACCGGCTGCTCCGTGCCGCTCCCGGCGCGGTCCGTGGCGCGCCAGAGGTCGGGGAGCGAGGCGCCGGGCGACACCGGCAGCGCCGTCCAGCCCGCCTCGCGCAGTATCCGGAGCGGGCCGGCCACCGGTACCCGGGAGTGCGGACCGGGGAAGCGTATGCCGCCGATGCCCCGCGTCCAGGCGTCGCCGTCCAGGACGAACGCGACCGCCGCGCCGCTGCGCCGCCGCATCCGGCCGGCCACCGCCGCCTGCTCCTCGTCCAGCTCGCCGAAGAAGGCGACCAGCAGTCCCTCGTCGCCGCCGTGCAGCACGTCGTACGCCGCCAAGAGCCCCTCCTCCTCGGAGTGCGCCACGTCGGCGAGGGTGTCCAGCAGCAGGCCCGCGGCGTCGGCGGACCCGGCACCGCCCGTACCGTCGGGGCCCGGTACCGAGGTGCCGGTGTCGGTCAGCAGCCGTACGGACAGCCCCCGCTCCAGCAGATGCACCGCCGTCGACGCGGCGCCCGCCACCGCCCACTCGAAAGCGGAGTCGGGCCCGGCGCCCCGGTGGGCCGTGCGGCGGGTGTCGAGCAGTACCGTGCAGCGCGCCTGCCGCGGCTGCTCCTCCCTGCGGACCATCAGCTCACCGTGGCGGGCGGTGGACCGCCAGTGGACCCGGCGCAGATCGTCGCCGTGGCGGTAGCCGCGCGGGATGATGTCGTCCTCACCGGCCAGGGCGAGCGACCGCTGCCGCCCGTCGCCGTATCCCGACGCCTCGCCCGCCGGCCGGACCGGCGGCAGCGGTTCGGTCCGCGGCACCACCGTCAGGGTCTCGGAGGTGCTGAAGGAGCGGGTCAGCTCGCACATCCCGAACGGGTCCGAAAGCCGCAGCTGCAACGGCCCCAGCGGATAGCGGCCGCGCAGGTCGGAGCGGACGCGGTAGGACACCTCGCGGGCGCCGCCGGCCTCCACCCGGTCCAGGACGAAGCGCGGCCGCGGCCCGAGGACGTAGGGCACCCGGTCCTGGAGCATCAGCACACCGGTGGGCAGCCGGGAGACGTTCTCGATCCGCAGCTGGACCCGGGCCTCGGCCGCCGTGGGCACCCGGGCGGGGGAGAGCGTCCGGCTGCCCGTCACCCGGTAGCGGGTGCGGTGCAGGGCCAGGACACAGACCAGCGGCAGTGCCGCGAGCAGCAGCCCGACCCGCAGCAGATCCGCCTGCCCCAGGAGATAGGAGCACACCGCGGCGGCCAGCCCGGCCGCCAGGAACGACCGGCCGCGGGTCGTCAGCCCCCCGAGGGCGGCCCGCAGCCCGCTCCGCTCCGGCGTGCTCTCGCTCCCCCCGCCGGACATCACAGCCCCCGTACGCCGGGCGGCCGCCAGCCGCGGGTCTGCCGCCACTGCTGGGCGGACGGGTCGGGGACCGGGGTGCGGTGCAGGATCTCCAGCACGATCTGCTCGGCCGTACGGCGGTTCAACTGGGCCTGGGCGGTGGGCAGCAGCCGGTGGGCGAGCACCGCCACCGCCAGCGACTGCACGTCGTCCGGCAGCGCGAACTCCCGGCCGGCGAGCGCGGCCGCGGCCTTCGCGGCCCGCAGCAGGTGGAGCGTCGCCCGCGGCGAGGCGCCCAGCCGCAGCTCGGGATGGCCGCGGGTGGCCACCACCAGGTCCACGGCGTATCTGCGGACCGCCTCGGCGACATGGACCTCACGCACCGCGTCGATCAGCTTGAGGATGTCGTGGGCGTGCGCGACCGGTTTGAGGTCGTCCAGGGGAGAGCCGGCGCCGTGCACGCCCAGCATCCGGAGTTCGGCGGCCGGGCTCGGATAGCCGATCGATACCCGCGCCATGAAACGGTCCCGCTGGGCCTCGGGGAGCGGATAGGTGCCCTCCATCTCCACCGGGTTCTGGGTGGCGACCACCATGAAGGGGCTGGGCAGCTCATAGGTCTGCCCGTCCATCGTGACCTGGCGCTCCTCCATCGACTCCAGGAGGGCGGACTGGGCCTTGGGCGAGGCGCGGTTGATCTCGTCGCCGATCACGATCTGGGCGAAGATCGCGCCGGGCTTGAACTCGAAGTCCTGCCGCTGCTGGTCGAAGACGCTGACGCCGGTGATGTCGGACGGCAGCAGATCGGGCGTGAACTGGATGCGCTGCACCGAGCAGTCGATGGACCGGGCCAGCGCCTTGGCGAGCATCGTCTTGCCCACGCCCGGCACGTCCTCGACGAGCAGATGTCCCTCGGCCAGCAGCACCGTCAGGGAGAGCCGTACGACCTCCGGCTTGCCTTCGATCACACCCTCGACCGACCGGTGAACCCGCTCAGCTGTGGTGGTCAGATCACTGAGGCTCGCTCGTTCGTCATACGTCGTCACCCGGCCCTCCTCGGCCCTTCCCCACGCTCCCGGAGAAGCGGGGGACACCCCATCCATGGGCCGGTGCCCGCTGTACCACGGACCCGGCCCACCCCGACATACACGTCGTGCCCGGCCAGGGCCCGCACAACGTCACCCACGCATTGTTGCCGTCCCCGCGGCTTCGCGTCATGGCCTGTGGATAACTGGTGGCGATATGTCCCGACCCGCCCCGGCCCCCTGGCGAATCCGGCCCGCCCGCGCGATCCCGTCCGTACGGTTCCACGTCCGCACGGGCCGGTCCCGGGAGTCACCGCTGCGGGCTGATCTCCCGCAGCAGACCCGTCGTCACGTCGAAGACGAAGCCGCGGACATCGTCCGTGTGCGGCAGGAAGGGGGAGGTCCGCACCCGCTGCATGGACTGCCGCACGTCCTCGTCGAGGTCCTTGAACGCCTCGACCGCCCATGTGGGCCGTTGCCCGACCTCGGCCGCCAGATCGTGGCGGAAGTCCTCGGTCAGGCTCAGCAGACCGCAGTCGGTGTGGTGGATCAGCACGATCGAACGGGTGCCCAGGGCGCGCTGGCTGATCGTCAGGGAGCGGATGATGTCGTCGGTGACCACACCGCCCGCGTTGCGGATGGTGTGGCAGTCGCCGAGCTCCAGGCCCAGCGCGGCGTGCAGGTCGAGCCGGGCGTCCATACAGGCCACCACGGCGACCTTGAGGACGGGCCGGGCATCCATGCCGGGGTCGGTGAAGGCGGCGGCGTAGCTCTCGTTCGCCTCGATCAGACGGTCGGTGACCGTGCCACCGGTACGCGCGGCGGCGCTGTCATCGGGCGGGGGCAGCGGCTGCGAGGCAGGTATAGGCATGCGTTCACGGTAATGGCCGGTGGCCCGTCCGGCTGCATGGGAAGCCCGGCACGAGGGTCAACTTCACCCCTTGTGAGGTAACCCACAGGTGCCTTCGTGAGGCCGCCGTACGGGTGACCGGGCCGGGCGAAAGCCGTCGCGGGACGCGCGGAACCGGTTGATTGACCGGGACACCCGGTGGACTAAAGTGGCGCGAAGTGGGAGGCGTGACGCTCTCCTTGGATTCCGAATCACCCGCGTGCGCGATCCCGTACGTACGGCTCGGCCTCCTCCCGCTCCCCGGTCTTCCGACGTCACTTCCCCGTCGTCGGAGGGCCACTTCCCCTTCAGAGCGGGCGGGGACCAAGCGGTACGTGCGGCCTCCCCCAGCCAGCGGCCGGGGCCCCACCTGCCGCCCACCCCATCGGAAGGCACATGAGCGAGCGCAGCGAGCGAATCAGGAAGAGGTGCGCGCTCTGCGAATGCGGGCCCGCCGAGCGCGGCGAGGCCGGCGCATGAGCGGCAACACCCGTCACGTACCCGTCATGCTCCAGCGCTGTCTGGACATGCTCGCCCCCGCCCTCGCCGAACCCGGGGCGGTCGTCGTCGACTGCACCCTCGGCCTCGGCGGGCACAGCGAGGCGCTGCTCGCCACCTTCCCGGCGGCCCGCCTCGTCGCCCTCGACCGCGATCCGGCCGCGCTGCGGCTCGCGGGGGAGCGGCTGGCCCCCTACGGGGAGCGCGCCACCCTGGTGCACGCCGTCTACGACGAACTGCCCGAGGTCCTCGACCGGCTCGGACTGCCACGCGTCCAGGGTGTCCTGTTCGACCTCGGCGTCTCCTCCATGCAGCTCGACGAGGCCGAGCGCGGTTTCGCGTACGCGCAGGACGCGCCGCTGGACATGCGGATGGACCAGACGACCGGGATCAGCGCCGCCGACGTCCTCAACACCTACGCGCCCGGTGACCTCGTCCGGATCCTGCGCTCCTACGGTGAGGAGAAGCAGGCCAAGCGGATCGTCGAGGCGATCGTCCGCGAACGCGCCAAGGAGCCGTTCACGAACAGCGCGCGGCTGGTCGAGCTCATCCGCGGCGCGCTGCCGCAGGCCGCCAAGCGCACCGGCGGCAACCCCGCCAAACGCACCTTCCAGGCCCTGCGCATCGAGGTCAACGCCGAACTGGCCAGCGTGGAGCGCGCCATCCCGGCCGCCGTGAAGGCCCTGGCGGTCGGCGGCCGGATCGCCGTCCTCTCCTACCAGTCGCTGGAGGACCGCATCGTCAAGCAGGTCCTCGCGGCCGGCGCGGCCAACACCGCACCGCCCGGCCTGCCGGTCGTCCCCGAGCGCTACCAGCCCCGGCTGCAACTGCTGACCCGGGGCGCCGAACTCCCCACGGAGGAGGAAGTCGCCGAGAACCGGCGCGCGGCCCCCGCCCGGCTGCGCGGCGCACAGCGCATCCGCGAGGACATCGCGTGAGCGCCCAGGGGCGGCCGCGCGGGAGGCAGGGACGCCTCTCGGCGCTCTTCCCCTCCGGCGCCGGCACCGCGGCGCGTACGCCCTTCGTACTCCTGGTCGTCGTCCTGCTCGGCTCCGGGCTGATCTCGCTGCTGCTGCTCAACTCCGCGCTCAACCAGGGATCGTTCGAGCTCAGCAAGCTGGAGAAGAAGACCGACGAGCTGACGGACGAGCAGCAGGCGCTGCAACAGGAAGTGGACGCCTACTCCGCGCCGGGCGGGCTCGAACGGCGGGCCCGGGAGCTGGGCATGGTGCCGGGCGGCAACCCGGCGTTCCTGAACCCGGACGGTACGGTCCGCGGCAAGCCGAGCGAGGCCACGTCCGGGCCGGCGCCGATGAGCTTCCGGGTCCGGCCGCTGCTCCCGGGCCGGTCCGCGCTGCCGGGCACGGCGGACGCTCCGGGTGCCGGGGCCGCCCCCTCTCCGACGACCCTCGGCAGGTGATCCCGTGACGCGCGAGGCCGCTGACCCCTGCGGCACCTACACCGCCCAGACCCCAGGTGATCCCGCGGCCACCACCGCCCGCGGTCCCGCCACCCCCGCGCACGCCCCGGAGAACGCGGTATGACCGAGCCCAAGGACCCCCGCCGCCGCGTCCCGCGCCCGGCCCAGCGCGGCCCGCAGCGCCCGGCCGCCCGCCCCTCGGCGAAATCGGCGTCCGGCAAGCGCACCGCGTCCGGGTCCGGCAGCTCCAGACCCGCGGCGGCCCGGCGCCCCGCCCCCCGCTCCGGACGCCCGCGCTCCGGGGCCGCTCCCTTCCGCCTCGGCAGCCCGCGTCCCCGGCTGCGGCTGGTCGCGCTCGCGCTGACGCTGGTGATGCTGGTCTTCGTCGTACGGCTCTTCCAGGTGCAGGCCGTGGACGCCGCGACGTACGCCGCCAAGGCCAACGAGAACCGCTACGTGCCGGTCAAGCTCGCCGCCGAGCGCGGCACGATCACGGACCGGGGCGGTGTGGCCCTGGCCACCTCCGTGGACGCGTACGACATCACCGCCGACCCCAGCCTGCTGGCGCCCGACAAGATCAAGATCGAGGACGCGCCGCAGCAGGCCGCGGCGCTGCTCGCGCCCGTCCTCGGCGAGGACCGGGCCACCCTCGCCAAGAAGCTCGGCAACGCCCGGACGCGCTACGTCGTGCTCGCCCGGCAGCAGACCCCGCAGGTCTGGAAACAGATCAAGGACCTCCGTAAGGTCCTCGACCGCAAGGCCGCCGCCGCACCCCGGCAGACGCCCCGCCCCAACGTCCTGGTCGGCATCTTCGCCGACAAGCACAGCAAGCGCGTCTACCCCAACCAGGACCTCGCGGCCGGCGTCGTCGGCTTCGTCAACAACGAGGGCAAGGGTGCCGGCGGCCTGGAGGCACGGCTCGACAAGAGCCTCGCGGGCAAGGACGGCAAGCTCGTCTACGCCCAGTCCGGCGGCCGCCGGGTGCCCACCGGCGACACCCAGGAGCACCCTGCCGTCCCCGGCACCGGCGTCACGCTGACCCTCGACCGAGACATCCAGTGGGCGGCCCAGCAGGCCATCACCCAGCAGGTCGCCAAGTCCAAGGCCGACCGCGGTTACGTCGTCGTCCAGGACACCCGGACCGGCGAGATCCTGGCGCTGGCCAACTCGCCCGGCTTCGACCCCAACAACGTCGCGAAGGCGGACCCGGCCGCGCTGGGCAACGCCGCGCTCACCGACGCGTACGAACCGGGCTCCACCAGCAAGCTGATGTCGATGGCCGCCGTCCTGGAGGAGGGCGCCGCCACCCCCGCGACCAAGGTCACCGTGCCCAACCGGCTGCACCGCGGCGACCGGCTGTTCGCGGACGACATCGACCACGCCACCTGGCACCTCACACTCAACGGCGTGCTCGCCAAGTCCAGCAACATCGGCACGATCCTCGCCGTCGGCCAGCTCGGCAAGACGCAGCAGGAGACCAACCAGGTGCTCTACTCCTACCTGCGGAAGTTCGGGATCGGGAAGCCGACGGGGCTCGGCTTCCCGGGCGAGACGGCCGGCATCCTGGCCGAGCCGCAGAAGTGGAACACCTCGCAGCAGTTCACCATCCCGTTCGGCCAGGGGCTGTCCCTCAACGCCGTCCAGGCCGCGTCGGTCTACTCCACGATCGCCAACGGCGGCGAGCGCATCGCCCCCACGCTCGTCCGCGGCACCACCGGGCCCGGCGGCCGCTACACCCCCGCGCCCGAGCCCGCCAAGAACCGCGTGGTCAGCAAGAAGACCGCGGCCACCCTCGCCACCATGCTCGAGTCGGTGGTCGACGACGAGGAGGGCACCGGAGCGAACGCGAAGATCGACGGATACCGTGTCGGGGGCAAGACCGGCACGTCCAACAGGGTGGACCCCAAGACCGGCCGTTACCACGGCTACACGGCCTCCTTCGCCGGGTTCGCGCCCGCCGACAAGCCCCGTATCACGGTCTACTGCGCCGTCCAGAACCCCACCAAGGGCAGTTATTTCGGCGGTCAGGTCTGCGGCCCGATCTACCAGAAGGTCATGGAGTTCGCGCTGAAAACCCTCCAGGTTCCGCCGAGCGGCAGCCAGCCCCCGAGGCTGCCGGTCACCTTCAAGCCAGGCGAATGAAATCGAGGCAACACCGCCGTGACGACCATCACCCCCGGCCCCGGGAACCGATCCCCGCAGCAGCCCTCACTTCGCCCCGGAGCCGTTGTGCCCGGTACGCTCACCGCCGTGTCACAAGCTGATCAGTCCCCAAAAACCCGGAACGCCGAGAAGGAAAGCCCCGGCACATACCCGGGCGCACCCCGCCCCGAGCGGGTCCGTCCGACCCGCCTGGCGGATCTCGCCGCGCAGCTGGGCATCCCGGCTCCGGCCGCGGGCGGGCCCGATGTCCAGGTCACCGGCATCACGCACGACTCCCGGGCGGTCCGTCCCGGTGACGTCTACGCCGCGCTGCCCGGCGCCCGTCTGCACGGCGCCGACTTCGTCGCCCAGGCCGCCGACCTCGGCGCCGCCGCGATCCTGACCGACCCGGCGGGCGCGGACCGCGCCGCGGCGACCGGCCTGCCGGCCCTCGTCGTCGAGAACCCGCGCTCGCGGATGGGCGCGCTGGCCGTCTCGATCTACGGAGCGCCGGGCGAGGACCTGCTCCAGATCGGCATCACCGGCACCTCCGGCAAGACCACCACCGCCTACCTCATCGAGGGCGGGCTGCGGGCGGCCGCCGCGAAGTCGGACGGTGCGCCGACCGGCCTGATCGGCACCGTCGAGACCCGGATCGGCGGTGAGCGTATGAAGTCCGAGCGCACCACCCCCGAGGCCACCGACCTCCAGGCGCTCTTCGCCGTCATGCGCGAGCGCGGCGTCCGCGCCGTCGCCATGGAGGTCTCCAGCCACGCGCTGGTCCTCGGCCGCGTCGACGGCTGCGTCTTCGACGTCGCGATCTTCAACAACCTCAGCCCGGAGCACATGGAGTTCCACTCCGGCATGGAGGACTACTTCCAGGCCAAGGCCCAGCTGTTCACCAGGGCCCGCAGCCGTGCCGGTGTCGTCAACCTCGACGACGAGTACGGCCGGCGGCTGGCCGACGGCGAGTCCGAGGTCCCGGTCACCACCTTCTCCGCGGAGGGCCACCCGGACGCGGACTGGCGGGCCGCGGACGTCGAGGTCGGCGCCCTGGGCTCGACCTTCACCGTGCACGGCCCGGACGGCCGGACGCTGCGCGCCGCCTCCCCGATCGCCGGCCCGTTCAACGTCGCCAACGCGCTCGCCGCCATCACCGCGCTGATCGTCGCGGGGATCGACCCGCAGACCGCCGCCGACGGCGTCGCGGCGGTCCCCGGCGTCCCCGGCCGCCTGGAGCGCGTCGACGCCGGCCAGCCCTATCTGGCGGTCGTCGACTACGCGCACAAGACCGATGCCGTCGAATCGGTGCTCCGCGCGCTGCGCAAGGTCACCGAGGGCAAGCTGCACGCCGTCCTCGGCTGCGGCGGCGACCGTGATCCGCACAAGCGCGTCCCGATGGGGGCCGCGGTCGCCCGGCTCGCCGACACCGCCGTACTGACCTCCGACAACCCCCGTTCCGAGGACCCGCTCGCGATCCTCGCCACCATGCTCGCGGGCGCCGCCGAGGTGCCCGTCCACGAACGCGGCACGGTGCTGGTCGAAGAAGAGCGGGCCGCCGCCATCGCCGCCGCCGTCGCCCGTGCCGAGCCCGGCGACACCGTGATCGTCGCGGGCAAGGGCCATGAGCAGGGCCAGGACATCGCCGGAGTGGTCCGCCCCTTCGACGACCGCCAGGTGCTGCGCGAGGCCATCGAGGCTTCCTTGACGTCACAGCAGCCGAACCACCAGGGATGACACACCGCCATGCGCGCACAACCCTTCTGTTGGTACCTCCTGCCCCCCGCCGGGGGTGACCTGTGATCTCCCTGTCCCTAGCCGAGATCGCGAGAATCGTCGGCGGGCAGCAGCACGACATACCGGACGCCGGCGTCCAGGTCACCGGGCCCGTCGCCAAGGACTCCCGCGAGGTACGCCCCGGCGGCCTGTTCGTGGCCTTCGCCGGGGAACGCGTCGACGGCCATGACTTCGCGCACCGCGCGGTCGAGGCGGGCGCGGTGGCCGTACTGGCGGCCCGCCCCGTCGGCGTCCCCGCGATCGTCGTCGACGATGTGGTCGGCGCGCTCGGCGCGCTCGCCCGCACCGTCGTCGAGCGGCTCGGCGCCACCGTCGTCGCCCTCACCGGCTCGGCCGGCAAGACCAGCACCAAGGACCTGATCGCCCAGCTCCTGCAACGGTGCGGTCCGACCGTCTGGCCGGAGGGCAACCTCAACAACGAGATCGGGCTGCCGCTGACCGCGCTGCGTGCGGAGACGGACACCCGGCACCTCGTCCTGGAGATGGGCGCCCGCGGCGTCGGCCACATCCGCTACCTCGCCGAGCTGACCCCGCCCAGGATCGGCGTGGTGCTGAACGTCGGCACCGCGCACATCGGCGAGTTCGGCGGCCGTGAGCAGATCGCCCAGGCCAAGGGCGAACTGGTCGAGGCGCTGCCCGAGGACGGACTCGCGGTCCTCAACGCGGACGATCCCTACGTGCGCGCCATGGCGCCCCGTACGAAGGCCCGTACGCTCCTGTTCGGCGAGGCCGCGGACGCCGACGTACGTGCCGAGAATGTCCGGCTCACCGCCGAGGGCAGGCCCGCCTTCACGCTTCACACACCCTCCGGGTGCGGCGATGTGACGATGCGGCTGTACGGTGAGCACCACGTGTCGAACGCGCTTGCCGCGGCCGCCGTCGCCCATGAGTTGGGCATGCCCGCAGACGAGATCGCCGTGGCGCTCTCCGAAGCCGGCACGCTCTCCCGCTGGCGGATGGAGGTCACCGAGCGCGCGGACGGCGTGACGGTCGTCAACGACGCCTACAACGCGAATCCCGAGTCCGTGCGAGCGGCGCTGCGAGCGCTGGTCGCGATGGGCACAGCCGCCAAGACAGCAGGCGGTCGTACGTGGGCGGTGCTCGGTGAGATGGCCGAGCTCGGCGGGGACGCGCTCGCCGAACACGACGCGGTCGGACGGCTGGTCGTCCGGCTCAACGTCAGCAAGCTCGTGGCAGTCGGCGGCAGGGAAGCGGCCTGGCTCGACATGGGCGCCAAGAACGAGGGTTCGTGGGGTGAGGAGTCGGTGCACGTGTCCGACGCGCAGGCGGCGGTCGACCTGTTGCGCAGCGAGCTGCGACCGGGAGACGTCGTGCTGGTGAAGGCGTCCAGATCGATGGGTCTGGAGCGGGTCGCCGCAGCATTGCTGGACGACGAGGGCGTACTGGGCGCTGAGGGCGGGGCCGCAGCCCGATGAACTCGATGAAGCAGATCCTCTTCTCCGGAATGATCGGGCTCTTCCTGACCCTGATCGGTACGCCGGTGCTGATCAAGCTGCTGGCCAAGAAGGGCTACGGTCAGTTCATCCGCGATGACGGACCGCGGGACCACCACAGCAAGCGCGGTACCCCCACCATGGGTGGTATCGCCTTCATCCTGGCCACGATCATCGCGTACGCGCTGACCAAGGTCATCACGAGCAGCGACCCCACCTTCTCCGGTGTGCTGGTGCTCTTCCTGATGGCGGGCATGGGTCTGGTCGGCTTCCTCGACGACTACATCAAGATCGTCAAGCAGCGTTCGCTGGGCCTGCGGGCCAAGGCCAAGATGGCCGGCCAGCTGATCGTCGGCATCGCCTTCGCGGTGCTCTCCTTGCAGTTCGCGGATCTGCGCGGACAGACCCCGGCCTCCGACCGGCTGTCCTTCACCCAGGACTTCGGCTGGCAGATCGGCCCGGTGCTCTTCGTGATCTGGGCGCTGTTCATGATCCTGGCGATGTCCAACGGCGTGAACCTCACCGACGGCCTCGACGGCCTGGCCACCGGCGCCTCGGTGATGGTCTTCGGCGCGTACACGTTCATCGGTATCTGGCAGTACCAGGAGTCCTGCGCCAACCAGATCACCGCGGGACCCGCCTGTTACGAGGTCCGCGATCCACTCGACCTGGCGGTCGTCGCCTCGGCGCTGATGGGTGCCTGCTTCGGCTTCCTGTGGTGGAACACCTCACCCGCCAAGATCTTCATGGGTGACACCGGTTCGCTGGCACTGGGCGGCGCGCTCGCCGGTCTGGCCATCTGCTCCCGTACCGAAATGCTGCTGGCCGTTCTCGGCGGCCTGTTCGTGCTCATCACCATGTCCGTGGTGATCCAGGTCGGATCCTTCCGCCTCACCGGCAAGCGGGTCTTCCGCATGGCGCCACTTCAGCATCACTTCGAACTGAAGGGCTGGAGCGAAGTGCTGGTGGTGGTCAGATTCTGGATCATCCAGGGCATGTGCGTGATCGTCGGACTCGGCATCTTCTACGGCGGCTGGCAGGCGGCCAAGTGACCCCGCAGGACTTCTCCGGCATGCGCATCACCGTCGCCGGCCTCGGCGTGAGCGGCGTTCCCGCCGCCCGCGCCCTGGCCGGCCTCGGCGCCACCGTCACGGTCGTCAACGGCAGCGACGGCGAGCGGCAGCGCGCCGAGGCCGCCGAGCTCGAAGCGCTGGGCGTGACGGTCCGCCTCGGCGACGGCGACGCCCTCCCCGAGGGCACCGAACTCGTCGTCACCACCCCCGGCTGGAAGCCCACCAGCCCGCTCTTCCGCGCCGCCGAGCAGGCCGGCGTGCCCGTATGGGGCGATGTCGAGCTGGCCTGGCGGCTGCGCCGTCCCGACGCGCCGCCGTGGCTCGCGGTCACCGGCACCAACGGCAAGACGACCACGGTCCGGATGCTGGCCGCCATCCTGGAGGCCGAGGGGCTGCGCACCGCCGCCGTCGGCAACATCGGCGTCCCGCTCGTGGACGTCGTCCTCTCGGACGAGCCGTACGACGTCCTGGCGGTCGAGCTCTCCAGCTACCAGCTCCACTGGGCGCCCTCCGTACGCCCGCACTCCGCCACCGTCCTCAACCTCGCCCCCGACCATCTCGACTGGCACGGCTCCATGGCGGCGTACGCCGCCGACAAGGGCCGTGTCTACGAGGGCAACACCGTCGCCTGCGTCTACAACGCGGCGGACAGCGCGACCGAGGACCTGGTCCGCCGGGCCGACGTCGAGGAGGGCTGCCGGGCCATCGGCTTCACCCTCGGCACCCCCGGCCCCTCGCAGCTCGGTGTGGTCGAGGGCATCCTCGTCGACCGCGCCTTCGTGGCCAACCGGCAGCAGCAGGCGCAGGAACTGGCCGAGGTCACGGACATCACCCCCGCCGCCCCGCACAACATCGCCAACGCCCTCGCGGCCGCGGCGCTGGCCCGCGCCTTCGGCGTGCGCCCCACGGCGGTACGCGACGGGCTGCGTGCCTTCCACCCGGACGCGCACCGCATCCAGCACATCGCGGACATCGGCGGCGTCGCCTACATCGACGACTCCAAGGCCACCAACACCCACGCCGCCGAGGCGTCCTTGGCGGCGTACGAGCACATCGTCTGGATCGCCGGTGGTCTGGCCAAGGGCGCGACCTTCGACGAGCTCGTCCAGAAGTCGGCCGCGCGGCTGCGCGGTGTGGTGCTGATCGGCGCCGACCGGGCGCTGATTCGCGAAGCCCTGGCGCGACACGCCCCCGATGTGCCGGTGGCCGACCTCGACCGGACCGACACTGGGGCGATGCCCGAGGCGGTCCGGGAAGCGGCCCGGCTGGCCGAGCCCGGTGACACGGTCCTGCTGGCCCCGGCCTGCGCCTCGATGGACATGTTCGTGAACTACACCAAGCGGGGCGATGCCTTCGCCGACGCGGTCCGCGAACTGACCGCACCGGATCACTGACCGTTTCTCCCCGCTGCCGTCATCACCGGCGGCGAGCGCACCCGTGGAGGGGACGAGAATGACGGCCCGATCGGCGAAGGCGGCCTCACCGAGACCGGCGCGCCGGCCCTCCACGGGGCGGCCGCCGCGCGGTGGCCGCGCCTTCGGCGGTCCCCGGCGCTTGTACGCACAGGCGAAACGCGCCTGGGACCGGCCGCTGACCGCCTACTATCTCGTCCTCGGCGGCAGCCTTCTGCTCATCGTGCTGGGGCTGGTGATGGTCTACTCGGCCTCCCAGATCAAGGCCCTTCAGTACGGTCTGGCACCGTCGTACTTCTTCCGCAAACAGCTGCTCGCCGCCGTCCTCGGCGGCGGACTCATGCTGGTCGCCGCCCGGATGCCCGTCAGGCTGCACCGCATGCTGGCCTATCCGCTGCTCGCGGGCTCGGTGTTCCTGATGTGCCTGGTGCAGGTGCCGGGTATCGGGGTCGCCGTCAACGGCAACCAGAACTGGCTCAACCTGGGCGGCGTCTTCCAGATGCAGCCCAGCGAGTTCGGCAAGCTCGCGCTGGTCCTGTGGGGCGCCGATCTGCTGGCCCGCAAGCACGACAGGAAGCTGCTCGCGCAGTGGAAGCATCTGCTCGTGCCGCTGATCCCGGTCGCCTTCCTGCTGCTCGGTCTGATCATGCTCGGCGGCGACATGGGCACTGCGGTCATTCTCACGGCGGTCCTCTTCGGGCTGCTGTGGCTGGCCGGCGCCCCCACCCGGCTGTTCGTGGGTGTCCTCTCCGCCGCGGGCGTGATCGCGGCGCTGCTGATCAAGACGAGCGCCAACCGGATGTCCCGGCTCGCCTGCATCGGAGCCACGGATCCGGGCCCCGGCGATCAGTGCTGGCAGGCCGTACACGGTATTTACGCGCTGGCTTCCGGCGGATTCTTCGGTTCCGGGCTGGGCGCGAGTATGGAAAAATGGGGTGAACTCCCGGAACCGCACACCGACTTCATCTTCGCCATCGCCGGGGAGGAACTGGGTCTGGCGGGGACGCTGTCGGTACTCGCCCTCTTCGCGGCTCTAGGCTATGCGGGTATCCGCGTGGCCGGACGCACGGAGGACCCCTTCGTGAGGTACGCCGCGGGAGGTGTGACCACCTGGATCATGGTGCAAGCCATGATCAATATCGGTGCGGTGCTCGGCCTGTTGCCGATCGCCGGTGTCCCGCTCCCGCTGTTCTCCTTCGGAGGTTCCGCCCTGCTGCCGACGATGTTCGCCGTCGGGCTGCTGATCGCCTTCGCGCGTGACGAGCCCGCCGCACGGGCGGCGTTGGCCATGCGGCAACCGGTTTTCGGCAGGAAACCGGCTGGGGTGAGATGGAAATCGATGAGACGGCGCGTGAAGAAGCGACCGTCCGGAGAGCGGTGAATTTCGGTGCATGTCGTACTCGCCGGTGGGGGGACCGCCGGCCACATCGAGCCCGCGCTCGCCCTCGCGGATGCCCTGCGCAGGCAGGACCCGACCGTGGGGATCACGGCACTGGGCACGGAGAAGGGACTGGAGACCCGGCTCGTTCCCGAGCGGGGCTATGAGCTCGGCCTGATCCCGGCCGTACCGCTGCCACGCAAGCCCACCCCCGAACTGATCACCGTCCCCGGGCGGCTGCGCGGCACGATCAAGGCCGCCGAGCAGATCCTGGAGCGCACGAAGGCGGACTGCGTCGTCGGCTTCGGCGGCTATGTGGCGCTGCCCGGCTATCTGGCCGCCAAGCGGCGGGGCGTGCCGATCATCGTCCACGAGGCCAACGCCCGCCCCGGCCTGGCCAACAAGATCGGCTCGCGGTACGCCAAGTTCGTCGCCGTCAGCACCCCGGACAGCAAGCTGCGCGGTGCCCGCTATGTCGGGATTCCGCTGCGCCGCACCATCGCCACGCTGGACCGCGCGGCCGTCCGGCCCGAGGCGCGGGCCGCCTTCGGCCTCGACCCCAACCTCCCGACGCTGCTGGTGTCCGGCGGTTCCCAGGGTGCGCGCCGGCTCAACGAGGTCATCCAGGCCGCCGTGCCCGCGCTCCAGCGCTCCGGCATTCAGGTACTGCACGCGGTCGGCCCGAAGAATGAACTGCCGCGCGTGGACAACATGCCCGGTATGCCGCCGTATGTCCCGGTACCGTATGTGGACCGGATGGATCTCGCGTACGCCGCGGCCGACATGATGCTCTGCCGCGCGGGCGCGATGACCGTCGCCGAACTGTCCGCCGTCGGGCTCCCGGCCGCCTTCGTCCCGCTGCCCATCGGCAACGGCGAACAGCGGCTCAACGCCCAGCCGCTGGTCAACGCCGGCGGCGGCCTGCTGGTCGACGACGCCCAGCTGACGCCGGAGTGGGTGCAGAACACCGTGCTCCCGGTCCTGGCCGATCCGCACCGGCTGTACGAGATGTCCCGCGCGGCCTCCGAGTTCGGCCGCCGGGACGCCGACGAGCTGCTGGTCGGCATGGTGTACGAGGCGATCGCGCAGAGCAAGTAGCGACGAGAGAGAGCAGGGGAGCGTGGCCGGACCGACGACCGCGAAGCGCGACGGGAAGAAAGCGTCGCGGTCCGGCCCGCCCCCTTCGAAGGCGTCCCGCACACGGCGGTTCCCGCGGCTGCGCCGTTCCTTCCGTGCCTTTCGCGTACCGGGCCGCCGCGGTCTGATCATCATCTCGATCCTCGCGGTGCTGCTCGGCGCGTTCGGCGTCTGGACCCTCTACGGTTCGGACTGGCTCCGCGTCGAGCAGGTCAAGGCCGAGGGCACCGAGGTCCTGACCCCGGATGAGGTCATCGAGGCGGCGCAGGCCCAGATGAACGCGCCGCTGGTCTCTGTGGACACCGACGCGATGGCCCGACGGCTGCGCGCGCGCCTTCCGCGCATCAAGACCGTTGACGTCGTGCGATCCTGGCCGCACACCATCGGTCTCGAAGTGACCGAAAGGACACCGGAACTCCTGATGAGATCGGGCAAAAAGTTTGTCGAAGTGGATGCCGAAGGTGTCCGTTTCGCCACTGTTCCGGCCGCTCCCAAGGGTGTTCCCTTTCTGGAAATGGCGGCGTCGGACTCCCCGAGCCTGCACCGGTTCGGCACCGACCGGCTGCGGCGCGCGGCGGCCGACGTCGCCGGGGATCTGCCCGCGCCCCTGCGCAAGGATGTGCGGACGGTCCGCGTACGGTCCTACGACTCCCTCACTCTCGAACTGACGGGGGGCCGTACGGTCGTGTGGGGCAGCAGCGAACAGGGCGCTGAGAAGGCGAAGGTGCTCACCGCGCTGCTGAAAGCGGCACGTGATGCGCGCCACTTCGACGTCTCGGTGCCCAGTGCCCCGGCGACGTCGGGGAGTTGACGTACGTCACCGCAGGCCAGCACCCTGGATGGCTACCACTATGGGTGATCACATAGGGTGAAAAGAAAAACGGGAGGTTCGGCGTGTTCGTTGAACGCGCGCCACTTGTCGACTTAGTGTCTCGTTCCAAAGGGACTATGGAACCCAGGAACACAGGCACAGGTAACCCTAAACTTCAACGTTAGGGTTCGGGTCGGCGATACGGACCGTCCCATCGGCATCAGTCGGCGTCCACACGGAATGTGAGGCGACGACACGTAACTCGAGGCGAGAGGCCTTCGACGTGGCAGCACCGCAGAACTACCTCGCAGTCATCAAGGTCGTCGGCATCGGCGGCGGTGGCGTGAACGCCATCAACCGGATGATCGAGGTCGGGCTCAAGGGCGTCGAGTTCATCGCGATCAACACCGATGCGCAGGCGTTGCTGATGAGCGACGCCGACGTCAAGCTCGACGTCGGCCGCGAAATGACGCGCGGACTCGGCGCCGGCGCCAACCCGGATGTGGGCCGCAAGGCGTCCGAGGACCATCGCGAGGAGATCGAGGAGGTCCTCAAGGGGGCCGACATGGTCTTCGTGACCGCGGGCGAGGGCGGCGGCACCGGCACCGGCGGCGCGCCCGTCGTCGCCAACATCGCCCGCTCGCTGGGCGCCCTGACGATCGGTGTGGTCACCCGGCCGTTCACCTTCGAGGGCCGCCGCCGCGCCAACCAGGCCGAGGACGGCATCGCGCAGCTGCGCGAAGAGGTCGACACCCTCATCGTCATCCCCAACGACCGGCTGCTGTCCATCTCGGACCGCCAGGTGAGCGTGCTCGACGCGTTCAAGTCGGCGGACCAGGTGCTGCTGTCGGGTGTCCAGGGCATCACCGACCTGATCACCACGCCCGGCCTGATCAACCTCGACTTCGCCGACGTCAAGTCCGTGATGTCGGAGGCCGGCTCGGCGCTCATGGGCATCGGCTCGGCGCGCGGCGACGACCGCGCGGTGGCCGCCGCGGAGATGGCGATCTCCTCGCCGCTCCTGGAGGCGTCCATCGACGGCGCTCGCGGTGTGCTGCTCTCCATCTCCGGCGGTTCGGACCTCGGTCTCTTCGAGATCAACGAGGCCGCGCAGCTGGTCAGCGAGGCCGCGCACCCCGAGGCCAACATCATCTTCGGTGCGGTCATCGACGATGCGCTGGGCGACGAGGTCCGGGTGACGGTCATCGCCGCGGGCTTCGACGGCGGTCAGCCGCCGGCCCGCCGTGACGCGTCCACCGGCCTGTCCGCCGCGAAGCGGGACGAGCCCGTACCGGCCCCGAGCCGTCCGGTCACCCCGGCCGAGCCGCGGCCGTCGGCCTTCGGCGGCCTCGGTGCGGTGCCCGTACGGGACGTGGGCGGCTCCGCCGCGGAGCGTGCCGGAGCGGCCGGTCCGGCCGACAGCTCCGTGCTGGGCGAGGTGCCGGCACCCCCGGCGAACACCCCGCAGGTTCCCCAGGCCCGTCCGTATACGGACACCGCGGCCGAGGAACTGGACGTACCCGACTTCCTGAAGTAGCCGAAGCACGCAAGTGATAGGACAACAGCACTACGAGAGCGGCGCGCACTTCGCCTTCACCGACAGGTGGGGCGGGGTGAGCGCCGCTCCGTTTGACCAGCTCAATCTCGGCGGCGCGGTCGGCGACGACCCGCGGGCGGTACGGACCAACCGCGAGCTCGCGGCCCGGGACCTCGGCCTCGATCCGGCGTCGGTCGTCTGGATGCACCAGGTGCACGGCCGGGACGTGGCGGTGGTCGACGGGCCGTGGCGTACGGAAGACATCCCTTGTGTGGACGCGGTGGTGACCGCCCGTCGGGGACTCGCCCTCGCCGTCCTGACCGCCGACTGCACTCCCGTTCTCCTCGCCGACCCGGTCGCCGGGATCGCGGGGGCCGCGCACGCGGGCCGGCCGGGGCTGGTCGCCGGGGTCGTCCCCGCGGCGGTCGAGGCGATGGCCGCACTGGGCGCGGAACCGGCCCGGATCGTGGCCCGCACCGGACCCGCGGTTTGCGGGCGCTGTTACGAAGTGCCCGAGGCGATGCGCTCCGAGGTCGCCGCGGTGGTCCCGCAGGCGTGGTCGACGACCAGTTGGGGCACCCCGGCGGTGGATGTCACCGCGGGGGTACGGGCCCAGCTCGCCGCGGCGGGGGTATCGGTCCGTGAGGATTCCCACGTCTGCACGCGGGAATCGGCGGACCACTTCTCTTATCGGCGCGACCGCACCACGGGGCGGCTCGCGAGCTATGTATGGGTCGGGGTCACCCCCGCCGAAGGTGGGGAGGGCTGAGTCATGACGGACCGCAGAACTGAACTGGCCGAGAACCTGGCGCGGGTGGAGGACCGTATCTCCACCGCGTGCGCCAAGGCCGGCCGGCCGCGTGACGAGGTGACCCTGATCGTGGTCACCAAGACCTATCCGGCGAGCGATGTCCGGCTGCTCGCCGAGCTGGGAGTGCGGCACGTCGCGGAGAACCGCGATCAGGACGCGGCGCCAAAAGCCGCAGAATGCGCTGATTTGCCGCTTACTTGGCACTTCGTTGGTCAATTGCAGACGAACAAGGTACGTTCTGTGGCCGGTTATGCCGGAGTTGTGCAGTCGGTCGACCGGGCCAAGCTTGTCACGGCGCTCTCCGGAGAAGCCGTCCGGGCCGGACGGGAGCTGGGCTGCCTGATCCAGGTGGCGCTTGACGCCGGGTCGGGGGAGCGGGGCGACCGCGGCGGGGTGGCACCGGACGGCGTCGCCGCGCTCGCGGAGGCGGTGACGGCGGCCCAAGGTCTGCGCCTGGACGGTGTGATGACGGTCGCACCGCTGGCCGGACCGTACGCCGCCCGCCAACTCGCCGCTTTCGAGCGGCTGATGGAAATCTCGTCCGACCTGCGCACGGCCCATCCTGCTGCCAACATGGTGTCAGCGGGCATGAGCGCGGACCTCGAAGACGCCGTGGCGGCCGGGGCGACACATGTGCGCGTCGGCACTGCGGTACTCGGAGTCCGACCACGGCTCGGGTAACGTCGCCAAGAAGTCGGACCACAGCACAAAATATGGTCATTCCCGCAAACATGTGGGCAGACCGAGTGGATCCAAGGCGCCCGGTGACGGAGCCGATCCACCACAGAGCGGAGGACGCAGAGAATGGCCGGCGCGATGCGCAAGATGGCGGTCTACCTCGGCCTCGTGGAGGACGATGGGTACGACGGCCGGGGTTTCGACCCCGACGACGAGTTCGAGCCCGAGCTTGACCCGGAGCCGGACAGGGGGCGGCGTCAACAGCACCAAGTGCAGGCCGAGACACGCCCGGAGCGGGAGGAACCGGTCCGGGCCGTGCAGCCTCCGGCGCAGCGCGAGCCCGCTTCGCTCGCCGCGGAAAGCGGACGACCCGCCCGAATCGCCCCCGTGGCATCCATCACACCCGACCGCCCGAATCTGGAGAAGAACGCACCGGTGATCATGCCCAAGGTTGTGTCCGAGCGGGAGCCCTACCGCATCACCACACTGCACCCGCGGACCTACAACGAAGCCCGTACCATCGGGGAACACTTCCGTGAGGGCACTCCGGTGATCATGAATCTCACGGAGATGGACGACACGGACGCGAAGCGACTTGTCGACTTTGCCGCCGGACTCGTCTTCGGTCTGCACGGCAGTATCGAACGGGTGACGCAGAAGGTGTTCCTGTTGTCGCCTGCTAACGTCGATGTCACGGCGGAGGACAAGGCCCGTATCGCAGAGGGCGGGTTCTTCAACCAGAGCTGAGACGCAACACCGGGCACACCGAGGCCGCGAGGCCAACACAGAGGCAAGGCAAGGGGAGAGGGACGCGCGAGATGAACGTCGCTGGTCAGGTGATCTATATCGCGCTGTACTGCTTCCTGATCGTGTTGATCTTCCGGCTGGTGATGGACTATGTCTTCCAGTTCGCCCGTTCATGGCAACCCGGCAAGGCGATGGTGGTCATTCTGGAGGCCGCCTACACTGTCACTGATCCGCCACTCAAGCTTCTGCGGCGGGTCATCCCGCCGCTGCGTCTCGGGGGCGTGGCGCTCGACCTGTCCTTCTTCGTATTGATGATCATCGTGTACATCCTGATCACCGTCGTGAGGTCGGTGTTGTTGGTGTGAACGATACGGTCTTGCCGATTGCCGACGACTACGTTGAGGTGAAGTAGAGATGCCGTTGACCCCCGAGGACGTGCGGAACAAGCAGTTCACGACCGTCCGCCTCCGAGAAGGCTATGACGAGGACGAGGTCGATGCCTTCCTCGATGAGGTCGAAGCCGAACTGACCCGTCTTCTGCGGGAGAACGAGGACCTGCGCGCCAAGCTGGCCGCCGCCACGCGTGCCGCCGCGCAGAACCAACAACAGCAGGGCATGCGTAAACCGGACCCGCAGGATCAGCAGCAGCAACGCCAGGGTGCTCCGGTGCCCGCTGCCATATCCGGTCCGCAGCCGGTCCCGCAGCAGCAGGGGATGGGTGGCCCTCCCCAACTGCCCGGCGGTGCACCTCAGCTGCCCCCCGGCCCTGGTGGCCATGGCCCGCAGGGTCCGCACGGACCCGGTCCGATGGGCCCCGGCGGTCCGCTCGGTGGCCCGATGGGCGGCCCCGGCGGTCCGCAGCAGCTGCCGCAGGCGCCCCAGCAGGGTGGCCCCGGTGGCGACAGCGCGGCCCGCGTGCTGTCCCTGGCACAGCAGACTGCCGACCAGGCGATCGCGGAGGCCCGTTCCGAGGCCAACAAGATTGTCGGCGAGGCGCGTAGCCGTGCCGAGGGCCTGGAGCGGGACGCCCGCGCCAAGGCCGATGCGCTGGAGCGGGACGCGCAGGAGAAGCACCGCGTGGCGATGGGCTCGCTGGAGTCCGCCCGCGCCACGCTGGAGCGCAAGGTCGAGGACCTGCGCGGCTTCGAGCGCGAGTACCGCACGCGGCTGAAGTCGTACCTGGAGAGCCAGCTGCGTCAGCTGGAGAACCAGGCTGACGACTCGCTCGCCCCGCCGCGGACCCCGGCGACCGCTTCGCTGCCGCCGTCGCCGTCGATGGCGTCGGCCGGTGCACCGAGCATGGGTGGCGGCCACTCCATGGGCGGTGGCCCGTCGATGGGCGGCCACGGCGGTCCGTCCGGCGGCGCTCCGTCGTACGGCGGCCAGCAGCAGATGTCGCCCGCGATGACCCAGCCGATGGCACCGGTGCGGCCGCAGAGCCCGCAGCCGATGCAGCAGGCGCCGTCGCCGATGCGCGGCTTCCTCATCGACGAGGACGACAACTGACGTCCGCACCGCGCGTGTAGTAGGCAATCAGGGCCGGGCCCCGAGGGAACATTCCTCTCGGGGCCCGGCCCTTTTGCATGCCGGGTGCCGAGTGCTGAGTGCCGGGTGGTCGGGAGACCGGTTCGGCGGACCCGTGGTCCGGACGCGGTGGCTGCGGACGGCGAAGCCCCCCGGCGCGGGAAGTGCCGGGGGGCTTCGTGCGATGTCGGGCCGCGGTGGCGGCGACGAGTGCGGCCGTTACGGCGGCACCGTCAACACGGCCAGGTGACTACGCCTTGCGGAGCTGGAAGGTGAGAGCCAGGCCCTCGTCCGTGAAGGGCTCGCCGTAGCCGGTGGTGTCCTCGCCGGTGGCGCCGTGCTCGTCCACGAACGCGGTGGCGAGCACCTCGTCGGAGATCAGACCGGCGTGGTCGGCCAGTGCCGTACGCACCTCGTCGTCGGTGGACCGCCAGCGCAGCGCGATCCGGTCGGCGACGTCCAGCCCGCTGTTCTTACGGGCCTCCTGGATCAGCCGGATGGCGTCGCGGGCCAGGCCCGCCCGGCGCAGCTCCGGGGTGATCTCCAGGTCGAGTGCGACGGTGGCACCGGAGTCGGAGGCCACCGACCAGCCCTCGCGCGGGGTTTCGGTGATGATGACCTCGTCGGGGGCCAGGGTGACGGTCTCGCCGTCGACCTCGACGCTCGCCGTACCGTTGCGCAGCCCGAGCGAGAGCGCCGCGGCGTCCGCGTCGGCGACGGCCTTGGCGACCGCCTGGACGCCCTTGCCGAACCGCTTGCCCAGGGCGCGGAAGTTCGCCTTCGCAGTGGTGTCGACCAGGGAACCTCCCACCTCCGAGAGCGAGGCGAGCGAGGCGACGTTGAGCTCCTCGGCGATCTGCGCGCGCAGGTCCGCGGAGAGCTCCGCGAAGCCGGCGGCCGCGACCAGCGCGCGGGACAGCGGCTGACGGGTCTTCACACCGGACTCGGCGCGGGCCGCCCGGCCCAGCTCGACCAGCCGGCGCACCAGCAGCATCTGCGTGGACAGTGTCGCGTCGGTGCGCTCCGGGTCGGCGACCGGCCAGCTGGAGAGGTGGACGGAGTCCGGGGCGTCCGGGGTGACCGGCACGACCAGGTCCTGCCAGACCCGCTCCGTGATGAACGGGGTGAGCGGCGCCATCAGCCGGGTGACCGTCTCGATGACCTCGTGCAGCGTGCGCAGCGCGGCCGCGTCGCCCTGCCAGAAGCGGCGGCGCGAGCGGCGGACGTACCAGTTGGAGAGGTCGTCGACGAACGCGGACAGCAGCTTGCCGGCCCGCTGGGTGTCGTACTCCTCAAGGGACCGGGTGACCTGATCGACCAGGGTGTTCAGCTCGCCGAGCAGCCAGCGGTCCAGCAGCGGGCGGTCGGCGGGGGCCGGGTCGGCCGCGGACGGTGCCCACTGGGACGTACGGGCGTAGAGCGCCTGGAAGGCGACGGTGTTCCAGTACGTCAGCAGGGTCTTGCGGACGACTTCCTGGATGGTGCCGTGGCCCACCCGGCGGGCGGCCCAGGGCGAACCGCCGGCGGCCATGAACCAGCGGACCGCGTCGGCGCCGTGCTGGTCCATCAGCGGGATCGGCTGGAGGATGTTGCCCAGGTGCTTGGACATCTTCCGGCCGTCCTCGGCGAGGATGTGGCCCAGGCAGACGACGTTCTCGTAGCTCGACTTGTCGAAGACGAGGGTGCCGACCGCCATCAGGGTGTAGAACCAGCCGCGCGTCTGGTCGATGGCCTCCGAGATGAACTGCGCCGGATAGCGCTTCTCGAAGAGCTCCTTGTTGCGGTACGGGTAGCCCCACTGCGCGAACGGCATCGAACCCGAGTCGTACCAGGCGTCGATGACCTCGGGGACGCGGGTCGCGGTCCCCTGGCAGGTCGGGCAGGCGAAGGTGATGTCGTCGATGAAGGGGCGGTGCGGGTCCAGCCCCGACTGGTCGGTACCGGTCAGCTCGGAAAGTTCGGCGAGCGAGCCGACGCAGGTGAGGTGGTCCTCGGCGCAGCGCCAGATGGGCAGCGGAGTGCCCCAGTAGCGGTTGCGGGACAGCGCCCAGTCGATGTTGTTGTTCAGCCAGTCGCCGAACCGGCCGTGCTTGACCGAATCCGGGAACCAGTTGGTGTTCTCGTTCTCCCGCAGCAGGGCGTCCTTGACCGCGGTGGTGCGGATGTACCAGGACGGCTGGGCGTAGTAGAGGAGCGCGGTGTGGCAGCGCCAGCAGTGCGGGTAGCTGTGCTCGTACGGGACGTGCCGGAAGAGCAGGCCGCGGGCGTCGAGGTCGGCCACGAGCGCCTCGTCGGCCTTCTTGAAGAACTGGCCGCCGACCAGCGCCAGCTCCTCCTCGAAGGTGCCGTCCGGGCGGATCGGGTTGATCACCGGCAGGTCGTACGCCTTGCAGGTCCTGAGGTCGTCCTCACCGAAGGCCGGGGCCTGGTGGACGAGGCCGGTGCCGTCGTCGGTCGTGACGTACTCGGCGTTGACGACGAAGTTGGCGCCCTCCAGCTCGACGAGGGAGAAGGGGCGCTCGTAGGCCCAGCGCTCCATCTCGCGGCCGGTGAAGGACCGGCCGGTGGCCGTCCAGCCCTCGCCGAGGGCCTTCGCCAGCAGCGGCTCGGCGACGACCAGCTGCTCGGTGCCGTCGGTGGCGACGACATAGGTGACGTCGGGGTGCGCGGCGACCGAGGTGTTGGAGACCAGGGTCCAGGGGGTGGTCGTCCAGATCAGCAGCGCGGCCTGGCCGGCCAGCGGGCCCGAGGTCAGCGGGAGGCGGACGAAGACCGAGGGATCGACGACCGTCTCATAGCCCTGCGCCAGCTCGTGGTCCGACAGGCCGGTGCCGCAGCGCGGGCACCAGGGGGCGACGCGGTGGTCCTGGACCAGCAGGCCCTTGCCGAAGATCTCCTTGAGCGACCACCACACCGATTCGATGTAGTCGGGGTCCATGGTGCGGTACGGGTCGTCGAGGTCGGTCCAGTAGCCCATGCGGGTCGTGAGCTCGGCGAAGGCATCGGTGTGCCGGGTCACCGACTCACGGCACTTGGCGTTGAACTCGGCGATGCCGTACGCCTCGATGTCCTTCTTGCCGTTGAACCCCAGCTCCTTCTCCACGGCCAGCTCGACCGGGAGGCCGTGGCAGTCCCAGCCGGCCTTGCGGCCGACGTGGTAGCCCTGCATCGTGCGGAACCGGGGGAAGACGTCCTTGAAGACGCGCGCCTCGATGTGGTGGGCGCCGGGCATGCCGTTGGCGGTCGGGGGACCTTCGTAGAAGACCCACTCGGGCCGTCCCTCGGACTGCTGGAGGGTACGGGCGAAGACCTTCTGCTCCTGCCAGAAATCGAGCACGGCGTGCTCAAGGGCGGGAAGGTCTACCTGGGCGGGCACCTGGCGGTACTGGGGCTGCGGACTCATCGGGGGCTTCCTCCGGCGGACACCTGCTGCGTTCTCCGTCCGGAGGGACGAGAGCTCGCGCTCCCGCGGTACCACCCTCCTTGGCGGTGCCGCTGCACCGCCCCCTCATTGGGGTCGCGCTGCCGGTTCTACTCGCCTCCGGGGTGACCCGCGGGCTTTCTTCCGGCGACTCCGGGGTGATCTTCACGTCGTGCACGCCCCCGGGCTCACACCGTCCCCGGGTCGCTGTCGGCTGCGTACGACGCTACTCGTCCCATCAATGCCTCTCGCTGCGCCCAGTGTACGGGGCCGCGGTGACAGTGGCCGACCGGTTTTCCGGGTGGGCGGGGGCGTGGGGCCGGGCGGCGGTGCGGTGCGGACGGCGTGACCCGAATGGCGAGACACCGGGTGCCGGAGTGCGCGGGGCGGTCGGTGCCCCTCGCGGTGGCGGATTACCGGGCGGGGAGCCGGGAACAACGGAGGCAGACCGGGCTCGGGGGCCGGGCGGCGGGCGCCGGCGGGCGGTGCGTCCCGTTGCCGCGTGCCGTGTGGCGATTTATCGTTCCCGTCACGATTCGCGAACAAGATCACCTAGATCATATACGTGAAGGGGTCGCGGCCATGGTGGCGAAAAAGACCGCCGCGAAGAAGAGCACGACGCCCGCCGGGAAGGCCGCCGCGAAGAAGGCCGCGCCCGGTGGGCAGCGGCACGCGACCACGGCGGCGGACGCCGCGGTGGATGCGGCGCACGGCACGGCGACCCCCGAGCAGGCCCCGGTGGGGAGCACGGCGAAGAAGACCCCGGCCAAGAAGACCCCGGCCAAGAAGACCCCGGCCAAGAAGGCTCCGGCGGCCAAGGCCCCGGCCAAGAAGGCGGCCGGGACCGCCGCCGCGAAAGCCGCTCCGAAGGCCGCCCCGGCCAAGACCGCCGCCGCCAAGACCGCGGCATCGAAGACGGCGGAGACGAAGACGGCACCGTCCGGGACCGCGGCTGCCAAGGCGAAGAAGACGGGTGCCGGGAAGGTGGCGGCGAAGAAGCGCGCGGGTGCGGTACCGGCCGCGGCGCCGGACGAACTCGCCGTCCGGCCCGGCGAGGACCCCTGGACGCCGGACGAGGTCGCCGCGGCGCGGACCGAGCTGATGGGCGAGGCGGTGCGGCTGCGCACCGAGATCGCCGCGTCCGAGACCGCCATCGCCGGGCTGATGCGGGACTCCGGCGACGGCGCGGGGGACGACGAGGCCGACACCGGCACCAAGAACATCACCCGGGAACACGAACTGGCGCTCGCCTCCAACGCCCGCGAGATGCTGGCGCAGACCGAGCGGGCGCTGGGCCGGCTGGACGCGGGCACGTACGGCCTGTGCGAGAACTGCGGCAAACCGATCGGCAAGGCGCGGATGCAGGCGTTCCCGCGCGCGACGCTGTGTGTGGAGTGCAAGCAGAAGCAGGAGCGGCGCGCCTGACGGTGCCGTGGGGCCGTCGCCGGACACCCGTACCGGCCCCGGCCACCAGCGTGTGCCGTACCCTCATGGTCAGCCAGGCGTGGCCTGGCCGCGGACTCAACGGGCTGAGGGACTCACACGTGGCAGAGGCGGAACGCATCACCGGTACGCCGGAATCCGAGCCGGGTTCCGGATCGGATCCCGCATCGGGAGCCGAAGGGGGACGGCCGGCGGAGCCGGAGCCGGAACAGGGGGAGGGCCGGGGCAAGCGCCGGATCCTGGCACTGCTCCTGGTCGCGGCCGTCGTGTACATGCTGGACCTGGGCAGCAAGATGCTGGTGGTCGCGAAGCTGGAGTACCACGCGCCCATCCAGGTCATCGGGACGCTGCTCCAGTTCGACGTGATCCGCAACCGCGGTGCCGCCTTCGGCATCGGCGAGGCGCTGACGATCTTCCTCACGATCATCGCGGCGGTGGTGATCGTGGTGATCGCCCGCATCGCGCGCAAGCTGTACAGCCTGCCGTGGGCCATCGCCCTCGGGCTGCTGCTCGGCGGCGCCTTCGGCAACCTCACCGACCGGATCTTCCGCGCGCCGGGCGTCTTCGAGGGCGCGGTGGTCGACTTCATCCGCCCGGCGCACTTCGCGGTCTTCAACCTCGCCGACTCCGCGATCGTCTGCGGCGGCATCCTGATCGTGATCCTCTCCTTCCGCGGGCTCGACCCCGACGGCACGCTCCACAAGGACTGACGGGCCGGGCGGCCGCCGGGCCCCGGCGGCCGGCCACCCGCCACCGGGGCCGGGCCGGGCGGGCCCCGGGGCGGACCCGGGAAGGGCACCGCGGCGGGACTGCCATACTCGTGGGGTGAGCACCGTTCCCGAGATCCGCACCCTGCCCGTACCGGACGGCCTGGAGGGCGAGCGCGTCGACGCCGCGCTGGCCCGCATGTTCGGCTTCTCCCGTACGAAGGCGGCCGAACTGGCCGCGGCCGGGAAGGTCCGGGTCGACGGGTCCGAGGTGATGAAGTCCGAGCGGGTACAGGGCGGTGCCTGGCTGGAAGTCGAGATGCCGGCGCCCGCGGTGCCCGTGGAGATCGTCGCCGAGCCCGTCGAGGGCATGGAGATCGTGCACGACGACGACGACATCGTCGTGATCGTCAAGCCGGTCGGCGTCGCCGCGCACCCGAGCCCCGGCTGGAGCGGCACCACGGTCATCGGCGGTCTCGCCGCGGCCGGCTACCGCATCTCCACCTCCGGCGCGGCCGAGCGGCAGGGCATCGTGCACCGCCTCGACGTCGGCACCTCGGGGCTGATGGTGGTGGCCAAGTCCGAGCGCGCCTACACCCTCCTCAAGCAGCAGTTCCGCGAGCGTACGGTCGACAAGCGCTACCACGCCCTCGTCCAGGGCCACCCGGACCCGATGAGCGGCACCATCGACGCCCCCATCGGCCGGCACCCGCAGCACGACTACAAGTGGGCCGTGACCGCCGAGGGCAAGCCGTCGGTCACGCACTACGACCTGATCGAGGCGTTCCGGGCGGCCAGTCTGCTCGACATCAAGCTGGAGACCGGCCGCACCCACCAGATCCGGGTGCACATGTCCGCGCACCGCCACCCCTGTGCCGGTGACCTGACCTACGGCGCCGACCCCACGCTCGCCAAGCGGCTCGGGCTCACCCGCCAGTGGCTGCACGCCGTGCGGCTGGGCTTCGAGCACCCCTCCGACGGCAGCTGGGTCGAGTTCGAGAGCGCCTACCCCGACGACCTCCAGCGCGCCCTGGACACCGTCCGGGACGAGAGTGCCTGATACCGCGGTGGCCGGACACCGGTCCGGCCACCCGCGGCACCGGCCGCGACGGATACCGACCGGTGTCGTGGCAGGCTTGGGGCGGAAAACGATCGAAACCGACCCCGGAGCGTAGCCACCGTGGACCAGCTGGCCCTGATGTTCGTTCTTCTCCTCGGGGCTGTGGTCACGGTCCCGGTCGGTGACCGGCTGGGGCTTCCCTCACCGGTGCTGATGACCCTCTTCGGGGCCGTGCTGGCGCTGCTGCCGTTCGTGCCCAACGTCGAGGTGCCGCCCGAGTTCATCCTCCCGCTGGTGCTGCCACCGCTGCTCTACGCCGCCGTGCAACGCACCTCCTGGCGGCAGTTCACGGCCAACCTCCGGCCGATCCTGCTGCTCGCCGTCGCCCTCGTCTTCGCCACCACGGCCGCCGTCGCCGCGGTCGCCCAGGCCGTCGTGCCCGGTCTGCCGCTGGCCGGCGCCGTGGTGCTCGGCGCGCTGGTCGCCCCGCCCGACCCGGTCGCCGCGACCGCCGTCGCGGGCAAGCTCGGACTGCCCCGCCGGATGGTCTCCATCCTGGAGGGCGAGGGGCTGTTCAACGATGTCACCGCGATCGTGCTCTACCACGTCGCGCTCGCCGCGGCCGTCAGCGGCACCTTCTCCGCCCCCGCCGCGGTCGGTTCGCTGGTGCTGTCCGCGGTCGTGGCCATAGCGGTCGGGCTGGTGCTCGGCTGGGCCGCCAACAAGCTGATGGGGCGGCTCGGCGACCCGACGTTGCAGATCGGCCTGACGCTGCTGGTGCCGTTCGTCGCGTACGTACTCGCCGAGGAGTTCCAGGGGTCCGGGGTGCTGGCGGTGCTGACCAGTGCGCTCTTCCTGGCCGAGTACGCCGTCGACGCCGACGACGTGATGGGCCGGCTCGCCGGATACACCTTCTGGGAAGTCGTCGACACCCTCGTCACCGGTGTCGCCTTCGGGCTGATCGGCCTGGAGATGCACAACATCTTCGGCACCGCGTCCGGGCGGTGGGCCGAGATGCTCGGCGCGGCCGCGGCCGTCGTCGGTGTGGTCGTCGCCGTCCGCCTGCTGTGGCTGCTGCCCGCCGCCTGGCTGGCCAAGCGGATGCACAAGCGCCGCGACTACGACGAGGACATCCCACTGAGCTGGCGCGAGACGGTCATCATGTGGTGGTCCGGGATGCGCGGGGTGGCCTCGGTGGCGCTGGCGCTGGCCATCCCGTACACCGTCGACGGCGGCACGGACTTCCCGGCCCGTGACGAGATCCTCTTCATCGCCTTCGCGGTGGTGCTCACCACTCTGGTAGTCCAGGGCCTGAGCCTGCCCTGGCTGGTGCGCAAGCTCCGGGTGCGGGCCGACACCGATGCCGAGGACGCGCTGGAGCGGGAGCTGGCGCTCCGGGTGATCAAGGCGTCCAAGCGGCGGCTGCGGGAGATCATGGAGGTCGAGGAGCTGCCCGAGGAGATCACCGACCAGCTGTCCCGGCGCGCGTACGACATCGGCGCCCGGATCTCGCCGGAGATCATGGACGACGAGCGGCGCGAGCACTTCGAGAAGCGGATCACGCGGATGAAGAAGGTGCAGCGCATCCACGGGGAGATGCTCTCCGCGGCCCGGCACGAGGTGCTCGCCGCGCGCAGCGAACCGGGTGCCGACCCGGAGATCGTGGACCGGGTGCTGCGCCATCTGGACATGCGCAGCCTGCGCGCCACGCAGTGAGCGGAACTGTCAGTGGCAGCTGGCACGATGGGGGAAGAGCGAGCAAACCCCAGGGAGTGATGTCAGTGCCGGCCTCCACCGAGTCCGCGGCCAGCGGTTCTTCGACGATTGTCCTGTTCCATTCGGTGTGCGGACTGCGCCCCGCGGTGCACGCCGGGGCGGACCGGCTGCGCGCCGCCGGGCACGAGGTGATCGTCCCCGATCTGTTCGACGGCCGGACCGCCGGTTCGGTGCAGGACGGGATGGCCATCAAGGACGCCATCGGCAAGGACGAACTGCTCAAGCGGGCCGTTCTGGCCGCTGCGCCGTACTCCGACCGCGGTCTGGTCTACGCGGGTTTCTCCTTCGGCGGTTCGGTCGCGCAGAATCTGGCGCTGGCGGACGAGAAGACCCGCGGTCTGCTCCTGCTGCACGGCACCTCCGACATCGCGGAGGACGCCGTCGCCGACGACCTCCCGGTGCAGCTGCACGTAGCCGACCCGGATCCGTACGAGCCGCACGACTGGCTGAACGCCTGGTACCTCCAGATGCGGCGGGCCGGCGCGGACGTCGAGGTCTTCCGTTACGCCGGCGCCGGCCACCTCTACACCGACCCCGAACTGCCGGACTACGACGCGGAGGCGGCGGAGCACACCTGGCGGGTGGCGCTGGGGTTCCTGGCCGGACTGTAGCGGCGGGCGCGGGAACCCTCGGCGCACCGGCCCTGGCCCCGGGAATCCCCGGAGCCAGGACCCCGGGGATTCCCGGACATCCCGGTGAGTGCGCCCGCCCGTTCCCCCGTACGGCACCGGCGGTGCGGTCTACCGGGTCGGTTCGCCCTCGCGGATCCCCTTCCCGCCGCCGGTCTCCTTGCCCTTGGCGCCGTCCTTGCCGCCGCTCTTGTCCGCGTCCTGGCCCGGAGCGGTCCCCTTCGCCGGGCCGAACTCCTTGTCGATCATCTTCTTGAAGTTGGCCTGCGCGAGCTGGTTGTACTGCTCCTGCGTCATCTGCTGCTGCGGTACCTCGGGGATCACCAGCTTCTTGTCACCGTGCATGAAGGTCGGCGTGCCCTTGACCCCCTTGCGGCCGAACAGCGCCGTCATCTCCATCACCCAGCGGTTGTAGGTGCCCTGCTCGACCGCCGTCTCGAACGCCTTGTTGTTCTTCAGCGCCGGTACCTCGGCGGCGACCTTGAGCAGTTCGGAGTTCTTGCCGTAGACGTCCTCGCGCTCATCGGGGTGGTACTTGGCGGAGTACAGCGCCGCCTTGTACTTCAAGAAGGCGTCCTGGCTGATGTTCAGCGCCGCGCCGAGCGCGTTCAGCGCCTTCTTGGAGCCCTCGCCGCCGCCCATACCGTCGATGAAGGTGTACATGGTGAAGCGGACCTTGTACCGGCCGTCCTCGATGTCCCTGAGCAGGGCCGGGCCGGTGCTCTGCTCGAACGCCGCGCACGCCGGGCAGCGCACGTCCTCGAAGACCTCCAGGGTCTCCTTGGCGTTCTTGCCGCCGATCAGGATCTCGGTGCCGTTCTCGCCCTGGGTGTGCGCCGGTGCGACGAGCTTGGCCTCCTTGGCGGCCTCCCAGCCGGTGGGCTCGTTCGCCTTCAGCACGGCGTAACCGATGCCGCCGGCGATCGCCAGGACGCCGATCACCGCGCCCGCCACGACGAGCTGGCGGCGCACCTTCTCCTTCTTCTTCTGCCGCTCGCGCTCGGCACGGATCCGTTCGCGGGCTGCCGACTTGCTGGCCTGGTTGTTGCGGTTGCTCATGAGTGTGTCCCGGTCCCCTCGGTGCTGCGGCGGGCTGCCGCCGACTCTCGTACGGACTGCTCAGACGGCGGCGGGGCGGTGGTGGTGCCCCTGCCGTGCGGGCGCGGGGGGCGGGCCGCGGCGCTGTACGCAGTGCACGAGGTGGGGCCGCGGGCGGGCCGGCAGCACGGGATGCGGCGGCCGGATCCGGCGGCGGGGCGGGGGAGGCGCGGCGGCGTCCGCGCGCGGCAGCGGCCGGAACGCGAACGCGGCCACCGCGCGCAGCAGCCGGTCCAGTGCGGCATCCCCGCGGTGCAGCCAGGCGGCGGCGAGCAGCCCGACCGCCAGATGCGCGGCGAGCAGCAGCCAGGGGGCGGCCACCGGTACGGCGGGCGGCAGCGGGCCGCCCGGATGGGCGGCCACCCGGGCCAGCGGGGTGCCCAGCTCGCCGCCCCGGCAGAGCAGTTCGACGCCGACCGCGCGCAGCGGGCCGGTGACCGGACCGCCGGCCGGTCCGTAACAGGTGTGCTGCCCGGCGGTGAAGACGGTGTCGGCGGCCAGCTCCAGCGGTATCAGGAGGGCGGCGATCCGCCAGTAGCCGCGCTCCCGGCCGCCCAGCGCGTACGTGGCGGCGAAGACGGCGGCGCAGCTCGCGGCGACCGTCGCGGGCGGTAACGGGGCACGCGAGAGCAGGACGTGGGAGGCCGCGGACAGGGTGACGCAGAGCGCGGTGAACAGCGCGGCCCGCACCACCCTGAGGTGCACCGCCGGCCGGGCCACCGGGCGCACTCCCGTCCCCTGCATGCCGGGAGTCTGCCATGAACACGACGGAAGGCCGGGTCAAGATTTGGCATCGGCCGGCGCGCAGCTCGCGCGCCGGCCGGGAATGCCGCGGTCAGCCGTGCCCGGCGGTCAGCCGTGCCCGGCGGCCGGCCGGGCACGGCGGGAGGTCAGGACTTCAGGGCCTTGTCGACCATCGAGTTGAAAGCGTCCAGCGTGGCCGGGGCCACCTTGCCCCGTTCGCCGTCGGTGCCCAGCACCGCGCCGTTCAGCTTGATCGTCGGGGTGCTGGTGACGTCCTTGACCGAGTCGAACGCGTCGGACATCTCCAGCGCCCACCGGTCGTACGTGCCGTCCTTGACGGCCTTCTGGAAGGCGGCGTTGCCCTTGAGCGCCGGGACGGTGTCGGCGACCTTGAGCAGATAGCTGTTGTCGGCGAACTTGTCCGGGCCGGTCTCCTCCGGGTGGTACTCCTTCGAGTACAGCGCCTCCTTGTACTTCAGGAAGGCGTCCGGGCCGACGTTGAGCGCGGCACCCATGGCGCTCAGCGCGTCCTTGGAGCCGGTGCCCTTGAGCATGCCGTCCAGGAAGGTGCCCACGTGGAAGGACGCCTTGTACTTGCCGTCCTTGACGTCCTTCTGGATCTGCTCCCCGACGTTCTGCTCGAAGTTGGCGCAGCCGGGGCAGCGCGGGTCCTCGAAGACCTCCAGGGTGTTCTTGGCGTCCGCCTTGCCGACGACGACCTCGGTGCCCTTGGCACCGGCGGTGTTGGCGGGCTTGACGAGCGTGGCCTTCGCGGCCTTCGCCCAGGTGTCGCCGGCCGCGCCGCCGCCGGCGCTGTCGCCGCCCGAGTTGGCGACCGCCACGCCGATACCGCCGGCTATCGCGAGGACCGCGACGATCGCGCCGCCGACCGTCAGCTGCCGGCGGGTCCGGTCCTTCTTCGCCTGCCGCTCGCGCTCGGCGCGCAGCCGCTCGCGCGCTGCCTGCTTGTTGGCCTGGTTGTTGCGGTTGCTCATGGCTGTACCTGCTCCGTGGGAAATCCGTGGGAAGGGGGTGCGTGCTGTCGGGAGGCGTACGCGCGCCCTTAGGGGTGCGTACGTACGCGCGCTGCGCGGGCCGGGGCCTCAGGCAGCGAGCGCGCAGGGCGGTCCACGGCGCACGACACAGTGCACGAGCAGGGGGGCGGTGCCGGTGGCCGGAACGGCCCCCACGGGAGCGGGCGCCGGGCGGCGCGGGGCGAGCGCCCGGCCGGCCACCGCGACGGCGATCAGCAGCGGCCGGAAGGCGAAACCGGCCACCGCGCCCAGCAGCTGCGCCAGTGCGGCCTCGCCGCGGCGCAGCCAGGCGGCTGCCAGCAGCCCGATGAGCAGATGCGCCACGAGCAGCAGCAGCCAGGTCGAGACGGGCGCGGCGTCGTCCCCGGACAGCTGGGTCAGCGGGGAGCCGACCGAACCGCCGCCGCAGAGCAGATCCACGCCCAGCGAGCGCAGCGCGCCGGTGACCGGGCCGCCGGCCGGTCCGTAACAGGTGTGCTGGCCGATGCTGAAGACGGTGTCGGCGGCCAGTTCCAGGGGGAGCAGCAGCGCGGCGATCCGCCAGTAGCCGCGCTCCCGGCCGGCCAGCGCGTAGGCGAGGGCGTACACGGCGAGGGAGAGGGCGGCGACGGTGGTCACCGGCAGCGGCATACGGGACAGCAGCACATGGGACGCCGAGGACAGCGTCACGCACAGCGCCGTGAAGAGCGCCGCGCGCAGTGCCCGCAGGTGTGCCGCCGAGATGTCCATTGGTGCGAGTGTGCCATGGGCCGGGATAAGTGCCGGCTAAGGGGCTTCGGGGCGGAACGTCCCGCGAATCCGCCCGGTGGGTGCCCGGCGGGACCGGCTCTGGCGCCCCGGTCGCGCCGGGGCGGTCCGGGCACGCCGGCGCGGTTCCGCGGCGCGGCCTCACACGCCGGGGATCCGGCCGTCGCGGAGGAGGTCCACGAAGATCTCGTGGTCGCGGCGGGCACGCGCGCCGTAGGAGTGCGCGAAGTCCACCAGCACCGTGGCGAAGCCCTCCTCGTCGGCCGCGATGGCCGCGTCGATGGCGCGCTCGGCCGAGAACGGCACCAGGGCGTGGCCGCCGCCGGCCGGCACGGCGTGCAGGGCCGCCGTGACCCGGCCCAGGCCGGCCACCACCGCCGAGATCTCCGCCGGGTCGTCGAGCTCCGGCCAGTCCAGACCGACCGCGTACGGGGAGAGCTCGGTGACCAGATGACCCGCGCCGTCCAGCTCGGTCCAGCCCAGCCACGGGTCGGCGTGTGCTTGCAGCGCGCGCTGTGCGACGGCGGCGCGGTGTCCCTCGTGCCGGAAGTGGCCGCCGACCAGAGGGCCGGTGAGGTGCCGCGCGACGGCCGGGGTCCGCGCCTGCCGCAGGGAGATCACCACATCGCTCTCCAGGGCGTCACTGCCGCCCTCCAGGAGGATGTCGTAGGAGGGTGTTCCGGCCGGGCCGGTGCCGTGCCGGCCCACCACGTCCTTGACGCGGTACGCGTCCGGGTGGGCCAGGCTCGACTCGGGCAGCGTCTCCAGATAGCCGTCGAAGGCCGCCAGGACCTTGTAGCGGGCCGCCGCGTCCAGCTCGACGGCCCCGGCGCCGGCCGAGAACCGCCGCTCGAAGTCGCGGACCTCCGTCACCGTCTCCAGCAGCCCGCTCCGGGTGCGCGCACGGGCCTCGCGCAGCGTGTCCAGCAGCGGACCCTCGGCGGTGTCGAGGGTGAGCGGCGGCAGCTCGTCGCGGCCGGGGCTCTTCGCGTCGGCGGCCAGCGCGTGGATCCGCTCGCGGTAGGCGGCGGCGTACGTCCGCACCAGGCCGGTGATCTGCGCGTCGCTGAGCGCCTTGGCGTGGCCGAGCAGCGCGACGGAGGCGGCGAACCGCTGGAGGTCCCAGAGGAAGGGCCCGACGTACGCCTCGTCGAAGCCGCCCGCGTGGAGGACCAGTCGGCCCGTGGCGTCCAGGTACGTGCCGAACGCCCCGGCGTGCAGATCGCCGTGGATCCACACCCGGCTGGTCCGCTCGTCCAGATACGGGCCGGTGTGCGGGCTGTCGGTGTGCGGGCTGCCGGTGTGCGGGCTGCCGGTGTGCGGGCCGGCCGCGGTGACACCGTCCGTCCCGTACGCCCTGTCCGCACTGTCCTTCTCGTCCGGCCGCGCTCCGTGCCCGGCCGCCAGGTCGCGGTAGAACAGGCAGGCCGCGCCCCGGTAGAAGGCGAAGGCGGAGGCGGCCATCTTCCGGAACGTGCCCCGCAGGGCCGCGGGGCCGGCGGCGAGCGGCTCCGCGAACGCGGTGTCGAAGACGGCGAGGATCTGCTCGCCGCGCCGCGCGGCGTCCTGTGCCGGGGCGTGCTGGGACGACATCGCTGAGTGCCTCCTGAAGAACGGCAGCGGAGAGGGGGCGGAGACCGGCGCCGGAACCCGGTCCCCCGGAGCGGCCGCGGAGGCCGGCCGGGGAGACATGTCACCGGGATCCGTCGCCGGGATCCGTCACGGACAACGGGCGGGACCTCGCGGGAGTGCCCCTCCCGGGCCGCTCGTCCGATGGCTTCCGGCGCCCTCCGGCGTCGCCCCGGTGCCGCCCTGGGATCGCCTCGGTTGTCACTGGGGGGTCGTAGACTTCGAAACCGTCTCACCCACCTCCCTCGCCCCCGCCGGGAGGTGCCCCGCCGACCGTTTCCCGGAGGTCTTCCGCCGTGGCCAAGCCGCCCTTCACGCACCTGCACGTCCATACCCAGTACTCGCTGCTGGACGGTGCCGCGCGGCTGAAGGACATGTTCAACGCGTGCAACGAGATGGGCATGTCGCATATCGCGATGACCGACCACGGCAACCTCCACGGCGCCTACGACTTCTTCCATCAGGCGAAAAAGGCGGGCGTCACCCCGATCATCGGCATCGAGGCGTATGTCGCCCCCGAGTCCCGCCGCAACAAGCGGCGCATCCAGTGGGGCCAGCCGCACCAGAAGCGCGACGACGTCTCCGGTTCCGGTGGTTACACCCACAAAACCATCTGGGCGGCCAACCGGACCGGTCTGCACAACCTCTTCCGGCTCTCCTCCGACGCGTACGCCGAGGGCTGGCTGACGAAGTGGCCCCGGATGGACAAGGAGACCATCGCGCAGTGGTCGGAGGGGCTGATCGCCTCCACCGGCTGCCCGTCGGGCGAGGTGCAGACCCGGCTGCGGCTCGGCCAGTTCGACGAGGCGGTGCAGGCGGCCTCCGACTACAAGGACATCTTCGGCGAGGGCCGGTACTTCCTGGAGCTGATGGATCACGGCATCGAGATCGAGCGGCGGGTGCGCGACGGTCTGCTGGAGATCGGCAAGAAGGTCGGCATCCCGCCGCTGGTCACCAACGACTCGCACTACACCTACGCGAACGAGTCCACCGCGCACGACGCCCTGCTGTGCATCCAGACCGGCAAGAACCTCTCCGACCCGGACCGCTTCCGCTTCGACGGCACCGGCTACTACCTCAAGTCGACGGACGAGATGTACGCCATCGACTCCTCCGACGCCTGGCAGGAGGGGTGCGCCAACACCCTCCTGGTCGCCCAGCAGATCAACAACGACGGCTGGTTCGACAAGCGTGACCTGATGCCGAAGTTCGACGTGCCCGAGGGGTTCACCGAGGTCACCTGGTTCCAGGAAGAGGTCCGGGTCGGCATGGCCCGCCGCTTCCCGAACGGGGTCCCCGAGGACCGCCAGAAGCAGGCCGAGTACGAGATGGACATCATCATCCAGATGGGGTTCCCCGGCTACTTCCTGGTGGTCGCCGACTTCATCATGTGGGCGAAGAACAACGGCATCGCGGTCGGCCCCGGCCGTGGCTCCGCGGCCGGCTCGATCGTCTCGTACGCCATGGGCATCACCGACCTCGACCCCATCGAGCACGGGCTGATCTTCGAGCGGTTCCTCAACCCCGAGCGCATCTCCATGCCCGACGTCGACATCGACTTCGACGAGCGCAGGCGCGTCGAAGTGATCCGGTATGTGACGGAGAAGTACGGCGCAGACAAGGTCGCCATGATCGGCACGTACGGCACCATCAAGGCGAAGAACGCCATCAAGGACTCCGCGCGCGTCCTGGGCTACCCGTACGCGATGGGCGACCGCCTCACCAAGGCGATGCCCGCCGATGTCCTCGGCAAGGGCATCGACCTCAACGGCATCACCGACCCCAAGCACCCGCGCTACGGCGAGGCGGGCGAGATCCGGGGGATGTACGAGAACGAACCGGACGTCAAGAAGGTCATCGACACCGCCAAGGGCGTCGAGGGCCTGGTCCGGCAGATGGGTGTGCACGCGGCCGGCGTGATCATGTCCAGCGAGACCATCACCGACCACGTCCCGGTCTGGGTGCGGCACACCGACGGCGTGACGATCACGCAGTGGGACTACCCCAGCTGTGAGTCGCTCGGCCTGCTGAAGATGGACTTCCTGGGCCTGCGCAACCTCACGATCATGGACGACGCCGTCAAGATGGTGAAGGCCAACAAGGGCGTCGACCTCGATCTCCTCTCCATCCCGCTGGACGATCCCAAGACCTACGAACTGCTCCAGCGCGGCGACACCCTCGGCGTCTTCCAGTTCGACGGCGGCCCGATGCGCTCGCTGCTGCGGCTGATGAAGCCCGACAACTTCGAGGACATTTCCGCCGTCTCGGCCCTGTACCGGCCCGGCCCGATGGGCATGAACTCGCACACGAACTACGCGCTGCGCAAGAACGGCCAGCAGGAGATCACCCCGATCCACCCGGAGCTGGAGGAGCCGCTCAAGGAGGTCCTCGGCCTCACCCACGGCCTGATCGTCTACCAGGAGCAGGTGCAGAAGGCCGCGCAGATCGTCGCCGGCTACTCCCTCGGCGAGGCCGACGTGCTGCGCCGCGTCATGGGCAAGAAGAAGAAGGAGGAGCTGGACAAGAACTTCGTGCTCTTCCAGGCCGGCGCGAAGAAGAAGGGCTTCTCGGACGCGGCGATCCAGGCCCTGTGGGACGTCCTGGTCCCCTTCGCCGGCTACGCCTTCAACAAGGCGCACTCCTCCGCGTACGGCCTGGTCACGTACTGGACCGCGTATCTGAAGGCCAACTACCCGGCCGAGTACATGTCCGGACTGCTCACCTCGGTGCGCGACGACAAGGACAAGTCGGCGGTCTATCTGAACGAGTGCCGCCGCATGGGCATCAAGGTGCTGCCGCCGAACGTCAACGAGTCGGAGGCGAACTTCGCCGCCCAGGGCGACGACGTGATCCTCTTCGGCCTCACCGCGGTCCGCAACGTCGGCCAGAACGTCGTCGATTCGATCATCCGCTGCCGCAAGTCCAAGGGGAAGTACGCCTCCTTCCCCGACTACCTCGACAAGGTCGACGCGGTCGCCTGCAACAAGCGCACCACCGAATCGCTGATCAAGGCCGGCGCCTTCGACGAGATGGGCCACACCCGCAAGGGGCTGACGGCGCACTACGAATCGATGATCGACAACGTCGTCCAGGTCAAGCGCAAGGAGGCCGAGGGGCAGTTCGACCTCTTCGGCGGGATGGGCGACAGCTCCGACGACGGCTCCGACGGCCCCGGCTTCGGGCTCGACGTCGAGTTCTCGGACATCGAGTGGGACAAGGCGTACCTCCTCGCCCAGGAGCGCGAGATGCTCGGCCTCTACGTCTCCGACCACCCGCTCTTCGGGCTGGAACACGTTCTGTCCGACAAGGCGGACGCGGCCATCGCCCAGCTGACCGGCGGCGACTACTCGGACGGCTCGATCGTCACCATCGGCGGCATCATCTCCGGCCTCCAGCGCAAGATGACCAAGCAGGGCAACGCCTGGGCCATCGCCACCGTCGAGGACCTCGCCGGCTCCATCGACTGCATGTTCTTCCCGGCGACCTACCAGCTGGTGTCGACCCAACTCGTCGAGGACACCGTGGTGTTCGTCAAGGGCCGGCTCGACAAGCGGGAGGACATCCCGCGGCTGGTCGCCATGGAGATGATGGTCCCCGACCTCTCCGAGGCGGGGGCGAACGCGCCGGTCACGATCATCATCCCGACGGTCAAGGTCACCCCGCCGATGGTCGAGAAGCTCGGTGAGGTGCTCAGCAGCCACCGCGGCTCCACGGAGGTGCGGATCAAGCTCCTGGGGGCCCGCAAGACCACCGTGCTCCGGCTGGACCGGCACCGGGTCACACCCGACCCGTCGCTGTTCGGCGATCTCAAGGTGCTGCTCGGCCCGTCCTGCCTGGCGGGCTGAGCCCCGGCGGGCCCCGGTCACCGGGCGCGGGGCCGCCGGTCCGTCCCGGTGGCGACGGCCCGGACGCCGCCGCACGCCCGGACGCCCCGTATGCGCGGGCGCCCGGGTCCGGCGGGCGCCCCGGCGAGGGCGGCCCGCCCCGGTGGCGGCGACGTTGCTCAGCCACAGCGGTGGTGTACCCGAACGGGTAACAACCGTGGGATGCGGCGGACCTCTGCGCGAAGAGCGTGTGCGCCGCAACCGGAACCCGTACGAGGGACGGCCGTCGGCCGGCCGCGGTGCCCAGGCCGAGGGGCGCGTCCGCACCGGGCGCGCCCCTCAACTCATCGGTGCGCTGTGTCAGTTGTGGCCGAAGCGCCGCTGGTGCTTGCGGGCGACGTCCGCCGGATTGCCCTGGGCCGACTGCTGTGGCTGGGATATCGCGTCGAGGGACGATTTCTGGGACTGCTCGTGACCGCGCTCGGCCGGTCCGGCCTTCTGCTGCTTATTTCGGTCTTTCTTGTGCTTGGCCATGATCATGCCTCCTGAGGGGGGATCCTGAGATCGGGGCCGGGACCAGACTTACACGCCGGACAAGGCACCGCATTTCGGGTAATTACCGCGGGTGATGCGGGAGGTCACGCGAACCACCCGGGATCCCCGCCGAATCCGCCACGCCGATGATCGAGTTCGGGCAGATAACCCCCGTACGGTCGGGCAGACTCGAAGGAAAGCCGAAGGAAACTCGTGCCACAGGCCGAGCCGGGGGGCGACCGGACTTCAGCACCTCAGGGAAGAGGGTGGAACGTGGATCGCTGCGTCGTCCTGGTGGACGCCGGATATTTGCTCGGCGCCGCCGCGAGTCTGCTCGCCGGAGAGCCTGCCCGGTCCCGGATCACCGTCGATCACGCCGCCCTCATCCAGGGCCTGCGGCAGCGGGCCGAGGCCGATACGGAACGGCCGTTGCTGCGGATCTACTGGTTCGACGGCGCCCCCGACCGCGTCCCGCAGCCCGAGCACCGCCGGCTCCGCGTCATGTCGCGGGTCACCGTCCGGCTCGGCGCCCTCACCCGCAGCGACGGACGCTGGGCGCAGAAGGGCGTGGACGCCGCCATGCACGCCGAGCTGACCGAACTCGCCCGCAACCGTGCCTGCTCCGACATCGTCCTCGTCACCGGCGACGGCGATCTGCTGCCCGGTCTGATGTCGGCGAAGGAGCACGGCGTCGCCGTCCACCTGTGGGCCGTCCAGGCCGCGGACGGCGACTACAACCAGTCCGAGGACCTGGTCGCGGAGGCCGACGAACGGCGGGTGCTGGACCGGGCCTGGATCACCCGGGCGGTACGCGCCAAGGAGATCGGCGGCCCCTGCGCACCGCCCCCCGTACCGCGCCCCGAGATCGCCGCGATCCTCTCCGCGCCGCTGCCGGAGTCCGCGGTCGCCGCCGCGGCCGCCGCCGCCACCGGGTCGGACACCACCGACCACGGCCACGAACGCCGCAACGGCACGAACGGTACGGCGCGGCCCGGGAGCACCGACGACAGCGCGACGGACGAGAACTCCGGCACCACCGGCCCCAGGGTCGTCCCCACGCCCAAGGATCTGGCCGGGCTGAGCCGGACCCACGCCGCGGGTCCGGGACCGGCCGCCCCGGCGTCCGGCGGCCAGCAGGTGCCCGCACCCAGCGCCACTCTGCGCTGGTCCTCCGACAAGGGGTGGGTCGAGCGCGGTGGCCCGGCGGGCGAACTGTCCGAGACCGCGTCCCTGCCGACCCTCGCCCAGCTGACCAGCGCCGAGCAGCGCTGGGCCGACCGTGAGGAGGACATCACGGCCGTCAGCGGCGACCCCTTCGAGGTCGGCCAGGTCTTCGCCCGGCGCTGGACCGAGCGGCTCTCCGGCACGGCGCATCTCCAGCAGCTCTCGGTGGAGTACCCGCGTATCCCGCACCGCATCGACGGCGAACTGCTCCGCTACGCCGCCCGGTTCGGCCTGCTCGCCCACAAGGACGACCAGATCGACGAGCACGACCGCTATGCGATCCGGGCCGGATTCTGGCGCGAGGTGGACCAGCGCACCGCCGCCGAGCGCACCCCGGCCGGGGACTGACGGCCGCATCCGGCCGCCCGCCGCGCGCGGCGGGCCCGCCGCACCTCGCCCGCCGGCCGCGCGCCCGCGTCCGTCCCCCGCGCACGGCCCGCCGCCCCGGCCCCGGTGCCGCCCCTGACCCGCGGGCCGGGGGCGGCACGGGGCCGCGTACCCTCATAGCTCGTGAGAACGGGCGCAAAACAGGTGGAGCGCGGCGCGACGGTGTGTGCCGTACGGGACCTGGTCAAGACGTACCCCGCGATGCGCGGGCGCCGCGGGGCGGCACAGGCGCCCGCGGTACGCGCCAGTGACGGCATCAGCCTCGACGTGCGGCGCGGCGAGATCTTCGGGCTGCTCGGCCCCAACGGCGCCGGCAAGTCCACCCTGGTGCGCCAGCTGACGGGACTGCTGCGACCGGATTCCGGCAGCGTGTCCGTGCTCGGCCACGACCTGGTGCGCCACCCTGAGCGGGCCGCGCGGCTGCTCGGCTATCTGGGTCAGGAGTCCACCGCGCTGGACGAGATGACCGTCGCGCTCGCCGTGGAGACCACCGGCCGGCTGCGCGGACTGACCGCGCGCGAGGCACGGGCCCGGCGGGACGCGGTCGTCGGTGAACTGGGCCTCGCGGACATCGCGGGCCGCGCCCTGAAGAAACTCTCCGGCGGACAGCGGCGGCTGGCGTGCTTCGCGGCCGTGCTGATCGGCGAGCGGCCGCTGCTGGTACTGGACGAGCCGACCACCGGTATGGACCCCGTCGCGCGGCGCGCGGTGTGGGCCGCGGTGGACCGGCGCCGGGCCGAGCGGGGTACCACCGTGGTGCTGGTGACGCACAACGTGCTGGAGGCCGAGAGCGTGCTGGACCGGGTCGCGGTGATCGACCGGGGCCGGGTCATCGCCTGCGACTCACCGGGCGGGCTGAAGGAACTGGTGGGGGAGGAGATCCGGCTGGAACTGGTGTGGCGGGATCAGCCGCCCCTGGACGTCCCCGAGGTCGCCGCCCTCGCCGCCACCGCCCGCGCGGCCGGCCGCCGCTGGACCCTCCGCCTCCCCGCCGGACAGGCCCGCGCCGCCGTCTCGGCCGTCACCGCGGGCCCGGCCTTCGCCGCCCTGGACGATTTCACCCTCGCCACGCCCAGCCTGGAGGACGTGTATCTGGCACTCGGCGGGCGCGGGGAAGGGCTGGTCAAGGGGTGAGGCGGGGGAGCGCGGCGGCCGCGGGCGGCGACCGCCCGGCGCCCGGCATGGCGGGTACGGGGGCGTACCGAAGACGTACCGAGGAAGGCTTGGTGGAGGCGTGAGTGTGGTTCCCGCGGAAGCGGTGGCCGGGACCGGAGTGGGCACCCCGGATCCCGGGGCGTGGCCCGAGGACGGCCCGGCCGCCCCGCTGGGGCCGCGCGCCCGCCTGTTCCCCGCGCTGGGCGCCGTCTACCGCGCCCAGCTCTCGCGGGCCCGGGTCGCCCGGATCCCCCTGCTCTTCGTCGCCACCTTCCAGTCCGTCGGGATCATGATCCTGATGCGCGGGGTGGTCGACGGCGGCGACGAGGCGCGGGCCGTGGTGTCCGGGGCCAGTGTGCTGGTCGTCGCCTTCGTGGCACTCAATCTGCTGGCGCAGTACTTCGGGCAGCTACGGGCCGGTGGCGGGCTCGACCACTACGCGACGCTGCCCGTGCCGCCGGCCGCGGTGGTGCTCGGGGCGGCCGGTGCGTACGCCTCGTTCACCGTGCCCGGCACGGTCGTCACCGCCGTCACCGGCTGTCTGCTCTTCCAGCTGCCGATGGCCAACCTGTGGATACTGGCCGCCGTGATCCCGCTGGCCGGTGCGGCGCTCGCCGGCCTCGGCGCCGCCCTCGGACTGCTCGCCCCCCGCCCTGAACTGGCCACCCTCTGTGGTCAGTTGGGCATGTCGGCGGCGCTGCTGCTGGGCGTACTGCCGGCCGGCCGGCTGCCCGCGCCGATCGGTTACGCCCGCGATCTGCTGCCCTCGACGTACGGGGTGGAGGCGCTGGGGCGGAGCTTCGACGCCCGCCCCGACTGGTGGGCGATCGGCGCCGACCTGGGCGTTTGTGCGGCCGTCGGCGTGCTCTCGCTGGCCGTCGCGGCCTGGGCGTACCGCCGGGCGGCGGTCCGGTGACCGGGCCGACAGGCCCGAACGGGCGTCCTGCTGCTGGCGGCACGGCGCCGACCTGGCACGATGACAAGGTGACCGCACCGCTGACGCCACGCGACGACCAACCGCCCGAAGAGCCGCGGAACCCCTGGGCCGCGCCCGCCACCGGGGGAGCCACGGCCGACCCCGACGGGTACGGGGCCGCGGAACACGGCGGCCTCGGCGGCCCCGGATTCCGCCGCGAGCTGGTCGAGGGCGCCGTGCTCGCGCTCGTCCTGGCGGTCAGCGGTGTGCTGCTCGGTGTGCTGTGGGCGTGGCTGGCGCCGCACACCCCGCTGATCGCGGACACCCGCAACGTCTACCTCAAGAACGCCGAGGGGGAGGAGGCGATCGGCGCGGACGGCACGTTCGTGCTGCTGGCCCTCGGTTTCGGGGCGCTCAGCGCCGCCGTGGTGTTCCTCTTCCGCCGGCGGGGCGGGCTTCCGCTGGTGGCGGCGCTGGTCGTCGGCGGGCTGCTCGCCGCGGTGGTGGGCTGGCTGACGGGCATGTGGCTGGGCCCCACACCGGATGTCGTCGCCCACGCCAAGGAGGTCGGCACCGGGGTGACCTTCTACGGCCCGCTGCGGCTCCAGGCCAAGGGCGTGCTGCTGGCCTGGCCGATCGCCGCGATGGTGGTGCAGGTGGTGCTGACCGGGCTGTTCGGGCCGCGCGACCCGGAGCAGCCGCCCGTGGTGCCGGACTGGTCCGGCCACCTGGGACCGCAGGAGCGGTGACGACGGCCGGTCCCGGCGCCCGGCCCGTGACATCCGGCCGGCGGGCGCCGCGGACCGGAGCCGTCCGGCAGGTCCCGGTCCCCGGGGCCTCAGGACGGCCGGCGTCCGTGGTTGGCCCGGCGCTTCCTGATGCGCCACTTCCGCTTGCGGGTCCTCTTCGACATGGCGTACCTCCACCCCGGTCGTAGCCGAGGAGGCGCCCGCCGTAAAGGCTCCGGACGGGCCCGCGGCCGCCGTACGGCGCCGTCCGCGGCTGTTCTCGGCCATGCCCGCCCGGCTGCCCGGGGCCCGGCCGCCACGATCCGGTCCCATGAGCCGGTCCGTCGCCCCGGCTCCGTCAACCCGGCCCCGTGACCCGGGCCTCGCCCCCGGGCTCAGCCGCGGGCGATCGGTGCCAGCCGCGCGCCGGTCAGCGCGACCAGATCGGCGGGGGACAGCTCGACCTCCAGGCCGCGCCGGCCCGCCGAGACGCAGACCGTCGGCCGGCCCTCGGCCGATACGTCCACCACCGTCCGCAGCCGTTTGCGCTGGCCGAGCGGCGAGATGCCGCCGAGGACGTACCCCGTGCTCCGCTCGGCCGCCGCCGGATCGGCCATCGCGGCCCGCTTGCCGCCCACCGCGGCCGCCAGCGCCTTGAGATCCAGGGAGCCGGACACCGGGACCACCGCGACGGTCAGGGTGCCGTCCACCTCCGCCAGCAGGGTCTTGAACACCTGCTCCGGTGCGACGCCGAGCGCCTCGGCGGCCTCCTCGCCGTACGAGGCGGCGGCCGGGTCGTGCTCGTACGCGTGCACCGTGAACGCGACACCGGAGGCGGTGAGCGCGACGGTCGCCGGGGTGCCGCCGGCGCCGGACCGCGACGGTTCGTGCTTCGCCTGCTTCTTCGACTTCTTCGACAACTGGGGAGCGCCTCGCGTCAGTTGGGGCTGGTCGGCTGCCGGGTCAGATTCACGGCCGGCAGCGACGGGAGCTTACCGAGCAGCGCCGACTCCTGGCGAAGGAGTTTCAGCTCCTGGGTGAGCCGGGTCGCGGTGTCCGCCGCCTCCAGCAGCCGCTGCTTGGCGGGGATGTCCAGTACGGCCGCGGCGGCCACGAGGTAGGAGAGCACGGCCGGGTCGGCGGGCAGGTCCTGCCCGGTGGACAGGGTGCGTTCGTTCGCCCACGCCAGCCGCTTCTGATAGGTGCGGAAGGCCCGTACGACGCCCGAGGCGAGCGCCCCCGCGCCGGTCCCCTCGCCCTCCTCCAGCTCCACCACCTCGCCCGTCAGATACGGCCCCGAGGCGTCCACCGACAGCAGCCGGAAACGGCGGGTGCCGGTCGCCAGCACCTCGTAGCCGCTGTCGTCGTCGGACGACCTGGCACGGATGGTCGCCGCGTCCGCGATGCAGCCCACCGGATGGAACGCCCGCATCGGGTCGTCGCCGAAGCCCGCCGTGGGGCCTTCGGCGGCGGGCAGGGTGGCGTCCGGCATGCCGTGCGCGGTGGGGGCGACCTCATGGCCGTCCCGGATGGCGATCACGCCGAACCGGCGGTCGTCCTCGGGCCTGGCGGCCAGATCGCGCATCATCGCCCGGTACCGCGCCTCGAAGACGTTCAGCGGGAGCACGAGTCCCGGGAACAGCACCGAGTTCAGCGGGAAGAGCGGCAGGCGCACGGAAGTCACAGTCGGCAAGCCTAGAGCCTGCGGCCCCGGGCGCCCCCCACGGGCCGGTACGCGGAGCGCGAACGGCGGGCCGGGGCCGCGGGACCCCGCCCCGGCCCGCCGTCCGCTACTGCCGCCGCAGCAGCCGGGACGCACCCGCCGCGACCGTCGTGGCCAGCACCCACCCGGCGAGGATCAGTACGGCCGCCACCCACTGCGCGCCGCCGGCCGGCTTCCAGGCGGTGCCCTGGTTGAGGTCCACCACCGGCAGCAGCAGATCCAGGGCGTAGAGGTACGGGTTCCAGACCGGCGCCTCCTCCGGTTTGAGCGGCGGCGGCGGGGACCCGGCGAAATAGGCCGCGCCGATCGCCCACAGGATGGCCATCCACACCGCGGCCCGGCCGGGGCGGTAGCCGTACGCCACCGTCCAGTCCTGGAGGAAGCCCCATGCCTTCCCCGCCAGGGGGAGCGTCTCGCGGCGGCGGCGCTGCTTGGCCAGCAGCACCTCCCGGGCGCCGGAGTCCTCGCCGCTGCGGCGCAGCGCGGCGGCGAGCATCTCGTACGGTTCGGGTGCGTACTCGGGCGTCGCCGCCGCCACCCAGCGCAGCCGCACGGTGAGCGGGAAACGGCCGTGCGGGACCAGCGTCTCGTAGGCGAAACCGGCCATCCACAGCCCGCCGAGCCCCGGCCAGCTCGCCGATCTGTCGACGAGGGTGACCACCCGGGCGCCGGAGAGGACCACCCGGCCGCGCTGCGGACGCTCGCCGAGGAACCGCAGTTCGGGCGTCTGGATGCGGCGCAGCGACAGCTCCTGGTCGGACTCCATGACGAACCGGGCGTCCTCCAGGTCGATCGCGTCGCCGAACCGCCCGTCGTCCAGCCGCATCCCGCCCTCGCACTCGAAGCGCTGCATGCGGGTGCCGCGGGAGGGGGTGTGCGAGATGCCGTACGGGGGCGTGACGCCGCTGGAGAAGGGGGAGTTCGCCAGGCCCGCGGCCGTCAGATAGAGGGTGCGCTCGACGGTCAGCTGCGGGGCGTTCAGCGCGCGGCGGCCGAAGGGGTTGCTCAGCCGGCTGCCGCGCAGGCTGAGCGTGACGCCGACCGTGGCGCCGCGCAGCGACAGCTCGCCGTAGGACTCGATCATCTCGGCCTGGAGGTCCTGGGCGACGGTCATACCGTCCGCCATGATCGACCTGCCCTGCCGGTCCTTGTGCACCACGATCTGGTTGAGCAGCAGGTCCGTGCCTATCTGGGCGTCCGTGAGCCGGACGCCGGACTGCACCACGCAGCGCGGCAGATGCAGATCGCCCTCGGTGTGCAGCCGGGCCGCCTCCACCCGGGGGATCGCGCAGTTCACCAGCCGCAGGGTCGTGAACCGGCTCTCGGGCAGCACCACCTCCGCCTCGAAGCGGCAGTCGCGCAGCTCCACGAATGGCTTGATCGTGCCGCCCGCGAGGTCGAGGGTGTCCGTGATGTACGCGCCGGTGAGCTTGAGCGCGGCGACCCGGCCCGGCTGGGCGTGCGGGCTCTCCAGCAGCAGCAGGGCCACGACGCGGGCCCGCACCCGGCGCTCCGGCCCCCACAGATGCTGTCCGTGCGGATCGTCCCGGACCGGATCGCCCACGTGCAGATCGCAGGTGCTGCCGTTGCGGAACGCCTGCCACATGCCCCATTCCGCCGAGGTCAGCCGCAGGTCCGCGGGCGCGTCGCCGTCCTCGTGCTCGGTCACGTGGGCTCCCCCCTTCCCGTCGCCGTACGTCTGTACGGATGCCATGCCCGGTGGTGACCGCTTGAACACGCGCGGTGAGGGTCAACTCCGGTCAACTTCCGGTGGTCCGGACACGTGGCCGGAATTGGCCTGGTCCGGACGGTTCCGGCCGCCGTCCGGACCGGGCCGCGCCGGGTATCACTGAGTGATACGGCCGCTCGGGCCCGAGAACCGGTCTGAGACACTGGGACTGTGATCTCCCGAATCGATCTGCGCGGTGACGCCCTCCCCGAGGGCGGCGCCCTGCGCGACCTGCTGCCCCGTGCCGAGTTCGACGTGGAAGCCGCCCTGGAGAAGGTGCGGCCCATCTGCGAGGACGTACGCCATCGCGGCACCGCGGCGCTGATCGAGTACGCGCGGCGGTTCGACGGCGTCGACATCGAGCGGGTGCGGGTACCGGCCGAGGCGCTCGACCGCGCCCTCCAGGAGCTGGATCCGGCCGTCCGGGCCGCCCTGGAGGAGTCCATCCGGCGCGCCCGGATCGTCCACCGTGAGCAGCGCCGTACGGACACCACCACCCGGGTCGTCCCCGGCGGCACGGTCACCGAACGCTGGGTGCCGGTCGAACGGGTCGGCCTGTACGTCCCCGGCGGTCTGGCCGTCTACCCCTCCTCCGTCGTGATGAACGTCGTCCCGGCCCAGGAGGCCGGGGTCGCGGGCATCGCCGTCACCTCCCCGCCGCAGAAGGAGTTCGGCGGCCTGCCGCACCCGACGATCCTCGCCGCCTGCGCCCTCCTCGGCGTCGACGAGGTCTATGCCGCCGGCGGCGCCCAGGCCATCGCGATGTTCGCGTACGGCACCGACGAATGCCCGCCGGTCAATCTCGTCACCGGCCCCGGCAACATCTTCGTCGCCTCCGCCAAGCGCCTGCTCAAGGGCCGGATCGGTATCGACGCCGAGGCCGGGCCGACCGAGATCGCGGTCCTCGCGGACGCCACCGCCGACCCCGAGCACGTCGCCGCCGACCTGATCAGCCAGGCCGAGCACGACACCCTCGCCGCGGCCGTCCTGGTCACCGACTCCGCCGAGCTGGCCGAGGCCACCGAGGCCGCGCTGAAGCGGCAGGCCGAGGCCACCAAGCACACCGAACGGATCACCACGGCGCTGGCCGGCCGGCAGTCCGCGATCGTCCTCGTCGACGGCCTCGACGCGGGCCTGAAGGTCGTGGACGCCTACGGCGCCGAACACCTGGAGATCCAGACCGCCGACGCCTCCGCCGTCGCCGCCCGGGTCCGCAACGCCGGCGCGGTCTTCGTCGGCCCGTACGCCCCCGTCTCGCTCGGCGACTACTGCGCCGGCTCCAACCACGTCCTGCCGACCGGCGGCTGCGCCTGCCACTCCTCGGGCCTGTCCGTGCAGTCCTTCCTGCGCGGCATCCATGTCGTGGACTACTCCCGCGACGCGCTGGCCGAGGTCGCCCACCATGTGGTGACCCTCGCCGAGGCCGAGGATCTGCCGGCCCACGGCGCCGCGCTGAAGGCCAGGTTCGACTGGAAGGTCCCGCAGAGCAAGTGAGCAGGCACGTGACCGGCATCGACGATCTCCCCATCCGCGACGAGCTCCGCGGCAAGTCCCCGTACGGCGCCCCGCAGCTCGACGTCCCCGTACGGCTGAACACCAACGAGAACCCCTACCCGCTGCCCGAACCGCTGGTGCGGCGGATCGCCGAGCGGGTCACCGAGGCCGCCCGGCACCTCAACCGCTACCCCGACCGGGACGCCGTCGAGCTGCGCACCGGGCTCGCCGCGTACCTCACCCGCACCGGCGGCCACCCGGTCACCGCCGCCCAGGTCTGGGCCGCCAACGGCTCCAACGAGGTCATCCAGCAGCTGCTCCAGACCTTCGGCGGCCCCGGCCGCACGGCCCTCGGCTTCGAGCCGTCGTACTCCATGCACGCGCTGATCTCGCGCGGTACGGGCACCGGCTGGATCTCCGGACCGCGCGGCGACGACTTCACGATCGACGTGGCGGCGGCGACCGCCGAGATCGCCGCGCACCGGCCCCACGTGGTCTTCATCTGCTCGCCGAACAACCCCACCGGCACCGCCGTCGAGGCCGGTACCGTCCTCGCGCTGTACGAGGCGGCGCAGGCCGCCCGTGCCGACGGCGCCGGGGCACTGGTCGTGGTGGACGAGGCGTACGGCGAGTTCAGCCACCGCCCCTCACTGCTGCCGCTGATCGAGGGCCGGCCGAATCTGGTCGTCTCCCGGACCATGTCCAAGGCGTTCGGCGCCGCCGGGCTCCGGCTCGGCTATCTGGCCGCCGACCCCGCGGTGGTCGACGCCGTCCAGCTCGTCCGGCTCCCGTACCACCTCTCGTCCGTCACCCAGGCCACCGCGCTCGCCGCCCTGGAGCACACCGACACCCTGCTGAAGTACGTCGAGCAGCTCAAGGCCGAGCGGGACCGCCTGGTCACCGAGCTGCGCGCCATCGGCTGCGAGGTCGTCACCTCCGACGCCAACTTCGTCCAGTTCGGCCGCTTCGACGACGCGCACGCCGCCTGGCAGGCGATCCTCGACCACGGCGTGCTGGTCCGCGACAACGGCGTACCGGGCTGGCTGCGGGTCACCGCGGGCACCCCGGCCGAGAACGACGCGTTCCTCGACGCGGTGCGCACGCTCTGCAAAGAACGCAGCCTGAAGGAGAACAAGCGATGACCCGCGTTGGGCGCGTGGAGCGCACCACCAAGGAGACGACGGTGCTGGTCGAGATCGACCTCGACGGCACCGGACAGGTCGATGTGTCGACCGGGGTCGGCTTCTACGACCACATGCTGGACCAGCTCGGCCGGCACGGCCTCTTCGACCTGCGGGTCAAGACCGAGGGCGATCTGCACATCGACACCCACCACACCATCGAGGACACCGCCCTCGCGCTCGGCGCCGCCTTCAAGCAGGCCCTCGGCGACAAGGTCGGCATCTACCGCTTCGGCAACTGCACCGTCCCGCTGGACGAGTCGCTCGCCCAGGTCACGGTGGACCTCTCCGGCCGCCCGTACCTGGTGCACACCGAGCCGGAGTCGATGGCGCCGATGATCGGCAGCTACGACACGACGATGACCCGGCACATCTTCGAGTCCTTCGTCGCGCAGGCCCAGATCGCCCTGCACATCCACGTGCCGTACGGCCGCAACGCCCACCACATCGTGGAGTGCCAGTTCAAGGCGCTGGCCCGCGCCCTGCGCTACGCCAGCGAACGCGACCCGCGCGCGGCCGGCATCCTCCCCTCCACGAAGGGCGCGCTGTGAGCGACGCACGAGCGGCCGCCGGGCCGCAGCCGACCATGATGACCGCACCGCTGCGCCGCTCGGGCGGAGCCGGGGGCACCTCCCGGGCGTCAGCCCTGGGGGAGACCGGGGGGATGCAGTGAACGGCCTGTCGACCGTCTTCATCATCGTCGGCCTCTTCCTCCTCGGCGGCGTCTACTCCTTCTGGAAGCAGAAGCTGCCCAAGAGCGTGGTCGTGCTGCTCGCCATCGGCTCCGCGATGTGCCTGACCGCCGGTGTGCTGCGGCTGGGGGTGTGGAATTGACCGCCGCGAAGAAGGTCGTCGTCCTCGACTACGGCTTCGGCAACATCCGCTCCGCCGAGCGCGCCCTCGCCCACGTCGGCGCCGAGGTGGAGATCACCCGGGACTACGACCGGGCGATGAACGCCGACGGCCTGCTGGTCCCCGGCGTGGGCGCGTTCGCCGCCTGTATGCAGGGGCTGCGGGACGTCCGCGGCGACTGGATCGTGGGACGGCGGCTGTCCGGCAGCCGCCCCGTCATGGGCATCTGCGTCGGCATGCAGATCCTCTTCGGCCGCGGTATCGAGCACGGCGTGGAGACCGAGGGCCTGGACGAGTGGCCCGGTACGGTCGGCCCACTCAAGGCCGACGTCGTCCCGCACATGGGCTGGAACACCGTCGAGGCCCCCGCGGACTCGCGGCTCTTCGCCGGGCTGGACGCCGACGTCCGCTACTACTTCGTGCACTCCTACGCGGTGCACGACTGGGAGCTGGAGACCGGCAACCGGAACATCACCGCGCCGAAGGTCACCTGGGCCACGCACGGCGAGCCGTTCGTGGCCGCCGTCGAGAACGGCCCGCTGTGGGCCACCCAGTTCCACCCCGAGAAGTCCGGCGACGCCGGTGCCCAGCTGCTGACCAACTGGATTGAGACGCTCTGATGACGAAGCTCGAACTGCTCCCCGCCGTGGATGTCCGCGAGGGCCAGGCCGTCCGCCTCGTCCACGGCGAGTCCGGATCCGAGACGTCCTACGGCGACCCGCTCCAGGCCGCCCTCGCCTGGCAGCGCGCGGGCGCCGAATGGCTGCACCTGGTGGACCTCGACGCGGCCTTCGGCACCGGCGACAACCGGGCGCGGATCGCCGAGGTCGCCGCCTCCATGGACATCAAGGTCGAGCTGTCCGGCGGTATCCGCGACGACGCGTCGCTGGCCGCGGCGCTCGCCACCGGCTGCCGCCGGGTCAACCTCGGCACCGCGGCGCTGGAGACCCCCGAGTGGGTCGCCAAGGTCATCGCCGAACACGGCAACCAGATCGCGGTCGGCCTGGACGTCCGCGGCACCACCCTGCGCGGCCGCGGCTGGACCCGCGACGGCGGCGACCTCTACGAGACGCTGACCCGCCTGGACGCCGAGGGCTGCGCCCGCTACGTCGTCACCGACATCAACAAGGACGGCACCCTCCAGGGCCCCAACCTGGAGCTGCTCAGGAACGTCTGCGCGGCCACCGACCGACCCGTCGTCGCCTCCGGCGGCGTCTCCTCGCTTGACGATCTCCGGGCGCTTGCGACCCTGGTACCGGAGGGTGTCGAAGGCGCGATCGTCGGCAAGGCGCTGTACGCGAAGGCGTTCACCCTGGAAGAGGCGCTGGCGGCAGTGTCGTAGGGCGTAACCGAAAGGCGGCGTGATGACCATCGAGCGCGTACGGACCGGCAGTCCCTGGGAAGAGGCCATCGGCTTCGCACGCGCCGTGGCGGCCGGCGACCGGGTCCTGGTCGCCGGCACGATGCCCCTGGTCGACGGCGTCCTGCACGGCGACGGCGACCCCTACGAACAGACCAAGGTCGCCTTCACCAACGCGCTGGCGGCGATCGAACCGTTCGGCCTGGGCGCCGACGCCGTCCTGCGCACCCGGATGTACCTGACCCATCTGCGTGATGTGGACGCGGTGAGCCGCGCCCACCGGGAACTCTTCGAGGCCGTCCGCCCGGCCGCGACCCTGGTCGTGGTCTCCGGCTTCGTCGATTCCCGCGTACTGGTCGAAGTAGAGCTCGAAGCCTTCCGAGGCTGCCATTCCCCGGGGGGCGACCCCCGCACCCCCGAAGGAGTCTGATCCGCATGACCCTGGCGGTCCGAGTCATCCCCTGCCTGGACGTGGACAACGGCCGGGTCGTCAAGGGCGTGAACTTCCAGAACCTGCGCGATGCGGGCGACCCCGTGGAGATGGCCAAGATCTACGGCGAGGAGGGCGCGGACGAGCTGACCTTCCTCGACATCACCGCCTCCTCCGGCGACCGGGAGACCACCTACGACGTGGTCCGCCGCACCGCCGAGCAGGTCTTCATCCCGCTGACCGTCGGCGGCGGTGTGCGCACCCCCGAGGACGTCGACAAGCTCCTGCGGGCCGGTGCCGACAAGGTGGGCGTCAACACCGCCGCCCTCGCCCGTCCCGACCTGATCCGCGAGATCGCCGAACGCTTCGGCAGCCAGGTGCTGGTGCTCTCCGTCGACGCCCGCCGCACGGCGAGCGGCTCCTTCGAGGTCACCACCCACGGCGGCCGCCGCTCCGCGGGTATCGACGCCGTCGAATGGGCGCACCGGGCGGCCGAGCTGGGCGCCGGCGAGATCCTGCTGAACTCCATGGACGCGGACGGCACCAAGGACGGCTACGACGTCGAGATGATCGAGGCGGTCCGCTCCCACGTCAGCGTCCCGGTCATCGCCTCCGGCGGCGCGGGCCGCCTTGACCACTTCGCCCCCGCCGTCGCCGCGGGCGCCGACGCGGTCCTGGCCGCCTCCGTCTTCCACTTCGGCGATCTGCGCATCGGCCAGGTCAAGGACGCCCTGCGGGAGGCGGGCCACCCGGTGCGCTGAACCGCGCCGTACGGGTGGCCCGCGCCACCGGGCCGTCAGCCGCGCTTGCGGGCGGCCCGGACGAACTCCCGGTTCATCTTCGCGATGCTGAACAGCGGGATGCCCTTGGGGCAGGCGGTCGCGCACTCACCGGTGTTCGTGCAGCCGCCGAACCCCTCCGCGTCCATCTGCCCGACCATCTCCAGAACCCGGCTCTCCCGCTCCGGGGCGCCCTGCGGCAGGGAGTTGAGGTGGACGACCTTGGCGGCGGTGAACAGCATCGCCGAGCCGTTGGGGCAGGCCGCCACGCAGGCGCCGCAGCCGATGCACTCGGCGTGCTCGAAGGCGGCGTCGGCGACCGGCTTGGGGACGGCGGTGGCGTGCGCCTCGGGCGCGGCGCCGGTCGGCGCGGTGATGTAGCCGCCGGACTGGATGACGCGGTCGAACGCGGACCGGTCCACGACCAGATCCTTGACGACGGGGAAGGCGGCGGCCCGCCACGGCTCGACGTCGATGGTGTCGCCGTCCCGGAAGGACCGCATGTGCAGCTGACAGGTGGTGGTGCGCTCCGGGCCGTGGGCGTCGCCGTTGATGACCAGGCTGCACGCGCCGCAGATGCCCTCGCGGCAGTCGTGGTCGAAGGCGACCGGCTCGTCACCGCTGAGGATCAGCTCCTCGTTGAGCGTGTCGAGCATCTCCAGGAACGACATGTCCTGGGAGATACCGTCCACCTCGTAGGTGGCCATGGCTCCGGGGGAGTCGGGGTTCCGCTGGCGCCAGACGCGCAGGGTGAGCTTCATGCGTAGCTCCGCTGAGTGGGGTGGACGTACTCGAAGACGAGGTCTTCCTTGTGCAGGACGGGGGCTTCGCCGGTGCCGGTGAACTCCCAGGCGGCGGCGTAGCCGAACTCCTCGTCCCGGCGGGCGGCCTCGCCGTCCGGGGTCTGCGATTCCTCGCGGAAGTGCCCGCCGCAGGACTCGGCGCGGTGCAGCGCGTCGAGGCACATCAGCTCGGCGAGCTCCAGATAGTCGATGATGCGGTTGGCCTTCTCCAGCGACTGGTTGAACTCCTCGCCGGTGCCGGGCACCTTGATGCGGCGCCAGAATTCCGCGCGGATGTGCGGAATCCGGTCGAGGGCCTTGCGCAGCCCCGCGTCGGTGCGGGCCATCCCGCAGTACTCCCACATGAGTTCGCCGATCTCCCGGTGGAAGGAGTCGGGCGTCCGGTCACCGTCGACGGCCAGCAGTTTCGCCAGCCGTTCCGTGGTCTCGGCGACGACCCGCACGGCCGCCGGATGCGTCGCATCGACCGAATCGTCCAGCGGATGGCGCGCGAGATAGTCGTTGATCGTCGACGGCAGTACGAAATAGCCGTCCGCGAGGCCCTGCATCAGCGCGGAGGCCCCCAGCCGGTTGGCGCCGTGGTCGGAGAAGTTGGCCTCCCCGATGGCGAACAGTCCCGGCACGGTGGTCTGCAGGTCGTAGTCCACCCACAGTCCGCCCATCGTGTAGTGCACGGCGGGATAGATCCGCATCGGTACCTCGTACGGGTTCTCCGCGGTGATCCGCTCGTACATGTCGAAGAGGTTGCCGTACTTCTCCTCGACCCCGGCCCGGCCCATCCGCCCGATGGCGTCCGCGAAGTCCAGGTAGACGCCCTGCCCGCCCGGCCCCACGCCGCGCCCCTCGTCGCACACGTTCTTCGCCGCCCGGGACGCGATATCGCGTGGCACGAGATTGCCGAACGCCGGATAGATCCGCTCCAGGTAGTAGTCGCGCTCGTCCTCGGGAATCTCGTTCGGCGGCCGGGTGTCGCCCTTCGCCAGCGGCACCCAGATACGCCCGTCGTTGCGGAGCGACTCGCTCATCAGCGTCAGCTTCGACTGATGGTCTCCGGTGCGCGGAATGCAGGTCGGATGGATCTGCGTGAAGCAGGGATTGGCGAAATAGGCGCCCCGCCGGTGCGCCCGCCAGATCGCCGTGGCATTGGAATTCATCGCGTTGGTCGACAGATAGAAGACATTGCCGTAGCCGCCGCTCGCCAGTACCACCGCATCCGCGAAGTACGGGGCTATCCGCCCGGTGACCAGATCCCGGGCGACGATGCCCCGGGCCCGCCCGTCGACCACGATCACATCGAGCATCTCGGTACGGGCGTGGAGCGTCACCGTCCCGGCCGCTATCTGCCGGGAGAGCGCCTGATAGGCCCCCAGCAGCAGCTGCTGGCCCGTCTGGCCGCGCGCGTAGAACGTCCGGGACACCTGGACACCGCCGAACGACCGGGTGTCCAGCAGACCGCCGTACTCCCGCGCGAACGGCACGCCCTGGGCCACGCACTGGTCGATGATCTCCACCGAGATCTGGGCCAGCCGGTGCACATTCGACTCCCGCGCGCGGAAATCGCCGCCCTTCACCGTGTCGTAGAACAGCCGGTGGACGGAATCCCCGTCGTTGCGGTAGTTCTTCGCGGCGTTGATACCGCCCTGCGCGGCGATGGAATGCGCCCGGCGCGGCGAGTCCTGATAGCAGAACTGCTCGACGTGATAGCCCTGTTCGGCCAGGGTCGCGCCGGCCGCGCCTCCCGCGAGCCCGGTGCCGACGACGATGACGGTGTGCTTGCGTCGGTTGGCCGGATTGACCAGCTTCGCCTCGAACCGCCGCCGGTCCCACCGCTCGGCGATCGGTCCTTCGGGGGCGGTACGGTCGGCGACCGGTTCACCGGTCGCGTATGCGTGGTACGAGGTCATCTCAACTCACTACTCCGGTCAGCACGGAGACGGGGACGGCGATGAAGCCGAGGGTCAGGAGGGCCGCGAGGCCGTTCGCCAGGCCCTTGAGCGGCCGGTCGAGGCCGGGCCGGTTGGCACCCAGCGTCTGCGCGGCACTCCAGAAGCCGTGCCGGACGTGCAGGCCCAGGGCGAGCATGGCGACGAGGTAGATCGTGGTGCCGTACCAGGTGGAGAAGCTCGCCACGACGTTCTCGTACGGATGGCCGGCCTCGGCGCGCGGATTCACCGTCAGCGTCGTCAGATCCAGGATGTGCCACACGATGAACAGGCCGAGGATGACCCCGCCCCAGCGCATGGTCCGGGTGGCGTAGGTGGCGCGGCGGCGGCGGTGTGCATAGGGGGAGGGGCGGGCGGCCAGGTCGCGACGGCTGAGCTGGTACGCGGCCACGGCATGCGTCACCACCGCGACGACCAGCACCACCCGGGCGATCCACAGGAACCACTCGTGGTGCAGAAACGGCTCACCGATGGTGCGCAGCCAGGCGGCGTAACCGTTGAAATCCAGTGCCCCGAAGAAGATCTTGAGGTTGCCCAGCATATGGACGACCAGATACAGCAGCATCACGATGCCGCTGACGGCCATCGCCGTCTTCTTGCCGACGGTCGAGCGCCACAGAACGCCTGCGAAGGACGGCCGTCGATCCGTCCGTGTGTCCAGTGCCATGAGTCCTGACGTTAAGGACCGACAGTCCTATCAGTCCAAGACATGGACCGGCTCATCTCCATAGCCAGAGCCTATCGCCGCTTTACGATGCCCCCATGCAGCTCCAACAGCTCCGCTATTTCACCGCCGTGGCGGACACCCGCCACTTCACCCGCGCCGCCGAACGCGAACACGTCGCCCAGCCCTCCCTCTCCCAGCAGATCCGCTCGCTCGAAAAGGAGCTGGGCGCCGACCTCTTCCACCGCGCCCGCGGCCACATCACCCTCACCGACGCCGGCGAAACCCTCCTGCCCCTGGCCCGCCGCATCCTCGCCGACGCCGAGACCGCCCGCCGCGAAGTCCAGGAGGTCGCCCAGCTCCGCCGCGGCCGGCTGCGCCTCGGCGCCCCGCCCAGCCTCTGCGCCAGCCTCGTCCCCGACGTACTGAGCGCCTTTCACGCCGGCTACCCCGGCGTCGAACTCATCGTCCACGAGGACGGCTCCCAGGACCTCGTACGGGCACTGGCGGACGGCGAGATGGACCTCGCCCTGATCATCACGCCCCTCCCCGTCCAGGCCCCCGCGCTGGTCACCTCCGAGCTGCTGCGCGAGGAACTGGTGGTGGTGTCCGCCCCCGACCGCCCCGCCCCGGTGAGCCGCCGCACCCGCATCCAGGTGGCGGATCTGCGCGGCCGCCCCCTCGCGATGTTCCGGCGCGGCTACGACCTGCGGGAATTCACCATCGCGGCCTGCCGGGCGGCCGGCTTCGAACCTGTCCTCACCGTCGAGGGCGGCGAGATGGACGCGGTCCTCGGCTTCGTCCGCGCGGGCCTGGGCATCGCCGTCGTCCCCAGCATGGTCGCCGAACGCTCCGGCCTGCGCATCACCCGCTTCGCCACGCCCGGTATGCACCGCGTCATCTCCGTGGCCCACCGGGCCGACGTCTCACCCCCGCGCGCGGCCCGCGAACTGGAACGCATCCTGCGGGAACACCTGGACCTGGGGATGTCCTGACGGCACCGGCCGGGGCGGCTACGGAGCGGAGTCCGGCCGCGGCGCCCGCCGCGGACCGCGCCTCCCGTCGCCCGCCGCGGACCGCCCCCGTCACACCCCCAGCTTCGCCTCCATCACCTGGGCGATCGCTTCCTTGTCACCGTCCAGCTCCACATCCGCCGCCCCCTGCCGCCCGAACGCGAACAGCGTCAGCTCGCCGGGCTCCCCGACCACCGTGACCACCGGCGTCCCCCGGTGCGCCACCACCGTCCGGCCGTCCGGCCGCCGCAGCACCAGCCCGACCGGCGACTTCCGCCCCAGCACCCGGGCCACCCGCTCGATCCGCGCCCACAGCGCATCCGCGAAGACGGGATCCAGCTCCCGCGCCGCCCAGTCCGGCTGGGCCCGCCGCACGTCCTCGGCATGGACATAGAACTCGACCGTGTTCGACGCCTCGTCGATCTGCTTGAGCGAGAACGGCGACATCCGCGGCGGCCCGGTCCTGATGAGCTGGATCAGCTCCTCGTACGGCTTCTCCGCGAACTCCGCCTGGACCCGCTCCAGCCGCGCGGCCAGCGGCTTGACGAGAATCCCGCCCGCCGCGTCGGCACGCCGCTCGCGCACCACCACATGCGCGGCCAGATCCCGCGCCGTCCAGTTGTCGCACAACGTCGGCGCCTCCGGGCCGGCACTCTCCAACAGGTCGGCGAGAAGAAGCCGTTCGCGCTTCGCATGGGTCGACATACCGCCAGCCTACGACCGCGAACCAGCCCCTGCCACGGCACCGCCCGCCCTCAGCGCCACACCACCAGCACCACCGCCACGGCCACCGCCGCCACGAACACCGCCCCCAGCACCCGCACGGCGACCCGCGCGGCACGGTCCGGGTCCCGCTCCGGCCCCTGGCCCCGGTGCGGGCCCGGCTCCGGCGGCGGTACGGGCGGACGCTGCTGATACATGCCAGCAGGATGACGCACGGCACAATGGACCCATGACCAGCCGCGCCACCACCGCAGAAACCGCCGCAGCCACCGCGGACCCGGCCGCCGGGACCGCCGGATCCGCCGGCACCGCTCTGGACCCCGCCATCGCCGCCCGCCTCAAGCGGGACGCCGACGGTCTGGTCCCCGCCATCGCCCAGCAGTACGACACCGGCGAGGTACTGATGCTCGGCTGGATGGACGACGAGGCGCTGCACCGCACGCTCACCACCGGCCGCTGCACCTACTGGTCCCGCAGCCGTCAGGAGTACTGGGTCAAGGGCGACACCTCCGGCCACGTCCAGCACGTCAAGTCCGTGGCGCTGGACTGCGACGCCGACACGGTCCTGGTCCGGGTCGACCAGGTCGGCGCGGCCTGCCACACCGGCGACCGCACCTGCTTCGATGCGGACGTGCTGATCACCGACCAGTAGGCTCCGCTGCCATGACCACGGGAACCACCGGCACCGCCATTCCGGACCTCGACACGTTCCGTACGCTCGCCCACGACCGCCGGGTCATCCCCGTCACCAGGCGCCTGCTGGTGGACAGCGACACCCCGGTGGGGCTCTACCGCAAACTCGCGGCCGAGCGGCCCGGCACCTTCCTCCTGGAATCCGCCGACGCGGGCGGCTCCACCGGGTCCGGCGGCGGGGGAGACCGCAGATGGTCGCGGTACTCGTTCATCGGCGTCCGCAGCGCCGCCACCCTGACCGTCCGCGACGGCCGGACGCACTGGCTCGGCACCCCGCCCGTCGGCGTCCCCACCGACGGCGACCCGCTCGCCGCCCTGCGCGCCACCGTCACGGCGCTGCACACCCCCCGGGACCTGATCGAGGGCGCCGGACTGCCGCCGTTCACCGGCGGCATGGTCGGCTACCTCGGCTACGACATCGTGCGCCGGCTGGAGAAGATCGGTGAGCGGGCCGCCGACGATCTCCGGCTGCCGGAGCTGACCATGCTCCTCACCTCCGACCTCGCGGTCCTCGACCACTGGGACGGCACGGTCCTGCTGATCGCCAACGCGATCAACCACAACGACCTCGACACCGGCGTCGACGAGGCGTACGCGGACGCGGTGGCCCGCCTCGACACCATGGCCGACGACCTCGCCCGCCCCGCGCCGGCCGGCGCCGCGGCGCTGCCGCCCTCCGAGCTGCCGCCGTACACCGCGGAGTGGGGCGGCGCCGCCTACCAGCGGGCCGTCGAGGACGTCAAGGAGCGCATCCGGGCCGGTGAGGCGTTCCAGGTGGTGCCCTCCCAGCGTTTCGAAACCCCCTGTACGGCGAGCGCGTTGGACGTGTACCGGGTGCTGCGGGCCACCAACCCCAGCCCGTACATGTACCTCTTCCGCTTCGAGGGCGACGTGGACGTCGTCGGCTCCAGCCCCGAGGCGCTGGTCAAGGTCGAGGACGGCCGGGCGATGGTGCACCCCATCGCCGGCACCCGGCCGCGCGGCGCCACCCTCCAGGAGGACCAGGCCCTCGCCGACGAGCTGCTGGCCGACCCGAAGGAGTGCGCCGAACATCTGATGCTCGTCGACCTGGGCCGCAACGATCTGGGACGGGTCTGCGAGCCGGGCAGCGTCGAGGTCGTCGACTTCATGTCGGTGGAGCGCTACAGCCACGTCATGCACATCGTCTCGACCGTCACCGGACGGGTCGCCGCGGGCCGCACCGCCTTCGACGTCCTCACCGCCTGTTTCCCCGCCGGCACCCTCTCCGGCGCCCCCAAACCGCGGGCCATGCAGATCATCGAGGAACTGGAGCCGAGCAGGCGCGGTCTGTACGGCGGCTGCGTGGGCTATCTCGACTTCGCCGGCGACTCCGACACCGCCATCGCGATCCGTACCGCCCTGCTGCGGAACGGCACCGCCTACGTCCAGGCGGGCGCCGGTGTCGTCGCCGACTCCGACCCGGTCGCCGAGGACACCGAGTGCCGCAACAAGGCGGCCGCGGTGCTGCGCGCGGTGCACACCGCGAACCGGCTGGGCACCTGACGGTCCGCGCTGCCGGGCGGACGAACGGGCCGGGCACCCGGCGCGGCCACGCCCCACCGGCGGGCGGCCGCCCGGCAGCGCGGCCCGACGCTCCGTCCCGCACCGGCCTGCCCCCGCACCGGCCTGCCCCGCACGGGTCCGGCACCCCGCGCGCCGGGCCCCACCCGCCCGTACGCGATAGTGGGGCATGTGAGTGCCGCACCCCAGCCCCGTACCGACGCCGCGCCCCCGAAGGCCGCCGCGCCCCGCAGTGCCACGCGCACTCTCGCCCTCGCGCTGCTGTCCGGCGCGGCCGGCGCCGGCCTCGCGCTGCTCGCCTCCGGCCGCACCTGGGCCGAGGGCTCCGCGACGCTGGCGCAGGGCGAGCTGCCCAGCAGTGTCACCGGCGCCGATGTGACGGGCGTGCCCGGCGCGCTCGCCATCGTCGGCCTGGCCGCGCTGGTCGCCGTCTTCGCGGTGCGCCGGGCCGGCCGGATCGCGGTCGCCGCGCTGCTGGCGCTCAGCGGCCTGGGCACCGCCGTCGCCGCGGTCCTCGGCCGCTCCGACACCTCGGCGCTCAAGGAGAAGGCGGCCCTCGCGGTCGGCCTGAGCAGTACCGATGTGCATCACGTCACACATTCCGGCTGGCCGTGGGTGGCCGCCGCCGGCGGTCTGCTGCTGCTGGTCGCCGGCGCGCTCGCACTGCTCCACGGCCGCTACTGGCCTGAGATGTCCGGGCGTTACGAGCGCACGCCGGACGGCGCCCGCGGCCCCCGCCGCGCCGCGCCCGCGCCGGACCTGGCCCGCCCGGAAGAGATCTGGAAGTCCCTGGACCGGGGTGAGGACCCCACCCGGTAGCCGGGCTTCACCGGCCATCGGGGACAATGGCGAAGAGGTATCACCGCGGCCGGACCCCGGCGCAACAGATCAACGAGGAGCACTCATGTCGAGCAGTGGCCACGGACACACTCCCGCCGCATGGACCGGCGTCATCATCTCGTTCATCGGCTTCTGTGTCGCCGGCCTGTTCATGGTGATGGCGAACGTCCCCGGTTTCTGGGCGGGCATGGTCCTGATCGGCCTCGGTGCCGTGGTCGGCGGCCTGATGCGCCTGGCCGGGATGGGCGCGACCCCGAAGCGGTCGGCGCAGGTCCCCGTGCCGGCGGCCGCGCAGCCGCAGGAGGGCTGACCTCCGCCGCTCCCGTGGCGCCGGACACCGGCACCACACCGGCAGCACCCCACGCAGGCGCCGCTTCCCGGCCCGTACGCACCCCCGGTGCCGTACCCGCCGTCCGTGCCCACCCCGGACGGCGGCCGAGAAGCTGCGCCTTCGCGCGTCCGGCAGCACAATCGGCACCGTGAACGCTCCCGTGGCCCCGCCGACGGCCCGCCGCCGCGGCCCGGTCCGCAGACTGGCGGCGCCGTTCGGCGTCCTGGCGGCCGGCCTCGCCGCCTTCGCGTACGTCGGCGCCGTCGATCCGCGCCACCCCGGCCACTATCCGGTCTGCCCGCTGCTCCACCTCACCGGCGTCTACTGCCCGGCCTGCGGCGGACTGCGCAGCGCGTACGCCGTCGCGCACGGCGACCTCGGCGCCGCGCTGGGCGCCAACGCCCTCGCGGTCGCCGCCTACGCCGCCTGCGCGGTCTTCTGGGTGGTCTGGACCGTCCGGGCGGCGAGCGGCCGCCGTACGCCGGGCCCGCAGCCCCGGGCCGTCCACTGGTGGGCGCTGGGCGCTCTGCTGCTGGTCTTCACGGTGGTCCGCAACCTCCCCTTCGGCGCCGCCCTCGTCCCGTGACCGCCCGTCCGCGCACACCGTCGTAATGGCCACAGATGTCCAGGTAGTGGGACTGATGTCCACCGGGTGCGTGACCTGTGCCCCGTGCCGGATACCATCGAAGAGTCTGGGGGACGGCACCTCGCCCCGCGGGCACTGTCCACCTCCACCGCTGAAGAAGGAGGCCGCTCGCGTGAGTGTGCTCGACGAGATCATCGACGGAGTCCGCGCCGACCTCGCCGAGCGGCAGGCGCGCGTCGGCATCGACGAGCTCAAGGAACGGGCCCGCAAGGCACGCCCGGCCAAGGACGGTGTCGCCGCCCTCAAGGGCGAGAGCGTCACGGTGATCTGCGAGGTCAAGCGCTCCAGCCCGTCCAAGGGCGCGCTCGCCGCGATCGCCGACCCCGCCGGGCTCGCCGCCGACTACGAGGCGGGCGGCGCCGCGGTCATCTCCGTCCTCACCGAACAGCGCCGCTTCGGCGGTTCGCTGGCCGACCTCGAAGCCGTCCGCGCCAAGGTGGACATCCCGGTCCTGCGCAAGGACTTCATCGTCACCGCCTACCAGCTGTGGGAGGCCCGCGCGTACGGCGCCGACCTGGCGCTGCTGATCGTCGCCGCGCTGGAGCAGGAGGCCCTGGTCTCGCTCATCGAGCGGGCCGAGTCGATCGGGCTGACGCCGCTGGTCGAGGTGCACGACGAGGACGAGGTGGCCCGCGCGGTCGACGCCGGGGCCAGGATCATCGGCGTCAACGCCCGGAACCTCAAGACGCTGGAGGTCGACCGCGGCAACTTCGCCCGGGTCGCCCCCGAGATCCCGGACCATATCGTCAAGATCGCCGAATCCGGGGTGCGCGGGCCGCACGACCTGATCGCGTACGCCAACGACGGCGCGGACGCCGTGCTCGTCGGCGAATCCCTCGTCACCGGCAAGGACCCCAGGACCGCGGTCGCCGACCTGGTCGCCGCGGGCTCCCACCCGGCCATCCGCCACGGCCGGTCCTGAGCGGCCGGGACCCGGACATGACCGCCTCCGCCGCCGGCCTCCGCCGCCCCGCCCCGGGTACGCACCCGGGCCGGGCGGGCGTGTGTGCCGCGGCGGGCGCCGCCCGGCCGCCGCACCCGGCGCCGGGCCACGGCCACCGGCCGCACCGTCACCGCCGCCCCGAGGCCAAGCGCTCCGCGCTGCCCTCCTGGCACCGCGGCTGCCGGGCGCCCGCCCGGCGGGTGCTCGGCCGGCGGGTCAGATATCACATCGGCGCCGAGCCGGGACAGGTCAACGGCAGGAGATGGCCGGCGGGGTCCGCGCGCTGACGCGCCGGCCCCGCGCCGGCGCAGGGGTACCCAGGGGCACGGCGGTCGTCCGACCGCTGCGCCACAGCCCACGCCGTCCGTCGGCCACCCGCCGGCGGCGGCGCCCCGCGCGGTGACCGCGGCCGGTCCGGTGTCCCGAGGACGCCGGACGGCCCGTCAGCGGAACCGGTACGAGCCGGTTCCGCGCCCACCGAGACCGGCACAGCGCGCACCGCACAGCGTGATGCCCGTATTCCGACATACCCAGACTTCCGGGGCGGCTGCCCCGGCCTAGGAGTGCGTCAGATGTCCTCCGAGTTCTTCATTCCCGACCCCGACGGTCAGGTCCCCAGCGCCGAGGGCTACTTCGGTGCCTTCGGCGGCAAGTTCATCCCCGAGGCGCTGGTCGCCGCGGTCGACGAGGTCGCCGCGGAGTACGAGAAGGCCAAGGCGGACCCCGCCTTCGCGGCCGAGCTCGACGACCTGATGGTCAACTACACCGGGCGCCCCAGCGCGCTCACCGAGGTGCCGCGGTTCGCCGAACACGCGGGCGGCGCCCGGGTGTTCCTCAAGCGCGAGGATCTCAACCACACCGGCTCCCACAAGATCAACAATGTGCTGGGGCAGGCGCTGCTCACCAAGCGGATGGGCAAGACGCGGGTCATCGCGGAGACCGGCGCCGGCCAGCACGGCGTCGCCACCGCGACCGCCTGCGCCCTCTTCGGCCTCGACTGCACCATCTACATGGGCGAGGTCGACACCCGGCGACAGGCCCTCAACGTCGCCCGGATGCGGATGCTCGGCGCCGAGGTCGTCTCCGTGACGTCCGGCAGCCGCACCCTCAAGGACGCCATCAACGAGGCGTTCCGCGACTGGGTCGCCAACGTCGACCGCACCCACTACCTCTTCGGCACGGTCGCCGGACCGCACCCCTTCCCGGTGCTGGTCCGCGACTTCCACCGGGTCATCGGCGTCGAGGCCAGGCGGCAGATCCTGGAGCGCGCCGGCCGGCTCCCGGACGCGGCGGTGGCCTGCGTCGGCGGCGGCTCCAACGCCATCGGCCTCTTCCACGCCTTCCTCCCCGACGCGACGGTCCGCCTGATCGGCTGCGAGCCGGGCGGACACGGCGTCGAGACCGGCGAGCACGCGGCCACCCTCACCGAGGGCACCCCGGGCATCCTGCACGGCTCGCGCTCCTACGTCCTCCAGGACGAGGACGGCCAGATCACCGAGCCGTACTCGATCTCGGCCGGACTGGACTACCCGGGCATCGGCCCCGAGCACTCCTACCTCAAGGACACCGGCCGCGCCGAGTACCGCGCGGTCACCGACGACGCGGCGATGCAGGCGCTGCGGCTGCTGTCGCGGACCGAGGGCATCATCCCGGCCATCGAGAGCGCGCACGCGCTGGCCGGCGCCCTGGAGGTCGGCCGCGAGCTGGGCTCCGACGGCCTGCTGCTGGTCAACCTCTCCGGCCGTGGCGACAAGGACATGGACACCGCCGCCCGCTACTTCGGCCTGTACGACGACGAAGGCCGCGGCGCCGCCCGCGCCGAGGACCGGCCGGCAGACCAGGAGGAGAAGTGATGTCGGGCAACGTGGAACTGCTGACCTCGGTGCTGGCCACCGCCCGCGCCGAGAACCGGGCCGCGCTCGTCGGCTACCTCCCGGCCGGTTTCCCGACCGTGGACGGCGGCGTGGCGGCGATGACCGCGATGCTGGCGGGCGGCTGCGACATCGTCGAGGTCGGACTGCCGCACAGCGACCCGGTCCTGGACGGGCCGGTGATCCAGACCGCCGACGACATCGCGCTGCGCGGCGGTGTGAAGATCGTCGATGTGCTCCGCACGGTCGGTGAGGTGCACGCCGCCACCGGCGCGCCGGTGCTGTGCATGACGTACTGGAACCCCGTCGACCGCTACGGCGTCGAACGGTTCGCGGCCGAGCTGGCCGCGGCGGGCGGCGCCGGCTGCATCCTGCCCGACCTGCCGGTCGAGGAGTCCGAGGGGTGGCGCAAGGCCGCCGAGCAGCACGGTCTGGCCACCGTCTTCGTGGTCGCGCCGAGCAGCCGGGACGAGCGGCTCGCCAAGATCACCGCGGCTGGCACCGGCTTCGTCTACGCCGCCTCCCTGATGGGGGTCACCGGCACCCGCGAGTCGGTCGGCCGCGAGGCGCAGGACCTGGTGCACCGCACCCGCGCCACCACGGACCTGCCGGTGTGCGTCGGGCTCGGCGTCTCCAATCCCGAACAGGCCGCCGAGGTCGCCCAGTTCGCGGACGGTGTGATCGTCGGCTCGGCGTTCGTCAAGCGCCTGCTGGCGGCGGACGGTGATCCGGCGGCCGGTCTCGCCGGCGTACGCGCCCTGGCGGGCGAGCTGGCCGAGGGCGTGCGCAGGCGCGGATAGCGCCGCCGGGCACCGCGCGCCGCCGGGCACGCCGGGAGGCCCGGCCCGCGCGCGGGCCGGGCCGGGCCGGGTACGTGTGTACGGCGGCCGGGTGGGCGCCGTCCCCCGATAGGGCGAACATCGGTGCGGAGGGGTGCGACGGCGCCCCTCCGCTTCGTTGTCCAGGGGCGTGAGCCAGAAGAATCATGACGATAAGAGCAGCGCCCGCGAGCGGCTGCAAGCACAGCGCGACAAGGAGAGGGCACGGGCCCGGCGCGGCCGGCAGGCGATCGTCGCCGGAGTGGTGGTGGCGGTGCTGGCGATCGCGGGCGGCGTCGCCGTCTGGGTCTCGTCCGACGCGGGCGAGGAGAGCGGCAGCACGGAAGCGGCGCTCCCCAAGGGGACGACCGACGGCGACAAACCGGCCGTCCCGGTGGGTCTGCGCGGCGCCCCGGCCACCCTCACGGTCTGGGAGGACTTCCGCTGTCCCGCCTGCCGGCAGTTCGAGACCGGCTTCCGCTCGGCCATCCACGAACTGGAGGACTCCGGCGAGCTCCGGTCCGAGTACCACCTCGCGACGATCATCGACGGCAACGCCGGCGGCCGGGGATCCCTCACCGCCGCCAACGCCGCGCTCTGCGCCCAGCAGGCCGGCCGGTTCCGCGAGTACCACGACGTGCTCTACACCCACCAGCCCCCCGAGCAGCAGGACAAGTTCGCCGGCAAGAAGTACCTCCTGGAACTGGCCGGCAAGGTGAAGGGGCTGGTGACGGACTCCTTCACCCGGTGCGTCGACGACGGGACGTACGACGCCTTCGTGCAGAAGTCCAACGCCGCCTTCACCAACTCCGGATACCGCGGTACGCCGACCGTGCTGCTCAACGGCAAGGATCTGGCGACGGTGAAGGGCGGGCAGTTCACCCCCGCGGAGTTCAAGAAGATGGTGCGGGACGCCAACAAGGGCAAACAGCCGGGCCGGAGCGCCGCCCCCGCCTCGTAGCGGCCGGCCGCGCCGGACACTCCGCGTCACGGCGCGGCCCGGCGGGGTCGTTACGCAGCCGTTGCCGAGTGGGTTGCCGCCGATCCGGCCCGGCGCGGTAGCGTCGACCCTGCCATGGACCTCGCATTCATTCCCAGCCCGTCGGTCGGTGTCGTACATCTCGGCCCGATCCCGCTGCGCGGCTACGCGTTCTGCATCATCATCGGCGTCTTCGTCGGCGTCTGGCTCGGCAACAAACGCTGGGTGCAGCGCGGTGGCCGCTCCGGCACCGTCGCGGACATCGCCGTATGGGCCGTGCCCTTCGGACTCGTCGGCGGACGTCTTTACCACGTCATCACGACGTACGAGCCGTACTTCGGCAAGGACGGCCATCCGCTCGACGCCTTCAAGGTGTGGGAGGGCGGCCTCGGCATCTGGGGCGCGGTCGCGCTCGGCGCGGTGGGTGCCTGGATCGGCTGCCGCCGGCGCGGTATCGCGCTCCCGGCGTACACCGACGCGCTGGCGCCGGGACTCGCGCTCGGGCAGGCCATCGGGCGCTGGGGCAACTGGTTCAACCAGGAGCTCTACGGCCGGGCGACCGATGTGCCGTGGGCTCTGGAGATCAGCTCCGACCCGGCCGTCGGACGGATCGGCGGCACCTACCACCCGACCTTCCTCTACGAGTCCCTGTGGTGCGTCGGCGTCGCGGTCCTGGTGATCTGGGCGGACAAGCGCTTCCGGCTCGGCCACGGGCGGGTCTTCGCGCTCTATGTCGCCGCGTACTGCGCGGGCCGCGCCTGGATCGAGTACATGCGCGTCGACGAGGCGCACCACATCCTGGGCATGCGGCTGAACGTCTGGACCGCGCTCATCGTCTTCCTGCTCGCCATCGCCTACCTGGTGATCTCCGCGAAGAAGGCGCCGGGCCGCGAGGCGATCGTCGAGCCCGGGGCGCAGGAGGAGGCGGCCGCCGCCGCGGCCGGGGCGGACGCCAAGAGCGACAAGACCGATAAGGCCGATAAGGCCGGCGAGACCGCCAGGAGCGACGAGAGTGACGAGGCCCGGCCGGACCGGCCGGGCGCGAAGGTCTCCGTGGCGAAGAGCGTCGGTGGCGAGGGTGCCGGGGACACCGTTCCGGGGGACGGGGCGGACGCCGCCGGGGACGGCACGAAGACGTCCTGACACGGCGCGTACCGCGGCCGGTCTCCGTAGCGCGCCGGGCGGACCCGATACACCGGGTCCGCCCGGCGCTTCGCTGTGCGGGGCCGTCCGGAGAGCGGGCTCAGCGGTAGCGGTAGGCGAGGGCCAGTACCCGGCGGGCGCCGGCGACCACGGCCGGGTCCACGAACCGGCCGTCCGAGAGGGCCACCGCCCCGGCGTCCGTCGTGGCGGCCCGCACGATCTCCTCCGCCGCCTCGATCTCCTGGGCACAGGGCCGGTGGGCCGCCTCGATGACCGGGAGCTGGCGGGGATGGATCGCGGCCCGGCCCAGGAAGCCCAGCGCCCGGCCGTACGCACAGGACCGGGCCAGGCCGTCCAGATCGCGCGCGTCCGGATAGACCGACTGCGGCGGCGGGGGCAGACCGGCGGCGCGGGCGGCGACCACCGCCCGGCTGCGCGGCCAGGCCAGCCCCGTCTCCTCCCGCAGCCCCAGTTCCGCGCGGAGATCGGCCTCGCCGAGGGCGATACCGCGCAGCGCGGGGTGTGCGGTGGCGATGGCGAAGGCGTGCTCGATGCCGAGCGCGGATTCGAGGAGGGCGTAGAGGTGCGGGACGCGGGCGTCCGGGTGCTTGGACGGGACCGATGCCGTGGGTGCGGGCGCGGACGTCGCGGTGGGGGCGGGCGTCGGCGCGGACGGCGGAGTCAGGGGGGCCGGGGCCGGGGCACCTCCGGCGGGCCGGGCGGGAGCTTCCGCGTGAGGGGCGGCGGTGGGTGGGAGCGTGATCGGGGTCATGAGGGGCGGCGCCATGAGGGGTGTGGTGTGCGGGGTGCACGGGTCGTACCGGAGTTGCGCGGCGTACGGGCGGTCCGCGGCGTAGGGGCGGTCCGGTGCGGGCCGGGGCGCGGCGGTGGCCCAGGCGGCGGCGCGGTGGATGTCGGCGGGGTGGTGGACCTTGGGCAGCCGCAGTCCGGCGAGGCCCGGGAGGGCGCTGAGGGTGCGGATCTCGGTCTCGGCGAGCGGGCCGTCCAGGGCGTTGACGCGGACGTGCACCGGGGCCGGGCCGGGGGCCGCCTCGGCCAGCAGCTCGGCGGTGGCGCGCAGCGCGTACTCCTTGCGGTACGGGGCGACCGTGTCCGCCAGGTCGACGAGGAGCACATCGGCGCCGCAGCCGAGCGCCTTGGCGACCGCGTTCGGGCGGTCACCGGGCACGTACAGCCAGGTCAGCGGTGTCGGGTACGGGTCCGGGCCGGGGGCGGGGGGCCGCAGCGGGGCGGGCGGCGGCCCGGCGGCGGTCACCGCGCGCCCGCCGCGGACGGCCCGGCGGCCCCGGGACCGGCCGGACCGAGGGCGGTCGGCGCCTCGTCACGGTCCGCGCCGTGCGGGCGGCCCGCCCACCGGATCGCGCCCGGGATCCCGGCGAGCCGGCAGCGGACGTGCCGCATCCGCGCCGTGCCCGGCTCGCCGTCCGGGACCTCGGTGATCGAGCAGGGGGCTCGGTACCGCTCGTCCGCGGACAGCGCGTGGACGGCGTGGACGGCGTGGACGGTGTGGGCGGGCGGGACGGCTGCCTCGGCCTTCTCGGACGCGGCGGCGAGGGTCTCGGCCGGGTCGTGCCGGGCGATCCGGCCGCCGACCGCCGCGCCCGGTTCGCCGGTGTGCCGGTCGCGCCCGGCGCCGGGCGCGCACCGGGGCCCGCCGGTCGCATCCGTCCGGCCGACCAGCCGCGACACCCGGTCGGCGACGGACCGCCACGAGGCGGGCACGGCCACCCAGGAGCCGTCGGCGGTGCGACAGGCGTCGCGCGGGGCGTGGCCGGCGGAGCGGTCGCCGGTGCGTGACCGGACGTGGCCGAGCCGGTCGGCCCGTGGCGCGGTGTGCGGCGCGCGGCGGCCGGTGGTGTTCGGGCCGGCTGCCGGGGCCGGGCCGACGGCGGTCGGATCGGTCATGGGGTGGATGCCTCCGGTCGGTCGGGGTGGCGGACGGCGAGCGCGGCGGTGCGGTGCGCGAGGGTGTCGAAGCCGATGCCGTCCAGCCCGCCGGCCGTCGTGGCGAGCCGGTTGCGCAGCGGCGCCGTCCAGCGGGCGGGGAGCGCGGCGGGCGCGCCCGCGAGCAGCCCGGCGATCGCGCCGGCCGTCGCGCCGTTGGAGTCGGTGTCCCAACCGCCGGACACCGCACGGCAGATGGAGCCGCTGAAGTCACCGTCGGCGTGGGTGAGCGCGGCGGCCAACAGCGCGGCGTTCGGTACGGCATGCACCCGGTGGTGGTGCCCGTACGCGTCGTGCAGGCGGTCGACGACAGCCGCGAAGCCGGCCGGTGTCCCGGTCGGCCCGGCGCGGGCCGCCGCGATACCGGAGCGGACGGCTCGCGCCAGCCGGGACCGGGCGGGGAGCACGCGGAGTCCGGCCCGCAGCGCACCGTGCACATCAGCGCCGCCGCCCGCGGCCTCGGCGATGGCCGCCGCCGCGAACATCGCGTCGTACACCCCGTTCGCGGTGTGGCTGAGCGTGGCGTCCCGCCAGACCTCCGCGGGGGCGCCCGCCGGGTCGCCGGGGCGGGTCCAGCCGTAGACGTCCGCCCGGATCCGCGCGCCGATCCACTCCCGGAACGGGTTGCGGTAACGGGCGGTGTGCGGCGGCTCGATACCGTCCAGGAGGTCGCGGTACGCGATGCGCTCCGCGGTGAAGGTACGTCCCGCGGGCAGCTCGTCCAGCCACAGCCGGGCCAGGTCGGCGGTGTCGAAACCGTGCCCGTGGCGTTCGAGGAGCAGCAGGCCGAGGACGGAGTGGGTGAGGTCGTCGTCCTCGGGCATCCCGTCGATGTGCCCGGCGAGCGAGGTGGCGCGGCCGCGGCGGTTCCAGGGGTACGCGGCGGCCGGCGCCGAACGGCGTGGCGCGCATCGCCAGTCCGTCGCTCCAGGCGTGCCGGTGCTGTGCCGAGACGGGGGCGGCCAGGCCGCGGCGGAGATTCTCCAGGGTGCCGCGCTCGCTGAGGCCCGCGCCGCGGAACGGGCCCTCGTCGGGGTCGGCGATCAGCCGGCGCCAGGCGGTCTCGGCCTGGGCGACGGTCAGCGCCGAGCCGTGCGCGGCCGGCAGCAGCCCGGAGAAGACCGCGTACTCGGTGTCGTCGGAGCCCGCCGGGTCCGCCGTGACATAGCCCTCGATCCGGCCCCAGCGGCGGCGGATCTGAGCGGGCCGCGGATTCTCGGCGGGCCCGCCGGGCGCGTCCCCGACGGCGGGCCCGAGCAGCGCGCCGCGCGCCCGGTCGCGCACGGGACCGGGCGGACGGGGGACGGCACCGCGTACGGCGTCACCCGCGGGGCCGCCCGCCGGACCGGGACCGGGCCCGGGACCGGGTCCGGCCGCGCGGCGGGCGGGCCGGGGCGTCGCGGGCGGGCGCTGCGGTGCGCTCATGGTGCGTGCCCTTCTGTCGTACGGGGCGGATCCGCCGTGCGGGGCGGACCGCCGCGGTCTCACGGGCGCGGCGCCGCATCGGGCGCCGCGGTGTATCCGTCCCACGCCGCGGCCCGGCTCTCCTGCCTCGGGCGGCAGGGTCACCCGGTCGAATCCCCTCGGGACGCCCGCCGCGGCACCCCCGGCCGCCCTCGAAGCGGTCCGTGATCCGGATCTCACTCTCGGCGACTCGGTAAAGCCGCAGGTCAGAGCGGTAAGTTTGGCCTTCCTTGCTAGCGGCGGAGGGTGATTCGCGCATAGCTTCGAGATGTTGCAGGGGGAAGTGCCGCTATCGGCCCACACCTCGTGGAAGGGAGCAGGTCCCGCTATGTCAGTTATGGACGCCTCGGCGCCGACCCATATCGCGCACCGTGACAACCACACCCACCGCGATGTGAACGGCGGCTGGCTGCGCCCCGCCGTCTTCGGCGCGATGGACGGTCTGGTCTCCAACCTCGCCCTGATGACGGGTGTCGCGGGCGGTGCCGTGGCACAGCAGACGATCGTCCTCACCGGCCTCGCGGGGCTGGCCGCCGGCGCCTTCTCGATGGCCGCGGGGGAGTACACCTCGGTCGCCTCGCAGCGGGAGCTGGTCCTCGCCGAGCTGGACATCGAGCGGGCCGAACTGCGCAAGCACCCCAAGGACGAGCTGGACGAGCTGGCCGCGCTCTACGAGTCGCGCGGCGTCGAGCCGGAGCTCGCCCGGAAGGTCGCCGAACAGCTCTCCGCGGACCCGGAGCAGGCGCTGGAGATCCACGCTCGTGAGGAACTGGGCATCGATCCGTCCGACCTTCCGTCGCCCACCGTCGCCGCCGTCTCCTCCTTCGGATCGTTTGCGCTGGGTGCGCTGCTGCCTCTCCTTCCTTATCTGCTGGGGGCTTCCGCGCTGTGGCCCGCGGTGCTGCTGGCGCTGGTGGGGCTCTTCGGCTGCGGGGCGGTCGTGGCCCGGGTGACCGCGCGTTCCTGGTGGTTCAGCGGGCTGCGCCAGCTGGCCCTCGGTGCTGCGGCCGCGGGTGTGACGTACCTCCTGGGAGCGCTCTTCGGAACCGTCGTAGGGTGACGTTTCATGCGGATGGCCGCATAATTAACGTGGTACCCGGCGGTTTCGCGCTACGGGCCGCCGGGCATAAGGCCGAGGCGTCGTGGGCAATGTCGCCCGTCGAGCGCCGCACTCCCGGACGACGAGACATCCGTCCATTCCGTCCATGACCTTGTTCCACCGCACTGCGCGGTGTCCGCATGCTGGAAGCCTGTATCCGCTTTTCGAGAAGCGGGCCATCCTGTAACCTGCACGAAATTTCGCGGAGGGCCAACGTCGTCCCTCGGTAATTCCCCCAGAGCCTGTACGGCCTGGGAGGTATCCACATTGCCACCACGACGTTGGGAGAGCCGATGCGTTCCGCGTCCACGCACTCCGCGACCACCGGCAGCGCCCGCGCCGCCTGGTCGCCCATGGACGGGCGCCCCGCCCAGCAGGGGATGTACGACCCGCGCGATGAGCACGACGCCTGTGGCGTCGGCTTCGTGGCGACCCTCACCGGCGAGGCCGGCCACGCGCTGGTCGAGCAGGCGCTCACCGTTCTGCGGAATCTTGAGCACCGCGGTGCCACCGGCTCCGAACCGGACTCCGGTGACGGCGCCGGCATCCTGCTCCAGGTGCCCGACGCGTTCCTGCGCGAGAACGTCACCTTCGAGCTCCCCGAAGCCGGCGCGTACGCCGTCGGCATCGCCTTCCTGCCGTCCGGTGCCCGGGATGCGGCCGCCGCCGTCTCGCAGATCGAGACGATCGCCGCCGAGGAGGACCTCGACGTCCTCGGCTGGCGCGTCGTCCCGGTCGCCCCGCAGCTGCTCGGCAACGGCGCCCGCGCCACCATGCCGGCCTTCTCCCAGCTGTTCGTCGCCGACCGGCCCGACGGCGCCCGGGGCGGCGCGGCCACCGGACTGGCCCTGGACCGCAAGGCGTTCGCGCTGCGCAAGCGCGCCGAGCGCGAGGCGGGTGTCTACTTCCCCTCGCTCTCCGCCCGGACCATCGTCTACAAGGGCATGCTGACCACCGGCCAGCTGGAGCCCTTCTTCCCGGACCTGTCCGACCGCCGCTTCGCCACCGCCATCGCGCTGGTCCACTCGCGGTTCTCCACCAACACCTTCCCGAGCTGGCCGCTGGCCCACCCGTACCGTTTCGTCGCGCACAACGGCGAGATCAACACGGTCCGGGGCAACCGCAACTGGATGCGCGCCCGGGAGTCCCAGCTCGCCTCGGAGCTCTTCGGCGAGCAGGACCTGAAGCGGATCTTCCCGGTCTGTACGCCGGACGCCTCCGACTCCGCCTCCTTCGACGAGGTCCTGGAGCTGCTCCACCTCGGCGGCCGCTCGCTGCCGCACTCGGTGCTCATGATGGTCCCCGAGGCGTGGGAGAACTCCCCGGCCATGGACCCGGCCCGCCGCGCCTTCTACCAGTACCACTCCACGATGATGGAGCCCTGGGACGGCCCGGCCTGCGTCACCTTCACCGACGGCACCCAGGTCGGCGCGGTCCTCGACCGCAACGGCCTGCGTCCCGGCCGCTACTGGGTCACCGACGACGGCCTGGTCGTGCTCTCCTCCGAGGTCGGCGTCCTCGACATCGACCCCGCCAAGGTCGTCCGCAAGGGCCGCCTCCAGCCCGGCCGGATGTTCCTCGTGGACACCGCCGAGGGCCGGATCATCGAGGACGACGAGATCAAGGCGCAGCTCGCCGCCGAGCAGCCGTACCAGGAGTGGCTGGACGCCGGTCTGATCGGCCTCGCCGACCTGCCCGAGCGCGAGCACATCGTGCACACCCACGCCTCGGTCACCCGCCGCCAGCAGACCTTCGGCTACACCGAGGAGGAGCTGCGGGTCATCCTCGCGCCGATGGCCAAGGCCGGCGCCGAACCCATCGGCTCGATGGGCACCGACGCGCCGATCGCCGCGCTCTCCGAGCGCCCCCGGCTGCTCTTCGACTACTTCACCCAGCTCTTCGCGCAGGTCACCAACCCGCCGCTGGACGCCATCCGCGAGGAACTGGTCACCTCGCTGATCTCCTCGCTCGGCCCCCAGGGCAACCTCCTGGAGCCGTCCGCGTCCTCCTGCCGCAGCGTCACCCTGCCCTTCCCGGTCATCGACAACGACGAGCTGGCCAAGCTCGTCCACATCAACGCCGACGGCGACATGCCGGGGATGAAGGCCGTCACCCTCTCCGGTCTCTACCGGGTCTCCGGCGGCGGCGAGTCGCTGGCCGCCCGGATCGCCGAGATCTGTGCCGAGGCGGACGCCGCCATCGACGACGGCGCCCGGCTGATCGTCCTCTCCGACCGGCACTCGGACGCCGAGCACGCGCCGATCCCCTCGCTGCTGCTCACCTCCGCCGTCCACCACCACCTCATCGGCACCAAGGCGCGCACCCAGGTCGGCCTGCTGGTCGAGGCGGGCGATGTGCGCGAGGTGCACCATGTCGCGCTGCTCATCGGCTACGGCGCCGCGGCGGTCAACCCGTACCTGGCCATGGAGTCCGTCGAGGACCTCGTCCGGGCCGGCACCTACTTCCGCGAGCTGCCCGGCCTCGACACCGACACCGCCATCCGGAACCTGATCAAGGCGCTCGGCAAGGGCGTGCTGAAGGTCATGTCCAAGATGGGCATCTCGACCGTCGCCTCCTACCGAGGCGCCCAGGTCTTCGAGGCCATCGGCCTGGACGAGGGGTTCGTGGCCGAGTACTTCCACGGCACCACGACCAAGATCGGCGGCGCCGGTCTCGACGTCATCGCCCAGGAGGTCGCCGCCCGGCACGCCAAGGCATACCCGGCGACCGGTATCGCCGCCACCCACCGCGCGCTGGAGATCGGCGGCGAGTACCAGTGGCGCCGCGAGGGCGAGCCGCACCTCTTCGACCCGGACACCGTCTTCCGGCTCCAGCACGCCACCCGCTCACGCCGTTACGACATCTTCAAGCAGTACACGGAGCGGGTGAACGAGCAGTCCCAGCGCCTGATGACGCTGCGCGGCCTGTTCTCCTTCGCCTCCGGCCGGCCCGCGGTCCCGCTGGCCGAGGTCGAGCCGGCGTCCGCCATCGTCCGGCGCTTCTCCACCGGCGCGATGTCCTACGGTTCGATCTCCCGCGAGGCCCACGAGACCCTCGCCATCGCCATGAACCAACTGGGCGCCAAGTCCAACACCGGTGAGGGCGGCGAGGACCCGGACCGTCTCTACGACCCGGCGCGGCGCTCGGCGATCAAGCAGGTCGCCTCCGGCCGGTTCGGCGTCACCAGCGAATACCTCGTCAACTCCGACGACATCCAGATCAAGATGGCGCAGGGCGCCAAGCCCGGCGAGGGCGGCCAGCTGCCCGGCCACAAGGTCTACCCCTGGGTCGCCACAACCCGGCACTCCACCCCGGGCGTCGGCCTGATCTCGCCGCCGCCGCACCACGACATCTACTCCATCGAGGACCTCGCCCAGCTCATCCACGACCTGAAGAACGCCAACCCCCGGGCGCGTATCCACGTCAAGCTGGTCAGCGAGGTCGGCGTCGGCACCGTCGCCGCCGGTGTCTCCAAGGCACACGCGGACGTCGTCCTGATCTCCGGCCACGACGGCGGTACGGGCGCCTCGCCGCTGACCTCCCTCAAGCACGCCGGCGGCCCCTGGGAACTGGGCCTCGCCGAGACCCAGCAGACGCTGCTGCTCAACGGCCTGCGCGACCGCATCGTCGTGCAGACCGACGGCCAGCTCAAGACCGGCCGCGATGTCGTCATCGCCGCCCTGCTGGGCGCCGAGGAGTTCGGCTTCGCGACCGCCCCGCTGGTCGTCTCCGGCTGCGTCATGATGCGCGTCTGCCACCTGGACACCTGCCCGGTCGGCATCGCCACCCAGAACCCGGTGCTGCGCGAGCGGTTCAGCGGCAAGGCCGAATACCTCGTCAACTTCTTCGAGTTCATCGCGGAAGAGGTCCGTGAGCTCCTCGCCGAGCTGGGCTTCCGCACCCTCGACGAGGCGATCGGCCACGCCGAGATCCTCAACACCGCGCGGGCCGTGAACCACTGGAAGGCGCAGGGCCTGGACCTGGCCCCGCTGCTGTACGTCCCCGAACTGCCCGAGGGCGCCGTCCGCCACCAGGTCACCGTCCAGGACCACGGCCTGGCGAAGGCGCTCGACAACGAGCTGATCGAGCTCGCCGCCGACGCGCTGGCCGCGGACACCGCCGAGGCCGCGCAGCCGGTCCGGGCCCAGGTCGCGATCCGGAACATCAACCGGACCGTCGGCACCATGCTCGGCCACGAGGTCACCAAGAAGTTCGGCGGCGCGGGCCTGCCCGACGACACCATCGACCTCACCTTCACCGGCTCGGCCGGCCAGTCCTTCGGCGCGTTCCTGCCGCGCGGCATCACGCTGCGCCTGGAGGGCGACGCCAACGACTACGTCGGCAAGGGCCTGTCCGGCGGCCGCATCGTGGTCCGCCCGGACCGCGGCGCCGACCACCTCGCGGAGTACTCCACCATCGCGGGCAACACCCTCGCCTACGGCGCGACCGGCGGCGAACTGTTCCTGCGCGGCCGGGTCGGCGAGCGGTTCTGCGTCCGCAACTCCGGGGCGACCGTGGTGTCCGAGGGCGTGGGCGACCACGGCTGCGAGTACATGACCGGCGGCCACGCCGTCATCCTGGGCGAGACCGGCCGCAACCTCGCGGCGGGCATGTCCGGCGGTGCCGCGTACGTCCTCGACCTCGACCCGGACAACGTCAACCGCGAGCTGGCCGGTGCGGTCGGCGCGCTGACGGACACCGACAAGCGGTGGCTGCACGATGTCGTGCGCCGCCACCAGGAGGAGACCGGCTCCACCGTCGCCGCCAGGCTCCTCACCGACTGGGACGCGGCGGCCGCCCGTTTCAGCAAGATCGTCCCGGCCACCTACCAGGCAGTGCTCGCCGCCAAGGACGCCGCCGAGCGAGCCGGACTCACCGAGTCCGAGACCCACGAGAAGATGATGGAGGCGGCGACTCATGGCTGACCCGAAAGGCTTCCTGACCACCGGCCGCGAGGTCGCGCAGACCCGCCCCGTCGGCGAGCGCGTCCAGGACTGGAACGAGGTCTACGTTCCCGGATCGCTGCTGCCGGTCATCAGCGAGCAGGCCGGCCGTTGCATGGACTGCGGCATCCCCTTCTGCCACAACGGCTGCCCGCTCGGCAACCTCATCCCCGAGTGGAACGACTACGCCTACCGCGAGGACTGGAGCGCCGCCAGCGAGCGGCTGCACGCCACCAACAACTTCCCGGAGTTCACCGGGCGGCTCTGTCCGGCCCCCTGCGAGTCGGCGTGCGTACTGGGCATCAACCAGCCGGCCGTCACCATCAAGAACGTCGAAGTCACCATCATCGACAAGGCGTGGGACAGCGGCGACGTCACCCCGCAGCCCCCGGAGCGGCTGTCCGGCAAGACCGTCGCCGTCATCGGCTCGGGACCGGCGGGCCTCGCCGCCGCCCAGCAGCTGACCCGGGCCGGCCACACCGTCGCCGTCTACGAGCGCGCCGACCGCATCGGCGGCCTGCTGCGCTACGGCATCCCCGAGTTCAAGATGGAGAAGCGCCACATCAACCGCCGCATCGAGCAGATGCGCGCGGAGGGCACCAAGTTCCGTACGGAGGTGGAGATCGGCCGCGACATCGACGCCCGGAAGCTGCGCAAGCGCTACGACGCCGTGGTCATCGCCGCCGGTGCCACCGTCTCCCGCGACCTGCCGGTGCCCGGCCGCGAGCTGGCGGGCATCCACTTCGCGATGGAGTACCTCCCGCTCGCCAACAAGGTGCGGGAAGGGGACCTGACGGTCGCCCCGATCAGCGCCGCGGGCAAGCACGTCGTCGTCATCGGCGGCGGTGACACCGGTGCGGACTGCGTCGGCACCGCCCACCGCCAGGGCGCGGCCTCCGTCACCCAGCTGGAGATCATGGGCCGGCCGGGCGAGGAGCGGAACGCGAACCAACCCTGGCCGACCTTCCCGATGCTCTACAAGGTCACCTCCGCGCACGAGGAGGGCGGCGAGCGGCTCTACTCCGTCTCCACCACCCACTTCGAGGGCGACGAGGACGGCAATGTCCAGTTCCTGCACCTGGTCGAGGTGGAATTCAAGGACGGCAGGCCGGAGCCGCGGCCCGGCACCGAGCGGCGGATCCCGGCCCAGCTGGTCACCCTCGCCATGGGCTTCACCGGCACCGATCAGGAGAACGGTCTGGTCACCCAGTTCGGCCTGGAGCTGGACGCCCGAGGTAATATCGCCCGTGACGCGGATTTCGCCACCAATGTCCCCGGCGTGTACGTTGCCGGTGACGCCGGCCGCGGCCAGTCGCTGATCGTCTGGGCCATCGCCGAGGGCCGCTCGGCCGCCCGGGGCGTGGACCGCTTCCTGACCGGCGCGAGCGCCCTGCCGGCCCCGATCAGGCCGACGGACCGCGCACTGACCGTGTGACCGCCCCACCGGGGCCCTGACTGTCCCGTACAACGTCGTGCGGAACACACCGCGGCGCCTGCCCCACTCCCCGACCGGAGCGCAGGCGCCGCGGACTTTGCGCGCGTACGCCCCGGACCGGCCGGGCGCGCTACGAACCGTTCCGCCGGCCCGGGAAGCGGCGTCCGAGCTCGCCCGGATCCTCTGCGATCACATCGCGGGCGCGCTGGGCGTCGCGATCGCCGACGCGATGGCCGAACGCGGTCTGTCGGCGGGGGAGTGCGGCCCGGCGCTGACCCGCCGGCGCCACCTGGCCGGCCGCCCTCGGTATCCCCGACACCGGCCCGCCGGCCGCCCACCGCGCCCATGTCCGCACCTGCCCGGACTGGACGGTGCGCCGCCGGCACCTCGCCGGCGCGGCCCTGTTCGGCCACGCCCCGGAGCGGCGGTGGATCGTCAAGGCCCCGGCCACCCGCGTCCGCACCGTCACCGGCACCGGACGCACGGCGTCCCGCGGGCATCTGGGGCTGCCCGACGACGTCCTCTCCCCGTCCCCGGCCCTGCTCCCGCCGCGCCCCTGACGGCGGCCGGGGCGGTCCCGGCGGACCGGCGCAGCACCGGTCGGGCGCGGAACGTCAACGGGGGCGCCCACCGCGCCCGTCGAGCCGCCGCGACCGGCGGGCGGTCACTCCGGCCGGGCCAGGTGGGCCGGGAAGCCGCCCGTCGCGACCGGGCCCCAGCGCAGCGGCGTGACCCGGATCAGCGACTTGCCCTGCTCGCGCATCGCCGCGCGGTACTCGTCCCAGTCCGGGTGCTCACCGGCGATGTTGCGGTAGTACTCGACGAGCGGTTCGACCGAATCCGGCGCGTCGATGATCTCGGCCTCGCCGTCCACCTGCACCCACGGCCCGTGCCACTCGTCCGACAGGACGATGACACTGACCGACGAGACCCGCCGCGCGTTGCGGACCTTGGCGCGCTCCGGATAGGTCGCCATGACCAGCCGCCCGGCATCGTCCACCCCGCAGGTCAGCGGCGACCCCTGTGGAGTGCCGTCGGACCGGCGGGTGAGCAGGATCGCGCGGTGACGGGGGCGGACGAAGTCCAGCAGTCCGGGCAGTTCGACACGGGCGTTGGTGGCGATGGAAGGGCTCATGCGGGCGAGCCTACGGCGTGCGGCGCGCGGTGGCGGGCAGGCCGACCGGCGGCGTCCGGCCGCGCGCCGTCCGCCGTCCGCTCAATCCGCCTCCGGCGCAAAGAGGGTGAGCGGAGCGCGCGCGGCGGTTAGCGTCCGCGTCATGGACACCCTCACCCAGCTCACCCCCACCATCTGGCAACTCCCGTTCGCCGTCGGGCATGTGTACGCCGTCGCCCTGCCGGACGGCGGGTACGCGGTGGTCGACACCGGCGTCCCCGGGTCCGCTCCCGCCATCCTCGACGCGCTCACCCGGCTCGGCGGCCGGCCGGGCGGGCTGCGGCAGATCGTGCTGACGCACGCGCACCTCGATCACATGGGGTCGGCGGCGGACCTGGTCGCCGCCACCGGCGCCCGCGTACTGGCCGGCGCGGCGGACGCCCCGTACATCCGCGGCACCGCCCCCGAACCGCCGCCCGTGCTCACCCCGCGCGAACGGGTGGTGCACGCACAGGTCACCGCCGGTCTCGCCGCCGGCACCCCGCCGGTGCGCCCTGTCGACGTGGACCGCGAACTGCACGAGGGGGACACCCTGGACGACTGGCCCGAGCCGGTCCGGGTACTGCACGTCCCGGGGCACACGCCGGGCAGCACCGCGCTGTACCTCCCGGAGAGCGGGGTGCTCTTCCCCGGCGACACCATCGCCACGGTGGACGGCCGGGTGGTCCTCGGCCCGTTCAACAGCGACCAGGAGAGGGCCGTCGCGTCCTTCCGGAGGCTCGCCGCCCTCGACGGCCTCGACACGGTGTGCGTTCCGCACGGCGACCCGGTCCGCGGCGGCGCGCGGGCCGTCCTGGCGGCGGCGACGCCGGAGCGGGACTGGCTGTGAGCGGGGGAGCGGCGGACGGGGCGGTCGCGGGCACGGCCGCGGACGGCGTGCCCGGTCCGGCGGCGCGGGCCGTCGCGGTGCCGCTGACCGTATGGGAGCCGGCCCCGCCACCGATCCGCTGATCCGTCGATCCGTTGATCCGCCGTCCGGTGGCCGGTCCGTACCCGTCCCGGCTCCCTCAGGTCTCGCAGTCCAGCAGGGTGTGGCAGAGCGCGCAGCGGGCCTGGAGCCGGCCGCGGACCGGGACCCGGATCCGCTGATGGCAGGCGGGGCACGGGAACGTGACCCGCAGTGGTGCCGGGCCCTCGAAGGCATAGCTGTCGCCGGGGCCGCGCACCGCCGTCCCGGCCGCGCCCTGTGCCGCCCTGCGGTCCCTGGTGTAGCGGTGCCGGGCGGTCCACCCGGCACCGGCCAGCGGCGGCCGGCGGGCGTCCTGGCGGGCCCGTGCCCGCCCCGCCGTATAGGCGTCGTACGCCTGCGGGCTGGTGAACCACGGCGACGGGTCCTCGTCGAAGAACAGCGCCCGCTCGGCGAGGACGTAGCCGAACTCCTCCGGCGTCAGATAGCCGAGCTTCTGGGAGAACGGGCCGTGCTCACGGTAGGCGTCCAGCAGCAGCCAGCCGGCGCCGAGATAGGCGGTGGCGGTGTCGGTGAGGATCTCGTTGTCGCGGGTGCCGGGGAAGGACAGGTCCAGGCGGTGCAGATAGACGTGCATCACCTCGTGGGCCAGCGCGGCGCCGATGTCCTCGCGGTGCGTGGCGAAGCGGGTGTTGAGCTCGATGAAGTACTCGGGCCCCGCGGTGAGTTCGACGTTCGCCGCATGTTCCATATCGCGGAAGGACACCACCATCCGGGCGTCCGGCAGGCGCAGATGGCGGACCAGGGCGCGGGCGACCCGCTGCGCCCCCAGGTGCAGGTCCTCCGTGTCGTCGAAGGCGACGTCGACCGGCAGCACGCTCGTGCCGAAGGTGCTCACCGTGTCGTACGACAGGCGTTTGTAGAGCGCCGTGACGGCCGACCGGACCGTGTCGAGGTGGGGATATCCGCGTCTGATCTCAGCCCCAGGGCTTCCCGCTGCCATCCGGCCACTGTACGGGTGACCGGGATCGACCGGTATGGGCCGAACGGTGCCGCTGGGGCAGGGGAGTTGGCCGGATGTGCACTCTTGTCACTCTGATCTCCCGGTCCACATAATCACAGAGCGCTTCACGGGCTCATCCCCCACTGGGTCCGGACGCCTCGCGGTGTGCCGACGTCCGCCGCGGGCGTCCTTCGACGGCCGCGGCCGGCTCCAGTGTTGGCATGAGCCCGTCATGTGCAGCTGTCCCCCCACGGAAGGAAGCCCGTTGCGCACCTACCTGAAGCACCTCAAGAGATCCGCCGCCGCCGGCGCCGTCGTCCTGGCCGCCGCCAGCCTCCAGCCCGCGTCCGCCTTCGCCGCCCCCGCGCCGCAGCCCACCGGCTCCGTACAGACCAGGGTCGTCGGCGGCACCCGGGCCACCCAGGGCGAATTCCCCTTCATGGTCCGGCTGTCGATGGGCTGCGGTGGCGCCCTCTACACCAAGGACATCGTGCTCACCGCGGCGCACTGCGTCGACGGCAGCGGCCCGAACACCTCCGTCACCGCCACCGGCGGCGCCGTGGACCTCCAGGACTCCAAGGCGGTCACGGTCAAGTCCACCGAGATCCTCCAGGCCCCCGGCTACAACGGCAAGGGCAAGGACTGGGCGCTGATCAAGCTCGCCAAGCCCATCGACCAGCCGACGCTGAAGATCGCCGAGAACGACACGTTCAACAACGGAGACTTCCAGATAGCGGGCTGGGGCGCCGACAAGGAAGGCGGCGCCCAGCAGCGCTACCTCCTCAAGGCGACCGTCCCGTTCGTCGACGACGCCACCTGCCAGCAGGCGTACGGCAGCTCGCTGACGCCCGGCGAGGAGATCTGCGCGGGCAAGCTGACGACCGGCGGTGTCGACACCTGCCAGGGCGACTCCGGCGGCCCGCTGTTCCGCAAGGACGACGCCGGTGCCTGGCTCCAGGTCGGCATCGTCTCCTGGGGCGAGGGCTGCGCCCGCCCCGGCAAGCCCGGCGTCTACACCGAGGTGAGCACCTTCGCCGCGGACATCAAGAAGGCCGCGGCCGGACTGGGCGGCTGACCCGCCGCCGCCCCGGGCCCGGGGACACGCTCCCCGGGCCCGGCACACCGACGGGCCGCTCTCGCGGACCCGCGCGCCGCGCCCCCGGACCGGGACTTTGGTCCGCCCCGCACCGGGACCTCCCTCGTTCTTTCGGCCGGTCCGCACCCCGCCACAGATGGCCGGACAGCCGATAGGCGGACCGGCGGTGGCTCCGTAGCGTGAACGCCGTGACCACCGAGCCGCACCCCCGTGCCCCGCTGCCGCCCACGACCGCCCCCGCGTCCGGTGCCCGCGCGACGGACCGCGGCCCGGCCTGAGGCGCGCGGTGGAGATCCCCGCCACCCGCCGCCGGTTCCGCGGCGGACCGGTGCGCGTCCTGGGAGAGCACCCCCCGGGCCGCCCCTCGCGCCGCGCCGACCGCCGGGTGAACACCATCGCCGCGCTGCTCCTCGCCGGCTCCGCGGCCACCCTCGCCTGGACCCTGCTGAGCGGCCACGACACCGTACGGTCGGTCGTCGTGGCCGGGACCGCCGGCAGCCACACGCCCGTCGCCCTCGACATCCCCAAGGCCGGGGTGCACGCCCCGCTGATGCGGCTCGGCCGGAACGCCGACGGCACGGTGCAGACCCCGGACGCCGGTCAGGGCGCCTACGCCGGCTGGTACGACCGGAGCGCACCGCCCGGCGACAACGGCACCGCGGTCATCGTCGGCCACCACGCCACCCGCTACGGCCACGCCGTCTTCCACGACCTGCGCGCACTGGGCCGGGGCGATCTCATCGACGTCACCCGCGCCGACGGCAGCCACCGCACCTTCGCCGTCCAGCGCAAGGAACAGGTGGCCGGGTCCGCCCTCCCCGGCGAGCGCGGCTATGTGAACAGCCGCGGCCCCACCCTGCGGCTGATCACCTGCGCCGGGGTGCCGGACGCGGCCCGCCACCCGGCCGGCGACCTCGTGGTCTACGCGGTCCCCGGCGGGGCGGGACACCGGCCGGACTGACCGGACCGCCTGCCGGGGGGCGGTCCGGCCGGCACTGCGGTTGCGGCCCCCGGCCACCGCCGGTCAGATGGAGACACACGGGCCCGGACCCCCGCGGCCGGCGGCCCGGAGCACGGAGACAGGGAAGAGATGCCGATCAGCGTGGTCATCGCGGACGACCAGGAGATGGTCCGGACGGGATTCCGGATGATCCTGGAGAGCCGGCCCGACATCGAGGTCCTCGACGACGTGGTGGACGGCGAGGCCGCCCTCGACGCCGTGGAGCGGCTCCGCCCCGACGTGCTGCTGCTGGACATCCGGATGCCCGGGACCGACGGCCTGGAGGTCACCCGCCGGCTGGCCGAACGCGCCGCTGCCCACCCCGAGTACCAGGAGAAACCGCGGATCGTCATCGTCACCACCTTCGACCTGGACGCCTACGTGCACGCCGCGCTGCGCGGCGGCGCCTCCGGGTTCCTCCTCAAGGACGCCAGCCCCGCGATGCTGGTGGAGGCGGTCCGGGCCGCCGCCGTCGGCGACTCGCTCGTCTCACCCGCCATCACCGTCCGGCTGCTGCGCGAGCTGGCCCCGGCCACCGGCCGCGGTTCCACCGCCCGCACCCCCTCCGAACCGCTCACCGAACGCGAACAGGACGTCGTCCGGGCCCTGGCGAGCGGCCGGACCAACGCCGAGATCGCCGCTGAGCTGTACGTATCGCTGTCCACCGTCAAGACCCACCTCGCCCGGGTGCAGACCAAACTGGCCGCCCGCAACCGGGTCGAGATCGCCGCCTGGGCCTGGGCGAGCGGCCTGGCCGCGGGCGGCACATGAGCCCGGTGTCCGGCTGGGCCCACGCCCACCCCCGCGGGTCCGCCGTGGCCAAGGCCGCGCTCGCGGCGGTGCTGCTCTTCCTGGTCGGGTTCGAGACGGTGGCGCTGGCCCGCCAGCCCACCCGGCCGCACGCCATCGTGGTGGCCACCGCCGTCGTGGTGTGCCTGTGCGCGGTGCCGTACTCCTGGATCCCGCTGAACGTCCGGGCCTGGACCGCGGCCGCCGCGTCCCTGGCCGGCTCCGTGGTGCTGATCGCCGGCCGGCACGCCCTCAAGGTGTGGGGCCTGGGCGAGGGCATCGCCCTGCTCGTCCTGCTCACCGCCGTCGTCCACCGCGCCCCCGGCCGCACCGCCGCCGTCCTCGGCCCGATGCTGGGCCTGGCCTGCGTGCTCGCGCCGATGCGGGACATCCGGCTGGGCGTCTTCACCATCGTCTACGGCGTGCTGACCGTGGTCGTCGCCGCCTACTCGCTGATCCTGCGCTGGCAGGAGGCCCAGCGGATGCGTGATCTGGCGGCGGTACGGTCCGCCGAACGCCTGGAACTCGCCAGGGAACTCCACGACGTGATCGCCCACCACGTCACCGGCATCGTGGTGCAGGCCCGCGCCGCCCGCTTCACCGCCGTCGACGCCGAACGGGCCGATGCCACCTTCGCCCGGATCGAGACCGCCGGCGGCGAGGCGCTCGGCGCGATGCGCCGGCTGGTGCGGGTGCTGCGCGAGGGCGCGGCCGGCACCCAGCCGCTCGCCGGTCTCGCCGAGGTGCGCACGATGGCCGACGCGTTCGCCCGTAACGGCCCGCCGGTCGTCCTCACCATCGGCCGGGGCCTGGCCGAGGCGCTGCCCGCCGAGGTCGCCGCGGGCGTCCACCGCATCGTGCGGGAGGCGCTGACCAATGTCCGCAAGCACGCGGCGGACGCGACGGCGGTGCGGATCACCCTGCGCTCCGTCCCCGAGGGGGTGGAACTGCGGATCGCCGACGACGGCCGCGTCCGCGCCCCCCTCTCCGAACAGGCCCGCGGCGGCGGCTTCGGCCTGGCCGGGCTCACCGAGCGCGCCGAGGCGATGGGCGGCCGGCTCACCGCGGGCCCCGCCCCGGAGGGCGGCTGGGAGGTCGCCGCGGTCCTGCCGCTGGAGGGCGGCGGACCGCGGAGCTGACCTGGGCCGTCATGCCGCCGGGCCCCGCGGACGGGTGACGTCCTTCGCGGGCGGCCCGCCGTCCGGCGGGCAGTCGTCGACGGCCTCGCCGGCACCGGAGCCGGGGCAGCCCACGCACCCGGCGTGGGCGCGCACCGGGACGGTCACCGGCTTCGGGCCGCGCATCGCCCGGTGCGTGCCGCACCCTCCTCGCAGGACGTCCGGGTGCCGCCGGTGGCCCGGACCGTCGACGCGGCGGAACCCGGCCGCGAGTGAGCACCGACCCGGGAACTCCCGGCGCCACCGCCCAGGGGAGCGGCCACCGAATCCACCGGGGCAGCCCCCGTACGCGCCGTCGGGCCCGCCCCACGGCCCGTCCCGCACCCGCCGTCCGTTAGTCCAACACCTGTCCCTCCTTTGTCCATAGGCGCCCGCCGCGCGCGGGGCGCACGCTGTCCGGCGACAAGCAGTGCCGGTGCGAAGGAGGACAGCGCGCGTGAACGAACAGCCAGATGCCCGACGCGGGCCCAGCCGCAGAAAGGTCGTCGCCGCCGGCGCGCTCGCCGGGGCCGCCACCGCCCTCCCGCTCGGCGCCGGCGTCGCCACGGCCGCGCCCCGGGCCGGCGAGGCGGTACTGCGCTCCGGCACCCTGGAGGTCCGCGTCGGCACCGCCTTCCCGCGCATCGTCTCCTACACCGACCGCGGCACCGGCGCCGTCCTGTACGGCCAGGACACCCCCGTCACCCAGGTCCTCCTCGACGGCACCGCGCACACCCCGAAGGTCACCCACCGGGCCCGCGCCGACCGCGCCTCCTACACCCTCGCCTTCGACGGCGGCACTGAGATCGCCGTCGAGATCTCCGTCCGGGGCCGGCAGGTCACCTGGCAGGTCACCCGCATCGCCGACACCGCGGCGCGGCCCGTCGGCACGCTCCAGATCCCCGGCCTCGCGCTGCTGAGCGTGCGCAGCGACCAGCCGGACGCCGCGCTGCTCGCCGCCCGCATCGAACTGGACAAGGCGGGCAGTGGCGACACCCTGGTGCGGGTCACCGCCGACACCCCCGCCGACGCCGCGCCCACCGGATGCGCGTACGCGGTGGTCGCCACCGGCGAACTGGCCGCCGCCATCGAGACCAACACCGTCTACGACCGGCCCGCGGCCGGCACCACCTGGGAGAACGGCAGGCTGTGGCGGCAGACCGTGCACAGCGGCGGCCGGGTGCAGGCGCGGCTGTCCTGCGGCCAGTGGACGTACCGGGCGGCCGGCCAGCCGACGGCCGCCACCGACCCGCTGCCGTACGCCACGGTCATCGTCACCCGCGACCGCAACGGCGACGGCACCGCCGACTGGCAGGACGGCGCCATCGCGATGCGCGACATCATGGTGATGCCGCCGGGCGCCGGCGAACAGCATCTGCGGGTCGTCCCGCACATCCCGTTCAACTTCGCCAGCCAGGCCACCAACCCGTTCCTCGCCACCCTCGACAACATCAAACGGATCGCCCTGGCCACCGACGGACTGCGGCAGTTCACCCTGCTCAAGGGCTACCAGTCCGAGGGCCACGACTCCGCCCACCCGGACTACGGCGGCAACTACAACGAACGGGCCGGCGGGCTGCGGGACCTCAACACGCTGCTGCGGGCCGGAAAGAAGTGGCAGAGCGACTTCGCGGTCCATGTGAACGCCACCGAGTCCTATCCGGTCGCGCACGCCTTCTCCGACACGCTCGTCAACCGGAACGACGAGCAGTGGGACTGGCTGGACCAGTCCTACCGCATCGACCCCCGCCGCGACCTGGTCTCCGGCGATATCGCCCGGCGCTTCCGGCAGCTGCGCGAGGAGACCGACCCGGCACTCGACACCGTCTATATCGACGTCTTCCGCGAATCCGGCTGGAACTCCGACCGGCTCCAGCGCCACCTGCACGACCAGGGCTGGCAGGTGGCCACCGAATGGGGCCACGGCCTGGAACGGTCCGCGCTGTGGTCGCACTGGGCGAACGAGACGGACTACGGCGGCGACACCTCCCGTGGCATCAACTCCCGCCTCATCCGCTTCCTGCGCAACCACCACAAGGACGTCTTCGCCGACAAGTGGCCCACCCTGCTGGGCGCCGGGCGGATGGGCAACTTCGAGGGCTGGACCGGCAAGACCGACTGGTACGCCTTCCACACCGTCATCTGGACCGACGCGCTGCCCGCCAAGTACCTCCAGGCGTACCCGATCAGGACCTGGGGCGCGCACGAGATCACCTTCGAAGGTCCCACCGGCACCTCCGTCAGCGACGCGGACGGCACCCGGAAGATCACCACCGACGGCCGGCTGGTCTACGACGCCGGCACCTACCTGCTGCCCTGGGAACCGCGCCGCGCCACCGACCCGGAGAAGCTCTACCACTACAACCCCCGCGGCGGCACCACCAGGTGGTCACTGCCGCGCGGCTGGTCCGGCGCCGGCGCGGTGTACGCCTACCGGCTCACCGACCAGGGCCGCACGGACCGGACCCGCGTCCCCGTCCGCGGCGGCAGGATCACCCTCACCGCGCAGGCCGGTGTGGCGTACGTCGTCCACCGGCGCCCGGCCCCCGCCCAGGGCGACCCCGGCTGGGGCGAGGGCACCGGCCTGACCGACCCCGGCTTCCACTCCGGCACCCTGGACGGCTGGCAGGCCCACGGCCCGGCCGCGGTCCGCCTCAGCGCGCTGGGCGACTACGAACTGGTCATCGGCGCGGGCGGCGCCGCCACCGCCGGCCAGCGGCTCGCCCGGCTGGCCCCCGGCAGCTACGCCGCGTCGGTACAGGTCGAGGTCGGCGCGACGGCGGGCGAACGGCGCCGGGCGGGGCTGACGGTGCGCACCGCCGACGGCATCACCGCCGCCAACTGGACCGAGACCTCGACGGCCGGCAACTACGTCGCCGCCGACCGCAAGTCCGGCACCCGCTTCCAGCGGCTGTTCACCCGCTTCACCGTCCCCGAGGGCGGCGGCCCGGTCACCCTCACCCTGACCGCGGCGGCCGGCCGGGCCCAGGTCAGGTTCGACAACGTACGCGTCGTCCGCACCGCGTCGGCGGCCCGGACGGGCGCGCTCGCGTACGAGGACTTCGAGGACGTCCCACAGGGCTGGGGCGTCTTCGTCAAGGGCGACGCCGGGGGAGTCACCGACCCGCGCACCCATATCGCGCAGCGCCACGCGCCCTACACCCAGCGCGGCTGGAACGGCAAGGCCATCGACGACGTCATCGACGGCGGCCAGTCGCTCAAGTCGCGCGGCGAGCGGAGCGGGCTGGTCTACCGCACGGTGCCGCACACCGTCCGCTTCACCGCGGGCCGCCGCTACCGGGTCACCTTCCGCTACGAGAACGAGAAGGCCGGCCAGTACGCCTGGGTCACCGCCGTCGACGAGCCCGCCGCCCGCGAACTGACCCGCAGCCCGCTGCCGGCCGCCACCCAGCCGGCCACCCACACCTACGAGTTCACCGCACCGGCCCGCGGCGAGGCGTGGGTGGGCCTGCGCAAGGTGGGGGACGACGGGACCGCGGAGTTCGCCCTGGACGCCTTCGAGGTCCGGGAACTGTAGCCGCGCACCCGGCGGGGCCACGGCCGGCCCCCGCCGGGCCGCGTCAGCGCGGCGCGCAGGGATACAGACCGGGTGCCCCGGCCCCTTCTCCTTCCCCCAGGAGGGGCGGGGCACCCTCCAGCTCCAGCAGCAGCAGTTCGTTGTCCCCGGCGCGCAGCACGGGCCCCGGCACGAACAGGGTCCGCTGCGGGCCGACGGCCCAGTAGCGGCCCAGACAGAAGCCGTTGACCCAGGCGAAACCGCGGGTCCAGCCCGGCAGCGCGAGATCCGCGTCACCGGGGCGGCCGGTCACCGTCAGCGTGCCCCGGTAGAGCCCGGCGGCCGGCTCCGCACCGGCCCCGCCGACGGCCCGGAACGGCACCTTCGCCGGCGCCCCGGCCTCCTCCAGGGCGTCCAGCCGCAGCCCGCGCGCCCGTACGCCGTGCAGAAACTGCCGCTCGTGCAGCAGCCCGCCGGTGATCCCCTTCGGCTCGGCCAGCCGCGGCCCGTAGTTGACCCGCCCCAGGGACTCCACCCACAGCTCCACCGACGCGGGCCCCGCCACCTCCCCGAGCACCGCGTCCTCCGTGTCCAGCACCGGCCCGCGCACCCCGTCGACGAACACCACCGCCCGGTCCCGCAGCCCGGCCACCCGCAGCGGATACGGCTGACGCGGCCCCGGCACCGCCACCCGGTAGCGGACCACCCCCCGGTCCACGCCCAGTTCCTCGAACGTCACCGGACCGCCCGCCTCGACCTCGGCGCCGCCCAGTGCCGCCAGGACGTCCTCGGCCGGCGCCCACGCCTCCACCACCGCCCGCACCGGGGCCGAGAGCACCGGCTCCGGCTCCGGCAGCTCCGGCAACGGCCCGTCCGCCCACTCGGCCAGCACCTCACGGAACCGCCAGAACATCTCCGTCGGACGGCCCCGTTCATCGACCGGCGCCCCGTAGTCGTACGAGGTGACCGTCGGCTGCAACGCCCCGTCGTGCAGCTCACCGGCGCGGTTGGCGCCCGCCCAGCCGCCGAAACTCGTGCCGCCGTGCGCCATGTAGATGTTCACCGAGCCGCCGCACTCCAGGATCTCGCGCAGCGCCGCCGCGGCCTCCTCGGGCGGGCGCGGCACCCCCTCCCGCCCCCAGTGCGCGAACCAGCCGCACCAGAACTCCATACACATCAGCGGCCCGTCCGGCCGGTGGCGGCGCAGCGCCGCGAACGCCTCCTCGGCACCGGACCCGAAGTTGGCGGTGGCCAGCACCCCCGGCAGGGAACCGCCGGTCAGCATGTGGTCCTCGGGTCCGTCCGAGGTGAACAGCGGCACCCGCACCCCCCGCGCGCGCAGCAGGTCCGCGATCCGCGCCAGATACACCGCGTCGCTGCCGTACGAGCCGTACTCGTTCTCCGCCTGCACCATGATCACCGGCCCGCCGGTGTCGCACTGCCGCGCCACGACCTGCGGCAGCAGCCGCGCGAACCAGGCGTCCACCGCCCGCAGATATTCCGCGTCCCGGGTCCGCACCCGCCGCCCCAGCGGCCCCGTCAGCCACTCCGGCAGCCCGCCGTTCTCCCACTCCGCGCAGATGTACGGACCCGGCCGCACGATCGCCCACAGCCCCGCCGCCCGCACCGCGTCCAGGAACCGGCCCAGCGCCCCGGGATCCCGGAACTCCCCGGGCCGCGGCTCGTGCAGATTCCACGGCACGTACGTCTCCACGCAGTTCAGGCCCATCGCGCGGAGCATCGCCAGCCGGTGGCCCCACTGCGCCTCGTGCACCCGGAAGTAGTGCAGCGCCCCGGACAGCAGCCGCACCGGCCGCCCGTCCAGCATGAAGTCCCGCTCGCCCACCACGAACTGAGCCACTTTCCCGTCCTGTCTGTCAAAGGTGCGCCCGCCGGACCGCCGCCGGCCGGGCCGCGACGCGGAGCGCCGCGCCCGTCGATCATGCTCACCGGTCACCTTCGCCCTCTGGCGGTGCGGCGGTCCATGGACAAAGATCGGCGTTGTTTGGACGGAGCGGCGCACTTCGCGGCCCTGGACACCGGCGGGCCGCGGGCACGGCGGGAGCGCACGGCGACGGGAGGCCGGTCATGTACCACACCTGGATGCGCTACTTCACGCCGAACCCGGTCCACCACCGGCTCGGCCTGGTGTGCCTGGGCGTCGGGCTCCAGCACGGCACACTGCCGACGGTCGGCCCGCGCACCCTCGGCCACCACGTCGCCATCGTCGTCAGCGCCGGCCGCGGCTGGTTCACCGGCCCCGACGGCCGCCGCCGGACCGTCACCGCCCCCGCCCTGCTGTGGCTCACCCCCGGTGTACCGCACCACTACGGAGCCGACCCGGAGACCGGCTGGGACGAGAGCTTCGTCGACTTCACCGGAGCCGCCGCCGACACCTACACGGAACTGGGCTACATCACACCCGACGACCCGGTCGTCCCGCTCGCCGACACCGGCCCGGCCCGCGCCGCCGTCGGCCGGATAGCCCGCGCCGCCCGCCGCGGCAACCCGCTGCTGGAGGTCGAGACCTCGGCCGCCGTGCACGAACTCCTCGTCGTCCTGCGGCGCGCACGGGCCGACGCGGACGCCGACGGCGACCCCGTCCTCCAGGCACTGGCCCGGGACGCGTTCCTGCCGCTGTCGGTCGCCGAACACGCCGCCCGGCACGGCATGACCCCCGCCGAACTGCGCACCGCCGTACGGCGCGGCGCCGGATGCAGCCCCAAGGACTACCTCCTGGGCATCCGCCTCGGCCGCGCCAAGGAACTCCTGGCGGGCACCGAACTCCCGGTCGCCGCGGTCGCCCGCCGGGTCGGCTACGACGACCCGGCGTACTTCAGCAGACTCTTCACCCGCCGCGTCGGCACCGCCCCGATACGCTTCCGCGACCGGCAGGGCCGCAGCGTCCCGGGCGGCTGGTCCACCCAGATCCCCGACCCCGACAACCCCCCGCTGGTCAGCGGCCGCAACGGCTGACCAGCGGCGCACCACCCGCCCCGCAGACCCGCCCCGGACCGGCCCCCGGACACCGCCCTCCCCACGCGTACAAACACATGTGCGCACGTCCTGGGCCGTACGGCAGCATGACCCCATGCCCGCACTCCAGCGCGACGAGGCGCAGAACCGAGCCCGACTCATCGACGTCCACGGCTACGAGGTCGAACTCGACTTCACCCGCGGTACGGACCACTTCGGCTCCCGCACGGTCATCCACTTCACCGCACGGGCTGCCGGCGACACCTTCGCCGAGATCAAACCCGCCGAGCTGCACCGCGTCACCCTCGACGGCGCACCCCTCGACCCGGCCACCCTCGCCGACAACCGCCTCCCGCTGACCGGCCTGGCCCCCGGCGCCCACGAACTGCGCCTCGACGCCACCATGCGCTACTCCCGCACCGGCGAAGGCATGCACCGCTTCACCGACCCCGCCGACGGCGAGACCTACCTCTACACCCAGCTCTTCATGGAAGACGTCCAGCGCGTCTTCGGCGCCTTCGACCAGCCCGACCTCAAGGCCACCTTCACCCTCACCGTCACCGCACCCGACGACTGGACCGTCCTCGGCAACGGCATCGCCACCCAGGGCGCACCCGGCCGCTGGACCCTCGCCACCACACCTCTCATCAGCACCTACCTCGTCGCCGTCGCCGCCGGCCCCTGGCACTCCGTCCGCACCGAACACGCCGGACTGCCCTTCGGCATCCACTGCCGCCGCTCCCTCGCCCCCCACCTCGACGCCGACGCCGACGAGATCCACGACATCACCCGCCGCTGCTTCGACCGCTACCACCAGATGTTCGACGAGCCGTACCCCTTCGACTCCTACGACCAGGCGTTCGTCCCCGAATTCAACGCCGGCGCCATGGAGAACCCCGGACTCGTCACCTTCCGCGACGAATTCATCTACCGCTCCGCCGTCACCGACACCGAACGCCAGACCCGCGGCATGGTCATCGCCCACGAAATGGCCCATATGTGGTTCGGCGACCTCGTCACCCTCCGCTGGTGGGACGACATCTGGCTCAACGAGTCCTTCGCCGAGTACATGGGCTTCCAGGTCCTGGCCGAAGCCACCCGCTTCACCGAAACCTGGACCGATTTCGCCGTCGCCCGCAAGGGCTGGGGCTACGACGCAGACCAGCGCCCCTCCACCCACCCCGTCGCCCCCGCCCCCGAAGACGTCCCCGACACCGCCTCCGCCCTCCTCAACTTCGACGGCATCTCCTACGCCAAGGGCGCCTCCGCCCTGCGCCAGCTCGTCGCCTGGATGGGCGAGCGGGACTTCCTCGCCGGCATCAACGACCACTTCGCCCGGCACCGCTTCGGCAACGCCACCCTCGCCGACTTCATCGACTCCCTCGCCCGCCACACCGACCGCGACGTCCACGCCTGGGCCGCGAACTGGCTGCGCACCACCGGAGTCGACACCCTCACCCCCACCGTCGAGACCCGGCCCGACGGATGGCGGCTGGACGTCGCGCACACCGGCGGCAGACCGCACCGCATCGCCGTCGGCCTCTACGACCAGGACCCCGCCGACACCCGGCGCCTGACCCTGCGCGACCGCCTCGACCTGGACCTCCCCGGGGACACCGGCCACACCCACCGCACCTTCCCCACGCCCGCCCCCGACCTCGTCCTCCTCAACGACGGCGACCTCACCTACGCCAAGATCCGCTTCGACCCCGCGTCCTGGCAGACCCTCACCGCCACCCTCGCCACCCTCCCCGACTCGCTCTCCCGCGCCGTCGCCTGGAACGCCGCCCGCGACCTGGTCCGCGACGGCGAACTGCCGCCCGCCGCCTACCTGGACCTCGCCCGCACCCACCTCCCCCGCGAATCCGACCTCGCCATCGTCCAGGGCGTCCTCACCTTCGCCCGCACCCAGATCGCCGACCGCTACCTCCCCCACACCGAGCGCCACACCGCCCTCACCACCCTCCACACCATCAGCCGCGACATCCTGCGCCACACCGAAGGCCCCGCCCACGGCGCCCACGCCGGCCTGCGGCTGACCGCCGTACGCGCCTTCATCGACAGCGCCACCCGCCACGAACCCCTCCAGGAATGGCTCGACGACGGCAGCGTCCCCGGCGGCCCCGCCCTCGACCCCGAACTGCGCTGGCGCATCCTCGGCCGGCTCGCCGTCCTCGGCGCCACCCCCCTCGACGGCCTCCGCGCCACCATCGCCGCCGAACTCGTCCGCGACCCCAGCGCCACCGGCCGCCAGGGCGCCGCCCGCTGCCACGCCGCCCTCCCCGACCCCGCCGCCAAACAAGCCGCCTGGGACGCCCTGTTCACCACCGACGACGGCGAAGCCCTCTCCAACTACCTCTTCACCGCCACCGCCACCGGCTTCTGGAACCCCGAACAGCACGACCTGCTCCGCCCCTACGCCGCCCGCTACTTCACCGAAGTACCCGCCCTCGCCGCCCACCGCGGCCCCGCCCTCGCCGAAGCCGCCGGCCGCTACGCCTTCCCCGCCACCCTCGTCGAGGACACCACCCTCACCCTCGGCGAGACCTGCCTGGCCGACGGCGACCCGACCCCCGCGCTGCGCCGCAAACTCATCGACCAGCTCGACGACCTGCGGCGCGCCCTCGGCATCCGCGCCGCGCACGGGACACCCCCGGCGCCCTGACGACGTGGAGCCGGCTCACGGACCGGGCCGGACGGCACGGGTGCCGCGGACCGCCGGGGGAGCGGCCGGCGGCACCCGAACACGTGCGGCAGGCCACGTACCACGAACGGGTGGAACCACCGGGACCGGTGGCCGGGCACCACACGGGGAAAGTAGCTTAGGGCGGCCTAAGGTCCGGAGCCGGACCGCCACCCGAACTCCCCGCTCAGAAGGGCACGTTCATGCCCGTGCCGCCTGCCGGCACCGCCCTCGCCGGCGGCACCAACGGACCCCGCGCGCTGCGCCCGCTCCTCGACACGGTCCTCGACGCCCTCACCACCGGCGCCGAGGACCGCGCGGGACCCCTGCCGCCCGGCGGCCCCGAAGCCGTCGCCCGCTCCGTACGCGACGCCTGCGCCCCCCTGCTCCCCGAACACGGCAGCGGTCCGCACGCCGCCCTGCGCACCCTCGTCCACACCCTCGCCGCCGGCGCCGCCGACCCCGCCGACCCGCACTGCGCCGCCCATCTGCACTGCCCGCCGCTCGCCCTGGCCACCGCCGCCGACCTCGCCGCGAGCGCCCTCAACCCCTCCATGGACTCCTGGGACCAGGCCCCCGCCGCCTCCGCCCTCGAAGCCCTCACCTGCCGCGAACTGGCCGCCCTCGTCCATCCGACGGCCACCGCCCCCGACGCACTGGTCACCACCGGCGGCACCGAATCCAACCAGCTCGCCGTCCTGCTCGCCCGCGAAGCCACCCACAGCGACCAGGACCGGAGCCGGATCGCGGCACACCACGGCAACGCCACCGCCCCCCTCCAGATCGTCTGCGGCGCCAACGCCCACCACAGCATCCACCGCGCCGCCTGGCTCCTCGGCCTCCCCGAACCGATCACCCTCCCCACCCCCGACGGCGTCCTCGACCCCCACGCCCTCGACGCCGCCCTGCACACCCTGCACAGCCCGCTGCTGATCACCGCCACCGCCGGGACCACCGACTCCGGCGCCATCGACCCGCTCCCCGCCGTCGCCGACCTCGCCGACCAGCACGGCGCCCGCCTGCACATCGATGCCTCCTACGGTGGCCCGCTCCTCTTCAGTGACACCCACCGCAGCGCCCTGGACGGCCTCGCCCGCGCCCACACCGTCACCCTCGACCTGCACAAACTCGGCTGGCAACCGGTCGCGGCCGGCCTCCTCACCGTCCCCGACCCCGCCACCCTCGCCCCGCTCGCGCACCGCGCCGACTACCTCAACGCCGACGACGACACCGAAGCCGGCCTGCCCGACCTCCTCGGCCGCTCCCTGCGCACCACCCGCCGCCCCGACATCCTCAAGATCGCCGTCACCCTCAAGGCCCTCGGCCGCCACGGCCTCGGCGACCTCGTCGACCGCACCCTGGCCGCCGCCCGCACCCTCGCCGACCTCATCGAGGACCACCCCCACTACGAACTCCACTCCCGCCCCACCCTCAGCACCGTCCTCTTCCGCCCCACCGGCGCCGACGACACCACCCTCGCCGGCATCCGCCGCACCCTCCTCACCGACGGACACGCCGTCCTCGGCCGCGCCGTCACCCCCACCGGCCTCTGGCTCAAAGCCACCCTCCTCAACCCCCACACCCAGTCCGGTGACCTCACAACGCTGCTGAAACTCGTGGAAGGCCACACGCCCCGATGAGCACCACCCCCCACTTCGGCACCACCCACGCGCTCGCCACCACCGACACCACGTCCCCCGAAACCCCGGACCCCGGCCGGATCCTCGACCTCGCCGGCATCGGCATCGGCCCCTTCAACCTCTCCCTCGCAGCCCTCGCCCAGCCCCTCACCCACCTGCGCACCGCCTTCTACGACCAGCGCCCCGCCTTCCACTGGCACCCCGGCCTCCTCATCGACGGCGCCACCCTCCAAGTCCCCTTCCTCGCCGACCTGGTGACCCTCGCCGACCCCACCAGCCCCTGGTCCTTCCTCAGCTACCTCAGAACCCGCGAACGCCTCTACCCCTTCTACTTCGCCGAGCGCTTCCACATCCACCGCGCCGAATACGACGCCTACTGCCGCTGGGTCAGCGAATCCCTCACCGGACTCCACTTCAGCCACCAGATCGAAGCCCTGCGCTGGAACACCGAACACCACCTCTTCGAAGTCGACTTCACCCAGCTCGGCACCGAAGGCGGAGCCGAAGCCCTCGGCCGCGTCCACGCCCGCAACCTCGTCCTCGGCATCGGCACCGCCCCCTACATCCCCGAATCCCTGCGCCCCCTCGTCGAAGCCCCCACCGTCCCCGTCATCCACTCCGCCGACTACCTCGACCACCGCGAACAGCTCCTCACCGCCGACCACATCACCGTCATCGGCGCGGGCCAGTCGGGCGCCGAGATCTTCCTCGACCTGCTGCGGGCCCGCCCCCTCGGCCGCGAACAACTCCACTGGCTCGCCCGCACCCCGGCCTTCGCGCCCATGGAGTACAGCAAACTCGGCCTCGAACACTTCACCCCCGACTACACCCGCTACTTCCACGCCCTCCCCGAAACCGTCCGCGACCACCTCGTCCCCGGACAGTGGCAGCTCTACAAAGGCATCGACCACGACACCCTCGCCGCCATCCACGACGAGCTCTACCGCCGCACCCTGCACGGCGGCTGGCCCGACGCCACCCTCACCCCGGGCGTCTCCGTACGCACCGCCGGACGCATCGGCCCCGGAAAGATCGAACTCCACCTCGACCACACCCAGCAGGACACCCGCTCCCGCCTCACCACCTCCGCCGTCATCCTCGCCACCGGCTACCGCGAACGCCGCCTCGACACCCTCCTCGCCGCCCTGGAGCCCTACCTCTGCCGCGACACCGCCGGCCGCCCGCGCATCGACGAACAGCACCGCCTCGTCCTCGACCCCGCCGTCACCGGCTCCCTCTACGTCCAGAACGCCGAACGCCACAGCCACGGCGTCGGCACCCCCGACCTCAGCCTCGCCGCCTGGCGCAGCGCCACCATCCTCAACTCCCTCAGCAGCACCCCTCCCTACCCCCTCCCCACCCGCACCGCCTTCACCACCTTCGGCCTCCAGCAACCCTCAACCCGCCCCACCACCCCCATCCCCCGGCCGACCACCACCCTCGTCCCCCGCCCCTGACCCACCCCAACCCCGCACAACGGAAAGGGCCTTACGGGAAACCGGCCCCGGGGGAGAGGGCCGACACCATGCCGCCCGAATCGCCGCTCGCACCGGCCCCGGCGGGCGGCACCACCCCGGTCTCCGCCGTAGCCCCCGACACCTGGACCGCCACCCGTACCGGGCTCACCCGGCTCCCCACCCGCGACGGCGGCACCGCGGGCACCGCCGGTGCGAGCGGAGCCGCCCGTCCGACGAGGGACGATCCTCTTCCGCGAAGTGCTTCAGCACCAACGGGCAGCGCCCCGGAACACGTCGTCCCCGCCACCCGGAACGGGAGTGGCGGAGACGACGCGGCCGGCCGACCGTGGGTCACTCGCCGGAGTCGACGGACCGCTCCCGCAGCCGCACCTCGGCGGTGTTCTGCTCGTAGGACCGCTCGGAAACCTGGACCATGACCGCCTCCTCGTGGAACTGCCTCAGCGTGGTCGCACCGCAGCTGATCATGGTGGCGGTCAGCTTCGACCTGGTCAGCTCCACGTTGTCGGACAGACTGCCCGCATAGGGCACGAAACCGTCCACGCCCTCCTCGAAGGCGATCTCGTCGCCCTGCCCGTAGCGGGCAGCGTTCCGGGCACGCCGTGATCCCTCGCCCCAGTACTCCTTGTAGTACTGGCCGTCCACGCGGACCTTGCGCGAGGGGGACTCGTCGAAGCGTGCGAAGTACCGGCCCAGCATGACGAAATCCGCGCCGATCGCGAAGGCGATCGCCATGTGGTAATCGCTGAGCAGCCCGCCGTCACAGCAGACCGGTACATGGACACCGGTCTCGGCGGCGTACGCGTCCCGCTCCCGGACCACATCGATCAGCGCGGATGCCTGACCCCGGCCGATGCCCTTCTGGTCACGGGTGATGCAGATCGACCCGCCGCCGATTCCGACCTTCACGAAATCGGCCCCGGCCTCCGCCAGATACCGGAACGCGCGCCCGTCGACGACATTTCCCCCACCTGCGAACACCTCATTTCCGTACTCTGTGCGCACGGATTCCAGAGCCTTCTTCTGGTGGACGGAATAGCCGTCCGATGAATCGAGGCACAAGACGTCCGCGCCGGCCTCGACCAAAGCGGGGACGCGCTTCGCAAAGTCACGGGAATTGATGCCGGCGCCGACCCGGAATCGCTTCCGGCCGTCCACGGACGCATGGTGGAACGCCTTGTGCGCCTGGTAATCCCGCTTGCGGACCAGCGACGCGAGCCGGTCTCCGTCCACGACCGGCAGTACGTCCAGCCGGTGCTCCCAGACGAGTGCGTTCGCCTCCGGCGGACTGATCGTGGACGGGGCCGTCCTCAGCTGGTCACGGGGACGCATCCGGGCGGTGACGACCTCGTCGGCACCATGGCGCTCGGTGTGGAAGTCCTCCAGGCCGATCACACCGAGGAACCGGCCGTCCGCACTCCCGTTCTCCGTGACGACGGCCACGCCCTGGTCCACCTCGGCCAGCAGCCGCGCGACGTCGCCCAGGGTGGCGGACGGCTCGACGCTGACCTCACTGGTGCGGAAACCGGCCTTGTGGCGCTTGACCGCACGCACCTCATCGGCCTGATCGGCGATCGGCTGGTTCTGATGGACAAAGGACAGCCCGCCACTCCGGGCGAGGGCCACCGCCAGCTTCGGCGAAGAGACCGCCTGCATGATCGCGCTCACCAGGGGGGTGGCGATCCGGACCGGCGAATCCTCCCCGACCTTGTGCCGCACGACGGACGTGGTCAGATCCACGTTCTGCGGAGTGCACTCTGCCGTCGTGAGCCCCGGCAGAAGAAGGAATTCGTTCAGCGTGCGAGAAGTCTCGTCGAGGATTTTCACATGGCCTCCTGAAGGGAGCCGGTGATCCGATATTCGCCGGAGTCAGCAGGCTCTGACGGGCACAGTAAATCGGTGCCGACCTGCCATGCGTATCCGGAAGAACCCGTCCGGAAAATGTCCGACGACGAGCGCACAGAGGTGGTCCGGTGCCAACGCTGAAGACAGGTCGTCGTGAACCGCCGCATACGCTGCACAGGCGCTTACTTCCCTTACGCCATGCGAGATGCTATCGCACCCCCCGTGCAGGAAAGGCCGGCCCGAGGGGCATCCGCGATCTCGCTCCGGGCGACCGAACACGTCGATCTGGGCCACGAGTTCGCGGTTCCCACTGCGTGCGACGGAGGCCCTCGCCCCGTTCATCGAGTTCGGCCCGGAGGCCGAGAATCCGCCGTTCCAGCTCGGCGACCCGGCGGGCGAGCGACTCGACATCCGAGCGGCGCCGAGGCCGGACACCTACCGGGCGACCCTGCCTGGCCGCTCCACCGCAGAGGAACGTGAGGCGCCGGAAGACCTGATCCGGCGGACGGCGGACACCGCCCCCCCTACGTCCTGCACCACATCGCCACGGTCCGGATCGCGCAGAAGAACTTCGCGGAAGCCGAACGACTCCTCCCGCACACCACCGAATCCGGGCAACGCCACACCTTCGCCAAGGCCCTGGCCTTCCCTCCGAGGGGCAGACGGCGACCACGAAGGCGCCCCCCGCATCCGACGCTGCGGCCTCGCAGCCGACGGCAGCCCCGCCCGCGCCCTGCTGGCCACCGGGTCCCGGGCCGGCGCCCCGCACAGCGGGTGACCGGACCGCCACCCACCCCACCCGGCACACGGCAAATCCGCTCATCGGAGCGCCTTCACGCGCATTCCACAACTTGTCAAGAGCCCTTCACCGAGCGGTCGTTGGGCAGTCACTTCCCCACAGCTCTCTACCAGTCGGTAAGTCATAGAGTCGGAGACATGCGCCGAGCAAAGATCGTCTGCACCCTGGGACCCGCCACCGACACGTACGAGCAGATCAAGGCACTCGTCGACGCCGGAATGGACGTGGCCCGCTTCAACCTCAGCCACGGCACCTACGCCGATCACGAGGCGCGATTCGACCGGGTCCGCAAGGCAGCCGAGGAGACCGGCCGCAGCGTCGGCATCCTCGCCGACCTACAAGGTCCGAAGATCCGCCTCGGCCGATTCCGCGAAGGCCCCGTACTTCTCGAACGCGACGACGAGTTCACCATCACCGTCGAACCGTCCGTCGAAGGCGACCGCCGGCTCTGCGGCACCACCTACGACGGCCTCGCCGCCGACGTCACCCCCGGCGAACGCATCCTCGTCGACGACGGCAAAGTCACCCTCGAAGTCACCGGCGTCGACGGACCCCGCGTCCACACCAAGGTCATCGAGGGCGGCATGGTCTCCGACCACAAGGGCCTCAACCTCCCCGGCGTCGCCGTATCCGTCCCCGCCCTCTCCGGCAAGGACCAGGACGACCTCCGCTGGGCACTGCGCACCGGCGCCGACGTCATCGCCCTCTCCTTCGTCCGCAGCGGCCGCGACATCGAAGACGTCCACCGCATCATGCGCGAGGAGGACCGCTTCCTCCCCGTCATCGCCAAGGTCGAAAAGCCACAGGCCGTCGAGAACATCGACGACATCGTCGCCGCCTTCGACGGCATCATGGTCGCCCGCGGCGACCTCGGCGTCGAAATGCCGCTGGAGACCGTGCCGATCGTCCAGAAGCGCGCCATCAAACTGGCCAAACGCAACGCCAAGCCGGTCATCGTCGCGACCCAGATGCTCGACTCGATGATCGACAACTCCCGCCCCACCCGCGCCGAAGCCTCCGACGTCGCCAACGCCGTCATCGACGGAACCGACGCCGTGATGCTCTCCGGCGAGACCAGCGTCGGGAAATACCCCACCGAGACGGTCCGCACCATGAGCCGCATCGTCGAGGCCGCCGAGGAGGACATCCTCGCCAAGGGCCTGCCGCCGCTCACCGAACGCAGCAAGCCCCGCACCCAGGGCGGCGCGGTCGCCCGCGCGGCCGCCGAGATGGGCGACTTCCTCGGCGCCAAGTTCCTCGTCGCCTTCACCCAGTCCGGCGACACCGTCCGCCGCCTCTCCCGCTACCGCTCGCCCATCCCGCTCCTCGCCTTCACCCCCGACACGGCCACCCGCGCCCAGCTCAACCTCACCTGGGGCGTCGAGACCTTCCTCGGCCCGACCGTCAACTCCACCGACGAGATGGTCGCCCAGGTCGACGAGGAACTCCTGCGGATCGGCCGCTGCCACCCCGGCGACGTCGTCATCATCACCGCCGGCTCCCCGCCCGGCGTCCCGGGCTCGACCAACCTCGTCCGCGTCCACCGCATCGGCGCCGACGACACCGCCGAGTAGCCACCCGCACCCGCGCGTGGGGCCGCGGTTCCGACCGCCGGCCCCGTCAGTGCTTCGGCCCGATGTGACGGTCCATGAGGGCCACGGAGGCGCGCCGGGCGACGGAGACGGACTGCGCCCGGCGGGACTGGCGCGAGGGCCGCCACGCCACGCCGACCTTGTCGAGAGTGTCGGTACAGAGCCGCAGGATGTCGGTGGACGTGTTGGTGAAGAAGTACCGCGGGTACTCGTAGCGCTTGCGCTCCCCGCCGGCCGTGCGCGTCGTCCAGTTGGTGATCCGGCAGCCGTCGGAGTGGACGAGCCCGCGGAGGAACTCCCAGGGATGCGCGTCCACGATCTGCTGCTGCCAGGCTTCGAGGACGATCGGCCGCTCGTGCTTCTTGCCGGGGCCGTGCTGGGGGAACAGGCACCATAAGTGCTTTGAGTAGACCTTCACGTTGTGGCAGCCCTTCCTGCGGACCCGGCATACGGAGTTGTCGGGGAAGACGGCACGCATCGCGGCTTCGCAGGCGTCCATCAGGCCCGGCCAGGCGTCGTCGCACGCGATCATGAGACTCGGGACGCGGTGGGCCGCATGCTGGATGATGTGTCCGTCGCCGAGGTAGAGACTCAGTAGATACGAGTAGGCTGCCGCGTCGAGTTCGCGACCGTCGCACCGTGGGCATTTCGGGTTGTGGGCGCCTGGACACTCTCCGCGCTTGGCGCGGTCCATATGTCGCCAGTAGGAGACGGTGCCAAGTGGGATGCCCATGGCGCGGGCGACATCTGCGTTCCTGGCCCCCGCGCGGAGCTTGGCTACAGCTCTCTGTCGTACGTCTGTGCCGTGAAAAGTCATGTCATCACTGTGCGTGATGTTGCATGCTCCCAGGGGCGCAATGCGGATGATTCACGAGAAGGTGAAATTCCGCTGGTAGCGGTGCCGGGTGCGGGACTCGAACCCGCAAGCCCTTTCGGGCAGATGTGTTTGAGACATCCGTGTATGCCATTCCACCAACCCGGCCGGTGGCTTCAGACACCATACCGTGTGCGCCATAGCGGCCGCCGCTAGGTAGGCTGCAAGGGCACCGCCTGCCCGCACCGAGGAGTCCCGTGAGCGCCGCCGAGCCCGAGCAGCACGTCGCCGATGACGATCAGTCGCACGTCCCGCCGCTGACCACGCGCGTTGTGATCGCCGAGGACGAGGCCCTCATCCGTCTCGACCTCAAAGAGATGCTGGAGGAAGAGGGCTACACCGTCGTCGGCGAGGCCGGGGACGGCCAGACGGCCGTCGAGCTGGCCCGGGAGCACCGCCCCGACCTGGTGATCCTGGACGTGAAGATGCCGGTCCTGGACGGTATCTCGGCCGCCGAGAAGATCGCCGAGGAGAGCATCGCGCCGGTCCTGATGCTGACCGCGTTCTCGCAGCGTGAGCTGGTGGAGCGGGCGCGTGACGCGGGCGCGATGGCGTATCTCGTGAAGCCGTTCTCCAAGAGCGACGTGGTCCCGGCGATCGAGATGGCCGTGAGCCGTTTCACCGAGCTGAAGACGCTGGAGAAGGAGGTCGCGGACCTCACCCAGCGGCTGGAGACGCGCAAGCTCGTGGACCGGGCGAAGAGCGTTCTGCAGACCCAGTACGGGCTGACCGAACCGGCCGCGTTCCGCTGGATCCAGAAGACGTCGATGGACCGCAGGCTCTCGATGCAGCAGGTCGCCGAGGCGGTCATCGAGGACGCCGCGGAGAAGAAGCAGAAGGACCGGGAACAGAAGGAACAGCGGGAGCAGAAGGACGCGTAGCGACGCGCGCCGAGCGTGTGCGGCCCCGTACCGGTGACTGACCGGTGCGGGGCCGTCGTCGTGGTGCGGGCGGCCGGAGCCGGCGGGGTCAGTCCTCGCCGAGGTACGCCTTGCGGACGGATTCGTCGTGGAGGAGTTGTGGGCCGGTGCCGGAGAGGACGATGCGGCCGGTTTCCATGACGTGGCCGTGGTCGGCGAGGGAGAGCGCGGCGCGGGCGTTCTGTTCGACGAGCAGGATGGTGGTGCCCTGGGTGCGGAGTTCGCGGATGGTGTCCATGATCTTTCGCATCATGATCGGGGACAGGCCCATGGAGGGTTCGTCGAGCATCAGGAGTCTGGGGCGGGACATCAGCGCGCGGCCCATGGCGAGCATTTGCTGTTCGCCGCCGGAGAGGGTGCCGGAGGCTTGCTTTCTGCGTTCGCCGAGGAGGGGGAAGAGGTCGTAGACGCGCTGTATGTCGTGTGCGACGGCGCTGGTGTCCTTGCGGAGGAACGCGCCGAGCTGGAGGTTCTCGGTGATGGTGAGGCGGGGGAAGAGGCGGCGGCCTTCGGGGGAGTGGGCCAGTCCGCGGGCGACGATGTGGTGGGCGGGCAGGGCGCCGAGTGGTTCGCCGTCGAAGGTGATCCGGCCGGCGAGGGGGGTGTGGAGGCCGGAGAGGGTGCGCAGGGTGGTGGTCTTGCCGGCGCCGTTGGTGCCGATGAGGGTGACGACCTGGCCGGCTTCGACGGAGAAGGTGATGCCTTTGACGGCTTCGATCTTGCCGTAGGCGATCCGCAGGTCCTCGACCTGGAGCAGGGCGGTCATCGGCGGTCTCCTGGTGGCGGCTGGGTCGTGGGGTCGGTCCGGTGGGCCGGGGTTGTGGGCCGGTGGGCGGTTGTCGTGGTGTCTTCTTCGGTGGGGGTGCCGAGGTAGGCGGCGATCACGCGTTCGTCGGCCTGGACGGTTTCCGCGGTGCCTTCGATGAGTTTGTGGCCCTGGACGAGGACGGCGACGCGGTCGCAGAGGTTGAAGATGAAGCGCATGTCGTGCTCGATGACGAGGACGGCGGTGCCCTGGTCGCGGATGGCGAGGACGAGGTCCTGGGTGGCGCGGGTTTCGTGGGGGTTCATGCCGGCGGTGGGTTCGTCCAGGAGGAGCAGGCCGGGTTCGCTGGCGAGGGCGCGGGCGATTTCGAGCTTGCGTTGTTCGCCGTAGGGGAGGTTGCGGGCGAGGTGGTCGCGTCGGGTGGCGAGGCCGGTGAATTCGAGGAGTTCCATGGCGCGTTCTTCCGAGGTGCGTTCGGCTTTTTTGAAGCCGGGGCCTCGGAGGAGGGCGGACCAGAGTCCTTCTTTGGTGCGGGTGTGGCGGCCGACGAGGGTGTTTTCCAGGACGGTCATGTTGGCGAAGAGGCGGATGTTCTGGAAGGTGCGGGCGATGCCGGCCTGGGTGACGAGGTGGGGTTTGGGGGAGAGGCGGGTGCCGTTGAAGCGGACGGTGCCTTCGGTGGGGGCGTAGAGGCCGGTGAGGCAGTTGAAGAAGGTGGTTTTTCCGGCGCCGTTGGGGCCGATGAGGCCGACGATCTCTCCGGTGTCGACGGTGAGGTCGACGCCGCGTACGGCGGTGAGCCCGCCGAAGCGCATGGTGACGCCGGCGGCTTCCAGGATGGTCCCGGTCCCGGTCCCGGCGTGGGGCGGGGTGGTGGGTGTGGTCATGGTGTCCTCAGCCCTTCGCCGGGGTGGAGCCGGGCGTCGCGCCGGTGCCGGGGAGGCGCCGGCCGGGCGGGTCGGGCCGGCTGGTCTCGTGGAATTCGAGCTGTTTTCTGCGGTCGGGGATGAGGCCCTCGGGCCGTAGGCGCATCAGCAGGACGAGGGCGATGCCGAAGAGGAGCAGCTGGTAGTCCTGGAGGAAGTCGAGTTTGGCGGGGATGAGGAAGAGCAGGGCGGCGCCGATGAGGGGGCCGCTGAGGGTGCCCATTCCGCCGAGGATGACGGCGGCGAGGAGGAAGGCGGAGTTGGGGGGCTGGGGGCCGGCGAACTGGAACTGTTCGGGGGTGGCGGTGGTGACGACGTGGGCGTGGACGGTGCCGGCGAGTCCGGCGAGGGCGGCGCCGAGGGCGAAGGCCAGGAGGCGGAGGCGGAAGCTGTTGATGCCCATGGCGACGGCGGCGGTTTCGTCTTCGCGGATGGCGATCCAGGCGCGGCCGATACGGGAGGCGGCGGCGCGGCGGAAGACCAGGACGACGAAGGCGGTCACGAAGATCATGAGCAGGTAGTAGTTGCCGTAGGTGGCGAGGGGGATGCCGAGGATGTGGTGGGGTTCGCCGAAGTTGAAGCCGAGGATTTCGAGGTTGGGGATGTTGGGGATGCCCATGGCGCCGTTGGTGATGTCGGGGCCGGTGGTGCCGTTGAGGTTGAGCATGGCGATGCGGAAGATCTCGCCGAAGCCGAGGGTGACGATGGCCAGGTAGTCGCCGCGCAGGCGGAGGGTGGGGGCGCCGATGAGGACGCCGAAGACGAGTGAGGCGGCGGCCCCGGTGAGGAGGGCCGCCCAGAAGGGGAAGTGGAGGCCGAGGGTGGATTCGGGGGACCCGGAGACGAGGGCGGCCGCGTAGGCGCCGACGCCGAGGAAGGCGACGTATCCGAGGTCGAGGAGTCCGGCGAGGCCGACGACGACGTTGAGGCCCAGGGCGACGGTGGCGAAGATCAGGATGTTGGCGCCGATGATCGTGTACTGGTCGGTGTCCTGGGTGAAGGGGAAGCCGGCGGCGGCGGCGAAGGCCGCGCCGAGGGCCACGCCCCGGTGCCGGTGGGTGAGTTCGGTGAGCCGGGTGAGAAGTCCGGCCCGGTGGAGGGCGGGGACGGCGAGCACCATGAACAGGAGATAGCCGACGAAGGGCGGGCCGTCGTCGGTGTCGATGCCGTAGGTGAAGGCGAAGAGCCCGGCGGCGAAGGCGGCGGCGATGAGCGGGATCTCGGCCCAGGGCGGGAGTGACAGGGTGCGGCGTCGTACGGGGGTGGCGGCGAGGGCGCCGGTGAAGCGTTGCCAGGTGGTGGTGGGGGGTGGCGTGGTGGTGCGATCGGCGGGCAGGCCGAGGGCGCCGATGAGGGTGGTGAGGGAGGTGATGCCGGCGAGAAAGCCGCCGGGTTCGAGGTTGACGAGGCCGCCGAGGTCGATGGCGATGGCGATGAGGGTGAACCAGGTGGTGGCGAAGGTGGCGAGGGCGGCGAGGAGCACGGAGGCGTTGCGGCCGCCGGGGGTGAGCCGGCGCAGGCCGGGGAGGCCGAGTCCGGCGGTGGCGAGGAGGAGGGTGAGGAGGCCGCCGGCGAGGGTGACGGTTTGCAGGCCGGCGGGGGATCCGTAGTAGGTGAGGTCGCCGGGGAAGGCGCTGCTCCAGGTCCAGGCGAGGCCGGTGGTGGCGGCGGTGGCGAGGGCGGCCGTGGCGGCGGTGATGCGGGCGGCGCGTTCGGGGAGGGGGAGGACGCCGGGGTGGGGGTGTGGTGTCGTGCTGGTGGTTTTGGTGGTGTCGGTGGTCATCGCTATCACGCCCGATCCGCGACGCGTTCGCCCAGGAGGCCCTGTGGTCTCAGGAGGAGTACGAGGATGAGGAGGACGAAGGCCCAGACGTCCTTCCAGGCTCCGCCGCCGAATTGCTGCATACCGGGGATCTCTTCGATGTAGGCGGTGGAGAGCGCTTCGGCGACGCCGAGGACGAGGCCGCCGAGCATGGCGCCGTAGACGTTGCCGATGCCGCCGAGGACGGCGGCGGTGAAGGCTTTGAGGCCCATGATGAAGCCCATGCGGAACTGCACCTCGCCGGTGCGCAGACCGTAGGCGACGGCGGCGACGCCGGCGAAGGCGGCGCCGATGGCGAAGGCGAGGACGATGATGCGGTCGGTGTCGATGCCCATGAGCCTGGCGGTGTCGGGGTCCTGGGCGGTGGCCTGCATGGCGCGGCCGCTGCGGGTCCTGGTGACGAACAGGCCGAGGGCGATCATGCAGACGGGGGCGGCGATGATGACGAAGAGGTCGCCGCGCTGCACGGTGGCGCCCAGGATGTCGAGGGCGCCGCCCTTGAACTGGGGGAAGACGCGGGCCTGTTTGCCGTCGGGGTACCAGCGCCAGACGGCCTGCTGGAGTGCGAGGGAGAGGCCGATGGCGGTGATGAGCGGGGCCAGGCGGGGTGCGCCGCGCAGTGGCCGGTAGGCGAACCGTTCCGCCGCGACGCCGACGAGGACGGATACGGCGATGCCGCCGAGGAGCATGACGGGCAGGGCGAGGGCGAGCGGGGTGCCGGCGGGGAGTGCGAGGTGGACGCTGAGCGCGCCGAAGCCGCCGACCATGAAGATCTCGCCGTGGGCGAAGTTGATGAGCTGGACGATGCCGTAGACCATCGTGTAGCCGATCGCGATGAGTCCGTACATCGCGCCGAGGATGAGTCCGTTGGCCAGCTGTTGCGGCAGTTCGCTCACCGCTGGGCCTCCGAGGGGTGGGAAGTGACGGGGAGTTCCGGGTGCCGGTGTGCCGCGGGCCGCGCCAGGGGGGTGGGGGCGTCCTGGCGCGGCCCGGGGTCACCGGCCGGTGCGGTGCGGGCCGGTCAGCTCTTGTCGGACTTCTTGAATTCCGCGCTGAAGCGGGAGACCCAGGTGCCCTTGTCGACCTGGTAGGCGGTGATCATGGTGTTGGTGGTGTCGCCGTAGGCGTCGTAGGAGACGCGGCCGGTGACGCCGTCGAAGGAGACCTTGTTCATGGCGGTGACGACTTTTTTGCGGGCGTCGGCGGGGAGTGTGCCGCCGTTGTCGGCGACGACTTTCTTGACGGCCTGGACGAGGGACCAGGTGGCGTCGTAGGCGGAGCCGCCGTATGTCTCGTAGGGCTCCTTGAACTGGGCCGCCTTGTAGTCGGCGATGAACTTCTTGGCGGAGGGGAGCTGTTCGACGGGTTTGCCGATGGAGGAGGCGTAGTCGCCCTGCGCCTTCTTGTTGAGCTTGATGTAGTCGGCGCTGTACATGCCGTCGCCGCCCATGAGGGGGACGGCGAGGCCGCCGTCTTTGAGCTGCTGGCTCAGGGGGCCGGAGGCGGGGTATTCGCCGCCGTAGAAGACCAGGTCGGGCCGGGCGGCGACGGCCTTGGAGACGACGGCCTTGAAGTCGCGGTCGTCGGGGCTGATGTGTTCGCTGCCGGCGATGGTGCCGCCGAGCTTGCGGAACTGGTCCTTGAAGGAGGAGGCCAGGCCGACGCCGTAGGTCTTCTGGTCGTCGATGACATAGGCCGTCTTGGCCTTGAGTCTCTCCCAGGCGTACTGGCCGTCGAAGGCGCCCTGGATCTCGTCGGTGGTGGCGGTGCGGAAGTAGGTGGGGAACTGGCGGACGCGCTTGTTCTGTTTCCAGTCCTTGCCCTGGGTCAGGTCGGGTGTGGTGTTCGCCGGGGAGATCAGGGTGAGGCCGTTCTGCTGGGAGATCTGCTGCATCGACTGGGCGACGCCGGAGTTGATCGGGCCGACGACGCCCAGGACGTCCTTGTCGCCGGCGAGTTTGGTGGCGTTCTGCTGGCCGACGTTGGGCAGGGCCTTGTCGTCGAGGGCTTCGAGGCGGAAGGTGACGCCTTTGACCTCGGAGGTCTTGTTGGCGGTGTCGATGGCGAGCTGGACGGAGTTGCGCATGCCCAGGCCCAGGGCGGAGAGCTCGCCGGTGATGGGGGCGTCGACGCCGATGACGACGGTGGCCGCGGATGTGCCGCCGCTCTTCTTGTCGTCGCTCCGGGAGCCGCACGCGGAGAGCGTGAGGGCGCCTGCGGTGACCGCGGTGGTGAGTATGAGCAAGGAACGGTGACGCACGATCAGTCCTTTCCCTGGCGCGGCCATTGCGTGTCGCACGGCCGATTCGCGCACCGGGCTGTACGGCGTGGTACAGGGTCCGTGCTCGCAGCGCGCCCGGCGGCGCGGTGACTGGCGGTGACTCTAGAGGGGTGTTCGATTTCCCGGGAGTGGCGCTGTGAAGGATGTGACGCTCTTGTTATGTCATGCGATGAGCGTTATGCCGTCATGGTCCTTACCGCGGGGACGGGCGCCGAGCGGAAGGTGAACTCACGCTTCCACAAGGGGATTTGGCGCGCTGTGACGGAGGCGCGTCCGGATATCGGAAGCGGTGGGCGCGGTGCGGACGGGCGGGTGAGAAGCCCTGGATGCGGGGCTGGTACGGCATCGCGCCGGTGTCACGCAGCGTTACGGCAAGGTGGTGTGAGGTGGGGCGGCGCGGGCGCGCGGGGGCCGCCCCGACGGGAGTACGGGAGAACGGGAATGCGGGAATGCGGGAGTATGGGAATGCGTACGGCCCCGCTCCGGAGGTGCCGGGCGGGGCCGTATCGGGTGGGGCGGCCGGTGCGGGGGGCGTCAGCCGTGGGCGGTGGGGTCCGCGTCCCGCAGCAGGCAGGTCAGCCGGGCGGTGCAGACCCGCTTGTCGTGCTCGTCGGTGACGGCGATCTCGTACGTCGCGGTGGTGCGGCCCCGGTGGACGGGGACGGCGACGCCGGTGACCAGGCCGGAGCGGGCGCCCCGGTGGTGGGTGCAGTTGAGGTCGACGCCGACCGCGATCTTGGCGGGGCCGCCGTGCAGCATGGCGCCGACGGAGCCGAGGGTTTCGGCGAGGACCGCGGAGGCGCCGCCGTGCAGCAGTCCGTAGGGCTGGGTGTTGCCCTCGACGGGCATGGTGCCGACGACGCGGTCGGGGGCGGCCTCCAGTACCTGCACGCCCATCCGGCGGCCGAGGTCCCCGGCGGAGAAGAGGGTGGACAGGTCGAGGCCGAGGTCGGCCCACCGGTCGAGGACCTCCTGCGGGAACTTCGTGGATCTCTGCTCGCCCATGCCCTGCCGCTCCGTTCGCTCGCACGTGATCGCTGTCGGTCTGTGGATGTTCCTATCAGGCCACTGAGCGGGCGCTCGGCGCGGGGTTGCCGTCCCGCCGTACGGCCGCGGACGGTCAGTCCCGGTGCGGCTGTTCCAGGCGGATCACCACGGACTTGGCGGCGGGGGTGTTGCTGGTGTCGGCGGTGTGGTCGAGCGGGATGAGGACATTGGTCTCGGGGTAGTAGGCGGCGGCGCAGCCGCGGGCCGTCGGGTAGTGGACGACGCGGAAGCCGGGCGCGCGCCGTTCGCTGCCGTCCGTCCACTCGCTGACCAGGTCGGTGTACGCGCCGTCGGCCAGGCCCCGTTCGCGGGCGTCCTCGGGGTGCACGAGCACCACGCGGCGGCCGTTCTTGATGCCGCGGTAGCGGTCGTTGAGGCCGTAGATGGTGGTGTTGTACTGGTCGTGGGAGCGCAGCGTCTGGAGCAGCAGCCGTCCTTCGGGGACGACCGGGTACTCCACGGGTGCGGTGGTGAAGTTGGCCTTCCCGGTGGCGGTGGGGAAGCGGCGGCTGTCCCGGGGGGCGTGCGGGAGGGTGAAGCCTCCGGGGCGGGCGGCCTTGGCGTTGAAGTCGTCGAAGCCGGGGATGACGGCGGCGATGCGGTCGCGGATCGTCGCGTAGTCCTTCTCGAACTCCGCCCAGGGGGTGTGGCTGGCCTCGCCCAGGACGCGGCGGGCCAGGCGGGTGACGATGGCGGTTTCGGAGAGCAGCTGGGGGCTCGCGGGCTCCAGGCGTCCCCGGGAGGCGTGCACCATGCCCATGGAGTCCTCGACGGTCACGAACTGTTCGCCGCCGCTCTGGACGTCGCGTTCGGTGCGGCCGAGGGTCGGCAGGATCAGGGCGCGGGCGCCGGTGACGACGTGCGAGCGGTTGAGCTTGGTGGACACGTGGACGGTGAGGCGGGCGCGGCGTACGGCGGCCTCGGTGACGTCGGTGTCGGGGGTGGCGGAGACGAAGTTGCCACCCATCGCGAGGAAGACCTTGGCCTGTCCGTCGCGCAGTGCGCGGATGGCGCGGACGACGTCGAGGCCGTGCTCGCGCGGCGGGGCGAAGCCGAATTCCTTCTCCAGGGCGTCGAGGAAACCGGGCTCGGGCCGTTCGAAGATGCCCATGGTGCGGTCGCCCTGGACGTTGCTGTGCCCGCGTACGGGGCAGACGCCGGCACCGGGGCGGCCGATGTTGCCGCGCAGCAGGAGGAAGTTGACGATCTCCTGGATGGAGGGGACGGAGTGCTTGTGCTGGGTCAGGCCCATCGCCCAGCACACGATCGTGCGCCGGGACGCGAGGATCATGCGCAGCGCGCTCTCGATCTTCTCGCGGGTCAGGCCGGTGGCGCGCAGCGTCGCGTCCCAGTCGTCGTCGGCGCGGGCGGCCGCGGCGAACTCCTCGTACCCGTGGGTGTATTCGCGGACGAACTCCGTGTCTACGGCGCCGGGGTCGTCCGCCGCCGCTTCCAGGATGAGGCGGTTGAGGGCGCGGAAGAGGGCCTGGTCGCCGCCGAGGCGCACTTGCAGGAAGAGGTCGGTGAGGGCGGTACCGCCGCCGGCCAGGCCGCGCGGGGTCTGCGGGTTCTTGAAGCGCTCCAGGCCGGCTTCGGGCAGCGGGTTGATCGAGATGATCTTTGTGCCGCCGGCCTTGGCCTTCTCCAGGGCGGTGAGCATGCGCGGGTGGTTGGTGCCCGGGTTCTGCCCGGCGATGATGATCAGGTCGGCCTGGTAGAGGTCCTCCAGCAGGACGCTGCCCTTGCCGACGCCGATGGTCTCGCTGAGCGCGGAGCCGGACGACTCGTGGCACATGTTGGAGCAGTCGGGGAGGTTGTTGGTGCCGAATTCGCGGGCGAAGAGCTGGTAGAGGAAGGCGGCTTCGTTGCTGGTGCGGCCGGAGGTGTAGAAGACCGCCTCGTCGGGGGAGTCGAGTGCGGTGAGCTCCTCGCCGATGATGTCGAAGGCCCGCTCCCAGGTGACGGGGGTGTAGTGGTCGCCGCCCTCTGCCAGGTACATGGGGTGGGTGAGCCGGCCCTGCTGGCCGAGCCAGTAGCCGCTGCGGCCGGCGAGGTCGGCGACGGAGTGGTCGGCGAAGAAGGCGGGGGTGACACGGCGCAGGGTGGCCTCTTCGGCGACGGCCTTGGCGCCGTTCTCGCAGAACTCGGCGGTGTGCCGGTGCTCGCCCTCGGGCCAGGCGCAGCCGGGGCAGTCGAAGCCTTCCTTCTGGTTGACCCGCAGGAGGGTGAGGGCGGTGCGGCGGACGCCCATCTGCTGCTGGGAGATGCGCAGGGCGTGGGTGATGGCCGGCAGGCCGACGGCGGAGTGCTGGGGTTCGCTGACCTCCGGCGCGTCCTGGACGGGGTCCGACGCGGGCGGCTTGCCTGCCATGGCGCTCTCCCTTGAGCCGAGTGATGGTGCGGTCTCCGCCGGGGCGCGGCGGATCGTTGCCGTACACACTCAATCCTGTCACGGAAGGGAGGAGCGGTGTAGGGGCGGCGGCGGGGGAGCGGCCGCACCCGGCGGGCCGGCGGGCACGGGGCGGGGCGCGGGCGGCCGGCGAGCGGCCGTCGCGGCGGGGATTGTCAGTGGGGCGTGGCAGGATCGGGGGCGTGGCAGCAAAGGCAGCGAAGAAGAGCGAAGCGACCGGCACCGAGGCGGCGGCGGGCGGCCGTCCCCGCCTGCTCCTGATGGACGGGCATTCCATGGCGTACCGGGCGTTCTTCGCCCTTCCGGTGGAGAATTTCACCACCGCCATGGGGCAGCCGACCAATGCGATCTACGGCTTCGCGTCGATGCTCGCGAACACTCTGCGCGATGAGGCACCTACGCATTTCGCGGTGGCGTTCGACGTCTCGCGCAAGACCTGGCGCTCCGAGGAGTTCCCGGAGTACAAGGCGAACCGCGCCAAGACGCCCGACGAGTTCAAGGGCCAGGTCGAGCTGATCGGCGAGCTGCTCGACGCGATGCAGGTCAAGCGCTTCGCCGTCGAGGGGTACGAGGCGGACGACGTCATCGCCACGCTGGCCACCCAGGCCACGGCGGAGGGTTTCGAGGTCTCGATCGTCACGGGCGACCGCGACTCCTTCCAGCTCATCACCGACGATGTCACGGTCCTCTACCCCACCAAGGGCGTCTCGGAGCTGACGCGCTTCACTCCCGAGAAGGTCGAGGAGAAGTACGGCCTCACCCCGGCGCAGTACCCGGACTTCGCGGCGCTGCGCGGCGACCCGTCGGACAACCTCCCCGGCATCCCGGGTGTGGGGGAGAAGACCGCCACCAAGTGGATCAACCAGTTCGGTTCGTTCGAGGAGCTGGTGGCGCGGGCCGAGGAGGTCAAGGGCAAGGCGGGGCAGAACTTCCGCGACCACCTGGAGGCGGTCAAGCTCAACCGCCGGCTGACGGAGATGGTCCGCGACGTCGAGCTGCCCTGCGGCCCGCAGGAGCTGGCCCGCGAGGCGTACGACCGCCAGGCGCTCAAGGTCTTCCTGGACGCGCTGGAGATCCGCAACCAGGGCCTGCGGGACCGGCTGCACGCCGTGGACCCGGGCGCGGCGGAGACCGCCGACGAGGCCGCGCCGGCCGCCGGCGTCGAGGTGGACGGCACGGTCATCGGCGCGGGCGAGCTCGCCCCGTGGCTGGCCGAGCACGGCGCGGGGCCGCTGGGCGTGGCGACGGTCGACGTCTGGACGCTGGGCACCGGCAGCGTCGCCGAGGTGGCACTGGCCGCGGCCGACGGCCCGGCCGCCTGGTTCGACCCGGCCCAGCTGGACGAGGCGGACGAGCGGGCCTTCGCCGCCTGGAGCGCGGACGCCGCCCGGCCCAAGGTGATGCACAACGCCAAGGGTCTGATGCGGGTCTTCGGCGAGCACGGCTGGTCCGTCGACGGCGTCACGATGGACACCGCGCTGGCCGCCTACCTGGTCAAGCCCGGCCGCCGCTCCTTCGCGCTGGACGCCCTCTCCATCGAGTATCTGGGGCGCGATCTCGCCCCCGTGGCGGCCGACGGTCAGCTGGCCTTCGGCGCCGACGAGCAGGCCGAGGCGGACGCCCTGATGGGCCAGGCGCGGACGGTCCTGGACCTGGGCGCGGCGTTCGGGACCAAGCTGGCGGAGGTCGGCGCGGCCGAGCTGCTGCGCGAGGTGGAGCTGCCGACCAGTGTGCTGCTGGCCCGGATGGAGCGGGCCGGGATCGCCGCGGACCGCGACTGGCTGGAGCAGCTGGAGCAGCAGTTCGCGGGCGCCGTGCAGCAGGCCGTGCAGGAGGCGCACGCCGCCGCGGGGCACGAGTTCAACCTGGGTTCGCCCAAGCAGCTCCAGGAGGTCCTCTTCGGCGAGCTGGGCCTGCCCAAGACCAAGAAGACCAAGACGGGCTACACCACCGACGCCGACGCCCTCGCCTGGCTGGCCGCCCAGACCGAGAACGAACTCCCGGTGATCATGCTCAGGCACCGGGAGCAGGCCAAGCTGCGCACGACGGTCGAGGGCCTGATCAAGACCATCGCCGCCGACGGCCGGATCCACACCACCTTCAACCAGACGGTGGCCGCCACCGGCCGGCTCTCCTCGACCGACCCGAACCTCCAGAACATCCCGGTGCGGACGGACGAGGGCCGGGCGATCCGCCGCGGCTTCGTCGTCGGCGAAGGCTTCGAATCGCTGCTGACCGCCGACTACAGCCAGATCGAGCTGCGGGTGATGGCCCACCTCTCCGAGGACGAGGGCCTGCTGGCGGCGTTCACCTCCGGTGAGGACCTGCACACCACCGTCGCCTCCCATGTCTTCTCGGTCGGCAAGGACCAGGTCGACCCGGAGATGCGCCGCAAGATCAAGGCGATGTCCTACGGCCTGGCGTACGGCCTGTCGGCGTTCGGCCTCTCCCAGCAGCTGGGCATCCAGCCGGATGAGGCCCGCAAGCTGATGGACAACTTCTTCGAGCGGTTCGGCGGGGTGCGCGACTATCTCCAGCGCGTGGTGGAGGAGGCCCGCGCCACCGGCTACACGGAGACGATCCTCGGCCGCCGCCGCTACCTCCCGGACCTCAACAGCGACAACCGCCAGCGCCGCGAGATGGCCGAGCGGATGGCGCTGAACGCCCCGATCCAGGGCACCGCCGCCGATATCGTCAAGATCGCCATGCTGAAGGTCGACGCGGCGCTGCGCGAGGCGAAGCTGGCGTCCCGGATGCTGCTCCAGGTCCACGACGAAATCGTGGTCGAGGTGGCCCCCGGCGAGCGCGAGAAGGTCGAGGAACTGGTCCGCCGGGAAATGGCCGCCGCCGTCGAACTGAGCGCCCCGCTGGACGTCTCGGTCGGCTCCGGCACGGACTGGGAGTCGGCGGCGCACTGACCGCGGCCGCCCGGGGCCAGCGCCTGGCCCCGCCCCGGTCCGGCGCCCGGGGCGGGGCCCCGTCCTCCTCCGGCGGGCCGGAGATCCGGCGCGGGCCCGCCTCCCGGCGGGGTCGGCCCCGGACCCGGACCCAGACCCGGACCCGGACCCAGACCCAGACCCGGACCTGGACCCGGACCCGGACCCAGACCCGGACCCGGACCCAGACCCAGACCCGGACCTGGACCCGGACCCGGACCCGGATCCGGCCCCAGACCCGGACCCGGACCCAGACGCGGACCCGGACCTGGACCCGGACCCGGACCCGGATCCGGACGGTCCGGGGCGGCGGTGTCTGCTGTCCTGCCGCTCCAGACGCGAAGTGCGTCAGGACGGGGACGAGACACGGGAACGGAAGCCGGGACGGGGCGAGTACGAGTGCAGGGTCGGAGGCGGGGAGCGCGGCAAGGGGCCGCGCCGGTGCCCGGCTTCCGGCTCGCGGGGGACTCCGGGCTCGCGGCAGACTCCGGGCTCCCGGGGGATGCGGGCTCCAGGCCGGGAGCCACCGCCCCGCCGGGTGTCATCCCCATCCGGTGTCACACCCGCCTCACCTGCGGCACGGCGTCGCGTACGGCGCCCGCACTGGGTGCGGTGCCCGCACTGGGTGCGGTGCCCGCACTGGGTGCGGTGCCCGCACTGGGTGCGGTGCCCGCACTGGGTGCGGTGCCCGCACCGGGTGGGACGCCTGCACCGCGTACGGCGCCCGCACCGCGTACGGCATCCGTACCCCATGTCACCACCGCATCCCATGCCGCATCCGCATCGAGTACGGCCCCATCGGGTGCGGCGCCCGCACGGTGTGCCGCCCACGGTTCCGGTGCGGCGACACCGCCGGCCGCTGAGCGGCCGCGGCGCGTCAGGGCCCGGAAGCGCGCATCCGCCGACGGCGGCGGGGGGCCTCCGCACCCGTCTCCCCGGACGCGCCTCGCGGCTGCCACGTCCCGCCGCCGTCGGTCGGCCGGGGCCGGCGCGTACGCCGGTGCCGGAGCCGTACGACGATGGCGTAGAGCGGCAGGCCGAGGGCGAGGCCGGCACCGGCGCCGAAGAGAACGGACGGGACGTAGTCGAACCAGGTCGCCGCGTCGCCGTAGACGGCGTGCGCCCGCACCGTGCGGTGGACCGCGCCGGCGAGTACACACAGGACGACCGGGCCGGCCGGCAGCAGCCGCCACCGGACGGTCAGCGCGGGGACGGCGGCGAGGGCCACCCCACCGGCCACCCCACCGGCCGCCGCACCAGCACCATGTGCCGTCACGTCAGCACCACCCGCACCCGCACCCGCACCCGCACCCGCAGCCGGTCCCGAAGTCCCACCGGCAGTCACCCCCGGCATCGCGCCCCCGCCCCCGGCCTCGCCGCCGCTCTTCAGCGCGGACCAGAGGAACCAGCCGATCGCGCCCAGTGCGAGCGCCGACGTGCCGTACTGGAGATACATCGTCAGCGGGCGGCCGCCGACGGTCCTGCCCAGGACGGGGATCAGCCGGGTGCCCCAGAGGCCCGGGTGGGTGAAGGCGTCCCAGACGACATGGGTGGTGGAGCCGAGTACCGCCGAGAGGCAGAACCACCCGGCCGACGCGGCGAGTTGGCGCGGCCGGTGCGGGCGCCACGGGCGCCCGCGGACAAGCGCGTGGACCCGGCCTTGCCAAGCCCGGGGCAGCAGGGCCACGAGCGGTTCGCGCAGCAGCAGCCAGCCGCCGACCAGCGCGACGGTGATCAGGACATCCACCGTCAGGACGCCCCGCAGGCTGTGGGTGAAGGCGCCGAACAGCATCGCGCCCGGAATCAGCGAGTCCGCGAAGTACGTCACATCCGGCGCGAAGGAGCCCGCGACGAGCGCGGAGGCGATCAGCGGGCCGCGCGCCGCCCCGGTCCGCCGGACGGCAGGAAGCACTGCCGCGGCGTGGCTGAGCGTGAATGGCATGGATCGCTCCCGGTATTTTCTCTGAACAAATCGGATCGTTGTGCGGGCCGACGAGATCGTTGTGCGGGCCGACAAGAATGCTGGCTGCCCGTCCTGAGTTGTCGTAGTCTCGCTGAGTTGGAGTGCTGGGGAGCGCCGTGCCGCGTCATCCGCGCGGTCGGGCAACGCGGAGGGGACGGCAGGAATGGCAGCCAGGTACGGACGGCGGCTCCGCAAAGGAGCGGCTTCGACGGCGGTGGCGGCAGCAGCGCTCGCCGCGCTGACCGCCTCTCAGGCGCCGGGCGCCGCGCAGAGCGTTGTCGCCAAGGAACAGTCCGCGCCTCCGCCCCCGCCCGCGGACACCTCCGTCGACGGCGGCTCGGCGTACTACACCGATCTGCCGCCCCTCAACAGTCCGGTACCGCCCGGCGGTTCGGACGGGCCCGGCGGCACCGCCGGCACCGGCATCGGAACCGGCGCCGCCGAGGCCGGTATCCCCGCGACGGTGCTCGCCGCGTACAAGAAGGCCGAGGCGGCGATAGCCGAGTCCGATCCGGGGTGCCGGCTGCCCTGGCAGCTGCTCGCCGCGATCGGCAAGGTGGAGTCCGGCCATGCGAACGGCGGCGCGGTCGACGCCGAGGGCACCACCCTCAAGCCGATCCTCGGCCCGCAGCTCAACGGCAACGGATTCGCGAGCATCCCCGACACCGACGGCGGCCTCTACGACGGCGATCCCAAGTACGACCACGCCGTGGGCCCGATGCAGTTCATCCCGTCCACCTGGGCCAAGGGCGGCCACGACGGCAACGGCTGGGGCGCCGACGGCAACGGTGACGGCAAGAAGGACCCCAACAACATCTTCGACGCGACGCTCGCCGCCGGCCACTACCTCTGCAACGGCGGCCGCGACCTGTCGGTGCAGCGCGACATGGAGCGCGCGATCCTCAGCTACAACTACTCCCAGGACTACCTCCACACGGTGCTGTCCTGGTACGCGTACTACCGCAAGGGCACCCACGAGGTGCCGGACGGCACGGGCACCCTGCCGGTACACCGCAGCGGCTCGGGCACCGGCGGCGGCCCGGCCGGTGGTGCGCCTCCCGGCGCGGACGGTGCGACACGTCCCGGCGCGCACCCCGGCGGCTCGGGCACCGGCGGCGCCAAGCCCGGCAAGGTGACGCCGGACAAGCCGAAGGAGCCCGCCGGGCCCGGCGGTTCGCACGGTTCCGGCGGCTCGTCCGGCGGCGGTGACAAGCCGGCCCCGACGCCCACCCCCACCCCTACCCCCACCCCGCCCGCCAAGCCCGCGCCGCTCACCGCCCTCGAACGGGTCGGCGACAAGAGCCTGACCGCCACCGCGGGCACCGAGTTCGCCGCGCCGCCACAGGTGCGCGCCAAGGACGCCGCCGGCAAGCCCGTCGCGGGCGCCCCCGTCCGGTTCACCCTCGTGGGCTCCACGGACGCCCGCTTCCCCGGCGACGCGACCGCCGTCACCGTCACCACCGGCAAGGACGGCCTGGCCACCGCCCCGACGCTGCGCGCGGGTGACAAGGCCGGTGCCTTCACCGTCCGGGCGACCGCCGTCGGCCGCACCGTGCCCGCCGTCGACTTCGACGGGACCGTCAAGGCCAAGCCCGCGCCGAAGGCCGACGCGCTCGCCCGTACCTCCGACAAGGAACTGACGGCGACCGCGGGCGCGGCGTTCGCGGACGACGCGGTCGAGGTCGAGGCGACGTACCAGGGCAAGGCGGCGGCGGGCGTGCGGGTCACCGCGACGATGATCACCGACGACCCGAAGAACCCGGTCGAGAACGGCGAAGGCCCCTACTTCAAGGACCCCGGGGCCACCGGTGCGGACAAGGACAAGCCGGTCCGCACCCTGACCACCCTCACGACGGACGCCAACGGTCTGCTGAAGCTTCCGAAGATCTACACCGATGCGCACGCCGGGACGTTCCAGCTGAGGCTCACCACTGCCGACGGCGCCGTACTGACCGTCAAGCTGAACGTCCGGGCGCCGGCGGGCTCGTAGCAGCCCCGCCCGGCCAGGGGCCCCGCCCCACGGCCGCCCGCCCCGCCACCACATCACCCCGGAGCACCTCATGCACCGCCGTCCCGCCCGCACCCGGGCAGGGGCGGCGGTGCAACGTGTTCTCATCTGTGCCGCCCATTGCTACGGTGCCCCCGCCCTGACGCCGCATCAGCTCTCCGGGAGGCCGGCCATGCGCGCCCTCAAAGCAGCCGCGGTCGGACTGGCCGCCGCGCTCGCCCTCGTCTTCGCCGCCACGGCGATCGGCGGGCCCGCCGGTCAGACCTCGCCCGAACCGCTGCTGACCACCGTCCCCGCGCACCCCTGAGGGAGGGACACCGCCGCCATGCGCCGCACCGCCAGTCTGGTGCTCCTCGCCGTCGCCGTCTTCTGTACCGCCCTGTCCCCGCTGCTGCGGTGGTACGCCTTCCCCCGGCTCGCCAAGATCCCGCCCGGCCAGTACCAGACCATGGTCCTGGAGGCGTCGCCCGCCACCCTTGTCGACTACGGGACGATGAAGGCCAGGCAGGTGCCCAAGGTCACCATCGTGCAGACCCTCAAGGGCAATGTCGCCGAGTCCGGCCGGATCGCGAAGACCGCGGGCCGCGATGTCGTCGTCTGGGACACGCTGTCCTACGTCGCGGGGCCCGACGGCAAGATGGTCTCCGAGATCCCCGAGCGCTACATCTTCGACGCGCACTCCCAGGAACCCGTGCACGCCACCGGCGAGATGGTCGACGGCGACCCGGTCCGCCGCATCGGCATCGAGTACAAGTGGCCCTTCCTCACCGAGAAACGCGACTACACCTACTTCGACGCCCAGACCCGCACCTCCGCCCCCATCCACTACAAGGGGACCCGCACCTTCCGCGGGCTGGAGGTCTACTACTTCGAGCAGACCATCCCCTGGACCAAGGTCCCGCTCCCCAAGAAGATGCCGGTCCAGGGCATCACCCCGGAGTCCGTCGAGAAGCTGGGTACCACCCGCTGGTACACCACCAAGCGGATGTTCTGGGTGGACCCGGTCACCGGTGCGCCCGTCAACGGCCAGGAGATCCACAAGGAAGAACTGCGCGGCGGCCAACTGCTGCCCGGCGGCGGTAAGGTCACCGCCTTCGCCGGCCATGTGAAGATGCGCGCCGACTACGTCGACGCCACCGTGGCCCTCGTGAAATCCCAGCGGACCCTGGTCCTGCTGCTCACCCGCTACCTCCCCTGGGGCTTCCTCGCACTCGGCGCCGTGCTGCTCGCCCTCAGCCTGTACCTGGAAGCCCGCGGCCGCCGTCCGGGCCCCGGCACCGTCGGCGGAGACCGGCCCGAAACCGAAAGCGGCCCCGGCCCCGGCTCCGACCCGGGCGGCCCCGTACCGCCGCCGTCCGCGCCCCGCACTGTCAGTGGCGGCCCGTAGGGTGTCCGTATGACGCAGACGAACCGCCCGCCGCCCGGTGAAGTGGCGTACTGGACACCGGAGTTGACCCGCCCTGCCCGTGGTGACGGAGCCGCCGCGGCCGCACCGCTCCGGCGAGGAGGCGGCCCCTGGCCCCACGCCAAGGAAACGGTCCGCGGAGCCCGCCCGCACCCCGCCCGCGCGCCCGCCGCGCCCTCAGCCCCGCTTGAGCCGCGCCGTCGTGTGCCGGGTCGGCTCGGCCGTCGAAGGATCCTCCGGCCAGGGGTGCTTGGGATAGCGACCGCGCAACTCCGCGCGCACGGAGCGGTACCCGCCCTGCCAGAACGAGGCGAGATCGGCCGTGACGGCGGCCGGACGCCCGGCGGGGGAGAGCAGATGCACGAGGACGGGCACCCGCCCGCCGGCCACCCGCGGTGACTCCTGGCGGCCGAACAGCTCTTGCAGCTTGACGGCCAGTACCGGCTGCTCACCGCCGTAGTCCACCCGCACCCGCGACCCGCTCGGCACCTCGATGCGCTCCGGCGCCAGCTCGTCGAACCGGGCCGCGTCGCCGGTCGCCCACGGCAGCAGCCGGGCCAGCGCCTGCCCCGCGTCGACCCGCGCCAGATCGGCCCGCCGCCGCACCCGCCCCAGCTCCACCCCCAGCCACTCCTCGACGCGCGCCAGCAGCGCCGCGTCCGACACATCGGGCCACGGCGCGCCCAGCTCCCGGTGCAGAAACGCCATCCGCTGCCGCAGCGAGACCGCCCCCGGCGACCAGCGCAGCAACCCCGGCCCCTCCTGCCGCAGCCCCGACACCACCGCGTCCCGCAGCAGCCCGGGACCGGGCGCGGTCAGCGGCCGGGCGGTCAGCTCGATCGCCCCCAGCCGGGTCACCTTCCTGGCCACCACGTCCCCGTCCGACCAGCGGACCTCCTCGCCCGAGGAGTACAGCGCCCGCGCCGCGGCGCGGGCCGTCGCCTCGTCGATCACCGCCGCGAGCCGCACCCGCGCCGAGGCCGCCGCCACCGGCCGGTCCGCCACCGCCACCGCCAGCCATGCGGCATCACGCAGCCGCGAGCCGTCCCCGGCCCGCGACCCAGGGCCGGGCCCCGCCCCGGCCAGCTCGGCCCCGGTCCCCGACGCCATCAGATAGCTCCCCACGCCTCGCATCCGCGCCACCCGCTCCGGAAACGCCAACGCGGCCACCAGCCCGGCAGCGGCATCGTCCCCCGACCCCGCCCCCTCACCTGTCCGCAGGCCCCCGACGGCCTCCGTACCCCCGCCGGCACCGGAACTCCCGCCGGCCGCCGACCCGCCGGCCGCCGATACCAGCCGCCGCGTCTCCTGCCGCCACCTGGCGGCGTACGCGTCACCGCCCCGGCGCGCCGTGCGCCACGCACCGGCCAGATCGTCGCCGTACGTGCGCGGTGGCTCCTCGCTCAACAGGGCCACCACCTCCGCGGCCCGCCGCAGGCCGACCTCCCCGGCACCGTCCAGCAGCGCTCGGGCGAGCCGCGGCGGGAGCCCGAGCCGCCCCATCCGCACCCCCCGGTCCGTCGCCCGGCCGTCCGCGTCCACCGCGCCGATCGCCGTCAGCACCTCCCGGGCCGCGGCCAGCGCACCGGCCGGCGGGGCGTCCAGCAGGGTCAGGCCGGCCGCCGACGGATCGCCCCAGCAGGCCGCCTGCAACGCGAACGCCGTGAGGTCCGCGACCTTGATCTCCGGGTCGGGAAAGCGCGGCAGCCGTCCGTCCTCACCCTCCGACCAGCAGCGGTAGACCACACCCGGCGCCTCGCGGCCGGCCCGGCCGGCGCGCTGCCGCCCCGCCGCCTGCGAGGCCCGTACGGTCGTCAGCGCACTGAGCCCGCGTGCGTGATCCGTCCGCGGCACCCGCGCCAGCCCGCTGTCCACCACCACCCGTACGCCGGGCACGGTCAGGCTCGATTCCGCCACCGAGGTGGCCAGCACCACCCGCCGGGCGCCGTCCCCGCCCGCCAGCACCGCGTCCTGCACCTCGGCCGACGCCCGCCCGTGCACCTGCCACACCTCGGCGTCCACCCCGGTCAGCTGCCCCGCGACCCGCCCGATCTCCCCGACCCCGGGGAGGAAACACAGCACATCCCCCGACTGCTCCCGCAGCGCCCGCCGGACCACCGCCGCGACATGTGTCAGCAGCGCCGGATCGACCCGCATCCCGTGCGCCGGCCGCACCGGCCGCTCCGGCGGCGCCCACACCACCGCCACCGGATGCGACACCCCCGCCGCCTCGACCACCGCGGCCGCGTCCCCGGCGCCGCCCAGCAGCCGCGCCCACCCCTGCGCGTCCGTCGTCGCCGACGCCGCCACCAGCCGCAGCTCCGGCCGCAGCGTCTCGCGCACGTCCAGCAGGAAGGCCGCGGAGGTATCGGCGTCGAGATGCCGCTCATGGCACTCGTCGAGCACCACGACATCGACACCGGCCAGCTCCGGATCACGTTGCAGCCGCTGCAACAGCACCCCGGTGGTCACCACCTCCACGGCGGTACGGGGCCCGGCCCGGCGCTCACCGCGCACCGTGAACCCGACCCGCTCGCCTACTTTCTCGCCCAGCAGCCAGGCCATCCGCCGCGCCGCGGCGCGCGCGGCGATCCGCCGGGGCTCGGCGACCAGCACCCGCCGCGCCGGCCCCGTACCGGTCAGGCCCGCGAGATCCAGCGGCACCAGGGTCGTCTTACCGGTGCCCGGCGGCGCGCAGAGCACCGCCGTACCGGCCCCGTCGAGGGCCTCGCGCAGCGCGGGCAGAGCGGTACGGACGGGCAACTGCGCAAGAGCGTCACGGCGGATCACCGCTCCAGTCTGCCGCCCCGGCGCCCCGCGGCCCCCGGCCGGGCCTCCGCACGGGAACCGGGCCCGTCCCCGGAGCCGGGGTCACCCGGCTCCGGACGCCCTCACTCCGCCACGCAGACGAAGATCGCCGTCCCCGGGATCAGATGTCCACGCAGCGGGGACCAGCCGCCCCACTCCTGCGCGTTCCATTCCGGCCACTCCGGTTCGACGAGATCCACCAGCCGGAACCCGCCGGCCACCACGTCCCGCACCCGGTCACCCAGCGTCCGGTGGTGCTCGACGTACACCGCCCGTCCCGTCCCGTCCTGCTCGACGTACGGCGTGCGGTCGAAGTAGGAGGCGGCCACCGACAGCCCCTCGGGGCCGGGCTCGTCGGGGAAGGCCCAGCGGATGGGGTGCGTGACGGAGAAGACGAACCGGCCGCCGGGCCGCAGCACCCTGCGCACCTCGCGCAGCACCCGTACCGGGTCGGCCACGAACGGCAGCGCGCCGTACGCGGAGCAGGCGAGATCGAAGGAGCCGTCGCGAAACGGCAGCGCCCCGGCGTCCGCCTCCACCAGTTCGGTGCCCCCGGCCGCCTCCGTGGCCGCCCCGTCGGCGATCCGCAGCGCGTGCTGCAACTGCCGGTGCGAGAGGTCGAGGGCCACCGGCCGGGCGCCCTGCGCCGCCAGCCAGCGGGAACACTGCGCCGCGCCGGCCCCGATCTCCAGGATTCGCCGCCCCTTCAGCCCGGCGGCCGGCCCGAGCAGCGCGGCGTCCGCCTCGTCGAGTCCCTCGGGGCCCCAGACGAAGCGGTCGTCCCCGAGGAACGCGCCGTGCTCGCTCTGGTACTCGTCCGCGTTCCTGTCCCACCAGCTGCGACTGGCCCGGCTGCTCTCGGTGTCCGAGGCGCCACGTCGCGTCGCCTCCGGCTCTTGGTCTTGGTTCATCGCGCCCGTCGTCGTAGTCTTCGCTGAGCTTGTAGCAGCAGGGGACTGTGAGGCCGTACGACCTCGCGGAAACATTGCGTGTGCCGGATATAGGGCGTTCTGCCCTGGGTATGCGCCTTCGCGCATTGACCGTGTCCGGCTGCCCCCGTATGCTACAAGTTGCGCTGCGGGCCTGCGCGCCTCAGACGGAGCAGGTCGCGCTCGCATCTGTATGTATGTCCCCTCGGTTTTCGAGGCGCTCCAGTCGCTCCAGTTCGTAAGGAGCTTCCGGAAAATGCGCCTCTGACGCTGTCCGGCTTATGCAGAGGCGATACCGGCTCTCGGCGTAGCAGTACCTACGACTTCAATGTCCGTACCGGAGCCCTTTCCCACATGACGAGCAGCACCGAGACCACCGCCACCACCCCGCAGGTTGCGGTCAACGACATCGGTAACGAGGAAGCTTTCCTCGCCGCGATCGACGAGACGATCAAGTACTTCAACGACGGCGACATCGTCGACGGCGTCATCGTGAAGGTCGACCGGGACGAGGTCCTGCTCGACATCGGTTACAAGACCGAAGGCGTCATCCCCAGCCGCGAGCTGTCGATCAAGCACGACGTCGACCCCAACGAGGTCGTCGCCGTCGGTGACGAGATCGAGGCCCTGGTTCTCCAGAAGGAGGACAAGGAAGGCCGCCTCATCCTGTCCAAGAAGCGCGCTCAGTACGAGCGTGCCTGGGGCACGATCGAAAAGATCAAGGAAGAGGACGGGATCGTCACCGGTACGGTCATCGAGGTCGTCAAGGGTGGTCTCATCCTCGACATCGGCCTCCGTGGCTTCCTCCCGGCCTCCCTGGTCGAGATGCGCCGCGTGCGCGACCTCCAGCCCTACGTGGGCAAGGAGCTCGAGGCCAAGATCATCGAGCTGGACAAGAACCGCAACAACGTGGTCCTGTCCCGCCGTGCCTGGCTGGAGCAGACCCAGAGCGAGGTCCGTCAGACCTTCCTCACCACCCTCCAGAAGGGTCAGGTGCGCTCCGGCGTCGTCTCCTCCATCGTCAACTTCGGTGCCTTCGTGGACCTGGGTGGCGTGGACGGTCTGGTGCACGTCTCCGAGCTGTCCTGGAAGCACATCGACCACCCCTCCGAGGTCGTCGAGGTCGGCCAGGAGGTCACGGTCGAGGTCCTGGACGTCGACATGGACCGCGAGCGCGTCTCCCTGTCGCTCAAGGCGACGCAGGAAGACCCGTGGCAGCAGTTCGCCCGGACCCACCAGATCGGTCAGGTCGTCCCGGGTAAGGTCACCAAGCTCGTTCCCTTCGGTGCGTTCGTGCGCGTCGACGAGGGCATCGAGGGCCTGGTCCACATCTCCGAGCTGGCCGAGCGTCACGTGGAGATCCCGGAGCAGGTTGTCCAGGTCAACGACGAGATCTTCGTCAAGGTCATCGACATCGACCTTGAGCGCCGTCGCATCAGCCTCTCGCTGAAGCAGGCCAACGAGTCCTTCGGCGCCGACCCGTCCGCGGTCGAGTTCGACCCGACCCTGTACGGCATGGCCGCGTCCTACGACGACCAGGGCAACTACATCTACCCCGAGGGCTTCGACCCCGAGACCAACGACTGGCTCGAGGGCTACGAGACCCAGCGCGAGGCGTGGGAGAACCAGTACGCCGAGGCGCAGCAGCGCTTCGAGCAGCACCAGGCCCAGGTCATCAAGTCCCGCGAGGCCGACGAGCAGGCGGCGGCCGAGGGTGCTGCGGCGCCGGCGGCCGGTGGCGGCAGCGGCAACGCCGGTGGCGGCAACGTCTCCGGTGGCTCGTACTCCTCGGAGTCGGCGGACAACTCCGGCGCCCTGGCGTCGGACGAGGCCCTGGCCGCGCTCCGCGAGAAGCTGGCCGGCGGCCAGAGCTGATTGCTCACCGCTAGGCAGTAGCCGATAGGCGAAGGCCCGTTCCCCCTGGGGAGCGGGCCTTCGCCGTGTCCGGGGGTGGTTCTGGCGGGGTCCGCGACCGGGCGGGCCGTCAGCCCACCGGGATGCCCGGGTTGGCGATGCCGCGGCCGCCGGTGACGGTGTTGTCGAGGGCGATGGTGACCGGGCAGTCGGCCGCGTCGTAGTTGGTGATGTTGAAGGCATAGCGGCCGGAGCCCGTCGCACCGCTCAGGTCGGACTTGTTGCCGCGGAAGACCGTGCCGCAGCCCCAGCCCGGCTGCTGGGTGTGGGTCTCGTAGCCGTTGTTGGTGGTGTGGCGGCCGGTGTTGTTCTCGACGAGGACGTCGTTGCCCTTCACGTCGACCCAGGAGTCGTCGAAGTGGACGCCGGTCAGGCCGCTGCCGTCGAAGGTGTTGCCGATGATCTTCGTGCCGGTCGTGCCTTCCTTGACGTCGACGTTCTCGGCGCCGACGCCGGGGCCGATGGTGTTGTCGAGGATCTGCACGTTGTCGCTCTTGTCGTCGGTGCCGCCCGCACTGCCGACGTAGATCCCCTCACCCATCCCGCGGCCGTCCTTGCCGGTGTCGCGGATTGTGGAGTTCCTGATGATCCCGTTCTTGCTGGACTTGCGGAAGTGCACGCCCTCCATGTCCAGGTCGTGGACGGTGACGGAGTCGATGACGACACCGTTCGCGCCGTCCGTCACGATCCCCTTCTGGCCACCGGTGACGGTGATCCCTTTGACGGTCCAGTACGAGGAGCCGTTCAGATGCAGCCCGTAGCCACCGCTCGCGGAGAGCACGGCCTTCGACGAGCCGGTGAGGGTGATCCGGGACGCGGTGCTGCCGGCGACGGAGGTCGTGAAGTTGCCCCGGTACGTCCCGTCGGCGAGCTGGATGGTGTCACCGGGGCGGGCGGCGGTGAGCGCGGCCTTGAGCTGGGCCGCGGTCGATACGCCGATCGCGCGGGCGGGGGAGTGCGAACGGGCGCCGGCGGAGGCGGGGTTGCCGACGGCTGTCGGCGTGACGGTCAGGACGGTGCCGACCGCCAGCAACGCGGCGGCCGAGAGGTGCAGGAGAGGTCCGGTGCGCATGCAACTGCCTTTCCATATCTGAACGTTGGGCGTGAGTGTGAATCGCGAGGGTGCCCGTGAAGCTAGAGGCGTGGCCGAAGAGACGTCAAGGTTTCGCGGTGGATCTGCGCGCATGCCGGACACGGCCGGTCGGCTCGTCAACTCTGCGGTGCGGGACGGTAGTTCAGAGGTGTGAATTTTGGCGCCGCTGTTGCCGAAGGCGGGGTGGAACGTGGAGGTGGGGTGGCGGACTCCGGCATCGGACCGTGCGAGCTGGTGGCGTTGTCCGTGGCGTGAACGTGGCGCGATCTCGTCGGTGCGGCAGCCGGATCGTCGGAGCGGCCGGTGCCGGTGGTGTGGCCGGTATCGCGCTGGGGGCGGGCGCGAAGGGGCCGGGAATGCGGGGCCGGTGTGGGACGTTCTTCCCCACGGATACGAGGAGGAGCGGTCACTGTGTTGGATCCCCAAGGGTTGTACGAATGGGAGCCGAGCGGGCTCGCGGCGGTTGAGGCGATCGCCGCCAGGGACTCCGCCGGTCTGGTGCTGCTGTACCACTTCGACGGCTATATCGACGCCGGCGAGGCGGGCGACCAGATCGTGGAGCGGCTGCTCGACGGGCTGACGCACCGAGTGGTCGCACGCTTCGACCACGACCGACTGGTCGACTACCGCGCCCGCCGTCCGCTGCTCACCTTCCAGAGCCACCGCTGGACCGCGTACGAGACCCCGAGCATCCAGCTGCGACTGGTCGAGGACACGACCGGTGCGCCGTTCCTGCTGCTGTCCGGCCCCGAACCGGATGTGGAGTGGGAGCGCTTCGCCGCGGCGGTACGGCAGATCGTGGAGCGGCTCGGGGTACGGCTGTCGGTCAATTTCCACGGCATCCCGATGGGCGTGCCGCACACCCGCCCCGTAGGGATCACGCCGCACGGCAACCGCACGGACCTGATGCCGGGGCACGGCAGCTACTTCGACGAGGCCCAGGTGCCCGGCAGCGCCGAGGCGCTGATCGAGTTCCGGCTCGCCGAGGCGGGACACGACGTCCTGGGTGTGGCGGCGCACGTACCGCACTACGTCGCCCGCTCCGCGTATCCGGACGCCGCGCTCACAGCCCTGGAGGCGGTGACGGCCGCGACCGGTCTGGTCCTGCCCACCGCGGCGCATTCGCTGCGCACGGAGGCGCTGCGGACCCAGGAGGAGATCGAACGGCAGATCTCCGAGGGTGATGAGGAGCTGGTCGCGCTGGTCAGCGGGCTGGAGCACCAGTACGACGCGGTGGCCGGGGCCGAGACGCGCGGAAATCTGGTGGCCGAGCCGATGGAGCTGCCCTCGGCGGACGAGATCGGCAGGGAGTTCGAGCGTTTCCTCGCGGAGCGGGAGGGTGACGGAGGCGGGGCATGACCCCGGCCTGAGCGTGACCCTGGTCCGAGGGGGCCGGATTCCGGGGCGGGGGAGCTGGGCGATGTGCTGCGCGGTGGGCGGCCGGCTGAGCAGTGGGCCGGCCTGTCCGTTGCGTCGGTCCGGCTGGTGTGGCGCGCGCCGTTCGGCCGGCGCGTGCGGTGCGGTGCGGGCAGTATGCGCACTGCGATGTGTGCGGCGTGGCGCGGTGTGTGCGGTGCCGGGGTCGGCGTTCCGTGGACCGTATAGCGTGGGCGCATGGTGAAAGTGGGGCTGACGGGCGGAATCGGCGCGGGCAAGAGCGAGGTCTCGCGATTGCTGGCGTCCTACGGCGCGGTGATCGTGGACGCCGACAGAATCGCCCGCGAGGTTGTCGAGCCGGGGACGCCCGGACTGGCGGCGGTGGTCGAGGAGTTCGGGGCCGGCGTCCTCGCGCCCGACGGCACTCTCGACCGGCCGAAACTGGGCCGCATCGTCTTCGCCGACCCGGAGAAGCTGAAGGCGCTGAACGCGATCGTGCACCCGCTGGTGGGCGCCCGCTCGGCCGAACTCGAGGCGTCGGCGGGGCCGGACGCGGTGGTGGTGCACGATGTGCCGCTGCTTGCGGAGAACGGCCTGGCACCGCTGTACGACCTGGTGATCGTCATCGATGCCGCACCGCAGACCCAGTTGGACCGGCTGGTGCGGCAGCGCGGTATGACGGAGGACGAGGCGAAGTCCCGGATGGCGGCGCAGGCGACCCGCGAGCAGCGTCTGGTGGTCGCGGATCTCGTCATCGACAACGACGGACCGCTGGCGGAACTGGAACCGCAGGTCCGGAAGGTCTGGGAGCGCCTGCGGAACCGGTGAGGCCGATGGGGCGGGGCTGATGGGGCGGGGTGCCGGCGGAGCTTACGAGCAGGATGTGGCGGGAGCGCCTGCGGGTGGGGTGCGGGTGGGCGATAGCCTCGCCGCCATGACTGCTATCGATCTTGACTCCGCGACCGCCGTTTCCGGCCCCGGCCCCGGCTCTGCCTCTGGCGCGGAAGCCGGCTCCGATGCCCCCGAGGTCTCCGCTGTGCCCGCCGCGTCATTCGTCGTCAGTATCCCCGGGTTCGCGGATGCCGAGCTGGAGCCGGAGCCGCTGGATCCCGGTCAGATCGTCTCAGGGGAGCCGGTGGTGACCGGCAAGGTGCTGTGGGAGTCGCCGGACGGGCGGCAGATCCGAGGGGTCTGGCAGATCACGCCCGGCGTGGTGACGGACACCGAGGCCAACGAACTCTTCGTGGTCGTCAGCGGGCGCGCCACGATCGAGGTGGCGGACGGTCCGGTGCTCCAGGTGGGACCGGGGGACGCCTGCATACTGCGCGAAGGCGACCGCACGCGGTGGACCGTGCACGAGACGCTGCGCAAGGCGTACCACATCAGCCTGTAGGGGCTGGGCCATGGGAAGAGGCGGAGCGGGGAGCGGGTGGGGCACGGGGGAATTCGGTGGCGGACGGGATTGTTGTGGGGCACGTAACGCCGTGCGGTGGGTGGCTGACGGGCTGCCCGGACGGCCCCGGAGAGGAGACGGTTGTGCCCGATCGCAGCCCCGAGACGCATGTCATCGACTTCCGCGCCGCGGAGCACCTGTTGGAGGCCCGCGATCCGCGCGGTGCGATCCGGCTGCTGGACTCCGTCATCTCCGCACACCCGGAGAACACCGCGGCCCGACTGCTGCGTGCCCGCGCCTTCTTCCTCGCCGCTCAACTGCGCCCCGCCGAACTCGAGTTCCAGATCGTGCTGGAACGCGAGCCGGACAACGCCTTCGCCCACTTCGCGCTGGGCCGCACTCTGGAGCGTGCCAACCGCCCCGTGGAGGCGCTGCGTCACTTCCGCCTCGCGGCGGCTCTGGAGCCGCGCCCGCAGTTCATCGAGGCGGCCCGCTTCGCGAGCGGTACGGATGACGGTGACGGCGGCCCCGGCGCGGGTCACCGCCGGAGTTAGGGCTAGCGGGGCGGGCCGGGCCGGGCCTGGACAGCAGCTTGCCGAGGGCCCGCGGATCTGGGCGGCGTCCCTGGCCCGGACAAGTGATTCCGGTGCGGGGTGTCGTTCCGGTCGGTGATGCAGGCCCGCATGTCCACGTCCAGGACCTCGGCGGGTGGCCGGACTCCGCGGCGTACGCCCGGACGTCGTGGCGTACGCGCTGATCCGCCGACTTGGAGAACCACCGCTCGGCCAGGCTCGGCCATCGCGGTTCGCTGGGTGTGAAGTCCGCTGGGTGTGAAGACGGTTCGCCGGGTGGGAGGGCGATCCGCTGACGGGGACGTGGGGGTGGAGGCGGGGTGGGCGGAGAACCGGTGCTGCATCGTCGGGGCTCTGTGGGTGGCGTACTTGCTGCGGATCAGATGCACCTGGTGGCCTTCGGATACCTCCTTGCCGATCGTGGTGGGGAACCGGCGGAACGTGACCGTGCGGCATCGGCGGCGAGATGAATCGACGGCCTTTCCTGTCGTGCGGGCCGGCGCCCCGGGGTGAGGCTCGTCCGCCGGTCCGTCCGGCCGGCCGGTCCTGAGGGGAGCCGTTCCGCCATGTGGATACGGCACCCCGTGGCAGTTCCGGGTCGGCGGCGACGCCTTACGGCCCGGCCTTGCGTCTCCGGCCGGTGGTGTCCCGTCTGCCGAAGGCGTCGTTCCGGCCGTGGTCGGGCTCGTAGGGTGGTATGTCCTTGCCCGGCTGGTAGTGCGGTCCCTGCCGGATGTGCCGGATCACCAGCGACAGATCGACCGCCGCCACCGCCGCCACGGCGGCACAGGCGGCCGCCCATTCCGGCCTGCCGGCCATGACGAAGGCCACTGTTCCGGCGATGGTCCACAGGAGTCCCCACAGCGCCAGCCCACAGCGCATTTTCAGCGGGCTGCGTGCCTGAAGGGGTTCATTTCCCGTACGCATCGGCACCCATCTCCCACCTACAGGATCCTCCCGCCGGGCAAGCCCGTCACCTGCCCCGCGGTGGCGATTCGGGAAGCGCGTCAGGGGGTGGTGTGACGGCCGTGCCGCGGGTCTGGACCCGGGGCGTGGTGCTGCTGCTGCCGTCCGTGTGAGGGCAGGCTCGGAGTCCTCTGCGCAGCGTCCTCGCTCCATGACGTCCCGTACGCGCCGGAGGTCCGCTACCGCATCAGTGCTCCCCACCGTCCTCCCCTGCCCTTCGCGTTCCTTCCGCCGCATCATCAGCGGTCGCGCCACCGCCTGCCGTCCCACCGGCCACGCCGCCGTCGCCGTGCTTCGGGCGAGAGTGGCCTCGTTGGCGTGGGGGCGGGACCCACGGCTCCCTGTCTTTCCGGGTGGTACCGCGCTCCGTGCCGTCACCTCCGCGAACTCGTTCATCCGGTCCAAGGGGCCCATCCGGCCTATGGGGCCCGTGGAGCCCATACGGTTCATGCGGTCCATCGGGTCTGTCGTACCGGTCCTCGGTTCCCGCTTCGCGGGGTCGTGGATCGCCCGCCGGATGCCCGTTGATCCAGGACAGCCCGCCGATGTCGAGGTGTGAGCGGGCGCGGGTCACCGCGACGTAGGCCAGACGCGCCTCGTCGATGTCGATCGGCCCGGGGAGCGGCGTTCCGTCCTCGCCGCGCTCGTCGAGATCGCCAGGAGGCGTGAAATCGTCCGCGATGCGCACGCTCGCCCACTCCCGGCCTTTGGCCCGATGTGCCGTGGACACCGTCACCTCCGCCGATTCCTCCGGCCAGAGCCGCTCCAAGGCGTGTAACAGGGCTGCGGTGCCGTGTTCATCGACGAGCCCCACCAACGGCAGCAGATCCCGGCCCGCCGGGTCGTACGCCGCGTATTCCCGCAGTTCCGCCCAGGACTCGAAGAGCATCAGCTCGGGATGGGACGTGCGGCGCCCCGCCTCCAGGTCGTGGGCGGCCCGCACCAGCGCGCTCAGCGCCTCGCCGCCACCGGCGAGCGCGACCCGGCGGTGCGCCTCCAACTGCCGCATCACCTCCACCATCGCCCCGACATTCGACCGGCACAGGATCGCCGCCGGTTCGCGGACCGGGCCCAGCTCCGTCTCCAGCCACGGGGATCCGGTGAGCCGGATCGGCGCGTCCACGATCGTCAGCCAGCGGTTGGCCTCCGCGGCCAGTGCCGGCCCGAAGCGGAACGAGCGGGAGAGGGTGAGCTGCCTGCCGTCGAATCCGGTCATCACATCGCGTGCGCCGCGCCAGCCGTAGACGGCCTGCGCGGAGTCCCCGACCAGCACCAGCTGTGCGTGGTCCCGCTGCGCCATCAGGATTTGTTCGACCACGGGATTGGTGTCCTGCGCCTCGTCCAGGAGCAGGAAGTCCACCGGGATGACGGGCTCTCGCAGTGCCCACATCTTGAGGTAGTGATCGTGCTCGAAGCGGACGACGCCGTGGTCGGGGCGTTGCAGGTCGCGCCATGCCTTGCGGGCGTAGGGCAGGACGATGCCGGTGAGCTGATGGTGCAGCGGTGCCGATTCCGCTCCGCGCAAGGGCGGGACATGGTGGCGGGTGATTTTCTCGTCGGCCGATTGGCAGAACCGGGTGACCGTGCGCAGGACCGTATGGGAGAGGGCCTTGTGGTCGACCGTGCGCGCCCCGATGCGTACGGACAGGCCGACGTCGATGCCCAGGGCCGCGCCCGTTCTCCACCCCGCCTGCCGAGGGGCGTTCATCCGTGCCTGGTAGGCCCTGCCCACCGCGGTATATGCGAGGGCGTGAGCGGTTCCGCAGGCCACGCCGGCGGGGAACTCCCGGGCGGCGTCGCGCGCGACGGCTCTGTTGAAGGCGATGTACCGACCGAGCCGGCCCTCGCGCCGTGCTTCGCGCGCCAGCATCGCGAGGGTCGTCGTCTTGCCGGTGCCGGCACCGGCCTGCATCACGAGGTGGGTGCCGGCCCGGAACGCGTCGGCCGCGGCGGTCTGCTCGGGAGTGGGGGCATGCATGGGAACTCCTCACCGACAAATGACGATTACCGAGAGTGATGACGTCACTCACCGTAGCGGATTTCGGAGGGAGGGTGAGATGTGCTGTGCGGCCTGTGGATAACTCCGCTCGGCGGCCCCGGCGGCCCCGGCGGCCCCGGCGGGGTCAGCGGGGTCAGCGGGGTCGGCGTGAGCCGTCGGCGACCGGCGTGGGAAGCGCGGCCGAGACGCATTGTCAGTGCCGTCTGCTTCCATCGACATCACGTTCCGTCGACATGACGCACGGCGCGGCGGGACCGACGCCGGTGTGCAGCCGACACGGGGGAGGGGCAGTGCGTACGACCGTAGACTCGCAGGTCGGGGCCGCGAGGGTGAGCCGGGCACGGCAGGCCCGGCCGTGGCCGCGACCGGCATGGAGCGAAAAGGCACGAGGGGACGGCAGGAACGGTATGGCGAGGCGGTGGGAAGCGGCAGCAGGGGCCGGTGGGCCGTCGGACGCCGCGCTCACGGCCGGGTCCGGGGCGAGCGGGGACACCGGCGGCCTCGCTGCCGCCGTGGCCCGGTGTGCCGTGGTCTTTCTGCCTGCCCGGCCACCGCGCGCCGGACAGCTCGCCCTCTGGCGGCCCGATGGCGGCCGGCTCCCGGACACCGGCGCCGGCGAAGGAGCGGCGCGGGGCGCGGACGGAGCGGCCGCGCCGGCCACCGGGCCGGCACAGCTGACCGTCGCCCGCCGCCACGGAAACGGCGCACGCAGCCGCACCGTCCCCGCCGTGCTGCTCCCGCTGGCCGACGCCGTTCCGCTGCTGGTCCGCGCCCGCCACGATCCGGCCGCTCACCCGGCCGCCGCCTGCTGGGGCGCGGCCACCCTGCACGCCCTCCACCTCGCCGCGCGCGGAAAAATGCTGCCTGGGCTGACCGCCGAGGACACCGACGCCTGGCGGGCCGGCCCGCTGGACCCCGACGACATCGCGCATCTGCGGGCCATCGCCGCCGCCATGCCCGCCGAGGCGTACGCCGTGCCGCTCCCCGGCAGCCGGCCGCTCCAACTGCCCGACCCCGCAGCTCTGGTACGGCTCTTCGTGGACGCCGTCGCCGACACCCTGCCGCGCACCCCGGCCGCCGCCCTCGTGGCCGGTGTCCCGTTCGCCGCGAGTGCGCCGCAGCAGCTCCCGGGCGCCCGGGAATGGGCTGCCGAGGTCGCGGCCGGCGCCGACGCCGGAGTGCGGCTCTCCCTGCGTCTGGACCTGGCCCCGCACCGGCTCTTCGACACCGGGCGCCAGGACGCCGGGACCGACACGGGCAGCGGTGCGGAAGGTACCGGTGGCCCGGACGCCGCCGGTGCGCGCGCCGGCGGCGGTGCCGAAGAGCGCGGCGCGGCGGCCGTCGTCCTCCAGGTCCACAGCCTCACCGACCCGACCCTGGTCGCCGACGCCCGCGACCTGTGGGAGGGCGACGGCCCCGACCATTTCGGCCCGCGCTCCCGCGTCGCCACCCTCCTGGCACTGCGGCGCGCGGCCCGCGTCTGGCCGCCGCTCACCCGCCTCCTGGAGCGGCCGGTCCCCGACGTACTGCCGCTCGGCGAGGACGAGCTGTACGAGCTGCTGGGCGCGGCCACGCCGCGACTGGGCGCAGCCGGGGTGACCGTCCATTGGCCCAAGGAGCTGGCCCGCGGGCTGACCGCCGCGGCCGTGCTGCGCCCGGCGCCGGGCTCGGCCGCGGACGGCTTCGGCTTCTTCGACACCGATGAACTGCTGCAATTCCGCTGGCGGCTGGCGCTGGACGGCGCGCCGCTCAGCGAGGCGGAGATGGACGCCCTCGCCGAGGCCCACCGCCCGGTCGTCCGGCTGCGCGACCAATGGGTCCTGGTCGACCCCGCGCTCGTACGCAAGGCCCGCAAACGGGAGCTGGGCTACCTGGACCCGGTCGACGCGCTCGCCGCGACGCTCCGCGGCACGACCGACGTGGACGGCGAAGAGATCGAGGTGGTGCCCCTGGGCGCGCTCGCCGAGCTGCGCGGCCGCCTCACCACCGATGCGCGCCCCCTGCCCCAGCCACCCGGGCTGCGGGCGACCCTGCGCGACTACCAGCTGCGCGGTATGGCCTGGCTCGACACCATGACCTCGACCGGCCTCGGCGGCTGCCTCGCCGACGACATGGGCCTCGGCAAGACCATCACCGTCATCGCTCTCCACCTCCACCGGCGGCCCACCGCACCCGTCCTCGTCGTCTGCCCCGCCTCCCTCCTCGGCAACTGGCAGCGCGAGATCGAGCGCTTCGCCCCCGGCACGCCCGTACGCCGCTTCCACGGTGCCGGCCGCAGCCTCGACGGGCTGACCGGCGGCTTCGTCCTCACCACCTACGGGACGATGCGCAGCAGCGCCGCGCAGCTGGCCGCCCAGTCCTGGGGATGGGTCGTCGCCGACGAGGCCCAGCACGTCAAGAACCCGCGGTCCTCCACGGCCAAGGCGCTGCGCAGCATCAAGGCTCCGGCCCGGATCGCCCTCACCGGCACCCCCGTCGAGAACAACCTCTCCGAGCTGTGGGCCCTCCTCGACTGGACCACCCCCGGGCTGCTCGGCCCCCTCAAGACCTTCCGCGCACTGCACGCCCGTGAGGTCGAGGGCGGCGAGGACCCGGAGGCGGCGCGGCGGCTGGCCCGGCTGGTGCGCCCGTTCATCCTGCGCCGCAAGAAGTCCGATCCCGGAATCGCGCCCGAACTCCCGCCCAAGACCGAGACGGACCATCCGGTGGCGCTGGGCCGCGAACAGGCCGCGCTCTACCAGGCCGTCGTCCGCGAGGCGCTCGCCCGGATCGAGTCCGCCGAGGGCATCGCGCGCCGCGGCCTGGTGATGAAGCTGCTGACCGCGCTCAAGCAGATCTGCAACCACCCCGCGCAGTACCTCAAGGAGGCCGCGCCCGGTCTGGCCGCCCGTTCGGGAAAGCTCGAACTCCTCGACGAACTCCTCGGCACCATCCTCGCCGAGGGCGGCGCGACACTGATCTTCACCCAGTACGTCGGCATGGCGCGGCTGCTCGAACGGCACCTCGACACCCATGGCATCGCGCACCAGTTCCTGCACGGCGGCACCCCCGTGGCCCAGCGGGAACAGATGGTCGACCGCTTCCAGTCGGGTCACACCCCCGTCTTCCTGCTGTCCCTGAAAGCGGCCGGTACGGGCCTCAACCTCACCCGCGCGGGACACGTGATCCACTACGACCGCTGGTGGAACCCGGCGGTGGAGGAGCAGGCCACCGACCGCGCCTACCGCATCGGCCAGACCCAGCCCGTCCAGGTCCACCGCCTGATCGCCGAGGGCACCGTCGAGGACAACATCGCCCAACTCCTCACCGCCAAAAGGGCCCTCGCCGATGCGGTGCTCTCCGGTGGCGAGGCCCCGCTCACCGAGCTGTCCGACGCCGAACTGGCCGACCTCGTCTCCCTGAGGAGGCCCGGATGAACCCTCGTCCCGCAGCCGGCGGTTCCGGCTCCCACCGCTCCGGCGCGGGCCGGGCCGCGGCCGTCGGTGGCACCACGGGCGCGGGCTTCCGGGGCCGGCCCGCCACCTCGGGGCGCGCCGCCGCCGCGGACCGGCTGGTCCGCGCGGACCGTTCGCGTACGTTCCCGCCGCTGCCGGTCCGTACCGGCGCCGGAGATCCGTCCGCCGAATCCTGGTGGGGGAGCGCATGGCTGGACGCGCTGGAGACCACCGCCCTGGACAGCGCCCGGCTCGCCCGCGGCCGGACGTACGCCCGCGACGGCCATGTGGACACCATCAACGTCACACCGGGCCGCATCGTCGCCACCGTACGCGGCAGCAGGCCCCGCCCCTACAGCGCCGAGATCCGCATCGGAACCCTGACCGACGAGGAGTGGTCCGGCCTCCTCGACGCGATCGCCGCCGAGCCCGCCCAACTCGCCGCCCTCCTGGCCAAGAAGCTGCCCCGGACGCTGGCCGAGGAAGAGGTGCGCCTCCTGCCAGGTCCGGGTGACCTCGTGCCCCGCTGTTCGTGTCCGGACCACGGCCGTCCCTGCAAACATGCCGCCGCGCTCTGCTTCCAGGTGGCCCGCCTCCTGGACACCGACCCCTTCGTCCTGCTGCTGATGCGCGGCCGCGGCGAGCGCGAACTCCTCGACGAGCTCTTCCGCCGTAACGCCGGCCACACCGCACGCGAAACCCGCGCACACCCCCTCGCGGCCCCCGTGCCGCCCGGCGGCACAACCGTCCCCGGAACCGCCGGCGCCGCCACCGGACCCACCGCTTCCGGCCACCCCGGCCCGGCCCGAGAGACCCGCACCGCCGCCGGAACGGCATCCCCGGCAAGCCCCGCACCCCGCGGCGTCCTCGCCCGCGAGGCCCTCGGCGACCGCCCCCGGCCGCCGCTCCCGCCGCCCCTGCCCGCGCCACCGCACCCCGGCCGCCCGCCGGCCCTCCCGGACGCCGACGGCCTCCCCTTCGATCCGGCCGTCCTCGAATTCCTGGCCGCCGACGCCGCGGCCCGTGCCCACGCCTGCGTATCCGCCGCCGGTCCCCGCGGCTCGGGAGGGCCCGCCGTCCCCGGCCCGTACCCGGCGCTGCCCCCGTGGGAGGACGCCATCCGGCTGGCGGCCACCGCCCACCCCACCGCGGGCCTGACCTCCACCACCCGCGCGCTCTACCGTGACCTGGCGGCGGCCACCGGCCGTACCCCCACCGATGTGGCCCGCTCCGTCGCAGCCTGGCGCCAGGGCGGCGCCGAAGGGCTCTTCCTCCTCCACACCTCGTGGAACCCCCCGGCCGGTGACTTCGACCGCGCCCGCAGTGCCCTCCTCGCCGCCGACCTCCCGGCGCTGCGCCCGCACCACAACCGCCTCACCGACCCCCGCGGCGGCATCCAGCTCCGTTTCGGCCACGACAACCGCTGGTATCCGTACGAATCCGAGCCCGGCGCCGAGGACTGGTGGCCCACCGGGCCCGCGGACCCCGACCCCGTGGGCGCCCTCACCGCCCTGCTCGCGCGATGACTAACCTCAAGGCCGTGGAAGGTCTCGACACACTCACCCGGTCCCTCGCGCAGCGCACCCCCGAGCAGCTCGCCGCGCTCCTCAGCCGCCACGCCGAGCCGCTCGCCCGGAAGCCCGCGCCCACCCAACTGCGCGGCCTGGCCGGCGCGTTGTGGTCGTACGAAACCCTCCACCACCTGGTGCTGCACCTCGACCACCCCCGGCTCCAGGTACTCGCCACCGCTGCCCGCATCAGCCAGGACCTCGCCGCGCGCGCCGCACCGGGCCCCGCCGCCCCCGCCCCGGGCGCAGACCACCAGTCCCTGATGGCACACCGGCTGTCCTTCCCGCACCTGGCCACCGCACCCGTCCCGCCCGAGGACGTCTACGCCGCGCTCGGTGCCACACCACCGGGCCCGGCGCGCACCGCCGCCGAGACCGCCTTGCGCTCCCTCTGCGACGACGGACTGGCCGCTCTGACGGAGGACGGCACCCTCGTCGTCCCGCCCCGCGTCCCGCAGCTCCTGGCCGCTCATGACCTCGGCGCGTTCACCCCCGCCGCCCCGCGGCCCGCCTCCGACGGCACTCCGCCGGCCACCGCCCACCCCGGGCTCCGCCCCGCCGTGGTCACCCCGGCCGCGCTCCACGACGAGTCCCGGGCCGCCGCCGCGACCCTCGCGGCCACCGTGGACCGCCTCCTGTCCGCGCTGGCGACACAGCCCGCGGCGCTGCGCAAATCGGGCGGACTGACCGTCCGCGAGATCAGGCGGCTGGCCAGCGCGGCCGGCGCCACCGAACCGCACACCCGGCTCCTCCTCGACCTCACCCTCGCCGCCGGCCTGATCGCCCTGACCCGTACCCCCGCCGGTATCACCGCGCTCCCCACCAGCGCCTACGACGACTGGCTCACCCGTCCGCCCGGCGAGCGCCTCGCCCCCCTCCTGACCGCCTGGTCCGCCCTGTGGGCCGTCCCCACCCACACCCCCTTCGGCGAGACCGCGACCGCGCTGGTCCGCGGAGAGGACCGGCACGCCCCCGCGCTCCGGCACGCCCTGCTGGCCGCCCTCGCCGCAGTCCCCCTCGGCGCGAGCTCCCCCCTCCCGCCCCTGCCGCCCGCGGCAACCCCCGGCCCGGGGGACGACGCCGGCACCACCTTGCAGACCCTCCTCCGTGCCGCCACCTGGTACCGGCCCCTCGCCGTCACCGGGCAACCGACGGCCGAGGACCGCGCCGTCCACACCCTCCACGAAGCTGCCTACCTGGGCCTGACCGCCCACGGCACCCTCACGCCGCTGGGCCATGCGCTCCGCACCGACCCGCAGACCCTCGACGAGCCGCTCCGCGACCTGCTCCCGCCGCTCCTCGAACAGGCCCACTTCCAGGCCGACCTGACCGCCGTCGTCCCCGGCCGCCCGGCCGCCGCCCTCGCCGGACTGCTCGCCGCCGCGGCGGACCGTGAGTCCGAAGGCCACGCCGTCACCTGGCGGTTCACCCCCGCCTCCGTACGCCGCGCCCTGGACGCCGGCCACACCGCCGACAGCCTGCGCGACGACCTCACCGCCGCCTCGGCGACCGGCGATCTGCCGCAGCCGCTCGGCTACCTCATCCAGGACACCGCCCGCACCCACGGCCGGATGCGCGTCCTGCCCGTCGCCTGCTGCATCCGCTCCGACGACACGGCCCTCGTCGGTGAACTCGCAGCCCACCGCGCACTGCGCGACCTCGGCCTGCGCGCCATCGCCCCCACCGTCCTGGTCAGCGGCCGCCCGCCGGCCGCCACCCTGGAGGCGCTCCGCGCGGCGGGTTACGCCCCCACCCTCGAATCCGACACCGGCACCACGACCGTCGAGCGCCTCCCCGCCCACCGCACCAAGGCACCCGCCGCCCCCCGGGGCACCGGCGCCCCCCTCGCCCTCGCCCAACGCCTCCTGGGACTCCCCGCCGGGCCCCCGCACGCGACGGGGGCCGGGGGTCCGTGACCCGCCGCCGGCCCCCGACCCGCTTCCGGCGCCGACTCCGTGTGTGGGGTGCCATGCCGCCTACCGCCAGGGCGCGGCGGTCCGGGGTCCTCGCGTCCGGCTGCCGCGCACCGGGCCGCTCGCACGTCACCTGGCGGCGCCTCGCCCCCCGTCCGGCGGCAGTCCCTTGGGACAGCTCGCCGCGCAGCCGTAGCACCGTGCCCCGGTGACCTACGGAACGGTCGGCCCAGCCGGTCGGCCCGGTTCGGCCACCGGCCGTCGCAGACGGACCGTCCGCGCCGACGCAGGACGGCGGGGTACGGACCCGCCCGTGCGAGCTCCGGCGCAGCGGTGCGCGGTCGCTCGTGAATCACTGGCCGCCCGACCGCGGCGCGCGAGGACGAGCGAGACGCGAGCGTTGTCGCACGGGACCGGACGGAAGCCGCCGAAGCGTTGACGAGGCTGAGACCGCCGAGGCCGCGGACGGCCGACGTGACGGCACGCGCGACGCTTATGACGACACATTCGCCGGGGAACGTCAGCCGGCGCTCGGGGCCGTCACCTACGGCCACGCGGAGCGGGGGTATGAGCCCATGGCCGGCATCGCAGGCGGCATCACCTGCGCAGCCGCAGCCGCAGCCGCAGCCGCAGCCGCAGCCGCAGCCGCAGCCGCAGGTACGGGCGCGGGCACAGGCGTCCGCGGTTCGCGGTCAGGCTGCCCTTGGCGCGCGGTCACCAGGGGCCGTAACCCCCGGTGCCTGAGTCTGCAACACCCGGTATCTGAGCGAAATGGTCCATGGCGCCCCCATGGCACGGCAGGACCCGGGCGCGCCGGTCGGGCGGCGCGGATCCGGCAGGGGTGGCGGCAGAGCCCGCAGGCGGGACGGTACGGCGGGTGAGCCGTCGCGAGCCCCCTCCCCGTGAAGGGGGCTCGCGGACTGTGGGCCGCGGACCGGCCCGCGGTGCGGGCGGGTCAGCCCGCCGGCTTCCGCCTGTTGCCCCGGCCGGTGCGCCGCAGCGCCGTCGGCCCGAGGCTGAGCGGGCGGGGGAGACGCCGGGCGGGGCGCTCGGCGGCCGGGTGCGGTGGGACGGGGGTGACGGCCGCGGACGCATCGGCCGGATCGGGCCGGGAGACGGCCTCCGGTCCGGCCACGGACGCGTACGGAGGAGCCGCGGGCGGCCCCTGTCCGGCCGGCGTGGCGGAGCGGGCCGGGGCAGCGGAGCCGGTGGGCACCGCTGACACGCCCGGCGCGGCACCTGAAGCACCGGGCGGCGGCCCCGCGTCAGCCGGGCCCGCGATCCGTGGTGCCATCGGCGGCCGCGGACCGCCCGGCAGCATCTCGCCGCGTACTGCGGCGGCCGGCGGCGGTCCGGCCGGGCCCGGCCGCGCCGCACCCCGGACCGCGCCGAGGGCCGAAGAGGCACTCGGGAAGCGGGCCGCGGGGGCGGCGGCCGCGGTCACATCGACGTAGTCCTGGCAGACAGCGGACCGGCCGGCCGCGCCGGGCAGGAGGTGGTGCACGGTGGTGCCCACCAGCCGGGAGGCCGCCGGCCGTCGCCATACGGCGGGGGAGTGGACGCCCTGACCGGTGGCCTGGGCCCAGGACGCCTGGACGATACGCCCGATGCTCCGTTGCAGGCAGCGGGCGAGCGACGGATCGTCCAGTCCGCGGCGGTGCACCGTGTCGCGCAGCGCGACGGCACCGTGGGCGGCGAGGGACAGTCCCTGGCCGTAGTCGGGGTGGCACGCGGCCACCGCACCGCCGAGGACGACGAACCCCGTGGGCCAGGACGCCAGCTGTTCGTAGCGGCGCCGGCGGCTGGCCGTGTCGCGGGACAGTCGTACCTCGCTCAGCGGCTCGGCGCCGGCGATGAGGTCGCCGACGACGGGGTCCGCCATACTGCGGGCGAACGGCACGAACCGGTCGGCGTGCCCGGACGGTTGACCGCCCCGGTCGCCGGTGAGCGTGACCAGCCAGCGGCCGCCCTCGATGGGAACCAGCGTCGCCGTCCGCTCGGGACCCGGGGGAACCGGGCCCCCGGAAACGGCACCGCCGCCTGCCGGTTGTGCCCCGGCCACCGAACGGACGCTGATCACCGGGCAGTTCTCAGTGCCCGCCGGGGCCCGGAAGATCCGGGTGGCGCAGACGATCCCCGGGTCCACGGCCTCTTCGCGCGCGGCAGGTATACCGAGCGCCGCCAGTCTGCCGGGGGTGGCGGAGTTCCGGCCGGTGGCATCGACGACGAGGTCGGCATCCAGGCGGTACGACTCGCCGGTGACGGTGTCCCGGACCCGCACCCCGGTGACGTGGTCCGCGGTGCCGGACAGCCCTTCGGCTTCCGTACCGTCGAGGACGGTGACCCCGGGAAGGGCCGCCGCCTGCTGCCGCGCGACCCGGTCGAGCAGATCGCGGGAACAGGCGATCAGGTACGGCGCCGACGGCCGGTGCGGCGACCGGACCGGCAGGGACCGGCCGACGAGCCCGGCCGACAGCGGGATACGGCGGGCTCCCTCGGCCACCCACCGCGCGAGGGTGCCGGGCAGCAGGTCCTCGACTCTCCGGGCGCCCGCCGCCGCCAGCAGATGGGCGTGCCGGGGCTGCGGAAGATCCGTACACGGCACCGGAGTCCACGGCAGCCGCTCCCGCTCGACCACCACGACATCCGCGTGCGCGGTCAGTGCCGAGGCGGCCAGCATCCCCGTGAAACCGCCGCCGAGCACCACGGCGAGGTGCGGTCGCCTGAACCGGAGCGCGGTGCCGCCCGACCTGCCCGGCGCGTTCACAGACAGTGCCATTCCCGGCAGGGGCGCCGGGTTTCCGGGCGGGTGGGTGTCGCGTCCGGAGAGGGCAGTGCCGCATACGGAAGGGACCGGCGGCGCGCGGCGGCGCGGACAGTGCCGGTGGCGGCCGTGAGCGAGGCCGTCCACGCGGCCGGCAGGGAAGCGGACACGGCCCGCAGGATGCGCAGGTGCGCCGGCGGCAGTGGCAGCGCCCGTTGCAGGTCCCGGCAGGCCGGCGCGCAGGCCCCTGTACCGGTGTCCGATTTCCCCATGTGACTCCCCCTCAGCCTGTGCACGCCCCGCCATACACACGGCCATGTGCTTTGCCGCACGTCACTCACCCGGGGCGGCGCGGACGGGTACCACCTCGTGAAACGAGCTCTGCCCCGGGGAACGCGGCCGCCACCTGATGCCGACGGTGGACACGACTCCGGATGGTAGGCGGCGGAGATTCCCTGCGGTACCTGCGCATGTCCCAGGGGCGCGTGGCAGCCACCCCGGGGATACCCATGGGTAGATCTGATGCAAAACGGCGAAATGGGTGGAAAGCGCTCCGCGCGTTTCTCGTGACGCGAGAAAGCCGGCCGGTATCGCTCATGGCGCGACGGGTGTGGGCGCCGGAAGCCCCTTGTTGTTGGCGTGAAATGGTCGGGTGCCCGCGGGGTGACGGACGCCGTGCCTACCCTGTGCGGACACCGCAGGTGAGAACCCGAGGGAGAGTCGTGCGCGCGATCGTGATGCGAGAATTCGGCGGTCCGGACGTGCTGCGTCCGGAGGACGTCCCCGAGCCCGCGCCCCGTGGCGGCCACGTGCTGGTGGAGGTGACCCTGGCCGGCGTCAACTACGCGGATGTGCACGTACGGGGCGACTCCTATCTCGCGCCCGTCGAGCTGCCGTACGTTCCCGGCAACGAGGTCGTGGGGACCGTGGACGGCGCGCGGCGCGTCGTCGGGCTGTGCCGCGGCGGCGGATACGCGGAGCGGGCACTGCTGCACCGCAAGGTCATCTGGGACGTCCCCGACGGCATCAGCGACGAACAGGCCGTCGCGCTGGCACTCCAGGGCAACAGCGCCTGGCACCTGCTGTTCACCTCGCTGCGCATCACCCCGGGCGAGACCGTCGTCATCCCGGCCGCGGCGGGCGGCCTCGGCTCGCTGGCCGTCCAGCTCGCCGCCCACGCCGGGGCGAAGGTCATCGGCCTCGCCGGTTCCCCGGAAAAGCGCAAGCTGGCCGAGGAACTGGGCGCCCACGTGGTGGTCGACTCGACCGCCGAGGACCTGACCGAGCGCATCGTCGAGGCGGCCGGCGGGCCGGTCCGGGCGGCGCTGGAGATGACCGGCGGCGTCACCTTCGAGCGGACCCTCGCCGCGGTCGCCCCGCGCGGCCGGCTCGCGGTGTACGGCTACGCGGGCGGCGAGTTGGCGAGTGTGCCGACCCGGGACCTGATGGAGCGGTCCCTCACCGTCTCGGGCTTCTGGCTGCCCCAGCTCTACGCGGACCGGACGGCGCTGCCGGCCTCCATGCAAGCCCTGTTCGACGCGGTCGCGGCCGGCTGGCTCAAGCCGCTGACCGGCGCCACCTACGCCCTCGACGAGGCGGCTCGGGCGCATCGTGATCTGGCCGCCCGCACCCCGACCGGGAAACTCGCCCTGGACGTCGCACGCCGGCACCGGGCGTAGCACCCGGCGCCGGACCGGTACGACGGCCCGGGGCGCGTGTTCCGGGGCCGTCCGCCCGGGGCCGCGGATCACCCGGCGGGCGGCGGGTGGCCCGGCCCGCACCGTAAATGCCGTGCGCCTGCGGGCGCGGATCACTGTCAGGGGAGAGCACACACGATGGGCAACAGCACCAGAATTCCGGGATCCACCGCGTCGGCCGCCACCCACTCCGCTTCGGGCGCCGACGCCACGGTGGCGGGGGCCCCGGGACGCACCGGGAGTACGCGCCGGACGGCATCCGGGCCCGCGGCGGCCGCGGCCGCCGCGGGCTCCCGGACGTCGGGATCCGGCCATGCCGAGCGCGTCTTCCTCGTCCAGACGGCCTTCGCCGAGCTCGGCGGATCGGCCCATGGGCCTGGGGAAATAGCCGAATTCACCGGCCTGGACGACTCCGTCGTCTACCGCATCCTCCAGTCCGGTATCTACCAGCGCATCTTCGAACGGGTGGACCGCGGCCTCTACCGGCTGCGGACCTCGGCGGCGCAGCTCGCCTTCACCGCACTCGACCACCGTCTCGACGGCGCGACCTCGCAGACCGTGCTCGGCCGGCTGCGGACGGCCACTGACGACGGGCTGGCGTTCCTCTACATGGTGGCTCCGTTCTCCGGGGCGCACCGGCAGTGCGTCGATATGGCGGTCGGCGACTCCGACCTCGCGGAGCTGGGCATGACGCCCCGCGATGTGCTGTCCGTGACGCGCTCCCTGCGCACCGGCGCCTCCGGCCGGACGATCCTCGCCTACCTGCCGGCCGTGCTCCAGCAGCGGGTGCTCGCCGAGCCCGTACCCGACCAGGCCGGGCCGGGCGTCTACCGGGACAACGATGCCCTGCTGGCCTCCCTGGCCGAGGTCCGCGATCTGGGTCACGCGCTCGGCAACGAGGAGTGCATGGCCGGCTGGAACTCCTGTGCGGCCCCCATCATGTGGGACGGCGCCATCATGGGCGCGGTCCTGCTGCTCAAGCTCAAGTCCGTGATGCCGGTGGCCCCCGACGGCGTGATCGAGGCGACGAAGGAGGCGGCGGCCGAGCTCAGCCGCTGCGGAGCCGCGGTGCCGGCCGCGGACCAGGACTGAGCCGGGCCGCCCGGTGTCCGGCCTGGTCATGTCCCGGTCCGCCTCTCTACTCTGGCACCGGCAACCGGACACCGGACGCACCACACACAAGGGGGCCTCATGGAAGCGGAGTTGGTGACGCTCGCGCTGGCGGGGGCGACGACGCTGGTACAGCAGATGGCGACGGACGGCTGGGAGGGGGTCCGCCAGCGGGTGGCCTCCTTCCTCGCCCGGCGCCACGGCATGGCGGACGAAGAGGCACTCGAAGGTGAACTGGAGGTCTCCCGCGCCGATGTGCTGACGGCCCGCGAGGAGGGCGACGAGGACGGAGTGCGGGGGGTGACCGCCGCCTGGCAGCTGCGGCTGCGGCGCCTGCTGCGCGAGGACCCGGCCGCGGCGGCCGAACTGCGGGCCCTGCTGGACGAGTTGGCGCCGGAGCGGGATCGGGTCTCGGTGCGGGAGGTGCACAACAGCATCAGTGGCGGGGTGCAGCACGGCATGGTCATCCAGGCCGGGGTGGTCTCCGGTGACCTGATCAACAGGCCGTCGGGCGGACCGCACCCCGGCTGACCCGGTGCGCCGCGCGCCGCGGGGCCGGGCACAATGACGGGGTGCGGCTCGAAGCGATCACCTGGGAACGGCTGACCGACGCGCTCGCCGAGCGCATCGTCGCGATGCCGGCGCACGACGGGAGCCCGTGGCTGCGGGTGGCGGTCGACGGGGCTCCCGCCGCGTCCCCGGACGCCCTCGCGGCGCGGCTCACCGAGGCGCTGCGGGTCCGCGGGCGGGCCGTCCACCAGGTCGGCGCGTCCGGATTTCTGCGCCCCGCCTCGCTGCGGCTGGAGTACGGACGGCAGGACCCGGACGCTTACCACGACACATGGTTCGACCGGCAGGCTCTGTGGCGCGAGGTGTTCCGGCCGCTGGATCCAGGGGGCACCGGGCGGGTGCTCCCCGATCTGTGGGATCCGGTGGCGGACCGGGCGACGCGCAGTGCGTACGTCGAGCTGCCGCCCGGTGGTGTCCTGTTGCTGCACGGTCCTCTGCTGCTGGGTCACTGGTTCCCCTTCGATCTCTCCGTGCACCTGAAGCTGACACCGGCCGCGCTCGCCCGTCGTACACCGGAGGGCGAACGCTGGACACTGCCCGCGTTCGCGCGCTACGAGGCCGGGACCCGGCCGGAGGAGGCCGCGGACGTCGTCGTGCGGGCGGACGATCCCCGTCGGCCGGCCTGGAGCGGACCGGGCTGGAGCGGGCCGGGCTGAGCGCCGGTCCGGCCCCGGGCACCCCGGGCGTGCCCGGGGTGTCAGACGAGCTGCCGGATCTCACCGCGGACGCGGTAGAACCCGCCTGGGGCCGGGGACAGATCGTCGACGACGTACCGCACCCCGGGCCGGCGTATATGGCGCGGGAACTGGACGTTCCAGGACGGTTCGTAGCCGTCGGAGACGACGTGGACCCGCAGCCGGCCGCTCTCCTGGACGCACTCCACCACGATCCCCGAGGCCGCGGTGGAGGCCACCGTCCGCACCGTGGCGGACGGGGTGTACGTGGGCAGCGCGGCTGCCGACTTGACGTCCCGGGCGACCGGAACCGTGCCCGACCGGGCGGCGGCGATCGCCGCGTCGCTCGCGTCCACGCACACCAGGGACCCGTCGGTGGTCACCATGTACAGCTTCTCGTCCAGATACTGCATCGACAGCGCCGATCCGCCGCCGGTGCCCAGCTTCCACAGCCGGGTGCCGTCGGCGGCGAAGCAGTACACCGAGGAGGCCGAGTCACCGGCGAAGACATAGCGGCCGCCGGGGGCGGTGGCGCAGGAGTAGACGACCGTGTCGCACCGGTAGGTGGCGTGCAGCGCGCCGTCGTCCTTCGCCAGCCGCTGCACGACGCGCCGGTCGGTGCCGGCGTACACCGCGTCGTCCTCCTGCCAGCCGAACAGCACCGCACCCGTGGTCGGCGTGTGCCACAACTCGCCGCTGCCGTCGGCCGAGTAGGCGGTGACGCCCTGCTGATGGCCGTGGTAGACGGCATCTCCGTCGCGCCGGACCATCCACGCATGCGCGCCCGCACTGCGCCGCGACCACTGGTACTCGTCCTCGTGGTCGATGACGGTCAGCCCGCCGTTGCGGTCCGCGACATTCAGCACGCCTTCGTGGATGTCCAGCCAGAAGATGTCGACGTCGGGGGCGATGGCGTAGGCGGCGAACGGCAGCTTCGAGGAGAGGTCGTAGACCGTGCCGTCGTCGCAGCCCGCGTAGATCCAGAAGTCGTCCGCCACCAGGCACTTGACGCCGTCGGGGAGCTGGTAGCGGGCCAGCACCTCGCCGTCGTGGCCGAGGGTGTAGACATCACCGCTCTGGTTTCCGACCCAGCAGCGGTCCTCGGCGATATGGATCCCGAACGCGGCGGCGCCGGTACGGAACCGCCACAGCACCGGCGCCACCGCGCGGGCCGTCGACGGCGCGGAGGCGACCTGGCGCCGCGTCACAGACCGGGCGGCGCGCTGTCCGGCGACGGCGGGCGCATAGCCCTTGCGGACCTTCTCGCCGATCTTCCTGGCGGCCGCGGCCTGTGCCTTCTCCGCGGTCGGGAAGGACGAGGTCTGCTGCTGGCCGGCCGCGCCGATCCGTCCGTAGCGGACCGAGACGACCGTGCCCGCCACCGTCACCTCGTAGAACTTGTGTGCCCCGTCACCCTCTTGGGACAGCTCCAGATATGTCGTGCCGGACATGGCGATCCCCTCCCCGGGCGGCCCGTGCGACCGTTTCCCGCTGCTGAAAACCGTACGGCCGACCACTGACAATCGACCGCGGACACGATCAACGGCCGGACGGCACAGCGGTATGCGGGTGCCGGTCAGGCGTTGGTCAGGCGTCGGCCAGGGCCAGGAGCCTGGTGACCGTGCTCCAGTTGCGCGCGGTGGCCGTCACCCCGAACCGGACCCGGCCGACCGCCCCGGCGAGCCGGGAACGGCCGGTGCCGTCGGGGCACCACAGATACAGCTCGCGGCCGATCAGCCGGTACTGATCGGGCGCGAAGGCGGCGGGATCGAGCGCGTCCAGCCGGGCGGTGTCGGCAGGCACCGCCGACAGGAACGTGACATGCAGGCTCTTGGGCTCCGCCACGGCCTGCGGGAACGGGTTCGCGGCGACGGCGGCGGCCAGCTCGTCGCGGGTCCGGACGACGACCGGGACCGTAAGGCCCAGGTCGGCGGCGATCCGGTCCCGGATGGCGCGCGCGGTCTCCGCCGGCGGCTCACCGGGGTCGGCGAAGACGATGTTGCCGGTCTGGAGAAGGACGGAGACGTCCTCCAGACCCAGGGACTCGGCCAGCGCCAGCTGCCGTGCCTTGGGGAAGGAGTTGTGGCCTCCGACGTTGATACCGCGCAGCAGCGCGATCTGACGGGACATGGCACCGGCCGTTCGTAGGCCCCGGAACCCGGCCCGGACCCGGACGCGGCGGCGGGGGACGGGAAAGGTTCAGAACAGGGGCGCGGGGAGGACGCCCTCCAGGGCCAGCAGCAGCCGCTTGGTCTCCAGACCGCCGCCGAAACCGCCGATACCGCCGTCACTCGCCACCACACGATGGCAGGGGACGACGACTGGAAGCGGATTGGAGCCCATCGCCGCGCCCACCGCGCGGGCGGCGCCGGGCTCCCCGACCCGGTCGGCGAGATCCTGATAGCCGACGACGCTGCCGTAGGGGACGCCGTCGGCGAGCGCGTGCAGGACCCGGGCGTGGAAACCGCCGGAGAGGGACCAGTCCAGGGGGACGCTGAAGACCCGCAGCTCACCGGAGAAATAGGCGGTGAGCTCGGCCGCCGCCGTCGCCAGATGCGGTATCTCCGGGGACGGCGGGGCACCGAAGACGCGCTCCAGACGGGCCGACGCGCGGCGGGCCGTCGGTCCGTCGGCATGGAAGACGACCTCGACCAGGCCCTCCCGGGTCGCGGCGAGCAGCAGGGGGCCGATCGGGGTGTCCAGCAGCCGCCGGCCCCAGGCGCGCCCGGCATCCGGCCCGGCATCCGGCCCGGCATCCGGCCCGGCATCCGGCCCGGCATCCGGCGCGGTGTCCGGCTCGCCCGCCCGCCCCGGCAGCTGCTCCGTATGCGCAACCCGCTCTGAATTCGTCACGTGATCAGCCTAGGACGCCCCACTGACAACGTGGCGGCGAGCGGGCCGGTCCGCGCCGCCCCGGCCCCGCACCGCCCCGCTCACCGGGTCAGCGGCCGTGGCCCGTCAGTGCCTCGCGCACCACGTCGGGCCTGCTGCTGATGACGCCGTCGACACCCAGCCCGGCGGCCTTGCGCGCGGTCGGGGCGTCGTCGACGGTCCAGGTGTAGAGCTCCAGCGGGCGGTGGTGCGGGCCCTTCAGCCGCTTGACGGCCGCGACATAGGCGCGGGTGAGCGCCGTGTGGGCGGGGTTGATCTGGTCGCAGTACCTGGCGTACGCGGGGAGGTCGGCGGCCGCCGGGTTGCCGAGGAGGCCGGTCTTGATGTCCGGCCGCAGACGGTGGACGGTTTTGACGGCGGCGGCGTCGAAGCTCTGGACGATCAGACGGTGGTTGACATGCGAGGTGTTCAGCCAGCCCGCGCGGCGCAGCTCCCTGAGGGTCTGCCGCTCGATACCGGGGTAGCGCCGCGGCGACTTGAGCTCCAGCAGCAGCTTCTGGCCGTTGTGCTCGACCTCGTCCAGGTAGGCATCGAGGGTGGGCACCCGCTCACCCGTGAACTCCGGCCCGAACCAGCTGCCCGCGTCCAGTTTCTCGATCTCGCGGAGCGTGAAGTCGCCGACGTTCCAGGGCGAGCGGTGCGGGAAGACCTGCTCGGCGTCGGTCGTCCGGGCGAGCGAGGTGTCGTGCAGGACGACCAGCCCGCCGTCCTTGGTGCGCTGGACGTCGTTCTCGACCCAGTCGAACCCGAGCCGGTCGGCCGCGTCGACCGAGGCGAGGGTGTTCTCGGGCGCGTACGAGGGGGCGCCACGGTGGGCGACCGTCGCCACCGTCCGGTGGCCGCCGGACGTGGCCGTGGCGGCGGGTGGGGCGAGGACGAGCGCGGACAGACCCAGGAACGCGCCGGTGACAGCGGCGGCGACGGGGCGAATACGCATACGGACTCCTCGTGACGTCATGGGACGCGAGCTGACGGGAACCGGTGGGCGGGAGGTGGCGCGCGCCGGCCGGCAGCGGTGCGCGGCCGGGTGGCGCGAGGGGCGGATGCGGGCGGGCCGGCCCCGGGGCGGCCGGGACGGGGGACGGAAGCAGCCGGTGCTCCGTGGTCGAGGGCTTGGGCGTGCGATGACCGGAAGGCGCCGGGCTGGGGACGTACACCCGGGCGCCGTCCAACTTGCCGGAGACACGGCGTTCACGCATCCCGGCCGACGGTTCGTCACCCCTCGTGTGTCTGACCGGTTCCGGCTTCCCGGGGCGGCGCGGCTCCCGCGGCAGGCCCCCGCGCGCGGGCGCGGGCACCTGCGCGGGCGTAGTCGTGGGCGTGGGCACGGACACCGGCGCGGGCACGCCGGGCGGGCTCACGCCCGGTCACGGCCGGGAGCCGTCGGGGTGCCGGCCGACCGCCCGGCGCCCTCGGAAGCCTGCTTACGCCCCTCGGGCAAAGATGCTGGTCGGAGCGCTCGCCCGGTCGATTGTCAGTGCCGGGTCGTACGGTGGATTCATGCGGCCCGTATCAAAGATCGAACGCACGGTGGCGCCCTTCGAGGTCGTCAGCCCCTACCAGCCCAATGGCGACCAGCCGGCGGCCATCGCCGAGCTGGAACGGCGCATCCGCGGCGGTGAGAAGGATGTCGTCCTGCTGGGCGCGACCGGCACCGGTAAGTCGGCGACCACCGCGTGGATGATCGAGAAGCTGCAACGCCCGACGCTCGTCATGGCGCCCAACAAGACCCTCGCGGCCCAGCTCGCCAACGAATTCCGTGAGCTGCTGCCCAACAACGCCGTCGAATACTTCGTCTCCTACTACGACTACTACCAGCCCGAGGCGTACGTCCCGCAGTCCGATACGTACATCGAGAAGGACTCCTCGATCAACGAGGAGGTCGAGCGGCTGCGCCACTCCGCGACGAACTCGCTGCTCACCCGGCGTGACGTCATCGTGGTCGCGTCGGTGTCCTGCATCTACGGCCTGGGCACGCCGCAGGAGTACGTCGACCGCATGGTGCCGCTGAAGGTCGGCGACGAGATCGACCGGGACCAGCTGCTGCGCCGCTTCGTCGACATCCAGTACACCCGCAACGACGTGGCGTTCACCCGGGGCACCTTCCGGGTACGCGGCGACACCATCGAGATCTTCCCGGTCTATGAAGAGCTGGCCGTCCGGATCGAGATGTTCGGCGACGAGGTCGAGGCGCTGTCCACGCTCCACCCGCTCACCGGCGAGGTCATCAGCGACGACCGGGAGCTCTACATCTTCCCGGCCAGCCACTACATCGCGGGCCCGGAACGCATGGAGAAGGCCATCGCCGGTATCGAGGCCGAACTGGCGGACAGCCTCGCCACGATGGAGAAGCAGGGCAAACACCTGGAGGCCCAGCGGCTGCGCATGCGCACCACGTACGACATCGAGATGATGCGGCAGATCGGCTCCTGCTCCGGCATCGAGAACTACTCGATGCACATGGACGGCCGTGAGCCCGGCTCCGCGCCCAACACCCTCATCGACTACTTCCCGGACGACTTCCTCCTGGTCATCGACGAGTCGCATGTCACGGTCCCCCAGATCGGCGCCATGTACGAGGGCGACGCCTCCCGCAAGCGCACCCTGGTCGAGCACGGCTTCCGGCTGCCGTCCGCCATGGACAACCGGCCGCTGAAGTGGGAGGAGTTCCTGGAGCGCATCGGCCAGACCGTCTACCTGTCGGCGACCCCGGGCAAGTACGAGCTCGCGCGCGGCGACGGCTTCGTGGAGCAGATCATCCGCCCGACCGGCCTGGTCGACCCCGAGGTGGTCGTCAAGCCCACCGACGGACAGATCGACGACCTGGTGCACGAGATCCGCACCCGCACGGACAAGAACGAGCGTGTCCTGGTCACCACCCTCACCAAGAAGATGGCCGAGGACCTCACGGACTACTTCCTGGAGCTCGGCATCCAGGTCCGCTATCTGCACAGCGATGTGGACACCCTGCGACGCGTGGAGCTGCTGCGCGAACTGCGGGCCGGCGAGTACGACGTCCTGGTCGGCATCAACCTGCTGCGGGAGGGACTCGACCTCCCCGAGGTCTCCCTGGTGGCCATCCTGGACGCCGACAAGGAGGGCTTCCTGCGGTCCGGTTCGGCCCTGATCCAGACGATCGGACGCGCGGCGCGCAACGTCTCCGGACAGGTGCACATGTACGCCGACAAGATCACCCCGGCGATGGAGAGGGCCATCGACGAGACCAACCGCCGCCGGGAGAAGCAGCTCGCGTACAACAAGGAGAACGGCATCGACCCGCAGCCGCTCCGCAAGAAGATCGGCGACATCGTCGCGACGATCGCCCGCGAGGAGATCGACACCCAGGAACTGCTGGGTTCGGGATACCGCAAGGGGTCCGGCGCCAAGGACGCCCAGGGCAAGGCGCCGGTCCCCGCGCTTGGCGCGAAGGCCGCGAAGGGCCGGGCGGGCAAGGGCGGGAAGGGCGCCGTGGCCCTGACGGACCGCCCCGCCGCCGAACTGGCGGAGCTCATCGAGGAGATGACCGAGCGGATGCGGGCCGCCGCCGCCGAGTTGCAGTTCGAGGTCGCCGCCCGGCTCCGCGACGAAGTGGGCGAACTGAAGAAGGAGTTGCGGCAGATGCGGGAGGCCGGGGTCAGCTGACGGGCGGCGCCGCGGCGGGCGGGCGGCGCCCGGTGTGTTGCAGAAACGCCACAAAGAGCGGGGCTGGTGGCCGTTCGGCCCGCCGCCGTGCGTAGGGTCGAGGGGCCGCCGTAAGGCGGGCGGGGACAGCGAAGAGCAGCGAGGAGAGGGGACGGCGCGTGTCGGTCAATTTGTCCAAGGGGCAGGGCATCAGCCTGGAGAAGTCCGGCGGAGGGACGCTGACCGCGGTCCGGATGGGGCTGGGCTGGCGCTCGGCGCCCCGCCGCGGTCTGTTCCGGTCGCGTACGCGGGAGATCGACCTGGATGCCTCGGCGGTGCTGTTCGCCGACCAGAACCCCATAGACGTCGTCTTCTTCCAGCACCTCGTCAGCAACGACGGTTCGCTCCGGCACACCGGCGACAACCTGGTCGGCGGCGCGGGCGAGGGCGGCGACGACGAGGCGATCCTGGTCGACCTGGCGCGGGTGCCGGTGCACATCGACCAGATCGTGTTCCTCGTCAACTCCTTCACCGGCCAGACCTTCGCGGAGGTGCAGGACGCCTTCTGCCGGCTGGTCGACGAGACCACCGGTCAGGAGCTGGCCCGCTACACCCTCACGGGCGGCGGTGACTACACCGCGCAGATCATGGCCAAGGTGCACCGGGTGGGCGGTGGCTGGCAGATGACCGCCATCGGCGAACCCTCCCAGGGCCGGACGTTCCAGGACGTGGTGCCGGCGATCCTGCCGCACCTGTAACCCGCACGCGGCCCGCGCCCGCGGCGTACACCTCCAGGGAGAACATCGATGACGGCCGAGCTGGTCCGGGGGCAGAACCACCCGCTGGACCGGACCCGTGTGGAGATCCGGATCGTGGCGGGCGGGCCCGTGGTGGCCGGGGTCACGCTCGGCGATGCGCAGGGCAGGCTCCCGGGCACCGAGTCCGTGGCCCATCCGGGCGCACCCCGGCTCACCGGCATCGAGGTTCCCGGCCGGGCCGCCGCCGAGCACCGCATCGCGGTGGATCTCGGTGCGCTGTCCGCCGCCGTCCACCGGGTGAGCGTGCTGCTCGCGCTGCCGCCCACCGGGACCGGTGGCCGCAGTGGGTTCGGCGCGGTCGCCGCACCCTCCGTCGCGGTCACCGCTCCCGACGGCACGGCGATCGCCGGCTACACCCTCTCCGGCCTGGGCGCCGAGTCCGCCGTCGTCGCCGTGGAGCTGTACCGCAGGCAGGGCGCCTGGAAGGTACGCGCCGTGGGCCAGGGGTACGCCGACGGCCTCGCCGCGCTGCTGCGCGACCAGGGGCTGCCGCAGGCGGCGGAGCTGGCCGCCGCCATCGAGGACGCCGCCGGGCAGACCCCCGCCCGCACCCTCCGCGCGCCCGTCGCGGCGCACCGGGCCGAGCCGCCCGGGGGAGAACCGGCCGCCGCCGTGGGCCACCCGGCCCCGGCCCGGACGCCCGCCGCGGACCGCCCGGAACCCGCCGCGGACCCGTCGCCGCCCGCCGCCCCGCCCGGCGGCGCCCCCATCGACTACCGCCACCCGGAGCGGCGCACCGTACCGGCCTCGGCCGCCGCCGCGCCGGACGGCACATCCGCCGTACCGCGCCGGACCCCGGCACCGCCCGGGGGCGTCCCGGCAGTGCCCGACGGCCCGCCGCCCCCGGTGGCCGGTGACGCCGGCGGGTGGAGCATGGACGAGCGGCTCTACAACCAGGTCTGGGGCATGTTCGAGGATCTGGCCCGTTCGGTCGCCGCGTACCGCAGCGCATCCGACTTCGCCGACTCCCGCCTGGCGAAGGAGCTGGACAACGCCCTCGCCGACCCGCGCAACCGCCTCGGCACGGCTGCCGACACCGCCCGTGCCGCCGCCCGTGACAAGCACGCCGCCCTCGTGGCACGGGCCCGTGAGGCCCTCGACCGCGACCTCGCTCAGCTCGTCGCCGAGGCGGAGGTCGTGGAGCCCGCGCTGCCGCCTCCCTTCGCGCGCTGGGACAACCCCGTATGGCAGGGCTACCGCGTTCCGCCCGAGCCCCCGATGGCGGTCCGCCTGGGCGATCTGCACCTCCCCGAGGTCCCGCACCTGCGCATCCCCATGCTCGTCCGCCTCCCGCTGGAGCGTGGGCTGTGGATCGACAGCGGGCGCGCCGCGGTCCTGCGCAGCGGCGGTCACCCGCCGGAGCGCGAGTACGGCCGCCGGGAGCTGGGCAGCGCGCTGACGGACGGACCGCCGGACGAGGCCGAGCTGCGCAGGCTCGCCCTGGAGACCGCAGTCGCCGTCGCCGCCCGGCTGCTCGCCGGCCACCCCGTCGGCGACTTCGCCGTCCAGGTCATCGATCCGGAGGGTGCCGCGGCGCCCTCGCTCGCCCCGCTGCTGGAGACCGGCGCGCTGCGCGAGCTGCCGGCTCCCGGGGCCGCGGGCGTGGCCACGGTCCTGGAGACGCTGACCCGGCGCGTGGACCTCGTCCAGATGGCGTTGCGCCATCGCGCCGCGGACGCGCTGCCGCCGGACCTCGACACCGCCCAGCAGCTGCTGATCGTGCACGACTTCCCGCACGGCTTCGACGACCGTGCCCTCACCCGGCTCCGCTATCTGGCGGACGAGGGCCCGTCGGCCGGGGTGCATCTGCTGATGGTCGCCGACCGCGACCGGACCCGGGAGTACGGCCCGCTCCTGGACCCGCTGTGGCGCGCCCTGCTGCGGATCACGCCGGTGCCCGCCGCGCACCTCGGCGACCCCTGGGTGGGCCACGCCTGGACGTACGAGCCGCCGCTCGCCCCCAAGGGCAGTCAGGTGGTGCGCCAGGTCCTGGACCGGCTCGCCGAGGCCCGCCGCGCCGACGGACGCTGACCGGCCCCGACCGGCGCCGGCCCACCGGGCGGTGCAGCAGACGGCGCACCGTACGGAGAGCCCGGTCGAGGAGTGGTGTCGAGCCCGCAAAGCCCTGTCCCTTGAGGTCATGAGCCCCTGACCAGCATTTTTGCCCTTCTCTTTACTATTACTTTCCATTCCTTTACTCTTTGGGGGCGGAGGGGAGTATTCCTGCTGCGACGTACCCGTCATCACGGATTCCGGATGTGACGAGATCCCGGGGCGTCGGCCCATCTCAGTGATCGCGAGCAATGGCGGTCCGGGTGGAAGAGACCTCCGGCAGCGACGACGCTGTACGTGCCGTACGACTCTGCCGGAGGAGCAGTGGACGTCTCCCTGACCCTGTGGGTGCTGACCATTCTCGGTCTGTGCGCCCTCATCGCCGCCGATTTCTTCATCGGCGGACGCACCCCGCACGAGGTCTCCCTCAAGGAGGCCGGAATCTGGACCGGTGTCTGGATCGCGCTCGCCGCGCTCTTCGGACTCGGACTTCTGCTGTACGGCGGCGGTGCCCCCGCCGGTGAGTTCTTCGCGGGCTTCATCACCGAGAAGTCCCTGAGCGTCGACAACCTCTTCGTCTTCGTCCTGATCATGGGCAAGTTCGCGGTCCCGGCCGTCTATCAGCAGCGGGTGCTGCTGGTCGGTGTGCTGATCGCGCTGGTGCTGCGGGCCGGCTTCATCGGCGCGGGTGCCGCGATCATCGCCAACTTCTCCTGGGTGTTCTACCTCTTCGGCGCCTTCCTCATCTGGACCGCCTGGAAGCTCATCAAGGAGGCGCGCGCCGGTGAGGAGGACGAGGAGTTCGAGGAGAACCGCTTCCTGAAGCTGGTCGAGAGGCGCTTCCCGTCGACCGACACCTACCGCGGCACCAAGCTGTTCGTCGTCGAGAACGGCAGGCGGCTGATGACGCCGATGCTGATCGTGATGCTGGCGATCGGCACCACCGATGTCCTGTTCGCCCTGGACTCCATCCCGGCGATCTTCGGCCTCACCCAGGACCCGTACATCGTCTTCACCGCCAACGCCTTCGCCCTGATGGGTCTGCGGCAGCTGTACTTCCTGCTCGGCGGGCTGCTCAAGAAGCTGGTCCACCTCTCGTACGGCCTGTCGGTCATCCTCGGGTTCATCGGTGTGAAGCTGGTGCTGCACGCCCTGCACGAGTCGGGCGTGAGCGTGCCGGAGATCAGCATTCCGGTCTCGCTGGGCGTCATCTGCACCGTGCTCGTCGTCACGACGATCACCAGCCTGCGCGCCTCCCGGAAGCGGGCGGCGGACGGGTCAGAGCCCAAGGACACCCTCGGCGTCTGAGCGGCGCGCGCCACAAGCACCGGCGTCCGGTGCCCGTGGCGTCACTCAGTACGTCACCGTGATACGCCGCGCCGCCCCGTCCACCCGGACCGTGCCGCCGTACGGGATCACCAGCTGCGGATCGGTGTGGCCGAGATCGACATCGAAGACCACCAGGGTGTCCGGGGCGTACGCGGCCAGCGCCCGCAGCACCGCCGCGCGCTGCTCACGCCGGTAGGCCGCCTTCGCCTCCCGGGAGTGGGGCCGGACCCGCGACCACGCCTTGGGGCGGCCCATCAGCAGCGCGGGGAACCGCCGGAGCAGCCCGCGCTCGCCCATGCTGCGCAGCACGAAGTACACCTCGTCGGCGCTCGGCAGGGTCTCGGACGTCTCCAGGAACAGCACCCCGCCGTCGGGGGCGGCGGGGATCTCGCGGTCCGCCATCAGCATCCAGGACAGCGGCCCGAGGCTGCCGCCCCAGCTGATGCCCTCGACCACCCGCTCCGGTCCGTGCCAGTGCCAGCCGCCGCCCGGCCGGACGGGCGGCTCGGCCGTGAAGGTGTCGGGGTCGGCCCAGTCGCGGTCCTCGTCGCGGTAGTGCGCCGCGGGCCGCAGTTCGTACGGTCCCGGGGTGAACAGCGCGGCGCGCAGCGACTCCGTGGTCAGCGGGTGCATCGCCCCGGGGCGCCCCAGTTCGCACATCACGGTGGCACCGTGGAAGCCGACGATCCCGGTGCTGTGGAGGTAGGCCAGCAGGTTGGTGTTGTCGCTGTACCCGAAGAACGGCTTGGGGTGCGCGCGGAACACCTCGCGGTCCAGGTGGGGCAGCACGGTGAGCTGGTCGTTGCCGCCGATGCTGGCGAAGACCGCGGCGATGTCCGGGTCCGCGAAGGCGGCGTGCAGATCGGCGGCCCGCTCCTGCGCGGTGGCGCCCGTCTTCCGGGTGGCCGGGTACTCGACCGGCAGCAGCCCGAACTCCTCCGTCAGCCGGGTGAGGCCGAGTTCGTACGGCAGCGGGAGGAGTCCCGGCAGCCCCGATGACGGGGAGAGCACCGCGACGCGGTCCCCGGGCCGGGGCTTGGGAGGGTAGGCGGGAGCGGCGGTGGTGGCGGATATCGGCATGGCGCGAGGGTAGGGGGCAGGAAAGCGGGCCGGCAGCTCAATATCCGCCCGCCGGCCCGCACTTCCCGCCGTGGTGGCGCCGCGGGGCGCCCCCGCGTGCTACCAGCCGCGCTCGCGCCACTCCGCGAGATGCGGCCGCTCCGCGCCGAGCGTGGTGTCGGCGCCGTGGCCCGGATAGACCCAGGTCTCGTCGGGCAGCCGGTCGAAGAGCTTGGTCTGTACGCCGTCGATCAGCGTGCCGAAGTCCGCCGCGTTCCCGTGGGTGTTGCCGACGCCCCCGGGGAAGAGGCAGTCGCCGGTGAACAGATGCGGATGGCCGTGCGGGTCGTCGTAGACCAGCGCGATGCTGCCCGGGGTGTGGCCGACCAGATGGCGCGCGGTCAGCTCGACGCGGCCGACGGTGAGGGTGTCACCGTCCTCGACCGGTACGTCCGTGGGGACGGGGATGCCCTCGGCGTCGTACCGCCCCGCGTACGTCCGCGCGCCCGTCGCATCGACCACCTCGCGCAGCGCACCCCAGTGGTCACCGTGCCGGTGCGTGGTGACGACGGACGCGATACCGCTGTCGCCGATCAGCGCGAGCAGGGTGTGCGGTTCGGCGGCCGCGTCGATCAGCAGCTGCTCGTCCGTCGCCCGGCACCGCAACAGATAGGCGTTGTTGTTCATCGGACCGACCGCGACCTTCGAGATCATCAGGTCGGTCAGCTCATGCACGTCGGCCGGTCCGCCGACCTTCACTGCTCCGCTGTAGCCCATGGGGCCAGCTTAGAGCGGGGGGACGGCGGGCAGGTCGGAGCCCGGGGTGTCGAGTCCGCTCCCGTCGCCACGGCCGGTGAGCCAGCCGGTCAGCGCCGCCGGGGAGCCGGTCACCACCACGGGCGCACCGGTGTCCGCCCGCCCGGTGCGCCACCGCCGGCCGTCGTCGGTACGCAGCTCCAGCGCGGGCAGCGCCGCGTGTCCGGCGAACTTCACCTCGGTCAGGAACGTCAGCACACCGTCGAGGAACGCGGACGGCAGCTGTTCCACGGAGTAGCCGACGCCGAGATCGACGTGGTGCAGTTCGATCTCGTTCAGCCGCCGCTGCGGCAGCCGGTCGGCCCGGTCCACGACGCCGTTGCGCATCTCCACCCGGTACGCCAGGCGCTCGGGCGGCAGCGCGTCCACCGCCGCGTCGAACCGCGCGGCGGTGGCCCGCAGGTCCTCCAGATGGGCCGCCAGCGAGCGGTCCGCGTCCCGGGCGATATCGGCGTCGCGGGCCCCGGCGCTGTCGTACATGGGCGTCGGTACGTCCGTACGTGCCCAGGTGAGGAGGTTGACCAGCGCGTCCGCGTTGCGCGCCAGATGGGCGAGGAGATGGCCGCGGGTCCAGCCCGGGAGCAGGCACGGTTCGCCGACCGCGGCGTCGTCCAGCTTGGCCACCGAGTCGAGCAGCCGGTCGGTGGCCTCGCGGACGGCTGCCACATCGTGCGGGAAGTCAGGCGGGGTGGAGGTCATGCCCAGACGCTAGCGCCGCGCCGCCGGCTTCGGGAGTCGGCCGGGCGGATCCGGGGCGTACGCGGGTGTGACGGGAGGGGCGGACGGGGCGCTATGGAGGGGATGGTCCGGAATGCCGGGCCGGGCGGGTGGCCGGCGCCGGCCACCCGCCCGGCCGTCGCGCTTCGCGGCCCGCCCGCGCGGACCGCTCTCGCCGGTGAGACCGGGTGGCAGCGCCCGGCCGGTGCGAGGGCATTCGAGGGCATTCGGGGCACGCGTGCGAGGCCGGGCGGCAAGGGGCGGCGGCGCTGCCACACGTTTGGGTGAAGCGGGCTTGCGGGCGCCGTAAATCGAATGCGCGTGCTATAGGCTCGTGTGTGGCATCACTCAGACAGCGCCGTGGCAGTTCCCCCTACCCTGGGTGGGGGGCTCCGCTCCGCTCCGCCTCTGCTCGTTCCACCGGGCCGCGGAAGCAGAGCCGCGGCTCCCGCCCCTCTCCAGAAAGGTGCCGACCGGCGTGGCCGACCGTCTCATCGTTCGTGGCGCTCGTGAGCACAATCTCCGAAACGTCTCGCTCGACCTCCCCCGCGACTCCCTCATCGTCTTCACGGGGCTCTCCGGGTCGGGCAAGTCCTCGCTCGCCTTCGACACGATCTTCGCCGAGGGGCAGCGGCGCTATGTCGAGTCGCTCTCCTCCTATGCCCGGCAGTTCCTCGGGCAGATGGACAAGCCCGATGTGGACTTCATCGAGGGCCTGTCCCCCGCGGTCTCGATCGACCAGAAATCGACCTCGCGCAACCCGCGCTCCACGGTCGGCACGATCACCGAGGTCTACGACTACCTCCGCCTGCTCTTCGCGCGGATCGGCAAGCCGCACTGTCCCGAGTGCGGCCGGCCGATCGCCCGGCAGTCGCCGCAGGCCATCGTCGACAAGGTGCTCGAACTGCCCGAGGGCAGCCGCTTCCAGGTGCTCTCCCCGCTGGTGCGCGAGCGCAAGGGCGAGTTCGTCGATCTCTTCGCCGACCTCCAGACCAAGGGCTACAGCCGGGCGCGGGTCGACGGGGAGACGATCCAGCTCGCCGAGCCGCCGAAGCTCAAGAAGCAGGAGAAGCACACCATCGAGGTGGTCGTCGACCGCCTCACGGTCAAGGACACCGCCAAGCGGCGGCTGACCGACTCCGTCGAGACCGCCCTCGGGCTCTCCGGCGGCATGGTCATCCTCGACTTCGTCGACCTGGACGCGGACGACCCGCAGCGCGAGCGGATGTACTCCGAGCATCTCTACTGCGCCTACGACGATCTGTCCTTCGAGGAGCTGGAGCCCCGCTCCTTCTCCTTCAACTCGCCCTTCGGCGCCTGCCCGGAGTGCACCGGCATCGGCACCCGTATGGAGGTCGACCCCGAGCTGATCGTCCCCGACGAGGACAGGTCGCTCGACGAGGGAGCGATCCACCCCTGGTCGCACGGCCACACCAAGGAGTACTTCGGCCGCCTGGTGGGCGCGCTGGCGGACGCCCTCGGGTTCCGGACGGACATCCCGTGGGCCGGGCTGCCGCAGCGTGCCAAGAAGGCCCTGCTGCACGGCCACAAGACCCAGATCGAGGTCCGCTACCGCAACCGGTACGGCCGCGAGCGCGCGTACACCACCGCCTTCGAGGGCGCCCTGCCGTTCGTCAAGCGGCGGCACAGCGAGGCGGAGAGCGACAGCAGCCGGGAGCGCTTCGAGGGCTATATGCGCGAGGTGCCCTGCCCGACCTGTGAGGGGACGCGGCTCAAGCCGGTCGTGCTCGCCGTCACGGTGCAGCAGAAGTCGATCGCCGAGGTCGCGGCCATGTCGATCAGTGACTGCGCCGACTTCCTGCGCGGGATGAAGCTCGACGCCCGGGACAAGAAGATCGCCGAGCGGGTCCTCAAGGAGGTCAACGAACGGCTGAAGTTCCTGGTGGACGTCGGCCTGGACTACCTCTCGCTGAACCGCGCCGCGGGCACCCTCTCCGGCGGTGAGGCACAGCGCATCCGCCTCGCCACCCAGATCGGCTCTGGTCTGGTCGGCGTGCTCTACGTCCTGGACGAGCCGTCCATCGGCCTGCACCAGCGCGACAACCACCGGCTGATCGAGACGCTGGTACGGCTGCGCGACATGGGCAACACCCTGATCGTCGTGGAGCACGACGAGGACACCATCAAGGTCGCCGACTGGGTCGTGGACATCGGCCCGGGTGCGGGCGAGCACGGCGGCAAGGTCGTGCACAGCGGCCCGATGAAGCAACTGCTGGCCAACAAGGAGTCGATCACCGGCCAGTATCTGTCCGGGAAGAAGGCCATCCCGACGCCGGAGATCCGCCGTCCCGCCGACCCCACCCGGCAGCTGACCGTCCACGGTGCGAAGGAGAACAACCTCCGCGACATCGACGTCTCCTTCCCGCTCGGGGTCCTCTCCGCCGTCACCGGCGTCTCCGGATCCGGCAAGTCGACGCTGGTCAACGACATCCTCTACACCCACCTGGCGCGCGAGCTGAACGGCGCCAAGTCGGTGCCGGGCCGGCACACCCGGGTGGCGGGCGACGACCTGGTGGACAAGGTCGTCCATGTCGACCAGTCGCCCATCGGCCGTACCCCCCGCTCCAACCCGGCCACGTACACCGGCGTCTTCGACCACGTCCGCAAGCTGTTCGCGGAGACGATGGAGGCCAAGGTCCGCGGCTATCTGCCGGGGCGCTTCTCCTTCAACGTCAAGGGCGGCCGCTGCGAGAACTGCTCCGGCGACGGCACGATCAAGATCGAGATGAACTTCCTGCCGGATGTGTACGTACCGTGCGAGGTCTGCCACGGTGCGCGCTACAACCGAGAGACGCTGGAGGTGCATTACAAGGGCAAGTCCATCGCCGAGGTGCTGGACATGCCCATCGAGGAGGCGCTGGGCTTCTTCGAGGCGGTGCCGACCATCGCCCGCCATCTCAAGACGCTCCACGAGGTCGGCCTCGGGTACGTCCGGCTCGGGCAGTCCGCACCGACCCTCTCGGGCGGCGAGGCGCAGCGCGTCAAGCTGGCGAGCGAGCTCCAGAAGCGTTCGACGGGCAGCACGGTCTATGTCCTGGACGAGCCGACCACCGGTCTGCACTTCGACGACATCAGCAAGCTCATCAGGGTGCTGTCCGGCCTGGTCGACAAGGGCAACACGGTGATCGTCATCGAGCACAACCTCGATGTGATCAAGACCGCCGACTGGGTCATCGACATGGGCCCGGAGGGCGGCAACGGCGGCGGAATGGTCGTCGCCGAAGGCACGCCGGAGGGCGTCGCGGCGGTCCCGGCCAGCCACACCGGCAAGTTCCTGCGGGAGATCCTCGGCGACCGCGTCAGCGATGCCGCGACGACGGGGAAGCCGGCGAAGAAGGCCGCGGCGGCGAAGAAGCCGGCCGCCAAGAAGGCCGCCGCGAAGAAGCCGGCCGCCAAGAAGGCGACGACGCGGGCCCGCCGGACCTCCTGACGCGCCGCCCGGCTCCGGGACGGGCCGCCGCCGATCCGCCACGGCGGACGGGGGCGGCCCGTTCCCCGTGAGGGACAGCATCCGGGGCCCGGCTCGGGAACGAATCCGGGCCGGGCGCGGCCGTCGTCGGCGGCGGGTACGAAGGAGACGCCGCCGACGGCGAGTACCGAGGGTCCGAGGGCGGCACAGGGCCGGTACGAGGGCGGGGGAGGGGCGGGGCCGGTACACCCGCCGCCCCTCCCGGCACCCTCGTGTCCGCTACGGCGCGAGCTCCGTCGCGTACGGCGGTTCCGCCCCGGCGCGGGAGCAGGTGACCGCGGCGGCGCGGGCGGCGAAGCCGAGGATGTCGCGCCAGTCGTCGGTGCCGAGCGCGGCGATGGCGGCGGGCGAGAGCGCGTCGTGGGCGTCCAGCCGGTGCAGCAGTGCGGCGTTGACCGTGTCGCCCGCGCCTATGGTGTCGACGACCTCGACCCGCCTGCCGGGAACCGTCACCGCGCACCCGCCCGGCGTCCGCACCGTCAGCCCGTCGCCGCCCCGGGTGATCACGATCGCCGCCGGGCCCGCGTCCAGCCACTGCCGCAGCGCGGCGGCGACGTCCCGGTCCGCCCCGTCGCCCGCGCCGGACCCGGCTCCGGACCCGTCCGGCGCCTCCGCCAGCCAGTACGCGTCCTCCGCCGAGAGTTTCAGCAGGGTGAGGTGCGGGAGCCAGGAGCGGAACCGGGCACGGTAGGCGTCGGGATCCGGGATCAGACCGGGGCGGATGTTGGGGTCGAGCGCGGTGCAGACGCCCCGCCCGGCCTCCCGGCGCAGCAGGGCCTCGTACGCGCTCGCGCCCGGTTCCAGGACGAGCGAGCAGGTGCCCAGGGAGAGCGCGCGGACCCCGGTGGGCAGCGAGGGCGGCAGGGTGAAGAGACGGTCTGCGGTGCCGTCCGCGTAGAAGCCGTAGCCCGCCGAGCCGTCCGGACCGACGTCCGCCAGCGCGAGGGTGGTCGGCTCGGGGCCGCGCTGCACCAGAGAGGTGTCCACCCCGCCGGTCCGCAGTCCGTGCAGCAGCGCTTCGCCGAAGGCGTCGGTCGAGATCCGGGAGCAGAACGCGGTGGGCGAGCCGAGCCGCCCGAGCGCGACCGCGGTGTTGTACGGCCCGCCGCCGCGGCGGGGCAGCAGCGCGGGCAGCCGGCCGTCCCGGGGCGGCTCCGGGGAGCTGGGGACGAGGTCGATCAGCGCCTCGCCGGCGACGACGATCACGGGGTGCGGTTCCTCTCGCGGGCGTCCCGGGCGGTGGCCGGGGCAGGGAGCGGCGAAGGCCGGTACCGCGGTCCGGCACGGCCTCGTCCAGACGATCATGCAGCTCCGTGCGGCCCGCGGTCCACCGGTCCGGGCCCGCCGGAAGCGGAAGGATCTGTGCCGGTATCGTCGGGAGCCGGAATCCGCCGGCCCGCAGCTCGCACCCCGGCACCCGACCTCTGGAGTAGCCATGAGCCAGCCCCCCGCCCGCCGAACCGTGCTGCGCGGGGCCGCGCTGGCGGGTGCCGCCGGCTTCGGGCTGGCGGCCTGCTCCGCGGAGAGCTCGGGCGGCGCCGCGTCGGCGGTGCCCACCGCGCCGGTCGACCTGGGGGCCGCCACCGCGGTACCGGTCGGCGGCGCCAAGCTCTACCGCGAGGACCGGCTGCTCGTCTCCCAGCCCACCAAGGGCGAGTTCAAGTGCTTCAGCGCCAAGTGCACCCACGCGGGCTGCGTCCTGTCCGAGGTCGACAAGAAGCAGGGCACCTGCCCCTGCCACGGCAGCCGCTTCGACGTCACCACCGGCGAGGTCATCCAGGGCCCGGCGACCGCCCCACTCCCCGAGGTCCCGGTCCAGGCCAAGAACGGCAAGCTGATCGCGGGCTGAACGGGCTGAACGGGCTGAACGGGCTGAACGGGCTGAACGGGCTGAACGGGCTGGACGGGCTGAGCGGGGGAGCGGGCGGGGCCTGCGGGCCGGTGCCGGGGATCGCGGCGGCCGGGGCCTCTCCCACCGGCCGTCCGCCCGGCCCCGTCGCGTACCGGCCGGACACCGGTAGTCCGCCACCGGTCACCGGCCGCCGCTCACCGGGGGCCGTACGCGGCCCCGTCAGCCCCAGTCCCACCTGATGCCGAGAATCCCCGGCCGGACCCCCTGCTCCACCAGATGGACGGCGCGGTGCCGGCCGTTCAGCGTCAGCTCCTGCTGGGCGCTGCGCGGCGCGCCCGCCGAGACCTGGGCGAAGCGGTGGCAGCGCACCGGCAGCGCCGTCTCGTCGAAACGCACCTGAAGGACGTACTGGCCGCCCGCGAAGCTGAAACCGCGGATGTACTCGGCGCTCGGGCCGCCGCTGCCGTCCTCGAAGGCGTACCCGAAGACATGGGTGTCACCGGCGCGCAGCCGGGCGTCGAAGAGTAACTCGGCGACGATCACCCCGGTGCCCGCGTCGCCGCGCACCCGCCCCAGCCGGCAGTTCTCCGCGGCCCGCACCGTCACCCGGGACGGATCGCAGCCCGCGTCGCCGTGGTGGATGGCGACATAGCGGTCCACGCCGTCCCGGTGCGCGCGGACGGTCTGCAACGATTCGCGTCCGCTCAGCTCACGGCGCGGCCCGATGCGGACCCGCTCATGGTGCCCGACCGTGTGCAGCCCGCCGTCCGCGGGCGCCTCCAGCGCGGCGAACAGCTGCTGGAGCGTGTCGACGGGGGCGACCAGCGAACGGTAGCTGCGGCCGGTCGGCCGGTCGGGTTCCGGGCGGGTGGCGCCCTCGGGCACCAGCAGGCGGTGCAGCGAGCGCGCGGGCAGTTCGAGGACCTCCTCCAGGGCGCGCACCGCCCGCAGGGACTCGGGGCGCTGCGGGCGCCGGGCCCCCTGCTGCCAGTAACTCAGGCTGGTCACCCCGACCTTGATGCCACGCTGGGCGAGTTTGTGCTGGACGCGGTGGAGCGCGAGGCCCCGTGCGCTGAGCGCGCTGCGCAGCGCGAGATGGAACGGGCCGGTCCGCAGCAGCTGGGCCAGCTCGGCCGACTCGGGTGTGTTCTGTGCCATTTCCTCAACCCTCCGGCGCGCGGGTGAATGTTCACAACCGGATTGCACGCCGCGCGCGCTCCCTGCCTGTTCGCTGAAGTACGCCGGGCACCGGACGTTCACATCCTTGCCCGTTCGTCCACACCCCCGTGTCACCCCGCATTGAAGCGTGTTGACCTGCATACGACAACACCCGATGCTCCTCAACAGCATCCGGATGCGCTCCTCTCCCTCGCACACCCCCTCGTTCGGGAGGAACGCCATGACCCGTGCACCGCTCATACACCGTTCGCGCCGCCGATGGCTGTCGGCCGCGGCGCTCACCGCCGCGGCGCTCATCTCGCTGCCGGGAACGACCGCCTCGGCGGTCACCCCCACGGCGCCGGTGCCCCACGCCGCCGCCGGGCAGCCCGCCGCCAAGGCCCCCGCGCTCCGTACCGCCAATCGCCTGAACATCTCCATGCAGGCCCAGGAGAAGACCAACTGGTGCTGGGCGGGCTCCGGCAACACCATCGCGGCCTGGTACGGCAGGAACTACAGCCAGAACCAGTTCTGCAACGCCGCCTTCAACCGCCAGCAGAACACCGCCTGCCCCAACAACCAGGCCACACTCGGCAATGTGCAGAATGCCTTCCGGTGGATGGGCATCAACTCCGGCTCGTATGTGACCGGTTATCTGCGCTACAGCACCGTGCAGAGTGAGATCAACGCCAACCGGCCCGTCGAGACCCGTATCGAATGGTCCTCGGGCGGCGGCCATATGCATGTGCTCTACGGCTTCGACACGAGCCGGAACTGGGTCTACTGGGGCGACCCATGGGCGACCAACAACCGCTACAACTGGGGTGATTTCGACTACTACGTGAACGGCAGCTCCTTCTCCTGGACCCACTCCCTCTACCGGATAGGAGCCTGAGGCCATGACGAAGCGCACCGTCGTCCGCACCGCCGCCACCGGGACGCTCGCCGCCGCCCTCATCGGCCTCGCGCCGCAGGCCGCACTGGCCGCCACGGCGCCCGCCCCGCCGCCGGCCCCGGCCCGTGCGAGCATCGCCGCCGCCCACGACGCGGCTGCCGCCCCCGCGACGCTGGACACCCTCGCCCGCTTCTTCGCCAGTGACGGCGCCGGCGGCGGCCGGGCTCGCGCCGCCGCGCCGGCCGGGGAGCCGGCCGCCCCGCGCATCGAGGGCGCCGCGGTCCCCGTCTACGTCCTGTCGCCGGACTTCGTCCGCGGCAAGGCCGATGCCCCCGTCGCCCGGCTGGAGTTCGTCGCCAGCAAGGCCGTCGCCGCCGACGGCCGGAAGGCTTCGGTGTGGACCGTGCAGCGGGGCGCCGCCTGGAAGGTGGTCAACATCGCCAGCGGCGACGACGAGACCCGCTACGCCGCGGCCGGCGCCGCGAAGGCCGGTACCGGCGGCACGGTCTTCCGCGAACCGCAGATCAACGCCTGGTACGTGCAGCGCGGCGACCGGATCGAGCCGCTGGACGCGGCGGCCGAGCAGGCGGTCGGCGCCGCCGGCACCACCGTCGCCGCCTACCGGCAGCGGGTGGCGAAGGCGTACGGCGACAAGCTCCCCGGCTCCGCCTACGACAAGCGTGGCGAGGCCGGCGGCTACGGGCCGCAGACCGCCCCGCGGGCGCCCGGTACCGAAGCGGGCTCCCATGAGCAGACCGTCGCGGCCGGTACCGACGCCGCCGGCGACAGCCCGGTGACCACCGCCTCGGCGGTGGCGGGCGCCGCGGCCCTGGCGGCGCTCGGCCTCTCCGGCACCGTGGCGCTGCGGCGCCGGCGCCACCGCTGAGCGCCGGCCGGGCCCCCGCCGAGCCGTCCGCCGCCCGCGGCCGGACGGCGGCATCCGCCGCCCGGCGCCCGATGAACCCGCAGGGGCCCCGGCCCGGCCATGACGCCGGGCCGCGGCCCCTGCGATCCAGCCCCGGTGCGCCGCCGCGCGCCGGGGCCGCGCCGTCGGTCCGGCCCCGGCGCGCCGTGCGCCACCCGGCCGGGCCCCGCCCGCCGCCCGGAGCGGTGCGGGCACAGTGATTGTCAGCGGCGGTCAGTAGGGTGGTGGGCATGGCAGACCCCAGCAGCTACCGACCCAAGCCGGGACAGATCCCCGACTCGCCGGGGGTCTATAAATTCCGCGACGAGCACGGCCGGGTCATCTACGTCGGCAAGGCCAAGAGCCTGCGCCAGCGCCTGGCCAGCTACTTCCAGGACCTGGCCGGCCTCCACCCGCGCACCCGCACGATGGTCACCACCGCCGCCTCCGTGGAATGGACCGTCGTCTCCACCGAGGTCGAGGCGCTCCAGCTCGAATACAGCTGGATCAAGGAGTTCGACCCCCGATTCAACGTCAAGTACCGCGACGACAAGAGCTATCCCTATCTCGCGGTGACCCTCAACGAAGAGTTCCCCCGCGTCCAGGTCATGCGCGGCGCCAAGAAGAAGGGCGTGCGCTACTTCGGCCCGTACGGCCACGCCTGGGCCATCCGGGAGACCGTCGACCTGATGCTGCGCGTCTTCCCGGTGCGCACCTGCTCCGCCGGTGTCTTCAAACGCTCCGCCCAGATCGGCCGCCCCTGCCTGCTCGGCTACATCGGCAAGTGCTCGGCACCCTGCGTCGAGCGGATCTCCGCCCAGGAACACCGCGAACTCGCCGAGGAGTTCTGCGACTTCATGGCCGGCCGCACCGGCGCCTACCTCCGCCGCCTGGAGCGCCGGATGCAGGAGGCCGCCGAGGAGATGGAGTACGAGCGCGCCGCCCGGCTGCGCGACGACATAGTGGCGCTCAAGCGGGCGATGGAGAAGAGCGCCGTGGTGCTCGCCGACGCCACCGACGCCGACCTGATCGCGCTCGCCGAGGACGAACTCGAAGCCGCCGTCCAGATCTTCCACGTCCGCGGCGGCCGGGTCCGCGGCCAGCGCGGCTGGGTCACCGACAAGGTGGAGGCCGTCAGCACCGCCGGCCTCGTCGAACACGCCCTCCAGCAGCTCTACGGCGAGGAGAAGGGCGACGCCGTCCCCAAGGAAGTCCTGGTCCCGGCGCTCCCCGAGCACGTCGAGCCGATCCAGCAGTGGCTCTCCGCCCGCCGCGGCTCCCAGGTCTCGCTGCGCATCCCGCAGCGCGGCGACAAGAAGGACCTGATGGCCACGGTCCAGCGCAACGCCCAGCAGGCGCTGGCCCTGCACAAGACCAAGCGCGCCTCCGACCTGACCACCCGCTCCCGCGCCCTGGAGGAGATCGCCCAGGCCCTCGGCCTGGACTCGGTCCCGCTGCGCATCGAGTGCTTCGACATCTCCCATCTCCAGGGCGACGACGTCGTCGCCTCGATGGTGGTCTTCGAGGACGGCCTCGCCCGCAAGAGCGAGTACCGCCGCTTCCAGATCAAGAGCTTCGCGGGCCAGGACGACGTCCGGTCCATGCACGAGGTCATCGGCCGCCGCTTCAAGCGCTACCTCCAGGAGAAGCAGAAGTCCGGTGAGTGGACCGAGGAGCCGCCCGCCGGCGCCGCCCCGGACGCGGGCGGCCCGCCGGACACCGCCGCGGATCTGGAGCCGGACCCCATGGCCGGCCGCCCCGTGGACGAGGAGGGCCGCCCCAAGCGCTTCGCCTACCCGCCGCAGCTCGTCGTCGTCGACGGCGGCGCCCCCCAGGTCGCCGCCGCCCGCCGGGCCCTGGACGAGCTCGGCATCGACGACGTCGCCGTCTGCGGTCTGGCCAAGCGGCTCGAAGAGGTCTGGCTGCCCGAGGACGACGACCCGGTCGTGCTGCCGCGCAGCAGCGAGGGCCTCTACCTCCTCCAGCGCGTCCGCGACGAAGCGCACCGCTTCGCCATCACCTACCAGCGCACCAAACGCGCCAAGCGGCTGAAGGCGTCGCCCCTCGACGCCGTCACCGGTCTCGGCGACAGTCGCCGCCAGGCACTGCTCAAACACTTCGGTTCGCTGAAGAGGCTGCGGGCCGCGACGATCGACGAGATCTGCGAGGTCCCGGGCGTCGGCCGCAAGACCGCGGAGACGGTCGCGGCGGCGCTGGCCGCGGCGGCACCGGCCGGTCCCGCGGTGAACACCGCCACAGGAGAGATCATTGAGGATGACGAGGCCCCACCGGCCGCGTTGTCAGCAGAACGGGGGCAGGACAGATGAACACGCACGAAACGCAGGAAACCGAGAGAGACGGTGCACAGGTGAGTACGGGCACGATGCGTGAGTCCGATCAGGGCGAGAGCGCCGCGATCCCCGAGCTGGTGATCATCTCCGGTATGTCGGGCGCCGGCCGGAGCACGGCCGCGAAGTGCCTGGAGGACCTCGGCTGGTTCGTCGTCGACAACATCCCGCCCGAGCTGATCCCGCCGATGGTCGAGCTGGGCGCCCGTTCGCAGGGCAATGTCGCGCGGATCGCCGTCGTCGTCGACGTCCGCGGCCGCCGCTTCTTCGACAACCTCAAGACGTCGCTCGCCACCCTCGACGCACAGAACGTCAAGCGCCGCATCGTCTTCCTGGAGTCCTCCGACGAGGCACTGGTGCGCCGCTTCGAGTCGGTGCGCCGCCCGCACCCCCTCCAGGGCGACGGCCGGATCGTCGACGGCATCGCCGCCGAGCGCGATCTGCTGCGCGAGCTGCGCGGCGACGCCGACCTCGTCATCGACACCTCCAGCCTCAACGTCCACGAGCTGCGCGCCAAGATGGACGCCCAGTTCGCCGGGGAGGAGGTCCCCGAGCTGCGCGCCACGGTCATGTCCTTCGGCTTCAAATACGGCCTCCCGGTCGACGCCGACATGGTCATCGACTGCCGCTTCATCCCCAACCCGCACTGGGTCCCGGAGCTGCGCCCCTTCACCGGCCTCAACGAAGAGGTCTCCGACTACGTCTTCAACCAGCCCGGCTCCAAGGAGTTCCTCGACGGCTACGCCGAGCTGCTCCGTCTCGTCGCCGAGGGCTACCGCCGCGAGGGCAAGCGCTATGTGACCATCGCGGTCGGCTGTACGGGCGGTAAGCACCGCAGCGTCGCGATGTCCGAGAAGCTGGCCCGCAGGCTGGTCTCCGAAGGTGTGGAGACCGTCATCGTCCACCGGGACATGGGGCGCGAGTGACCGGGCGCGCGCTGCGACTGCGCCGGGTCCGCAGGCTCGTACCGAGCGGCCGCACGGCCAAGGGCGCCACACCCAAGGTGGTGGCGCTCGGCGGCGGCATGGGCCTGTCCGCCTCGCTCGCCGCGCTCCGCCGGATCACCGGCGATCTGACCGCCGTGGTCACCGTCGCCGACGACGGCGGCTCCAGCGGCCGGCTCCGCGACGAACTGGGCGTCCTGCCGCCCGGCGATCTGCGCAAGGCGCTGGCCGCCCTGTGCGGCGACGACGACTGGGGCCAGACCTGGGCCCGGGTCATCCAGCACCGGTTCCAGAGCGAGGGCGAGCTGCACAACCACGCCGTCGGCAATCTGCTGATCGTCGCCCTGTGGGAGCAGCTCGGCGACCACGTCCAGGCCCTCGACCTGGTCGGCAAACTGCTCGGCGCGCACGGCCGGGTGCTGCCCATGTCGGCGGTGCCCCTGGAGCTCCAGGCCCAGGTCAAGGGACACCACGAGGGTCACCCGGACGAGATCGTCACGGTCCGTGGCCAGGCGACCGTCGCGCTCACCCGCGGTGAGGTGCAGTCCGTCCATGTCGTCCCCGAGGACCCCCCGGCCGTCCCCGAGGTGGTCACCGCGGTCCGCGACGCCGACTGGGTAGTACTGGGCCCCGGCTCCTGGTTCTCCTCCGTCATCCCGCATCTGCTGGTGCCCGAACTCCGCGTGGCCCTGGAGGAGACCAAGGCCCGTAAGGTCCTCTCGCTCAACCTCGCGCCCCAGCCCGGCGAAACCGATGGCTTCTCACCGCAGCGTCATTTGGAGGTTTTGGCCCGACACGCCCCTAAACTCGCCTTCGACGTGGTGCTGGCCGACAAGGACGCCGTGCCCGACACCGAAGGTCTGACGGTTGCCGCCAAGCATCTCGTCGGCAGCGAGGTCGAGCTGGCGGCGGTCGCCGCGCGGGGAGACGACTCCAGGCCGACGGCCGGGGGAGCCCCCGACCGGCACGACCCGGAGCTGCTGGCAGCCGCGTACGACCGTATTTTTCGGATGCATGGAAGGATCGGCCCATGGCGATGACGCCTGCGGTGAAGGACGAGATCTCCCGGCTCCCCGTCACCCGGACCTGCTGCCGGAAGTCGGAGGTCTCGTCGATCCTGCGGTTCGCGGGTGGTCTGCACCTGGTCAGCGGACGCATTGTGATCGAGGCGGAGCTGGACACGGGGATCGCGGCCCGGCGGCTGCGCAAGGACATCCTGGAGATCTTCGGGCACTCCTCCGACCTGGTGGTGATGGCCCCCGGCGGCCTGCGGCGCGGCAGCCGCTATGTCGTACGGGTGGTGGCCGGCGGCGACCAGCTCGCCCGGCAGACCGGTCTGGTGGACGGCCGCGGCCGCCCCATCCGGGGCCTCCCACCACAGGTGGTCTCCGGGGCGACCTGCGATGCCGAGGCGGCCTGGCGCGGGGCCTTCCTGGCGCACGGCTCGCTCACCGAGCCAGGCCGTTCCTCCTCCCTGGAGGTCACCTGCCCGGGGCCCGAGGCGGCCCTCGCGCTGGTCGGCGCGGCCCGCCGGCTCGGCATCGGCGCCAAGGCCCGCGAGGTGCGCGGCGTGGACCGCGTCGTCGTCCGGGACGGTGACGCGATCGGCGCGCTGCTGACCCGGCTCGGCGCCCACGAGTCGGTGCTCGCGTGGGAGGAGCGGCGGATGCGCCGCGAGGTCCGCGCCACCGCCAACCGCCTCGCCAACTTCGACGACGCCAACCTCCGCCGCTCGGCGCGCGCCGCGGTCGCCGCCGGCGCCCGGGTCCAGCGGGCGCTGGAGATCCTCGGCGAGGAGGTCCCCGAGCACCTCGCGGCGGCCGGCCGGCTGCGCATGGAACACAAACAGGCGTCCCTGGAAGAGCTGGGCGCCCTCGCCGACCCGCCGCTGACCAAGGACGCGGTGGCCGGCCGGATCCGCCGGCTGCTGGCGATGGCCGACAAGCGCGCCCAGGACCTCGGTATCCCCGGCACCGAGTCCAATCTCTCCGAGGAACTGGCCGACGGCCTGGTCGGCTGACCGCGCCCGGACACCTCGCCCACCCCGCTCGCCCCCGGTCTCCCAGGTGATTCCGGGGGCGCGGTGCGTCATGGGGTGCGGGCGCGCGGTGAGGGGGCGCGAGCGGCCGCTGTCAATGTCACGTACGTCTCGTATTGGAGGTAGGGTCGGAGGCGGTCGGGGACATCCCATACAGCTCGCCGGTATCTGAACCGGCGTACCAACGAGGAGATCGGTTCGTGACGATCCGCGTAGGCATCAACGGATTCGGCCGCATTGGTCGTAACTACTTCCGCGCGCTCCTGGAGCAGGGCGCGGACATCGAGATCGTCGGTGTCAACGACCTGACCGACAACGCCACCCTGGTCCACCTGCTGAAGTACGACACCATCCTGGGCCGTCTCAAGCAGGACGTCAGCCACACCGACGACACCATCACGGTCGGTGGCCAGACCTTCAAGACGATGGCCGAGCGCGACCCGGCGAACCTCCCCTGGGGCGAGCTCGGCGCCGACATCGTCATCGAGTCCACCGGCATCTTCACCAAGCGCGCCGACGCCGCCAAGCACCTCGCGGCCGGCGCCAAGAAGGTCCTGATCTCCGCGCCCGCCAAGGACGAGGACATCACGATCGTGATGGGCGTCAACCAGGACAAGTACGACGCGGCCAAGCACGACGTCATCTCCAACGCCTCCTGTACCACCAACTGTGTGGCGCCGATGGCCAAGGTTCTCGACGAGAACTTCGGCATCGTCAAGGGCCTGATGACCACGGTGCACGCGTACACCAACGACCAGCGCATCCTGGACTTCCCGCACAGCGACCTGCGCCGCGCGCGCGCCGCCGCGGAGAACATCATCCCGACCACGACCGGTGCCGCCAAGGCCACCGCGCTGGTCCTCCCGCAGCTCAAGGGCAAGCTGGACGGCATCGCCATGCGCGTCCCGGTCCCCACCGGTTCGGTCACCGACCTGGTCATCGAGCTGTCGCGCGAGGTCACCAAGGACGAGGTCAACGCCGCCTTCCAGAAGGCCGCCGAGGGCGAGCTCAAGGGCATCCTGGAGTACACCGAGGACCCGATCGTCTCCTCGGACATCGTCAACTGGCCGGCCTCCTGCACCTTCGACTCCTCCCTCACCATGGCGCAGGGCAAGAGCGTCAAGGTCATCGGCTGGTACGACAACGAGTGGGGCTACTCCAACCGCCTGGTGGACCTGACCACCTACGTCGGCGGCCAGCTCTGATCTCGCCCGCAGGCGCTGGGGACACCCCCTTTGCCGCAGGGCAGGGCACAGCGAAATGAGGACGGGGCTCGTACGGCGCGCGCAAGCGTCGTACGAGCCCCGTCCCATGACCGACCTACGCAACGGAGTCACTTCTCATGAAGACGATCGATGACCTCCAGGTAGCGGGCAAGCGGGTCTTCGTCCGCGCCGACCTGAACGTGCCGCTGGACGGTACGACCATCACCGACGACGGCCGGATCCGCGCCGTCGCGCCGACGATCGCCAAGCTCGCCGCGCGCGGCGCCAAGGTGGTGGTCGCCTCTCACCTGGGCCGTCCCAAGGGCGCCCCGGACCCGGCCTTCTCGCTCGCCCCCGCCGCCGCGCGGCTGGGCGAGATCCTCGGCCAGGACGTGGCCTTCGCGACCGACACGGTCGGCGACTCCGCCCGCTCCGTGGTCGCGGACCTGCGCGACGGCCAGGTGGCCGTCGTGGAGAACCTCCGCTTCAACGCCGGCGAGACCAGCAAGGACGACGCGGAGCGCGGCGCCTTCGCCGACCGGCTCGCCGAGCTCGCGGACCTGTACGTGGGCGACGGCTTCGGCGCCGTGCACCGCAAGCACGCCTCCGTCTACGATCTCCCGGCGCGCCTTCCACACGCCGCCGGCGACCTGATCGCCACCGAGGTCGGCGTGCTGAAGCGGCTCACCGAGGACGTCAAGCGCCCCTACGTCGTCATCCTCGGCGGCGCCAAGGTCTCCGACAAGCTCGCTGTCATCGACGAGCTGCTCGGCAAGGCCGACCGGCTGCTGATCGGCGGCGGCATGGCGTACACCTTCCTCAAGGCCAAGGGCTACGAGGTCGGTATCTCGCTGTTGCAGAAGGACCAGATCCCGGCCGTCACCGAGTACCTGGAGCGCGCGGAGAAGAGCGGCGTCGAGCTGGTCCTCCCCGTGGACATCCTGGCCGCGCGGGACTTCCCGGACCTGAAGACCAAGGCCCCCGCCGACTTCGTCACCGTCGATGCCGACAAGATCCCCGCCGACATGGAGGGGCTGGACATCGGCCCGAAGACCCGTGAGCTGTTCGCGTCGAAGATCGCGGACGCCGGGACGGTGTTCTGGAACGGTCCGGTCGGTGTCGCCGAGCACCCCGACTACGCGGGCGGCACCGCAGCCGTCGCGCAGGCGCTGCTCGACAGCCCCGGATTCACCGTCGTCGGCGGCGGTGACTCAGCCGCGGCCGTGCGCGCGCTCGGCTTCGACGAGAATGCTTTCGGCCACATTTCGACCGGTGGCGGCGCCAGCCTCGAATACCTCGAAGGCAAGACGCTCCCCGGCCTCGCCGCTCTGGAGGACTGAAGAACCGTGACATCCCGCACCCCGCTGATGGCGGGCAACTGGAAGATGAACCTCAACCACCTTGAGGCCATCGCCCACGTCCAGAAGCTCGCCTTCGCGCTCGCCGACAAGGACTTCGAGGCCGTAGAGGTCGCGGTCCTGCCGCCCTTCACCGACCTGCGCTCGGTGCAGACGCTGGTCGACGGCGACAAGCTCAAGATCAAGTACGGCGCCCAGGACATCTCGGCACACGAGTCCGGTGCCTACACCGGTGAGATCTCCGGCCCGATGCTCGCCAAGCTCAAGTGCACCTACGTGGCCGTCGGCCACAGTGAGCGCCGCCAGTACCACGGCGAGAACGAAGAGATCTGCAACGCCAAGGTCAAGGCCGCCTACCAGCACGGCCTCACCCCGATCCTCTGCGTCGGCGAGGGCCTGGACGTCCGCAAGGCCGGCAACCAGGTCACGCACACCCTCGCGCAGGTCGACGGCGCCCTGGACGGCGTCCCGGCCGAGCAGGCCGAGTCCATCGTGATCGCCTACGAGCCGGTCTGGGCCATCGGCACCGGCGAGGTCGCCACACCCGAGGACGCGCAGGAGGTCTGCGGGGCGATCCGCGGCCGCCTCGCCGAGCTCTACAGCCAGGAGCTGGCCGACAAGGTCCGCATCCAGTACGGCGGCTCGGTCAAGTCCGGCAATGTCGCCGCGATCATGGCGCAGCCGGATGTCGACGGCGCGCTCATCGGCGGCGCGGCGCTGGACGCGGAGGAGTTCGTCAAGATCGTCCGCTTCCGCGACCAGTAGCAGCTATGACGACGGGCCCGGCCCGTCGTACCCTGTCGGGGCCGGGTCCGGCGTGCAGTCGCCGCCCGGCCCCGCACCCTTTCGGTGCCGTGCCGTCGCCCCGGGCGCCCGGTAGGCGTCGGCACAACAGTTCCGTCCGTCAGTCCTAGAGAGTTGGTCAAGCCGTGGTCATCGGGTTCTCGATCGCCCTCATCGTCTTCAGCCTGCTGCTGATGATGCTGGTGCTCATGCACAAGGGGAAGGGCGGCGGCCTGTCCGACATGTTCGGTGGCGGCATGCAATCCTCGGTCGGCGGCTCCTCGGTCGCCGAGCGGAACCTCGACCGCATCACCATCGTGGTCGGTCTCCTGTGGTTCGCGTGCATCGTCGTCCTCGGCGTCCTGATGAAGCTCGGCAGCTGACATGCCGTCGGGGACGCGGCTTATCATGAGGGCGGCGTCCTCGGCCGGGGGGTAACTCCTGTCTCTGGACGCGCGTTGGGCCTTACGTAGACTGGAGCGCCCGCAACGCAGCTGCTGTTAGATGCTTTGCAGCACCATTACGCAGGGAGTTACGACCGTGGCAAGTGGCAACGCGATCCGAGGAAGTCGGGTCGGGGCGGGGCCGATGGGGGAGGCCGAGCGCGGCGAGTCCGCGCCGCGCACCCGCATCTCCTTCTGGTGCTCCAACGGGCACGAGACGCAGCCCAGCTTCGCCGGCGACGCGCAGGTTCCGGACACCTGGGACTGCCCGCGCTGTGGTTTCCCGGCCGGCAAGGACCGGGACAGCCCGCCGGACCCGCCGCGCACCGAGCCGTACAAGACCCACCTCGCGTACGTCCGGGAGCGCCGCAGCGACGCCGACGGCGAGGCGATTCTCGCGGAGGCGCTCGCGAAGCTCCGCGGTGAGATCTGACGGATCGGCGGACCTGACGAACGGCCCGGCCGGAGGGGAGTCACCCCCTCCGGCCGGGCCGTTCCGCGTGGTGGCGCGGCCGCCCCGGACCGCCCCAAGCGCCGTACCGGGCACGCTGTCCGGGGCGCCCCCGGCATCTGAGGCAGCGGATGGGGAAGGTGCCCGAGGCCCGTTGTCAGTGGTCGCCCCTACCGTTTTCGTACGCGGACGATCACGGGCGGAGGCGGTATGGCGGGCATCGGGACGGGGAGTGCGCCGGACGCCGGCGCGCTCGCCTGGCGGGGCGGCTTCGGGCGGCTGTGGAGCGCGGCCGCCGTGTCCCGCTTCGGTGACGCGCTGCGCGGTACCGCACTGCCGCTGCTCGCCTACGCCCTCACCGACTCGCCGCTGCTGATCTCGCTCGTCACCGCCTGCGGTTTCCTGCCCTGGCTGCTCTTCGGGCTGCTGGGCGGCGCGGTCGCCGACCGGGTGGATCCGCGGCGGGCGATGTGGGGCGTGGATGTGCTGCGCGGTCTGCTGATGGCCGGTTTCGCGGTGGCGGTGGCGCTCGGCCAGGCGGGCATCGGGCTGCTGATCGCGCTGGCCTTCGCCCTCACCACCCTCCAGACGCTCTTCGACAACGCCGCCACGGTCCTGCTGCCGTCGGTGGTGCCCACCGGGGCGCTGGCCACCGCCAACGCCCGGCTGATGACCGGCCAGGAGGTGCTGGGGCGGTTCGTCGGGGGCCCGGTGGCGCCGGCGCTCCTCGCGCTGGGCGCCGCGGTGCCCTTCCTCGCCGACGCGGCGACGTACCTGCTGGCGGCCGCCCTCGTCGCCTCGCTGCGGATCACCGCGCCACCCGGGCCGCCGGCCGCGCCGGGGCGCACCGTCCGGCACGAAATAGGCGACGGCATACGGGCGTTGTGGCGCGACCGGGTGCTGCGCGCGTGCTGCGCGGCCGTCGCGCTGGGCAATGTCGGCGTCGGCGCACTGATCGGCACGCTCGTGGTGCTGGTCAAGGGCCGGCTGGGTGCCGGGGACACCGGCTATGTCCTCGTGACGACCGGATACGGCATCGGCATGGTGCTGGGCGGGCTGCTGGCCGGCCGGGTGGTGGCCGCCCTCGGCGGACCGGTCCGTACCCTGCTCGGCGCGGGCCTGTCGCAGGCCGCCGCGCTGATGCTCTTCGGGATGGTGCGCTCACTGGTGGCGGCGGCCGTGCTGCTGGGCCTGTTCGGCTTCGCCGGGATGGTGTGGAACGTCCTGGAGACCACCGTCGTGCAGCAGCGCAGCCCCGCCGAGCTGCTCGGCCGGATCAGCGCCGCGTTCCGTACGGTCTCCACGGCCGGAGTCCCGCTGGGGGCGCTGCTGGGGGGTGTGGCGGCCGCGGCGTGGGGCGCCAACCCCCCGGCGCTGCTGGCCGGCGCCCTGCTGGGCGGTGGCACGCTCGCCCTGATACCCGTCCGCACCGCGTTCGACGGCAGTCGGACATCTCATACCGTGCCCTGATCAATTAGGTTGGGGACGGCGGGGCCGGTACGAGATGAGAAGGCTGATGTCCGAGATGAACGCAGAAGGCCGCAGCAGGCTCGACCAGATGCCTGAGTGGACCGCGCTGGGCAAGCACCGGGAGCAGCTGGGGGAGGTGCAGCTGCGCGACCTGTTCGCCCAGGATCCCGAGCGCGCCGGGCGCTACACCCTCCAGGTCGGCGATCTCCACCTGGACTACTCCAAGCACCTGGTCACCGACGAGACGCTGCTGCTGCTGCGCGAGCTGGCCGCGGCGGCCGGGGTGGCCGGTCTGCGGGACGCGATGTTCCGCGGTGAGAAGATCAACACCACCGAGCAGCGCGCCGTACTGCACACCGCGCTGCGCGCGCCCGGCTCGGCCGTCATCACCACCGGCGGCGAGAACGTCGTCCCCGCGGTGCACGCGGTACTGACGAAGATGGGCACCTTCGCCGAACGGGTCCGCTCCGGCGACTGGCGGGGCCACACCGGCAAGCGCATCAAGACCGTCGTCAACATCGGCATCGGCGGCTCCGACCTGGGCCCGGCGATGGCGTACGAGGCGCTGCGCGCCTACACCCAGCGGGACATGCAGTTCCGCTTCGTCTCCAACGTGGACGGCGCCGACCTGCACGAGGCGCTGCGCGACCTCGACCCGGCGGAGACGCTCTTCATCATCGCCTCGAAGACCTTCACCACCATCGAGACGATCACCAACGCCACTTCGGCCCGCGACTGGCTGCTGACCGGTCTGGGCGCCGGTGACGAGGCGGTGGCCAAGCACTTCGTGGCCCTGTCGACCAACGCCGAGAAGGTGTCGGAGTTCGGCATCGACACGACCAACATGTTCGAGTTCTGGGACTGGGTCGGCGGCCGCTATTCGTACGACTCCGCGATCGGCCTGTCGCTGATGATCGCGATCGGCCAGGAGCGGTTCCGCGAGATGCTGGCCGGCTTCCACCTCGTGGACGAGCACTTCCGCTGCGCCCCGCCGGAGGAGAACGCCCCGCTGCTGCTGGGCCTGCTGGGCATCTGGTACGGCAACTTCTGGGACGCGCAGTCGCACGCGGTTCTGCCCTACAGCCACTACCTCGCCAAGTTCACCGCCTATCTCCAGCAGCTGGACATGGAGTCCAACGGCAAGTCCGTGGACCGCGACGGCCGGCCGGTGCACTGGCAGACCGGCCCGGTCGTCTGGGGCACTCCGGGCACCAACGGCCAGCACGCCTACTACCAGCTGCTCCACCAGGGCACGAAGATGATCCCGGCCGACCTCATCGGCTTCGCCCGGCCGGTCGACGACCTCCGGCCCGGTCTGGTCGCCCAGCACGACCTGCTGATGGCCAACCTCTTCGCACAGGGCCAGGCGCTCGCCTTCGGCAAGACGCCGGACGAGGTGCGCGCCGAGGGCGTGGCCGAGGACCTGGTGCCGCACAAGACCTTCAAGGGCAACCGCCCCACCACCACGATCCTGGCCAAGGAGCTCAGCCCGTCCGTACTGGGCCAGCTGATCGCGCTCTACGAGCACAAGGTCTTCGTCCAGGGCGCCGTATGGAACATCGACTCCTTCGACCAGTGGGGCGTGGAGCTGGGCAAGGTCCTCGCCAAGCGCGTGGAGCCCGCACTGACGGACGGCGCCGAGGTGCCGGGCCTGGACGCCTCCACGGCCAATCTGGTCACCAAGTACCGTGAGCTGCGCGGCCGTTGACCGAAGGCGCCACGGCGCCGCCCGCCCGTGACAACGTCTGCGGCCCCGCCCTCCCGGAGGAGGACGGGGCCGCAGACGTTGTCCGTGCCGGCTACGCCGAGGCGGGCGGGTAGAGGCCGCGCGGCAGTTGGGCCGCCGCCGCCTCGTCCAGCAGCCAGAGCGTCCGGCTGCGGCCGCGGGCGCCGGCCGCCGGGGTCTGGACCTCCCCGGCCCCGGAGAGCGCGAGGGCCGCGGCCCCCGCCTTGTCCGCACCGGCCGCCAGCAGCCAGACCTCGCGCGCCGCGCGGATCGCGGGCAGGGTCAGGGAGAGGCGGGTGGGCGGCGGCTTGGGCGCGCCGCGCACGCCGACCACCGTCCGCTCCTTCTCGCGCACCGCGGGCAGCTCGGGGAAGAGCGAGGCCACATGGGTGTCCGGGCCGACGCCCAGCAGCAGGACGTCGAAGGACGGCACCGGGCCGTGGTCCTCGGGGCCCGCCGCGGCGGCCAGTTCGGCCGCGTACGCCTCCGCCGCGGCGTCCGCGTCGTTGCCGTACGCGCCGCCCGAGGCTGCCATCGGGTGCACCCGGGCCGGGTCCAGCGGGACGCTGTCCAGCAGCACCTCGCGGGCCTGGGTGTAGTTGCGCTCCGGGTCGCCGTCCGGCACGAACCGCTCGTCGCCCCACCACAGGTCGAGGCGGGACCAGTCCACCGCGTCCCGGGCGGGCGCCTCGGCGAGGGCCGCGAGCAGCCCGTTGCCGTTGCGCCCGCCGGTCAGGACCACGGAGGCGGTGCCGCGGGCGGCCTGGGCGTCCACGATCTTCGTGATCAGCCGGGCCGCCGCGGCCCGCGCCATCAGCTCCTTGTCGCGGTGGACGACGACCTGCGGAGTGCTCACTTGGCGGCTGCCTTCTTAGCGGCCGGCTTCTTCGCCGCCGCGGGCTTGGCCGGGGCCGCCTCGGTGCCGGCGGACTCAGCCGGTGCCGCGTCCGCCGCAGCCGCCGCCGGTTCCCCGGTCGGGCCGGTGAGCCGGTCCACGCCGAACTTCAGCGCCGCGGCGTAGGTGTCGTCCGGGTCGAGCCGACGCAGCTCCTCGGCGAGCAGTTCGGCGGTCTCCCGCCGCTTGAGCGCCACCGCGCGGTCCGGCTGGCCGCGCATGGAGAGCGTGGCCAGCGCGCCGTCCGGGCGGTCCAGCACGATCGGGCCGCCGCTGGTCTCCATGCGGACGGCCGTCAGCCCCGGGCCGGCCGACAGGCTGCGCTTGACCGGGACGTTCAGCCGGCCGGCGAGCCACATGGCGAGCAGTTCGCCGCTGGGGTTGAGCTCCTCGCCCTCGACCTCGGCCGAGGTGACCGTGCACGGCATCTGGTCCAGCGCCGCCGCGAGCATGGAGCGCCACGGGGTGGTGCGGGTCCAGGCCAGATCGGTGTCGCCGGGGGTGTAGGTGTCCGCGCGCTTGGTCAGCTCCGCGATGGGCTGCTCGGCGGTGTAGGCGTCGGTGACGCGTCGCTGGGCGAGCGCGCCGAGCGGGTCCTTCGCGGGGTCCAGCGGGGAGTTCACCGCCCACCAGACCACCACCGGGGCGTCCGGCAGCAGCAGCGGCAGCACCACGGACTGGGCGTGGTTGATCGCCTCGCCGTACAGCCGGAGTATGACCGTCTCGCCGGTGCCGGCGTCCGCGCCCACCCGTACCTCGGCGTCCAGGCGGGCCTTGGCGCGGTCGCGCGGCGACCGACTGACCCGCTTGATGACGACGAGGGTGCGCGAGGGGTGCTCGCGCGAGGCGTTGTTGGCCGCCTTCAGAGCGTCGTAGGCGTTCTCCTCGTCGGTGACGATGACGAGGGTGAGCACCATGCCGACGGCGGGGGTGCCGACGGCGCGACGGCCTTCCACCAGCGCCTTGTTGATCTTGCTGGCCGTGGTTTCCGTCAGATCGATCTTCATGGGCGACGCCAGCTCCGTCCGTCTCGTGCGAGCATTTCGTCCGCCTCGACGGGGCCCCAGGTGCCCGCCGGGTACTGCGCGGGCTTGCCGTGCGCGTCCCAGTACTCCTCGATCGGGTCGAGGATCCGCCAGGACTGCTCGACCTCTTCCAGCCGCGGGAAGAGGTTGGCGTCACCGAGCAGGACGTCGAGGATGAGCCGCTCGTACGCCTCGGGGCTGGACTCCGTGAAGGACTCGCCGTACGCGAAGTCCATCGACACGTCCCGCACCTCCATCGAGGTGCCCGGCACCTTGGAGCCGAACCGGACGGTCACACCCTCGTCCGGCTGTACCCGGATGACCAGGGCGTTCTGCCCCAGCTCCTCGGTGGCGGTGTGGTCGAAGGGGGAGTGCGGCGCGCGCTGGAAGACCACCGCGATCTCGGTGACCCGGCGGCCCAGCCGCTTGCCGGTGCGCAGGTAGAAGGGGACGCCCGCCCAGCGGCGGTTGTCCACCTTCAGCTTGATGGCGGCGTAGGTGTCGGTCTTCGACTTGGGGTCGATACCGTCTTCCTGGAGATAGCCGACGGCCTCCTCGCCGCCCTGCCAGCCGGCCGCGTACTGGGCGCGCACCGTCTCCTTGCCGAGGTTCTCCGGCAGCCGGACGGCGCCCAGCACCTTGGTCTTCTCCGCGACCAGCGCGTCCGCGTCGAAGGAGGAGGGCTCCTCCATCGCGGTCAGCGCGAGCAGCTGGAGAAGGTGGTTCTGGATGACGTCGCGGGCGGCGCCGATGCCGTCGTAGTAGCCGGCCCGGCCGCCGATGCCGATGTCCTCGGCCATCGTGATCTGTACGTGGTCGACGTACGACCGGTTCCAGATCGGCTCGAACATCGTGTTGGCGAACCGCAGCGCCAGGATGTTCTGGACCGTCTCCTTGCCGAGGTAGTGGTCGATCCGGAAGACCTCGTGCGGCGGGAAGACCTCGTGGACGATCCGGTTGAGCTCCTGGGCGCTCTTCAGGTCGTGGCCGAAGGGCTTCTCGATGACCGCGCGGCGCCAGGAGTCCTCCTTCTGGTCGGCCAGCCCGTGCTTCTTGAGCTGCTGGACGACCTTGGGGAAGAACTTCGGCGGCACGGACAGGTAGAAGGCGAAGTTGCCGCCGGTGCCCTGCGCCTTGTCCAGCTCCTGGATCGTGTCCTTGAGCGTCTCGAAGGCTTCGTCGTCGTCGAAGTCGCCCTGCACGAAGCGGCAGCCCTGGACCAGCTGCTGCCAGACCTCCTCGCGGAAGGGCGTGCGGGCGTGCTGTTTGACGGCCTCGTGCACCACCTCCGCGAAGTCCTCGTCCTGCCACTCGCGGCGGGCGAACCCGATGAGCGAGAAGCCCGGCGGCAGCAGGCCGCGGTTGGCGAGGTCGTATACGGCAGGCATCAGCTTTTTACGGGACAAATCGCCCGTGACGCCAAAGATGACCAGGCCGGACGGCCCCGCGATACGCGGGAGCCGCCGGTCCTGGGCGTCACGCAGCGGATTGCTGCTGGACAAGTTGGTCAGCCCTCCGAAGGAGCGAGGCGCTTGAGCTCCGCCTCAGTGGACTTGAGCAGGTCGTTCCAGGACGCCTCGAACTTCTCGACGCCCTCGTCCTCCAGGAGCCGCACGACGTCGTCGTACGAGATCCCGAGCGCGGCCAGCGCGTCCAGGTCGGCCTGCGCCGCCGCGTAACCGCCGCGCACGGTGTCGCCCGTGATCCGGCCGTGGTCGGCGGTGGCCTCCAGGGTGGCCTCCGGCATGGTGTTGACGGTGCCGGGGGCGACCAGTTCGTCGACGTACAGCGTGTCCTTGTAGGCCGGGTCCTTGACACCGGTCGAGGCCCACAGCGGACGCTGCTTGTTGCCGTGCGCCTTGTCGAGCGCGGCCCAGCGGTCCGAGGAGAAGACCTCCTCGTACGCCTGGTAGGCCAGCCGGGCGTTGGCCAGCGCGGCCTTGCCCTTGAGGGCCTTGGCCTCGTCGGTGCCCAGCTTGTCCAGGCGCTTGTCGATCTCGCTGTCCACCCGGGAGACGAAGAACGAGGCCACCGAGTGGATCTTGGCGAGGTCGAGGCCGGCGGCCTGGGCCTTCTCCAGCCCCGCGAGGTAGGCGTCCATGACCTCGCGGTAGCGCTCCAGCGAGAAGATCAGCGTGACGTTGACGCTGATGCCCCTGCCGATGACCTCGGTGATCGCCGGCAGACCGGCCTTGGTCGCCGGGATCTTGATGAGGGTGTTGGGACGGTCCACCAGCCAGGCGAGCTGCTTGGCCTCGGCGATCGTCGGGACGGTGTGGTGGGCCAGGCGCGGGTCGACCTCGATGGAGACCCGGCCGTCCTGGCCGTCCGTGGCGTCGAAGACCGGCCGCAGGATGTCGGCGGCGTCCCGGACGTCCGCCGTCGTGATCATGCGGATGGCTTCCTCGACGGTGACCTTGCGGGAGGCGAGGTCGGCGAGCTGCTGCTGGTAGCCGTCGCCCGCGGAGATCGCCTTCTGGAAGATCGACGGGTTGGTGGTGACGCCGACGACGTGCTGCTGGTCGATCAGCTCGGCGAGGTTGCCGGACGTGATGCGCTTGCGCGACAGGTCGTCCAGCCAGATCGCGACGCCTTCGTCGGAGAGGCGCTTGAGTGCGTCTGTCATGGGTTCTGCATCTCCTACTTGTCGTATACCGGCGTCAGCGCGCGGCGGCTTCGAGGGATTCCCGGGCGGCGGCGGCCACCGCGTCGGCGGTGAAGCCGAACTCGCGGAAGAGGACCTTGCCGTCGGCGGAGGCGCCGAAGTGCTCCAGGGACACGATGCGGCCGGCGTCCCCGACGAAGCGGTGCCAGGTCAGGCCGATACCGGCCTCGACGGCGACCCGCGCCTTGACGGCGGGCGGCAGCACGCGCTCGCGGTAGTCCTGGTCCTGCTCGTCGAACCACTCGACCGACGGCATCGAGACGACCCGCGCCGGGACGCCCTCGGCCTGGAGCTGCTCGCGCGCCTCGACTGCGAGCTGCACCTCGGAGCCGGTGCCGATCAGCACCACCTGGGGTGCGATGGGCTGCCCGTCGGCGCCTTCGGCCTCGAACAGGATGTAGCCGCCCTTGGCCGCGTCCTCGTTCGCCTCGTACGTCGGCACGCCCTGGCGGGTCAGCGCCAGGCCGTGCGGGGCGCCCTTGCCGAACTCCTTGGTGTAGCGCTTGAGGATCTCGCGCCACGCGATGACGGTCTCGTTGGCGTCGGCCGGGCGCACGACGTTCAGGCCCGGGATGGCGCGCAGCGAGGCCAGGTGCTCGACCGGCTGGTGGGTCGGGCCGTCCTCGCCCAGCCCGATGGAGTCGTGCGTCCACACGTACGTCACCGGCAGGTGCATCAGCGCGGACAGCCGGACGGCGTTGCGCATGTAGTCGGAGAACACCAGGAAGGTGCCGCCGTAGATGCGGGTGTTGCCGTGCAGCGCGATGCCGTTCATCTCCGCGGCCATGGAGTGCTCGCGGATACCGAAGTGGATCGTGCGGCCGTACGGGTCGGCGCCGGGCAGCGGGTTGCCCTTCGGCAGGAACGAGGAGTTCTTGTCGATGGTGGTGTTGTTCGAGCCCGCGAGGTCGGCGGAGCCGCCCCACAGCTCGGGGATGACCGCACCGAGCGCCTGGAGGACCTTGCCGGACGCGGCACGGGTGGCCACGGCCTTGCCGGTCTCGAACGCCGGGAGCTGGTCCTGCCAGCCCTCGGGCAGCTCGCCCGCGGCGATCCGGTCGAACTCGGCGGCGCGCTGCGGGTTGGCGGTGCGCCAGGCGGCGAACGCCTTCTCCCACTTGGCCTTGGCCTCGCGGCCGCGGTCGAGGGCGGCGCGGGTGTGCGCGATGACCTCGTCGGAGACCTCGAAGCTCCGCTCCGGGTCGAAGCCCAGGACCCGCTTGGTGGCGGCGACCTCCTCCGCGCCCAGCGCCGAGCCGTGCGCGGCCTCGGTGTTCTGGGCGTGCGGGGCCGGCCAGGCGATGATCGAGCGGGCCGCGATGAACGACGGGCGCTCGGTCTCCGCCTTGGCGGCCTGGAGGGCCTTGGCCAGCGCGACCGGGTCCAGGTCGCCGTTGGGCAGCTGCGCCACCCGCTGGACGTGCCAGCCGTACGCCTCGTACCGCTTGAGCGTGTCCTCGGAGACCGCGGTCTGCGTGTCACCCTCGATGGAGATGTGGTTGTCGTCCCACAGCAGTACGAGGTTGCCGAGCTTCTGGTGGCCCGCGAGCGAGGACGCCTCGGCGGAGATGCCCTCCTGGAGGCAGCCGTCACCGGCGATGGCGTAGATGGTGTGGTCGAAGGGCGAGGTGCCCGGCGCCGCCTCCGGGTCGAAGAGGCCGCGCTCGTAGCGGGCGGCCATCGCCATGCCCACGGCGTTGGCGACACCCTGGCCCAGCGGGCCGGTGGTGGTCTCCACGCCGGTGGTGTGGCCGTACTCGGGGTGGCCGGGGGTCTTCGAGCCCCAGGTGCGGAAAGCTTCGAGGTCGTCCAGCTCCAGGCCGTAGCCGGCGAGGTAGAGCTGGATGTACAGGGTCAGGCTGGAGTGGCCGGCGGAGAGGACGAACCGGTCGCGGCCGGTCCAGTTCGCGTCGGCGGGGTCGTGCCGCATCAGCTTCTGGAAGAGAAGATAGGCGGCCGGCGCCAGGCTCATGGCCGTACCCGGATGGCCGTTACCGACCTTCTGCACGGAATCCATGGCCAGGACGCGGACGGTGTCAACGGCCCGCTGGTCCAGCTCGGTCCACTCGAAATCTGTGGTGGTCGGCTTGGTGCTCACCCTGAGTCAGGGCTCCTCTCCACATGTCGAATGCCGCGGACCGGTATGTCCGCCAGGCGGTGTCGAGCCTACCCCCGCAAGTGCGTGCGCCTTTTCGACTCGTGGTCGGTGGCGGCACCCGGGAAGGACGTCGCTCCGGGCAACGGAACCACTGCTTCCGGAATTCCTCCCGGAGGCGGCGGTCGTACGACCAGACTGCCGGGCGGCGCCGGCATTCGCCTCCTGAACACCGGGTGATCGCGGGGAGCGCGGTGCGGCGCCGGTGCCGCGGCCCGCGCCCAACACGACCGCACCCCCGCGAAGATCGCGATATCCCCAACGTCTAAAGTGGCGTGGTACGCGCAAGCCTTGACCGGCCTCCATCGCCGGGTGTGCTTGCTGGCCTTATCTCCGCGGCGGATGCCGCAGACGTTACTTCCAGGGGTGTGCGTGACGGCCGTCGAATCCCGTCCTGCGGGGGCGCTCTCTCAGGGCCCCGGGAGTCCCGGCAACCGGCCGTTCGGGGCCCGTGTCAAGGCGTTCGTGATCCTCACCAAGCCGCGGGTCATCGAATTGCTGCTGATGACCACCGTGCCGGTGATGTTCCTGGCGGCCGGGGGCGTGCCCGATCTGTGGCTGGTGCTCGCGACCTGCATCGGCGGTTATCTCTCCGCCGGCGGCGCGGCCGCCTTCAACATGTACCTCGACCGCGACATCGACGCCCTGATGGACCGCACCGCCCAGCGCCCGCTGGTCACCGGCATGGTCTCGCCGCGTGAGGGCCTGGTCTTCGCGTCCGTCCTCACCGTGGTCTCGGTGGCCTGGTTCTGGGTCTTCGTCAACCTGCTCTCCGCGGTGCTCTCGTTCGCCGCGCTGCTCTTCTACGTCGTCGGCTACACGATGATCCTCAAGCGGCGCACCGCGCAGAACATCGTCTGGGGCGGTATCGCGGGCTGTATGCCGGTCTTCATCGGCTGGTCCGCGGTGACGAACTCGGTCTCCTGGGCCGCGGTGATCCTCTTCCTCGTCATGTTCTTCTGGACGCCGCCGCACTACTGGCCGCTGTCGATGAAGGTCCAGGAGGACTACGCGCGGGTCGGCGTGCCGATGCTGCCGGTCATCGCGGGCAACAAGGTCGTCGCGCGCCAGATCGTCCTCTACAGCTGGGCGATGGTCGCCGTCTCGCTGCTGCTCCAGCCGCTCGGCTACACCGGCTGGTTCTACACCGCCGTCGCGGTCGCCTGCGGCGCCTTCTGGCTCAAGGAGGCGCACGGCCTCCAGGCCCGCGCCAAGGCCGGGCTCACCGGCGCCAAGCTCAAGGAGATGCGGCTGTTCCACTGGTCCATCACCTATGTGTCGCTGCTCTTCGTCGCCGTCGCCGTGGACCCCTTCCTCCGCTGATTACCGGCGGGTAGCATGCTGTCCATGGCAGACACCCAGCAGGCGGACGAGCAGACGGCGGACGACGCCGTGGCCGAGGTGCGGGCCCGTCGGCGGGCCGCCCGGCGCACGGCCAGGCTCGCCAAGGAGATCCGGGCCTTCGCCGGGTCGCACGGCGGCAGCGCCGAGGGCCAGCTCGCGCACATCGGCCGCGGCCGTACCCGAATCGCTCTCGTCGGCGCCAACGGCGAGTGGGGAAACCTCGTCGCGGAGTCCTTCACCACCGCCAGGGAGGCCGCCGAACAGGCCGGCATCACCCTCCAGGAGGACTTCGACGGCCCCCTCGCCGCCAAGGTCCGCACCGGCCCCTATGAGTGGTCCCGGATGGCGGGCCTCCAGCTGGGCGGCCCGGCCAACCCCTGAGGCCGGTCCCGGACCGGTCCGCTGAACCACGGAGCCCACCGGGCGCGGAGTGCCGCGCCGGGTGGGCTTTCGGCTGTCTGCGGGAGGCGCGGGCTTCCGGCCGGGGCCGGCCGGTGCGGTCGCGGTGCGGTCGCGGTGCGGCGCCGTGGACCGCCGCGGGTGCCCGCGCGGGTCTCCCGGCGGACGGACGACGGCCCCTGCCCCCGGGGAGATGCCCGGGGGCAGGGGCCGTCCGTCAAGCCGTTGGCCGGGCCGGTGTCCGGCCGGGCCGGTGACCGCGCAGGGTCTACCGGGCGGCCGGGGCCTTCGCCGGCTGCTCCGCCGGGGGCGCGGTGTCCGTGGCGTCCCCGGCGTCCTCGGCGGGTGCCGGTGCGGCGGGTACGGGGCCGCGGTCGCGCAGCGCCAGGAAGATCCGCAGGACGCCGATCCAGACCAGCGTGGAGCCGAACATGTGCAGGCCGACGACCAGCTCCGGCTGGCCGTTGAAGTACTGGACGTAGCCGATCACGCCCTGGAAGGCGAGGCAGCCGAACAGCTCCAGGACGGCGCGGCGCGGCGCGGCGGGGGCCTTGACGGCGCGCAGCGTGAACCACAGGGCGACGCTCAGACCGACGACGATGTAGACGAAGTCGACATGGAGCTGGGTGATCTCCTGCCAGTCCAGCGGGATGCGGTGGACGTCCTTGGAGGCGTCGCCCGCGTGCTGGCCCGAGCCCGTCACGACCGTACCGATGACGGTCAGCGCGGCGGTGGCCAGCACCAGTACGAAGGCGAGCTGGCGGGCCGGCCGGGCGACCAGGTCGCGCGGTTCCCCGTCGCCTTCGCCGGCCCGCTTCCAGGACACCACGGCGACCGTGAGCAGGCCGGTGGAGAGCAGGAAGTGCGAGCTGACGATGTACGGGTTGAGGCCGGTCAGGACCGTGATGCCGCCGACGACGGCGTTGCCCATGACGATCCAGAACTGGGCCCAGCCGAGCCGGGTCAGCGAGCGGCGGCGCGGGTGGCGGGCGCGGGCGGCGATGATGAACAGCCCGACGACGACGCACAGCACGCCGGTCAGCGCGCGGTTGCCGAACTCGACGATGCCGTTGATGCCCATCGCCGGCGTCGGCGTCAGGCTCTCCGCCGTGCAGGTGGGCCAGGTCGGGCAGCCGAGGCCGGACTCGGTGAGACGGACCGCCCCGCCGGTCACGACGATGATCACGGCCATGATGACGGTGGCCAGCGCGGCCCGCTCCACGAAGCGCGCGGACGGCTGCCAGCGGCGGGCGATCAGCTCAAGGGGATTCAGCGTGTTCGGCACGGGAGCCATCGTAGGGGGCCCCTTGTGCAAACTTTCACGAGGGGTGCGTATCGCAACGGAACCGGACGGGGCGATCAGCCGTGCGGCCCCGTCCGGGTCGTCCGGGGCCGGCTGCGGCGGCTACTCCCAGCGGAAGAAGCGGGCCGCCGCGCCCAGGCCCGCCACCGCCCAGACCGCGAGGATGCCGAGGTCGGACCAGGGGACGCCGGCGCCGTGCTGGAGAACGGCACGCAGCCCGTCGGAGAGCGCGGTGATCGGCAGCAGCCCGAGCACCGCCTGGGCCGCCTCGGGGAACTTCGCCAGCGGGACGATCACGCCGCCGCCCACCAGGAGCAGCAGGAAGACCAGGTTGGCGGCGGCCAGGGTCGCCTCGGCCCTGAGCGTGCCGGCCATCAGCAGGCCCAGACCGGAGAACGCGGCGGTGCCCAGGACCAGCAGCCCCGCCACGGCGGCCGGATTGCCCTGCGGGGACCAGCCCAGTGCCAGGGCGACGGCGGTCAGCAGCGCGATCTGGAGGACCTCGGTGACCAGCACCGCGCAGGTCTTCGCCGTCATCAGCCCCCAGCGCGGCAGCGGCGAGGCGGCGAGCCGCTTGAGCACGCCGTAGCGCCGCTCGAAACCGGTGGCGATGGCCTGGCCGGTGAAGGCGGTGGACAGCACGGCGAGCGCCAGGATGCCGGGCGCGAGGAAGTCGACGGACCGGCCGGCGCCGGTGTCGATGATGTCGACGGCGGAGAACAGCACCAGCAGCAGCGTCGGGATGATGACGGTCAGCAGCAGCTGCTCGCCGTTGCGCAGCAGCATCCTGGTCTCCAGGGCCGCCTGCGCGCGGATCATCCGGGGCAGCGGGGCCGCACCGGGCCGCGGGGTGAACGTGCCGGTCGCGGTCATGCGCGCAGCTCCTTGCCGGTCAGCTCCAGGAAGACGTCCTCCAGGGTGTGCCGTTCGACGGCTATGGCGTCGGGCATGACGCCGTGCTGCGCGCACCAGGAGGCGACGGTGGCGAGGAGTTGTGGGCCGACCTTGCCGTCGACGCGGTAGGTGCCGGGGGTCAGCTCGGTGGCGGCGCTGTCCGCGGGCAGCGCCTTGAGGAGCGAGGTGACGTCCAGGCCGGGGCGGCCGGTGAAGCGCAGGGTGTTCTCCGCGCCGCCCCGGCACAGCTCCTCCGGGGTGCCCCGGGCGATGACCCGGCCGCCGTCGATGATCGCGACATCGTCGGCGAGCTGCTCGGCCTCGTCCATGAAGTGGGTGGTCAGCACGGTGCTGACACCGTCCTGCCGCAGTTCCCGCACGAGCTCCCAGGTGGCGCGCCGGGCCTGCGGGTCGAGGCCGGCGGTCGGTTCGTCCAGGAAGACCAGTTCGGGGCGGCCGACGACGGCCATCGCCAGCGCGAGCCGCTGCTGCTGCCCGCCGGACAGCCGCCGGTACGCGGTCCGGCCGCAGCTGCCCAGCCCCAGCCGCTCGATGAGGAGGTCCACATCGACCGGGTGGGCGTGCAGGCTGGCGGTGTGCCGGAGCATCTCGTCGGCGCGGGCGCCCGGGTAGACGCCGCCGGATTGCAGCATCACGCCGATCCGGGGCCGCAGTGCCGCGGCGTCGGCCACCGGGTCCAGGCCCAGCACGCGGACGGTGCCGGCGTCCGGACGGCGGTAGCCCTCGCAGATCTCGACGGTGGTGGTCTTGCCGGCGCCGTTCGGGCCGAGCACGGCGGTGACGGCACCGCGCGCGACGGTGAGGTCGAGCCCGTCCACGGCGGTCTTGGTCCCGTATCGCTTGACCAGGCCGACGACCTCGACGGCAGGCTCGGTTCGCATGCCGGGCAGTCTACGGAGAGCTGCCCCGTTTGCATTAATGGGGGCTTAGGTCCTTTCGGATTCCCGCCTCTCGGCCTTTGACAGGGGGCCCTTGGCGGGACGGCGCGGCCGGTTGCGGCGCCTAGCGTGGACGGCGTGATCAGCATCGCCGAAAACCTTGAGGAAACGTCCCGGCAGGCGGCCCACAAGGCGGCCGACCTGCGGCGGGTGCCGCGCTATTTCGTCTCCGCGATGCTGGCGGGGGCGTTCATCGGGGTCGGTGAGGTGCTGCTGGTGGTGGCCGTCTCGCCGTTCGTCGCGGAGCACTCGGCGGCGACCAGGCTCCTGGAGGGCGCGGTCTTCCCGGTGGCCCTGACCCTGGTGATGTTCGCCGGGGCGCAGCTGTTCACCAGCAACGTGATGATCATGCTCGTCGGCGCGCTCTCCGGCCGGACCGGGATCAAGGACCTGGCGGGCAGCTGGGTGCTCTCCCTGGCGGGCAATCTCGCGGGGACGCTGGCCTTCGCCGCGATGGTGCACGCCTCGGGCGTCACCGCCACGCCGTCCGCCCGTGCGATGCTCGCCGAGCTGGTGGCCGGGAAGAACGCGCTGGCCGGCGGGCAGCTGTTCTGGCGCGCGGTGCTCTGCAACATGCTGGTCTGCCTGGCCGTCTGGATGTTCTCGCGGGCCACCGGCGACGGGGCCAGGACGCTGGTGCTCTGGCTGCCGGTCGCGGTCTTCGTGGCGGTCGGCTTCGAGCACTGTGTCGCCAATATGGCGGTGTACGGCCTCGCGCTCTTCGACGGTGTCGCGGACGGCGCCGATCTGCTGCGGAACCTGGCGTACACGGTCCCGGGCAACATCGTCGGCGGCGGGCTGCTGGTGGGCGCCACGTACTGGTTCACCGGCGGTGCGCGGCGGGTCCGCCCCGCCGGCGGGGGCCGGCGGGCGGCGGTGGACGAGGCGGCCGCCACGGTGGCGCAGACCCCGGAGCGCACCGGAATTAGGTAACCCTAAGTGACTGAAGCCACCCACCGGTGATCCGGGCGAGGGTTGTGCCGTTCCGCGGAATTACGCAACAATGGTGTTGTGAAATACGCGAGCGAGGATCAGAGAGGGCCCGCGGCCGAGCAGACCGCCGGGCCCCGGTCTCCCGCGCCCGAGCGGAGCGGACGGGCCGCGCACCCCACGCCCTCCGCACACGAAGAGCACGAGGGCACCCGTAACAAGGTCGCCCGCTCCATCCTCGACCACGGTCCGTCCACCGCGGCCGAGCTCGCGCTGCGCCTGGAGCTGACCCAGGCGGCCGTCCGCCGGCATCTGGACGCGCTGGCCGCCGAGGGCGTCGTGGAACCCCGCGAGCAGCGGGTCTACGGAGCGCGTACCCGCGGCCGCCCGGCCAAGGTCTTCGCCCTCACCGACTGCGGCCGGGACGCCTTCGACCAGTCCTACGACCAGCTGGCCACCGACGCGCTGCGCTGGATCGCGCAGACCGCCGGCGGCGGCGAGATGGGCGAGGCGGCGGTCGCCGCGTTCGCCCGCGCGCGCCTCGCCGCGCAGGCCGAGGGCTACCGCCAGGCGGTCGAGAGGGCCGAGCCGGCGGCCCGCGCCAAGGCCCTTGCCGAGGCATTGACCGCGGACGGGTACGCTGCTACGGCGCGCAGCGCGCCCAATTCCCAGCTCGGTGAACAGCTCTGCCAGCACCACTGCCCGGTCGCCCATGTCGCCGAGCAGTTCCCGCAGCTGTGCGAGGCGGAGACCGAGGTCTTCTCCCGCCTGCTGGGAACGCACGTACAGCGTCTTGCCACGATCGCCCACGGCGACGGGGTGTGCACGACCTTCATCCCGAAGGCCGGCCACGCCGCCCCGAAGGCGGGCAAGGCCGCTCATCGCACCACCACCAAGACCACCACCGCATCTGCACGCACGGCCGGGAGGAAACCCGCATGACGCTCCCTACGGAGACTGCCCACCCCGAGCTTGAGGGACTGGGCAAGTACGAATACGGCTGGGCCGACTCCGACGTGGCCGGCGCTTCCGCCAAGCGAGGTCTGTCCGAGGCCGTCGTCCGCGACATCTCCGGCAAGAAGAGCGAGCCGGAGTGGATGCTCAAGCTCCGGCTCAAGGGTCTGAAGCTGTTCGACAAGAAGCCCATGCCCAACTGGGGTTCGGACCTGTCGGGCATCGACTTCGACAACATCAAGTACTTCGTCCGCTCCACGGAGCAGCAGGCCGCCTCCTGGGAGGACCTGCCCGAGGACATCAAGAACACCTACGACAAGCTCGGCATCCCCGAGGCGGAGAAGCAGCGCCTGGTCGCCGGTGTCGCCGCGCAGTACGAGTCCGAGGTCGTCTACCACCAGATCCGCGAGGACCTGGAGGAGCAGGGCGTCATCTTCCTGGACACCGACACCGCGCTCAAGGAGCACCCGGAACTCTTCCAGGAGTACTTCGGCACCGTCATCCCGGTCGGCGACAACAAGTTCGCGTCGCTGAACACCGCGGTGTGGTCCGGCGGGTCCTTCATCTACGTCCCCAAGGGTGTCCACGTCGACATCCCGCTCCAGGCGTACTTCCGGATCAACACCGAGAACATGGGCCAGTTCGAGCGGACGCTGATCATCGTCGACGAGGACGCCTACGTCCACTACGTCGAGGGCTGCACGGCCCCGATCTACAAGTCGGACTCGCTGCACTCCGCGGTCGTCGAGATCATCGTGAAGAAGGGCGGCCGCTGCCGCTACACGACGATCCAGAACTGGTCGAACAACGTCTACAACCTGGTCACCAAGCGCGCCGTCGCCTACGAGGGCGCGACCATGGAGTGGGTCGACGGCAACCTCGGCTCCAAGGTGACGATGAAGTACCCCGCGGTCTACCTCATGGGCGAGCACGCCAAGGGCGAGACCCTGTCCATCGCCTTCGCGGGCGAGGGCCAGCACCAGGACGCCGGCTCCAAGATGGTCCACATGGCGCCGAACACCTCCTCCAACATCGTCTCCAAGTCGGTGGCGCGAGGCGGCGGCCGCACCTCCTACCGCGGTCTCGTCGAGATCGGCGAGGGTGCCGCGGGCTCCAAGTCCAACGTGCTGTGCGACGCCCTGCTGGTGGACACCATCTCCCGCTCGGACACCTACCCGTACGTCGACGTCCGCGAGGACGACGTGTCGATGGGCCACGAGGCGACCGTCTCCAAGGTCAGCGAGGACCAGCTCTTCTACCTGATGGCGCGCGGTCTGACGGAGTTCGAGGCCATGGCGATGATCGTGCGCGGTTTCGTCGAGCCGATCGCCCGTGAGCTGCCCATGGAGTACGCGCTGGAGCTGAACCGGCTGATCGAGCTGCAAATGGAAGGCTCGGTCGGCTGACGGCCGCGGTACACCCCACACCGACGCGGCGGCCGTCCCCCGGGAGGGCCGAGGAACGTAACCAGAAAGTGAGCACGACGACAGCCATGGCTGAGGCTCAGAACATCCCGGCGGGTGCCACCACCGCCGGCTCCATCGCGGTGGCCGCGGAGTCCACCGTCGCCACCCGGATGAGCGCCCCGCCGTCCTATGACGTGGCGGACTTCCCCGTGCCGCACGGCCGCGAGGAGGAGTGGCGCTTCACGCCCCTCGCGCGCCTGCGGGGCCTGCACGACGGCAGCGCCGTCGCCGGTGGTGCCGACCTGAAGATCGACATCACCGCGCCCGAGGGCGTCACCCACGAGCTGGTCGACCGCGCGGACCCGCGGGTCGGCAAGGCCGGCAAGCCCGTGGACCGGGTCGCCGCCCAGGCGTACAGCTCCTTCGAGAAGGCGTCGGTCCTCACGGTGCCCAAGGAGACCGTGCTCGCCGAGCCGATCCGCATCGCCGTGCACGGCGAGGGCGGCACCGCCTTCGGCCACCAGGTCATCGAGCTGGGCGCGTTCGCCGAGGCGGTCGTCGTCATCGACCACACCGGCGACGCCGTGCTGGCCGCCAACGTCGACTACCTCCTCGGTGACGGCGCCAAGCTGACCGTCGTCTCCGTCCAGGACTGGGACGACCAGGCCGTGCACGTCGGCCAGCACAACGCACTGGTCGGCCGGGACGCCACCTTCAAGTCCGTGGTCGTCACCTTCGGCGGCGACCTCGTCCGGCTGCACCCGCGCGTCACCTACGCGGGCCCCGGCGGTGAGGCCGAGCTGTACGGCCTGTACTTCACCGAGGAGGGCCAGCACCAGGAGCACCGCCTCTTCGCCGACCACGCGGCGCCCAACTGCCGCTCCAACGTCGTCTACAAGGGCGCGCTCCAGGGCCAGGACGCGCACGCCGTCTGGATCGGTGACGTCCTGATCCAGGCGTCCGCCACCGGCACGGACACCTACGAGCTCAACCGCAACCTCGTCCTCACCGACGGCGCGCGGGTCGACTCGGTCCCCAACCTGGAGATCGAGACCGGCGAGATCGTCGGCGCCGGCCACGCCTCGGCGACCGGCCGCTTCGACGACGAGCAGCTCTTCTACCTCATGGCCCGCGGCATCCCGGCCGACGAGGCCCGCCGGCTGGTCGTCCGCGGCTTCTTCGCCGAGCTGGTCCAGCAGATCGGTCTCCCGGACGTCGAAGAGCGTCTGATGAGCAAGATCGAGGCCGAGCTGGAAGCGTCCGCGGCATGACGTACGTACGCGCAGCGGCGCTCAGCGAGCTGGAGGAGGACACCCCCAAGCGGGTGGAGATCGACGGCACGCCGATATCCCTGGTCCGTACCGAGGGCGAGGTGTTCGCGATCAACGACATCTGCTCGCATGCGAACGTCTCCCTCTCGGAGGGCGAGGTCGAGGACTGCTCGATCGAGTGCTGGCTGCACGGATCGAGTTTCGACCTGCGCACCGGCAAGCCGTCGGGTCTTCCCGCGACGCGCCCCGTTCCCGTATACCCCGTCAAGATCGAAGGAGACGGCCCAGACGCAACTGTGCTCGTCTCCATCACCCAGGAGTCCTGAGTTCCCCATGGCAACGCTTGAGATCCACGACCTGCACGTCTCCGTCGAGGCCGAGAACGGCCCGCGCGAGATCCTGAAGGGCGTCGACCTGACCGTGAAGCAGGGCGAGACGCACGCCATCATGGGCCCCAACGGCTCCGGCAAGTCGACTCTCGCCTACTCGCTGGCGGGTCACCCCAAGTACACGGTCACCGGCGGCACCGTCACCCTCGACGGCGAGGACGTCCTGGAGATGTCCGTCGACGAGCGCGCCCGTGCCGGTGTCTTCCTCGCCATGCAGTACCCGGTCGAGGTCCCCGGTGTCTCGGTCTCCAACTTCCTGCGGACGTCCGCGACGGCGATCCGCGGCGAGGCCCCCAAGCTGCGGCTGTGGGTCAAGGAGGTCAAGGAGGCCATGGAGCGGCTCTCCATGGACCCCGCCTTCGCCGAGCGCAACGTCAACGAGGGCTTCTCCGGCGGCGAGAAGAAGCGCCACGAGATCCTCCAGCTGGAGCTGCTCAAGCCGAAGATCGCGATCCTCGACGAGACCGACTCCGGTCTGGACGTCGACGCGCTGCGCACCGTCTCCGAGGGCGTCAACCGCGTCCGCGAGACCGGTGAGGTCGGCACCCTGCTGATCACCCACTACACGCGCATCCTGCGCTACATCAAGCCCGACCAGGTCCATGTGTTCGCGAACGGCCGCATCGCCGAGTCCGGCGGCGCCGAGCTCGCCGACAAGCTTGAGGCCGAGGGCTACGAGGAGTACACGAAGGGTGGCGTAACCGCGTGACACGGCTGCCGGGCCTCCTCGACACAGAGGCGATCCGTAAGGACTTCCCCATCCTGGATCGTGTGGTCCACGACGGGAAGAAGATGATCTACCTGGACAGTGCGGCGACTTCGCAGAAGCCGCGCCAGGTCATCGACGCACTCAGCGAGTACTACGAGCAGCACAACGCCAACGTCCACCGTGGCGTGCACGTGCTCGCCGAGGAGGCCACGGCGCTGTACGAAGGCGCCCGCGACAAGGTCGCCGCCTTCATCAACGCGCCGAGCCGCGACGAGGTGATCTTCACCAAGAACGCCTCGGAGTCGCTCAACCTCGTGGCCAACATGCTCGGCTGGGCCGATGAGCCCTACCGGGTGGACCGTGAGACCGACATCGTCATCACGGAGATGGAGCACCACTCCAACATCGTCCCGTGGCAGCTGCTCTCGCAGCGCACCGGGGCGAAGCTGAAGTGGTTCGGCCTGACCGACGACGGCCGGCTCGATCTGTCCAACATCGACGAGATCATCACGGACCGGACCAAGGTGGTCTCGTTCACCCTGGTCTCCAACCTGATGGGCACGATCAACCCGGTCGAGGCGATCATCCGGCGCGCCCAGCAGGTCGGCGCGCTGGTCGTCATCGACGCCTCGCAGGCCGCCCCGCACATGGTGCTGGACGTGCAGGCGTTGCAGGCCGACTTCGTGGCCTTCACCGGCCACAAGATGTGCGGCCCGACCGGTATCGGCGTCCTCTGGGGCCGCCAGGAGCTGCTGGAGGACCTCCCGCCGTTCCTCGGTGGCGGCGAGATGATCGAGACCGTGTCGATGCACTCCTCGACGTACGCCCCCGCGCCGCACAAGTTCGAGGCCGGTACGCCCCCGATCGCCCAGGCCGTCGGCCTCGGCGCGGCCGTGGACTACCTCGCCGCGATCGGCATGGACAAGATCGCCGCGCATGAGCACGCGATCACCGAATATGCCGTCAAGCGGCTGCTGGACGTCCCCGACCTGCGCATCATCGGCCCCAGCACGGCCGAGGACCGCGGTGCGACGATCTCCTTCACGCTCGGCGACATCCACCCGCACGACGTCGGCCAGGTCCTGGACGAACAGGGCATCGCGGTCCGGGTCGGCCACCACTGCGCGCGGCCGGTCTGCCTCCGCTACGGAATTCCTGCGACCACACGAGCGTCCTTCTATCTGTACTCCACCCCCGCCGAGGTCGACGCCCTGGTGGCGGGCCTGGAGCACGTCCGCAACTTTTTCGGTTAACCACGCACAGCGGATGAGGATGAGGACTGACTGAGCCGTGAAGCTGGATTCCATGTACCAGGACGTCATCCTGGACCACTACAAGCACCCGCACGGGCGCGGTCTTCGGGACGGCGACGCCGAGGTGCACCATGTCAACCCCACGTGCGGTGACGAGATCACCCTGCGCGTGCGGCTCGACGGCGCCACCATTGAGGATGTGTCCTACGAGGGCCAGGGCTGCTCCATCAGCCAGGCCAGCGCATCGGTGCTCAACGAGCTCCTGGTCGGCAAGCAGCTCGGGGACGCGCAGAAGATCCAGGAGACCTTCCTGGCGCTGATGCAGTCCAAGGGCCAGGTGGAGCCGGACGACGAGATGGAGGAGGTGCTGGAGGACGCGGTCGCGTTCGCCGGTGTCTCGAAGTACCCGGCGCGAGTGAAGTGCGCGCTGCTCAGCTGGATGGCCTGGAAGGACGCCACGGCCAAGGCCCTCTCCGAGGAGGCGAAGACCGCATGACCGACACCCCCGACACCCTCACGACCACCAAGCCGGCCTCGGAGGAAGAGGTCCGCGAGGCGCTGTACGACGTCGTCGACCCCGAGCTGGGCATCGATGTCGTCAACCTGGGCCTGATCTACGGCATCCATGTCGACGACGCCAATATCGCCACCATCGACATGACGCTGACCTCCGCGGCCTGTCCGCTGACCGACGTCATCGAGGACCAGGCGAAGTCCGCGACGGACGGCCTCGTCAGCGAGCTGAAGATCAACTGGGTCTGGATGCCCCCGTGGGGCCCCGACAAGATCACCGACGACGGCCGTGAGCAGCTTCGCGCGCTGGGCTTCAACGTCTGACCGGTCTCCCTCGCACCGCGAAACGGCCGTATCCGCTGGTCACCCACCGGCGGGTACGGCCGTTTCGCGGTGCCGGAGCACCGTCGGCCCCGCGGCGCCCGGTCGCCCGCCCGTTCTTGTGTACGGGTGTACGTAACGCTGCGTACACTCGTACACATGGTCTATGTGACGCTGGCCGGCGCGATCCTGTCCGAGATCCTCGCCACCACGGCGATGAAATACAGCGAGGGCTTCAGCAAGCTGTGGCCTTCCCTGGGGACCGTCGCCGGATACCTGATCGCCTTCGCGCTGCTGTCGCAGACGCTCAAGTCGATGAGCGTCGGCACCGCGTACGCCATCTGGTCGGGCGCCGGCACGGCCGTGATCGCGGTGATCGGCATGGTGTTCCTGGGGGAGACCGCGAGCGCGCTGAAGATCCTCGGGGTGCTGCTGGTCATCGCCGGTGTCGTGACGCTGAATCTGGGCGGTGCGCACTGATGGCGCGGCGCTACGACCCGGACCGGCGGCAGCGGATCATCGACGCGGCGATCGCGGTGGTGGCGGAGCGCGGGATCGCCGCCCTCAGCCACCGGGCGGTGGCCGCCGCAGCGGATGTGCCGCTGGGCTCCACGACGTACCACTTCGCGACGCTGGACGAGCTGCTGGTCGCCGCGCTGCGGCAGGTCAACCGCGGCTGGCTGACGGGTTTCGCGCGCTGGGTGGACGGCATCGACACGGCGGCGCCGCTGGCCGACGAGGTCATCCGGCTCGTCGAGGAGACCCTCGCCGGTGACCGCTCGCGGGTGGTGCTGGAGTACGAGCTGTATCTGGCGGCGCTGCGGCACGAGGCCGTGCGTCCGATCGCCGCCGACTGCCTGGACGAGATGGTGCGGCTGCTGGGCCGGCGCACCGGTGATCTGCCGACCGCGCGGGCCGTGGTGGCGTTCGCCGACGGGCTGCTCATCCAGCATCTGCTCACCGGACGGCCCTTCGACCGCGCCACGGTGCGCGCCGGGCTGGACGGGGTGCCGGCCTGAGCCCGCCGCCGGGCGACGGGCCGGGCGGGCAGGGCGGACCGCGGGGGCCGGGCCCGGTCGCTGAGACCGGTTCGCCTCCGCGGGCACCCTCCGGTTAGGTTTTCGGCATGACCGATGCTGCTACTCCCCGTACTCCCCGTGCCACCGGCGCCGTCGCCGCCGGGCTCGCCACCGTCACCCCCGACGGCACCGTTCTCGACACCTGGTTCCCGGCGCCCGAGCTGGTCGCCGAGCCCGGACCCGCCGGGACCGAGCGGCTGACCGGCGAGCGCGCCGCCGAACTGCTGGGCGCCGCCGCGCCGCAGGCGACCGGCCCCGATCCGGTCCGCGGTGTCGAGGTCGTGGCCGTCCGTACGGTCATCGCCTCGCTGGACGACAAGCCGCTGGACGCACACGACGCGTATCTGCGCCTGCACCTGCTCAGCCACCGGCTGGTCAAGCCGCACGGGCAGAACCTGGACGGCCTCTTCGGGCTGCTGGCGAACGTCGCCTGGACCTCGCTCGGCCCGGTGGCCGTCGGCCGGCTGGAGACGGTGCGGCTGAACGCCCGCGCCGCCGGGCGGCACCTCCAGGTCACCAGCATCGACAAGTTCCCGCGGATGACCGACTATGTCGCGCCCGGCGGGGTGCGGATCGCGGACGCCGACCGGGTACGCCTCGGCGCCCACCTCGCGGCCGGTACCACCGTCATGCACGAGGGCTTCGTCAACTTCAACGCCGGGACGCTGGGCACCTCCATGATCGAGGGCCGGATCAGCGCGGGGGTCCTCATCGGCGACGGCTCCGACATCGGCGGCGGCGCCTCCACCATGGGCACCCTGTCGGGCGGCGGCAAGCAGATCATCTCCATCGGCGAGCGCTGCCTGCTCGGCGCCGAGTCGGGCATCGGCATCGCGCTCGGCGACGAGTGCGTCGTCGAGGCCGGCCTCTACGTGACCGCGGGCACCCGCGTCACGCTGCCCGACGGCCAGATCGTCAAGGCGCTGGAGCTCTCCGGCGCCGACAACATCCTCTTCCGCCGCAACTCCACCACCGGCACCGTCGAGGCCCGGCCGAACAAGGCGGTCTGGGGCGGCCTCAACGAGATTCTGCACAGCCACAACTGACACCGTGCCGCTCCGGGCGGCAGCCGCGGCCCGGTGGGGGAGATCCGCCGGGCCGCGGTGCCGTCTACGCTCTGCCCATGCGTGATCTTGTAACGGGGATGCGGTACCTGGGCCGGGGCCAGCGCTGGGTCGCCCGGCACCGCCGGTGGTGGGGCTTCGGACTGCTCCCGGCGCTGATCACCCTGGTGCTGTACGCCGCGGCGTTCGCCGTCCTCGTGTTCCGGGCCGATGCCGTCGCCGCCTGGGCGACGCCGTTCGCCGACGGCTGGGGCGCCCCCTGGCCGGCTCTGCTGCGCGGCCTGTTCGTGGCACTGCTGTGCGCGGGCGGGCTGCTGCTGGCCGTCCTCACCTTCACCGCCGTGACCCTGCTGGTCGGCGAGCCCTTCTACGAGTCGTTGTCGGAGCGGGTCGAGGAGTCCGCGGGCCACTGCCCGCCGGGCCCGGACCTGCCGCTCTGGCGGGAGCTGTGGGTCGCACTGCGGGACGGTGTCCATGTGCTGCTGCGGGCCGCCGGTTTCGGCCTCCTCATGTTCGCCCTGGGGTTCGTCCCGTTCCTCGGGCAGACAGTCGTCCCGGTGATCGGCTGCTGCGTCTCCGGCTTCTTCCTCGCCGTCGAGCTGACCTCGGTGGCGATGCAGCGCCGGGACATCCCGGTACGTGCCCGGCTGCGGCTGCTGCGCGGCCGCACGGCGCTCGCCGTCGGCTTCGGCACGCCGCTCGTGCTGCTCTTCCTCGTCCCGTTCGCGGCGGTGGTGCTGATGCCGGGCGCGGTGGCCGGCGCCACGCTGCTCGTACGGGACCTGGCACCCGGCGAGGCGGAACCGTCGTCGCCGGACCGGGAGGGGCGGGGCCGGGACCACGGCGGCCCCGGCCCGGACGGGAGCGGTACGGGCCCGGACGTCCGCGCCGGGGGGCGGGTCCCGGCCGGGGCCTGACCGGGGCCGCCGCGGCGGCCCCTCCGTCGGACCGCGGCCGCCCGTCTCACGGCCGGATGCGCAGTACCTGCGGATCGTGGTCGCTGGCCTGGTCGGCGTACTCGGCGTTGATGTGCACGATGTCGTAGTCGGGGCGGGTGAGGTGGCGGCTGGTGAGCATGTGGTCCAGGACCTGCGAGTTGCCGTTGTAGACGTAGCCGTAGCGCTCGGCGAGCGGCAGCCGGTCGACGAGATCGGTCAGCACACCGCCCTGGGTCAGGGTCTTCAGGGCCGGTGAGAACTGGTAGTCGTTGAGGTCCCCGGCGACCACCACATCGGCCTTCGGGTCGGTGGCCAGCAGGCTCTTGACGAAGGTGTTCACCAGCCGGGCCTGCGCGGTCCGCTGGGTCTCGGAGGTCCGGGCCGGCGGCTGGAAGCGGCTGTCCAGCCCCTGGTCACCGCCCTTGGAGTTGAAGTGGTCGGCGACCACGAACACCCGGCTGCCGGGACGGTTCCGGAACGAGAACTGGCCGACCAGCGGCTTGCGGCTGTCGCGCCACGCCGGATCACCGGGCGCGATCCGGCCCGGGGACGCGGAGAGCGTGGCCTTGCCGTGGTCGGCGAGCACCCGCACCGGAGTGGTGGCATCGCCGCCCGCGATGTCCGTGAACGCGACCCGGTCCGGGTTGAAGAGGAACGCGACCCGGATGTTGCCGCCCGGCTGGCCGCCGTCCTGGCCGTCCACCGGGTCGATCTGCCGCCACTCGTACGCCGGGCCGCCGGCCGCCTTGACGGCGTCGGTGAGCTTCCGGAGGGTGACCCCGGCGGAGACGACGCCGTCATCCGTGGGGCCGTCGTCGTCCTGGACCTCCTCCAGCGCCACCACATCGGGGGCCGCCAGCCGCCGCACCAGCGCCGACGCCAGCCGGTCGAACTTGGCCTGCGGGGTCTTGGGGGAGAGGTTCTCGACGTTGTACGTGGCCACCGCCAGCTCGTCGGCCTGCTGCTTGCGGGTGGTCTCGGGGGCCGGGCCGCGGCCGGTGACGGTGCCCAGTCGGGTGGCCTGGATCGTGTAGCCGCCGTAGTTGTCGTAGTCCAGCGGCCCGGTGGTGGTGCCGGTCAGCCGCTGGCCGACATCGGCCACCGGGAACGGCTGCCGGCCGGCGGTGCCGAGCCCCGCTGCCGGCGGCGGGATCAGCGACGTCACCTTGATCCGGCCCGGGTTGGGGTCCCCGTAGGAGCTGTAGAGCGTGCCGCCGCGGGCCGTGCGGTGATGGTCCGGCTGCGCGGTGACCCACAGCTCCCGGTGGGTGTTGGTCGGGCCGACGACCGGGGGTCGGTGACCGAGACGCGCATGCCCTCCAGGGACTCGAAGCGGTCCAGCGCGTACGAGCGGGGGCGCAGCGGCAGCGACTCGATGCTCCCGCCGCCCGCCGAGGGGGCGTAACGGGCCGGTATCGAGGCCGCGTTGAGCTTGACGGGGGCCGGCAGCGGGACGCCGGAGGCCAGGACGTCCCAGTCGGCGCCGGTGAGCTCGGTGACGGACTGGAGGCCGGCGTCCTTGCCGCCCGGGTAGTACTCGGTGACCTTCCCGGTGACCGTGACCGAGTCCCCGACCGCGACGTCCGGCGTCTCCTTGCCGGTGAAGACGAAGATGGCCTCGCTGGTCGCCGGGTCGTCGTCCGGGTGCGGGTCCTGCACCCAGAAACCGCGCGCCGAACCGAACGCCCGGATCGCGGTGACGGTGCCGGGCACCCCCGTGACACGCTCCCCGGCGAGCGGGGAGATACGGGTGGTGCCCTGGATGTCATGGATGCGGACGCCCGAGGCGGCGGCGGGCTGCGGGGCGGTGAGCAGTCCGGTGGCGAGAGCGGCGCAGGTCACCGCGGTGACGGCGGCGGAGCTGCGGAGCGGACGACGGGACGGCATGAATGCCTCCGGGGGAGAGGGCGGGACGAGGAGCGGACGGGCGGGCTGCGGGCAGCGCCGTACGCGGCGCGGAACGGTGCTTTCTACGCGCGTCAATCTCTTGTGTGGCCACGGGAGTTGTCAAGGTGCGCCGGGCGACCGGTGAGGGGCGGGCGGGTGAACCGCCCGGGACGCGGAGAATTCCGTCTACGCTTGGGCGTCGCACGAGTCCGTAGTCCGTTCGAGGAGCTGAGCCCCAGATGTCCGCAGACCGTCCGACCCTGCCGCCGGTGCGGCTGCACTCCGAAGCGGAGCTGGCCCGGGACGCGCTCAGCGCGCCGCTGATGGCGCGGGCCGCGAAGCTCGCCCGCTGGGCCGAGCGCGGCGTCCCGGTCGGTGTCGGCGGCGAGATCCTCCAGGAGTCGCTGGGCGCGGCCACCGAGCACCTCGGCCTGGCCGCCGACGAGGACGGCCCCGGGTACGCCGCCGAGGCATGGCAGCTGGCGGTCGACACCGGCCTGGTGGAGATCGAGGAGAGCGCCGACGCGGACGGCACGGCGGGCGCCGCACTCCTGGACGATGCCGCGGTCGGCACCGCCACCCCCGGCGAGGAGCTCGCCCTGCTCACCTCCGGCAGCCCGCGGGACATCCTCGACATCTGGCTCGGCGGCATGGAGACCGTGCTCGCCGACGCGGTCGCCCCCGACCTTGCCGATATCGCCGACCAGCTCGCCGACGGCGGCGAACTGGACCTGGACGCGATCGACTGGAACCCGGAGGAGGAGGCCGAGCTGCTGGAGGGCATCCTCGGCAACCTCTACCTGCTCACCGCCCTGAACGAGAGCCCCGACCAGGACGTACCGCTGCCCGCGCTGGCCGCGTCGATGATCGTGCCGGACGATATGGACGAGCCCACCGACGACATCCTCGAAGAGGTCTCCGAGGCGATGATGCGCCTGGACGACCAGTTCCGGTTGCTGGAGCCGATCGGCCTGGTCGCCTACACCCCCGTCGACGAGGCGCTCATCGAGGAGCTGGACGAGGACGGCGAGACGGTACGCGCCGCCGAGCCGCTGGACGACGAGGACGTCTCCCGCTACGGCCTGGTCCGCCTCACCCCGCTCGGCATCTACGCGGTACGCGCCCGCATGCAGGACGCCGGCGTGTACGCCCCGGCCGTCGGCGACCTCGCGGACAAGGGCGCCGATGTCCTTCTGGAGGCGCTGCCCGACTACCCCGAGGCGCTCGCCCAGGCCGAGTCCGAACAGTGGCTGGCGGCCCGTACGCCCGTGGACGCCGCCCGGGACCTGCTCGCGGCCGCCCGGGGCGACGACGCGCACGCCCCGCTGCGCCGGCTCGCCGCCCAGCAGGCGCTGTCCCTGGTCGCCCGGGACGCGGAGCCCGCGCTGCGCGAGGTGCTGGACGACCGGCAGCTCGGCGGTCTGGCCCGGGTCTGGCTCGCCGAGCGTGCCGTGCCCGGTATCCCCGAGCCCTCCCAGGACATGATCTTCTGGCTGACGGTGGACACCATCGCGGCGCAGCTGGACACCGAGGACGAGGAGGCGACGGCCGAGCTGCACGAGCTGGTGCGGAGCCTCACGGACCAGCACAGCGGGTTCTTCGAGACCGCCTGGCGGGTGGACCACCCGGCCACCGCCGACGTCCTGGAGGCCATGGGCCGGCTGCACCCGGACAAGAAGGCCGCCAAGGAGGCCCGTAAGGCCGCCTTCAAGGCGCGCTCCCGGCAGGCGGGCTGATCGCGGGCTGCCCGGCGCGGCCGGCGGCGGGGTGACACCTGGCGCGGGAGCCGCAGGGAAGTGCGGTCCGGCGGGCGGTGCGGGCAGGCGGCGCGCACCGCCCGCCGCGCCGTGCCGAGACGGCGGGCGCGGCGGCCGGGATCACCGGCCGCGGTCGGCGGCAGCGGTGGCCGTGGCGGCGGTGGCCGTGATGACGTAGTAGTCCAGCAGGCCCGAGGTGTACGCCGTCAGAAACCGGCGTGGCCACGCGTCGCGGAACTGTGGCTGCTGGGACATATAGCGGTCGTAGCCCGCCCAGACGCCGTCCCCGATCGCCGTCACCCGGACGTCCCGCAGACCGGCCCCGGTGAGCGTCGCGGCGGCGTCGTCGATCACATGCGGGACGTCCAGACCGTCGGCGTACGTGGGCAGCAGCTCGGGCAGGGCGCGGGCGGCGGCACGGTCACGGGCGAAGAACGTCGTCAGCGCCAGCCGGCCGTCCGGGCGCAGCAGCCGCGCCGCCTCCCGGGCGAAACCGGTCAGTTCGCGGAAGTGCTGGGCGGCCTCGACCGAGTAGAGGAAGTCGGTGCCGGCGTCCGGCAGCGGGACGCGGTCGGCCGTACCGCGGACGAAGTCCAGCCGGGGGGACGGGGTGCGGTCGCCGGGCGCCGGTTCGCCGGTGGGCGGCCCGAGCAGCACCGCGTTGGCACGGCGGGCGCGGGCGATCTGGTCCGGGTGGGCGTCCAGGCCGGTGACCGACCCGAATCCGAACTCGCGCAGCGCCAGCGCACAGCCCAGCCCCCGGCCACAGCCGACCTCCAGCGCGGTGCGCCCCGCCGGGCGGTCGAAGGTGCCGAGTACCAGACGGTAGAGATCCTGCTCGCTGCGGATACGGTCGGCCTCGGTCAGCGGCCGGTCCGCCGTACCGGGCAGCCGCGCCCAGTAGCCGAAGTTGATGAAGCCGCCGGCGAACACGGGGACGGTGCTGAGGTCGGACGCGCCGTACGCCTGCGCGACGCGCGGGGGGAGGCCCGGGGGCGCCGGCGGGTCCTGGCGGTCCGGGTGGCCGGGGGCACCGGCCGGGGACGGTCGCTGCGTCATCACACACTCCTCGTGCGTGCTGTGGGGCGGCCTGCCGCGGGGTGTCCCGCGGCGGGTGCCCCACGGTGGGGTGGCCTGGTGGACGGGCGGGTGACGGGTGGAATCCTGGGCGCGCGCGCGGACGTTGAAGCAGAGGTGAGCTCGACGATACGGACGACACGATTCTCGATCCTGGACCGCTCCCGCACCAGAGAGGGGCATCCGGAGGGGGCCGCGCTGCGTGACACGGTGGCCCTGGCCCGGCGCGCGGAGCGGCTCGGCTACCACCGCTTCTGGGTGTCCGAGCACCACAGCGTGCCCGGGGTCGCCGGCTCCGCGCCCACCGTGCTCGCCGCGGCGGTGGCCGCGGCGACGTCCACGATCCGGGTCGGCACCGGCGGGGTGATGCTGCCCAACCACCGGCCGCTGGTGGTCGCCGAGCAGTTCGGGGTGCTGGAGTCGCTCTTCCCCGGCCGGATCGACATGGGGCTCGGCCGGTCGGTGGGGTTCACCGACGGCATCCGCCGGGCACTGGGCACCGAGAAGGACGCCGTCGGGGACTTCGGCGACCGACTCGCCGAACTGCTGGGCTACTTCACGGGCACTCAGACGGCCCATCCGCAGGTGCACGCCCGGCCCGCCGAGGGGCTGCGGGTGCCCGCCTTCGTCCTGGCCACCGGCGCGGGCGCGCAGCTCGCCGCGGCGGCCGGGCTGGCCCTGGTCATCGGTGATCTGCGCGGCCGGGACCGGATGCTCGACGCGATCGACGGCTACCGCGCGGCGTTCCGGCCCTCGGCGTTCTGGGACCGGCCGTATGTCGTCGTCTCCGGGACGGTCGCGGTGGCCGGGACGGCCGAGGAGGCGCGGCGGCTGCTGATGCCGGAGGCCCGGTCGCTGGCGTACTCCCGTACCCACGGGGTCTTCCCGGCGCTGCGGCCGGCGGGGACGGGGGAGGAGATGTCCGCCCGGGAGCGGGGGTTCTACGAGGAGGCGCTGCGCGGCCATGTCCATGGCACGGAGGACGAGGTGGGCGCGGCCCTCGGCGCCCTGATCGCACGCAGCGGGGCGGACGAGGTGCTGGTGACCACCAGTACCTACGACCGGGCGGCGCTGGTGGAGTCGTACGAGCGGCTGGCCCGGGTGGTGGGGCTCGGGGCGGACGGGTGCCGCTGAGCGCCGTGCCGTCCGCGGGGGCGCGTGACCGGGGGCGGGCCGGCGCCGCCCCGGGGGCACTGGCCCTGCCCCCGGCCGCCCGGTGCCGCCCCGGCTCCGGTGGTACGCCCCCTCCCGGGCCGTGCGGGTGACCGCGGGCCGGTGGGGGAGGAGCGGTGGAGCCGGGTGTACGGCGGCCGGTTCAGAGCGCCTGGGCCGCCGGCTTGATCATGCCGCGGACCGTACGCGAGTCGACGAATTCGCCCATGGCCGTCATCTCCCACTCGCCGGAGAACTGCCGGATGAGCTTGGCCATCATCACGCCCGTGCGTTTCTCCGAGCCGGTGAGGTCGAATCGGACCAGCTCTTCGCCCGTCCGGGCGTCCGTCAGCCGGCAGTACGCCTTGGCGACCTCGGAGAACTTCTGGCCCGAGAAGGAATTCACCGTGAAGACCAGGCCGGTCACCTCCGGCGGCAGTCCGCCGAGGTGGACGGTGATGACCTCGTCGTCGCCCGAGCCCTCGCCGGTGAGGTTGTCGCCGGAGTGCTGGATGGCGCCGTTGAGGATCGACAGCTTGCCGAAGAAGCAGTTGTCGACCTTCTTGCGGTCCGGGCCGTAGGCGATGACGGAGGCGTCCAGGTCGATGCTCTTGCCGCGGTACGCGGGCTCCCAGCCGAGGCCCATCTTGACGGAGGTGAGCAGCGGCTGACCGTTCTTGACCAGCGACACCGTCTGGTTCTTCTGGAGGCTGACCCGGCCCTTGTCCAGATTGATCCGGCCGGCGCCCGGCGCGGGCGGGGCCGGGGGTGCGGCGGCCTGCGGCGGGGCGATCGGCGCGGGGGCTCCGGTGGGCGGTCCCCACTGGTCCGCGGGCGCCGCGGCGGGGGGTGCCGGAGGGGCCTGCGGTGCGGCGGGGGCGGGCACCATGGCAGGTGCGGCAGGTGCGGCAGGTGCGGCGGGTTCTTCGACGCTGACACCGAAGTCGGTGGCGATACCGGCGAGGCCGTCGGCGTACCCCTGCCCGACAGCGCGGACCTTCCAGACGCCGTTGCGGCGGTAGAGCTCGACGACCACCAGCGCGGTCTCCGCGCCGAGTTGCGGCGGGGTGAACGAGGCGAGGACGCTGCCGTTGTCGGCGTCGCGGACCGTGCCGGTCGGTTCGGTGCCGGCGAACGTCGCACCGGCCGCGTCCAGGCTCGCGGTGACGACGACCTTCTCGATGCCGGCGGGCACCGCGGCGGTGTCCACCGTGATGGTGTCGCCCCCGCCGCCGGCCGCGGCGGTGTGCGTCACTCCGGGGCCGTGGGGCTGGTTGTAGAAGACGAAGTCGTCGTCGGAGCGCACCTTGCCGTCGGCGGTGAGCAGCAGTCCCGACACGTCCAGCCGCACGGGGGCGGTGACATCCACCGCCACCCGCGCGGCGGTGAGCGGGAGGTTCGAGCCAGGAGTCATAGCGGTCATACCAGCAGTAACGAGCGGTTCGGCTTTGCGGTTCCATTACCCGAGCCCTTTACCGCGCCCCTTGTCGCGTTCCTGATACGCGTTCCTGGTCCGGCGTTTCCTGCCTGGACAAGGGGACCGTCCTGCGTGGCCCCGCGGTCAGCGGCGGGAGTTGCCGAACAGCAGCCGGTAGGCGATCAACAGGACCAGGGCCCCGGCGATTGCGGCGATCCACATCGACGGATCGTAGAAGTCCCGGGGGATCGGGCGGTGCAGGATCTTGGTGGAGAGCCAGCCGCCGATGAACGAACCGACGATGCCGATGAGTGTGGTGCCGACGATCCCGCCCGGGTCGCGCCCCGGCAGCAGGACCTTGGCGATGATGCCCGCGATCAGGCCCAGTACGAGCCAGCTGACGATGCCCATGATGCGATTCCTCGTTCCCGCGTGGTGATGCGCTCCGCCGTGCCGCGCCGTGCGGCGTTGCCGTGGCGCCCCGCGGCGGAGCTGTGTTCCCAGACAAGGACGCGAGGGAGCGGCGGCAAGTTCCGTGCGGTGGCGGATCGGCCAGGTGAGCGAGCGGCGATGCCGCGCCGCGTGGCCGGTCGGCCCGCGGCGGGGGTGGCCCGGGTGACCGGCCCTGGCCCGGGTGCCCTGCCCTGGCCTGGATACGGAGACCGGGCGGGGGCGCGCCGGGCGGGCCCGGGAGGTGTGCCGCGCCCGGCCGCCGACAGCCGGGCAGGCCACGGACGGCCGGTGACGGGCGGGCGGCGAGGGACGAGGGGCGGGGGACGGGGAAGACGGGGAGCGCGGGGCGGGCGGCGGCCGCCCGGTCAGTACGGCCAGCGGGGCGGATCGGTGCAGAACGCGCCCCCGAGGTGGGCGTGTTCGGGGTTCTCGGGGTCGAGTTCGCCCTGGGCGGCGATGAGTTCGGCGGCGTACGGCTCGGAGTCGTCCTGGGGTGCGTAGCCGAGCGCGCGGGCGGTCGTCAGGTCCCACCACAGACGGGTGTTGGCGGACGAGGCGTAGGCGACGGTGTGGCCGACGCCCTCGGCGGTGAGCGCCGCGTGCAGCAGCCGCGCGCAGTCCGCCGGGCTCATCCAGATCGACAGCATCCGGACGGTCGTCGGCCGGGGGAAGCAGGAGCCGATGCGCAGCGAGACGGTCTCGATGCCGTGCAGGTCCCAGTAGAGCGAGGCGAGATCCTCGCCGAACCCTTTGGACAGGCCGTAATAGGTGTCGGGGCGACGCGGGGTGCCGATACCGATCGCGCCGGAGCCGTCCGCGGGGCGCGGGGTGAAGCCGACGGCGTGGTTGGAGGAGGCGAAGACGATCCGGCGTACGCCCTCTTCGCGCGCCGCCTCGTAGAGGTGGTAGGTGCCCTCGATGTTGGCCCGCAGGATCTGCTCGAACGGCGCTTCCAGGGAGATGCCCGCGAAATGAATGATCGCGTCGACGCCGCGTACCGCCTCGCGTACCGCCCCCCGGTCCGCCAGATCGGCGGTGATCGCCTCCGGTTCTCCGTCGACGGGCCGCTGGTCGAAGAGGCGCAGCCGGTATCCGTAGGGCGGGAGCAGTTCGCGCATCAGGGTGCCGAGCCCGCCGGCGGCGCCGGTGAGCAGGACGGTGCGGGGTGCGGTCATGGGCGGGTACTCCTCGGGCTGAGCTGCGAGGCCGTATGCGCGGACGGCATTCAGGGATGTGGACACGGTAGGGAGCGGTATCGCGGCCGGTCAAGACAGTGGACGGACTCGTCAAATCCGCTTGCGGGGCGGTCGTTTCGGACCCTTGACCGGCGCGGGAGGGCTGCTCTAGCGTGGCCGCGTTCAGAAATATGGACGCTGATCAGAGACATGCACATGCATGCCAGGGAGAGCCCGTGACCTCAGACTCGCCGCTCGCCGGTCGCCTCGACGGACTGCTGTTCTTCCCCGTGACCGCGTACACGCCGGACGGCGCCGTGGACCTGGCGGCCTTCCGCGCCCATGTGCGCGGCGGGATCGACGCGGGCGCGGCCGCCGTGTTCGCCTGCTGCGGCACCGGCGAATTCCACGCGCTCACCCCCGAGGAGTTCGCCGACTGCGTCGCCGCCGCCGTCGAGGAGGCCGCGGGCCGGGTCCCGGTGATCGCCGGTGCGGGCTACGGCACCGCGCTCGCCCTCCGGTTCGCCCGCCTCGCCCACGAAGCGGGCGCCGACGGGCTGCTCGCCATGCCGCCCTACCTCGTCGCCGCCGGCCAGCGAGGACTGCTGCGGCACTACACCGCACTCGCCGCCGCCACACCCCTCCCCGTCATCGTCTACCAGCGCGACAACGCCGTCTTCGCACCGGCCACCGTCGTCGCGCTGGCCAGGACCCCCGGCATCATCGGCCTCAAGGACGGGCTGGGCGATCTGGACCTGCTCCAGCGCATCATCAGCGCCGTCCGTACCGAGGCCGCCGACGCGGACTTCCTCTACTTCAACGGTCTGCCCACCGCCGAACTCACCGGCCCCGCCTACTTCGGCCTGGGCGTCCGCCGCTACTCCTCCGCCGTCTTCGCCTTCGCCCCCGAGATCGCCCTCGCCTTCCACCGGGCGCTGACCACCGGCGACCAGGACACCGTCGCCCGGCTGCTGGACGGCTTCTACCGGCCGCTGGTCGAACTGCGCAACCAGGGCCACGGCTACGCCGTATCGCTGGTCAAGGCGGGCGTGCGGCTGCGCGGCACGGACGTCGGCGAGGTCCGGCCGCCGCTGAGCGAACCGGACCCGGCGCATGTCGAGGAGCTCGCCGCGCTGATCGACCGCGGACTCGCGCTGGTCGCGGGCGCACCGGGGGCCCGCGCCTGATGCGTACCGCCGCCTTCCTCTATCCCTGGGACGTCGTCGGCGACCCGGACGCCGCCCGGCGCCTCGCCGGTCTCGGCGTGCAGCAGGTCACCCTGGCCTCGTCGTACCACTCGACCCGCGCTCTTACCCCCCGTCACCCCCGCCACCGCATCGTCACCGCCCGGCACGCCGCCGTCCTCTACCCGCCGGACGCCACGCGCTGGGCGGGCCGGACGCTGCGGCCGTACCCGCAGGACTGGGTGGCCGGTGCGGACCCCTTCGGCGAGGCCGCGCGGGCGCTGGCCGACGCCGGTCTGGAGGTGCACACCTGGGTCGTACTGGCCCACAACTCCCGTATGGGCGCGGAACATCCGGCCATCGCCGTCCACAACGCCTACGGTGATCCGTATCCCTGGGCGCCGTGTATCGCCCGCCCCGAGGTGCGCGACTACCTCGTCACCCTCGCCGCCGAGGCGGCCGTGCGGCCGGGCGCCCGCGGCGCCGAGCTGGAGTCCTGCGGCTGGTACGGACTGGCGCATCCGCACGCCCACGACAAGACCGGCCAGCTGCCGCTCTCCGGCGCCGCGCAGTATCTGATGTCGCTGTGCTTCTGCCCGGTCTGCTCGGCCGGGTACACCGGACTCGGCGTGCCCGCGGCGGAGTTGCGGGGCGCGGTGGTACGGGCCCTGGAACCGGTGTGGGCGGGCGCCCCGGCCGCCCCGGCCGCCCCGGCCGACCGGGCGGGCGAGCGGGCGGAGATCGGGGCGCTGCTCGGCGCCGACCTCGCCGGGGTGGCGCACGCCTGGCGCGAGGGGGCCGCGCGCACCCTTCAGCGCGCGGCCGTCCGCGCCGTACGGGACGCCGCCGCGGGGGAGTTCCGGGTGCTGCTGCACGCCGACCCCGCCGCGCACCGCTGCGGCGCCAACGCCGGTGTGGACCCGGCGGATGTCCTCGCGCACGCCGACGGTGTGGTCGTCCCGTGCACCGGCGACGACGCGGCCCGTGCGGACGCGCTCGGGCCGTTCGCGGACCGGCCGGCCGGCGCCACCGTCGCCGCCAACCTCACCGTCGTCTCCGGGATGGGCGGCCGCCCCGGCGCCCTCGCCGCCGACGCCGCGCACGCCGCCTCGCTGGGCGCCGGTGAACTGCGGCTCTACCACGCGGGACTGGCGAGCGACCGCGACCTGGCGGCCGTACGGACCGCTCTTGGCGCCCTCAGGGAGCCGGCGCCGGAGCGGGCCGTGCGCTGAGGGCCGCCCGCGGACGTGCCCGGCGGCCCGGCTCTTCCCCCGGCAGGGACCGGGCCGTCCGCCTCGTGGCTCCGTTGATTTCCAGGGACAGCGTCCATCGACGGTCTTTGTCCTTCGACAGCGAAGTTAGGCCGTGTCCTACATGGTGAGCTTGAGTAGTCGCTTGTAGCAGCAGAGGGCGGCTGCCAGTCCGAGAAAGGCCAGGTAGTTGCCTGGTCTCCGTTCGTAGCGGTGGTTGAGGCGCCGATATCCGGT